>JBDTNB010000149.1:0-15839 GCA_039933955.1 Chloroflexota bacterium
GCGTTAAATCATTGTTTATGGTCAAATCTCTGCAAGTTATGCTTGTGACGATAGTTCTGATATTGCTATTGGTTGAACCGATGCCAATCGTTGCGCAGGATAATGAGCATATCCTCCCTACAAATCTTGAACCCATTACGTCAGAAAATGCCCAAAAAGTCCGCGAGTTACTGGCTCTTGATTCTTTCACCGAGGATGAGCACGGGAATATTGTGCATGATTGGGTGCGCACGCTCGCTTTCAGCCCAGATGCCGCTACATTAGCAACCGGAAATTGGTTTGATGCTGGACGGATTTGGAGCCTCGACCCTATAACCGAAATCGGTTCTATGCCTTACAAAATTTCGGTTTGTGACCTTCAATTCAGCCAGGACGGATCCCTCATTAGCCTGAACGATTTGGCATACGGCACTTATCTATGGGATACCCATACCAACGAACCCATAACTTCCTTTACCGGGTAGGGCGAGATTGGTAACAATCAATGTGGAAGCTCATCATTTAGCCCCAATGGTTTATTTCTCGCTTATATTGCTGATGATGGTCGCGTTCATCTCTGGAATGTTGAAGATAGAACGGAAAGCAGTACCTTACAAACAGGTAAGGTCAATCTAATTGCATTTTCTCCCGATAGTAAATTGCTAGCCGCTTCCACTTTGGACGGGAACGTTGAATTATGGGATACAACCACAACAACCAGGATTTCAACTTTCACGGGTCACAAGGATCGAATATCGAGTCTGGCTTTCAGCCCAGACGGATTGTTACTGGCGACAGGTGGGTATGACTTTACGGTTTACCTGTGGGATGTTGTGAGCGGTTTACCAATTCACAGCCTGGAAAGTGATGACCACTATGTTGACGGTATTGCAAATTTAACTTTCAGCCCCGATGGATCGTTTCTCGCCTTTCACGGAGCCGATTCAGTATCCGTCTGGGATGTCGCTCTCTGGGAACCAATTGGCGATCTCGATGAACACAGGCATCCAACCAGCCTGGTCTTTAGCCCGGACGGCTCCTTGATTATCCTCGGCACTTTGGGCGGCACTATCAATCTATGGGATTTTATGGCGGATAAAAGTCACATCCTTGAAACCGAAAACTTGTATAGTCCCTGGATCAATGACGTTGCGATAAGTTCTGATGGCTTACTTATCGCTTCGGCTGAAGAAAATGGGTATACCCGGTTATGGGGTGTGCCATCTGATTGATTTAAACCAAATTCCAACCGGTCTCCCTTCAAAACCGAAACAAATGTTCGAACAAATGTTTCACCTGTGACCGCCAATTTGTGATATGCTCTGTCTATGTCGTCGGCTCTTGGAGTCTTGTTGATATGCTTTCTTCTTTTTCCATCGCTTTTCGCAGCCACTTTCGTTTATTTTTGGCGTTTGCAGCGGCGAAGTGGCGAATGTCGCACAGCGGCGGATACGTTGCTCGTTCTCGCCGTTTGTGCGCCACTGCGGCGGCGCTTCTCGTGTTTCCCGCCGCACAGAATTCGCAATTCGGCGGCGCTTCCCGTGCTTATCGCCCGCCACAACGGCGGCAAAGTGTGCGAATTTCGCCAACTCCGCCAATTGACGGCAGTTTGTGGTTTTGGTTATGACCACCAATACACCTCGGCGCAAACGGATCGTCTTATGCAGAGGTCAGTATTGCAATATGGGGCGGCGCGCCGACAAACTGTATCCCCAGCTTGAAAAACTAGTGGATGAAATCAATGGCGACCAATATCCCAAGCCTGTGAAATTGGAAATTGCCAACTGCCTGAGCATGTGCGGTGCAGGCCCAAATCTGATGATTTATCCAGACGGAGTGGCCTGTAACGGGATTGAGGAAAATATGCTTGAGGAGATTGTAGATACCTATTTGCGCGAATAGGGGCGGTTCAAGACCGCCCCTAAAATGATACTGTCTAGATGGACATTCACTTGAACGCCCTGAGCGGTGATTAGCTGCCTGCTCCCATCATGCTGCCCAGACCCTGGATGCCCGCGATGCTCATGAGCGATGCGAACATACCGCTGTTCAACATGCCGCCTTCATACACGACTTTTGTTTCGCCGCTGCCCACATCAACCCAGGTAACTTGCTGGGGTTTCGGTGCTTCCGCGGTAGCGTCGGTTGTGGTTGACATGCCGGTCATCATCGAGCCTAAACCACCCAAAGCCGATGCCAGGATGTTGGTTGATGAAACAAACAAGGCTTTGCCGTCGGGCGTCCACACAGGGACATCAACCAGGAACATGCCATTCAATTCGGCGACCTGCTTGGCTGCTGCTGTACCCATCGGGCTGACGAAAATTTTCGCCGGGGGCATATTGTTGCTACCTGATGCCGCTGCACCTGAGGCAGCGCTTGATTCAACTTCCGCCCAGGCGACCTGTGAACCATCAGGCGAGACACTCACGCCGGTAATCAAGTTTGAACCGCTGTAGAACGGGGTGCTTGCACCGCTGCCAACATCGGCTGTAGCAATGCTGAAACCAGCGCTGCCACCTGCACCGCCACCCATCAGGCTCATAGCATCGCCGCTCACATAGCCAACGGTGCTGTCCGAGAAGAAGACCGGGCCGAAGGCCAGACCGGTTCCCTGAACCTTAACGGTATTGCCGCTGCCGACATCGTAAATATGAACTTCACTGAGGTCGCTCGTAGTGGGAGCCGCTGCCGACATACCGGGGATGCCGCTGATACCTGCTGATGAAACCGTGCCATCGCCATTGGTATCCACCCAGGTGTTAAAAGCGATCAAATTGCCCGAAGGACTCCAGGCGATAGTGTTGGCGCGTTCAGTGTCGGGGTTGCTGATGGTCTTGACCGATCCGTCAGCAACATTGATGAGCCATGCCACGTTCTTGATTTTCGCCATGAGTTCCGGAGTCAGCTTATCGGAACCGCTGTCTTCCAACATGGCTGGTGTCACTTCCGGCGGGAACAGCAAACCGGTCAAGGCAATTTTGCTGCCATCTTTGGAGAAGGCCATCATGGTTCCAGTCATCAGCCCGCCGAAGGCATCCTTGCCTGCGAGCTGGCGCGAACTGCCGTCCGTACCATAAATCGAGATACCCGATTCGCCGGCTTTAGTGGTCATGACATACGCGACTTCGCCGTTAGTGGGGTTTACGGCAAAAGCGCTGATGAGCGAGCTATCATCGCCCTGGACGATGACCTTACTGGTTCCATCGCTGACATTGGCGCTGCTCAGACTCAGAACCGAGCTGCTGTTATCGCCACCGCTTAAACTAAAATCACCACCCAGGAAATAAATTGTGCCACCGTCGGGCGAAACCGCCACACCCGGTACTGCAAATAAATCCACGCAACCAGCAGCAAATACCATAAATAATGCTGCTATAACCAACAATAGGTGCTTTCTCACATCAATCTCCTTTGAGAGTAACCACGCACTAGGATCATTATAATCCCGATGTAACATCATAAATGCAAAAATCTTGTATAAAAATTGTACCATTAGGTCATAGACCAATGAGCCAATTTCCATTTTCTCTAAACGATGTAGGGCATACTGGCGTTGGTTTTGAGCATCCCTTTTGGGTCAATCGGTACATTAATGCAGGCCGGTTTGCCGCTGGCGAAGGCCCGTTTCAATGCCTCACCAATCCCGTCTGGATTTTCTACGTATTCACCGTAACCGCCTAAAGCCTCGACAACTTTTTCATAATGCGTCAGCGCCAGGGAAGTCGCGGTAGGCCGGTCAATATTCAGCATTTTCATCTGTGGGCTGCGGATTTGGCCCCATCCGGCATCATTGCCGACGATGCTCACAATCGGGAGATTGAACCGTATCGCAGTATCGAACTCAAATCCGTTCAGGCCGAATGAACCATCCCCATTGATGACCAAAACTTTTTTGTCGGGGTAAAGAAACTTGGCTGCGATTGCAAACGGCAGCCCTACGCCCAGGCATCCTAATGGGCCGGGATCGAGCCATTGACCGGGCAGCGTCACGTCAATGACTTTGGCGCAGGCGCTCACAATATCGCCGCCGTCACCGATGATAATCGTATTCTCGTCAATGAAATCGTTGATGGCCGCGCCAAACCGGAAATGATTGACTGGTATATCGCTCAGATGTTTCCATTCGTCCAATTCGGCGTTTTTCTTAGCCTCTTTCCCTTGAACAAAAGCCAGCCATTCGTCGTAACGGATGCCTTGCAAACCTTCGGATAAAGCTTCTAGCACCAAGCGCGCATCGGCCACCATTGCTATATCGGCTTGACGGTTGTGGTTGAGTTCATCGACATCATTTTCAATCTGGATGAGTTTCGAGTTGGCGTTCCAATCTTCCTGTCCATATTTCAGGCGGAAGTCCAGAGGCGTGCCGATAAGCATGACTACGTCGGCTTCGCGCAAGGCTGCCCCGCGTGCGGATTTGAAACAGTTGGGGTGTTTCATGGACAATGTCCCGCGTCCTGCGCCATTGGTGAATACCGGGATGCCGGTTTGTTCGGTCAACTCACGCAGGGCGTCCTGTGCTCCATCCCAATAGACCTGTGTCCCGGCGATGAGGAGTGGTTTTTTCGCAGCGCGCAGGAGTTCGAACATGTGCGCCACATCACCGACTTCCGGCGGGGTCGGTTCAATCGTCACGCGCGGGGAAATTGGCGGCGGTTCAACTGCATTGAACAACACATCAAAGGGCAGTTCAATAAATACCGGCCCAGGCCGTCCACTCAGGGCAATCTTGAAGGCTTCGGCCATTTGCTCCGGGATGCGCTCGGTTTCGGTGATGGTGAAACTGGCTTTGGTGATGTCTTTGAACATCCCGGTCTGTGGCATTTCCTGTAATGCGCCCATGCCTTTTGTCCGCAAAGGTGCTGCACCGCCCAATAACAATACCGGACTGCGCGCCTCGTAAGCATTGGCGATCCCAGTCACAGCGTCGGTGACGCCGGGGCCAGCCGTCACCACCGCCACACCGACATTGCGTGTCAGACGGGCATGAGCATCGGCGGCGTGGGCTGCGGCCTGCTCATGGCGGGTATCAATCACGGTGATGCCATTATTCACGCAGCCGTCATAAATCGGCATGACATGACCGCCGCAGAGGGTATAAATTGCTGAAACGCCCTGCGCAGCCAGCGCACGCGCGACCAATTCACCGCCAAGTGTATACATGGGAGTCTCCTGAAAGGATTGTGTTTTTCAAAGGGTACATTACATGCCACCGACGGCTTCCTGCCGCAAGGCTTCTTGACCTATTTTGAGAAGCTGGATAATTTTATCCACATCATAGATGCATCCCGCCCAGGTTCCGCCGCTGGCCGCTTGCAACGCTGCCCATAAACGGGTGTCATTAGGCAGATGCGGATGGGGCGCTAGACCAGGATGTGAATCACGGGAGGCTAACAATCGTGTGCCAATTTGTGGAGATTGTTCGCCCTCGCTCGTGCCGATCAGGTCAATTGTGCCTTCGAGATTGCGGCGATCCAGAATGATTTCGATCATGTCACCATCGCGCACCCTGCCGATGGATCCACCTGCTAGCGCCTCTGGCCCGATATGACCAACGCACGCGCCTGTCGAAAAGCCCGAAAATCGCCCATCGGTGAGCAGCGCAACATGTTTTCCCCATTCCAGATATTTCAATGCTGATGTGATTTGCGCAGTTTCGACCATGCCGGTTCCCAGCGGGCCAATTCCGATGAGCACAATGACGTCGCCGGGTTTAACAGGGTTGTCGGATTGGCCTTTGACAGCCTGAATCGCCGCACGCTCGGAGGTAAATACACGCGCTGGCCCACGATGGCGATAAACCTGATCTTCGCCGACCAACGACGGATCAATCGAGGTCGCTTTGATGACCGATCCTTGCGGCGCGAGATTGCCTGTCGGGAAAATGACGGTGCTGGTGAGGCCAGCTTTGCGTGCGCCATCAGCATCCATAATGACGTTATCGGGGTCAACACCATCCGACTCGATCAACGTTTGACGAACCTGCTGGCGGCGTTCACTCTGTTCCCACCAATCGAGGACAGCGCCTAATTTTTCTCCGGTGACGGTGAGGGCATCAGTATTGAGCAGTCCCATTTTGCGCAGGTGGAGCATGACTTCCGGCACGCCGCCCGCCATGAATACCTGCACGGTGGGGTGATTGCGGGGGCCATTGGGCAGGGCATCGACCAGACGGGGCGTGCTGCGATTGATCCGCTGCCAATCTTGTACTGTAGGCGGTTTGAGACCCGCAGCATAGGCAATCGCTGGAATGTGCAATAGCAGATTGGTCGAACCGCCAAAAGCCGCGTGAATGAGCATCGCATTTTCCAGCGATTCGGGGGTCAAAATCGATGACAACAGGGTGTTGTTGGATTTCAGACGCAGCAGCGCCAGCGCGGAACGACGAGCCATATCCAGCCAGATCGGTTCGCCGGAAGGGCTGAGGGCGCTGTGCGGTAAGCTCAGGCCAAATCCTTCTGCGACGACCTGGGCGGTTGCGGCAGTGCCCAGAAATTGACAACCGCCACCACTCGAACCGCAGGCACGACAGCCCATCGTGGCCGCGTAATCCAGGCTGATTTTGCCCTGAGCGAAACGTGCGCCAATGGTTTGAATCATGCCTGCATCTTCGGAATCTTCAGCCGGGAGGGTGACACCGCCGGGAATAATGATCCCCGGTAAATCGCTGCATCCCGCCAGACCGAGCATCATGGCGGGCAAACCCTTGTCGCAGGTTCCGATGCCGATGATGCCGTCGCGAGTGGGCAGCGAACGCACCAGCCGCCGGATGACTATCGCGGCATCGTTGCGGTAGGGCAGGCTGTCCATCATGCCTTCCGTGCCTTGCGAACGGCCATCGCACGGATCGGTGCAATAAGCGGCAAAGGGGATTGTCCCTTGTTCACGCAGGGTTTCGGCGGCTTGACGTACCAGCAAATTGACTTCCCAATGGCCGGTATGATAACCCAGCGCAATCGGGCTGCCATCTTCGGCGCGCATCCCCCCGTGCGTACTCAGGATTAAATATTGTTCGCGCCCCACTTCTTGGGGATCCCAGCCCATACCGACATTTTGCGTCAGGCCGAAGAGGTTACCGCTCGATTCTTCGAGCAGCATAGATTCGGTCAGGGCAAGTTTGCCTTCACGCGGGTGGCTGTGGGTACGGGTATGTTTTACACTGTCTGCTGAATCAAGAATCTGGTCTAAGGAAGGTATTTGAGGTTGGTTTGGCATCATGGATTGAATGACTTTCGACAGAAATTGGTCACGATATAATAACCCGTATATCCCTTTAGGAGCAATTCATGAGTGAAAAAACATTCTTAAATCAAAGCGCGATTGTGACGGGCGCGGGTGTCGGCATTGGTTACGAAGTGGCGCGCCAGTTGGCTTTGGCAGGCGCATCGGTGCTGCTGAACGATGTTGACGCAGATTTAGCCCAACAAGCCGCGCAGACAATTACGAGCGAAGGCGGCGTCTGCCAGGGTGTTGGCGGGGACATCGCTGATGTCGAAACCGTGCGTGGTCTGGTGAAAAAAGCTGTCGAACACTTTGGACGTTTAGACATTACAGTAGCGAATGCTGGCCTAACCTTGTGGGCGGATTTTTTTGATTATGAACCGGAAAATTTTGACCGGGTTTTGAGCGTCAATCTGCGCGGGTCGTATTTTTTGGCGCAGGCTTCGGCGCGGCAGATGCGCGCTCAAGGACAGGGTGGACGGATTGTGTTTATGTCGTCTGTGACGGGGCATCAGGCGATCCGTTACTTGTCCACTTACGGGATGACCAAAGCTGCTCTCGAAATGCTGGCGCGTAATCTGGTCATCGAGTTGTCACCCTATCAAATCACGGTCAACTGCGTCGCGCCAGGGGCGACGGTCACGCCGCGCAACCTGGTTGATGACCCGAATTATGAAGCGGTGTGGGGGCGGGTGATACCTACCGGACGCGCTGCGATGCCTGTCGATATCGCCCATGCGGTGCTGTTCTTTCTGTCGCCGCAATCCGGCCAGATTACCGGGAAAACCTTGATCGTCGATGGGGGCTGGACAGCCGTCAGCCCCACACCGTCGTTGGATTTTGTCGAGAAGATCGACAAATAAAGCTCGATTATTGGGCTTTTTCCTTGAGCAGTTGCAGTGCTGCCTCGGCGAGAATGGCTGCACCTAACGGGAAAGCCGATTCATCCAGGTCAAAATTAGGACTGTGATGCGGACGTTTTACTGCATCGTATTGTGCGCCGAGGCTGAACATCGCCCCTGGCGCTTTTTGACACATATAGGCGAAATCTTCCGCGCCCATGCCGGGTTCATCGGGATAGATGCCCTCGTCGCCAAGCATCTCCGTGCCGATACCGCGAATCAGCGAGGCAACACCTGGATCGTTGTAGCCTGCCGGATAACCTTTGACGATTTTGAGTTCGAAGTCTCCACCCAATGCCTTCGCTACACCAAAAGCGCGTTCGAGTTCTATCCAAAGCTGCTGACGGGTTTCGTCGTCATAACTGCGGATTGTGCCGTTCATTTTGACATCATCGGCGATGACATTATTGGCTGCGCCAGTATGAATCGCACCGATGGAAATGACCGCCGGACGCATGGGGTTGATGCGGCGGGCACGGACGCCGTGAATGGCGTTAATCACCTGCGCCAGAATAAAGGTTGGGTCGATGGTCTGGTGGGGATACGCGCCGTGTCCGCCTTCGCCCTTGATCGTTGCATAGAAGGAATCAACCGCCGCGTGGTCGAAACCGGGGGTGATGCGAATTTTCCCGGTAGGCATTCCGCTGGAGACGTGCAGCGCAATAACGCCATCCAGGTCTTCCAACGCGCCGTCTTCAATCATGCGAACTGCACCACTTTTATTATCCGAGTCTTCAT
The DNA here is from genome assembly GCA_039933955.1 of Chloroflexota bacterium. Taxonomy (GTDB): domain Bacteria; phylum Chloroflexota; class Anaerolineae; order Aggregatilineales; family Phototrophicaceae; genus CFX2. The sequence goes on from JBDTNB010000149.1 coordinate 8,841, forward strand.
CTTCTTCTGACGGCTGAAATAGCAAACGAATTTCGCCCGGAGGACGATCTTTCATCTCGGTCAGCATATGGGCGACGCCCAACAAAATCGCGGTGTGCGCATCATGGCCGCAGGCGTGCATCACGTTGGGGGTTTGAGAAGCGTAAGGAACCTCGTTTATTTCCTGAATGGGGAGTGCATCCATATCGGCGCGGATGCCAATGGCGGGGCGGCCTTCGCCGATGCGGGCGACCACTCCAGTTTTGCCGACGCCGGTTTCAACTTCTAAGCCGAGTTCACGTAAGGTGTCAGCGACTAAACGCGCCGTGCGGAATTCCTGAAAGCTGAGTTCGGGATGCATATGAATATCGCGCCGCCACGCGACGATTTTATCGCTCAATTCCTGCGCTTTTTCCAACATCGGTGTTGTTTCCATTAGGTGTACTCCTTGAGCCTATTTTCTGGGTGATTTTATTTGGTTTCAGGTAAACAGTATTGGTCAAACCATTCGATGATGTGGGTTAAGCTGTTGACGCGATGTTCCGGTTCGCCGGAGCGCGACAGTTCATGACCTTCTCGCGGGTAACGGATCATTTTGACCGTGCCGCCGCTGCGCCGGACGAAGGCAAACAACTGCTCACCTTCCGAAATCGGTACGCGGAAATCGTTCTCGCTGTGGATGATGAGCAGCGGCGTTTTGATCTGGTGAGCATAAGCCAGCGGCGAATGTTTCCATAGGAACATCGGGTCTTCCCAGGCTTCGACGCCCATTTCGGTGGCGATGAAGCTGGGAATATCGGTTGTTCCGGAGAAGCCGAGCAGGTTATAGACGCCGCGCAGGGAAGCCGCGCTGGCAAAACGATCTGTATGACCGACAATCCAGGCGGTCATATAACCGCCGTAGGAGCCGCCTGTTAAAGCCATGTGATTGGGATCGACAAAACCATGTTCGATCAGGGTGTCGATTCCAGACATCAAATCTTCATAGGCGACATCGCCCCACGCGGCGTGCAAGGCCATCTCGAATTCCTCACCGTAACCCAGCGCACCGCGTGGATTGGCATAGAAAACGACATAACCCCGCGCAGCATTAAATTGAAATTCGTGCCACATTGATCGTGTGGATGGCCCCCACATGACATGCGGGCCGCCGTGAATATTGAAAGCGAGGGGGTATTGTTTGCCTTCTTCGTAATCGACAGGCAGGACATACCAAGCCTGGATTTCTATGCCGCTGGGGGACTTCCAGCGGATTTCGTGGGTTTCCTGCACGATGACACTATTGAGAAATTTTTCGTTGACGTGTGTCATCGGGGCGGGCTTGTCCAGACTCGAATCCTGCCAGAATAATTCGGACGGATTGATAGGGGTGCTGGCGGTATAAGCGATACCAGCATCATCATCGAGATCGAAACCATCAACCTCCATCTCACCCGCGACGAGTTTTTCGACCTGCCCATCTTCAAGGGTGACGCGATAGATTTCGACACTGCCTTCGCTGGCCGCACTAAAAATCAGCCCTTCGCTGTTAGGCATCCATTGGAAACCTTCAACTGAGCGGTCTAATTCCAGGTTCAAATCGCGGTATTCGCCCCCAGACGCGGGCAGGATGGTGAGGAGGGTCGAGCGTTCGCTGAGGCGTTCACGGGGCAGGCGCATATAGGCAATCCAGTTGCCATCTGGTGAAGCCTGTGGCGCAAAACTGCTAAAGGTTTCGTCGGTCAGTTGTTCGCTGTCAGCATCACTTACGCGGATGCGATACAGGTTGCTCCAGCGCCAGGGTTCATCGCCTGTCGGGTCACCCATGCGGGCAGTGAGGATAAATTGGCCGTCGGGTGTCCATTCGGGCGGGTTATGGTCGGCGTCAACATCGGTGAGGCGGCGGGGTTTGTTGGCGTCTTTATCCAATCCTTCGGCAACCGGAATCACATAAATCTGTTCAAAATGGTCGCTGATAAAGCTTGTCCCAGTGCGGTAGGGAAGGCGCTGGACGATGCGTGGATCGAAGCGTTTGGTCTCATCGAGGTCGCGGCGTTCTTTACGATGTTTGCTGTCGAGTTTGTCGATGGGATTAGGATCGTCTTCGCCGCGTTCTTCTTTGGCGCGGCCAGCGGCATTCATCCCACCCAAAAATGCAATCTGCGTGCCGTCGGGCGACCAGGCAGGACTATCCGCGCCGTTGGCGAGGCTGGTCAGGGCGCGCGGTTCACCGCCGGGTTCAGCGATGCGCATCAGATAAATTTGAGGTTTTTCATCGCGGCCAGAGGCGAAGGCCAGTGTTTTACCGTCGGGACTCCAGCGCGGCTGCGAGTCTTTGCCGCTGCGGGTGATCTGGATCAAATCGCTTCCGTCGGTGGGAGCCAACCAAAGATTGCGTTTGTAGCCGTTTTCCAGCTTATCGACTGTGACCTGAACGTAGGCGATCCAGCGACCATCGGGACTGATGTTTGGGTCTTCCACATAGGTGATTTTGTAGAGGTCTTCGGCGGTCATGGGTTGTTTTTCGGCCAACGTGTGTTCCTTTTGGGTAGGGGTTTGCGCAAAAGTGAGGCGATTATACCGCATCCGTGCCGCGCTAAGAATCGAATAGCACCAAGTTAGATAGCGCCAAAATGAGAAAGATGGTGATAAAAATAAGAATGAGAGTCGAGAATTTTTCTCATTTATCGACAATATCACGGATCATTTTCGCCAATTTCGTTCAGTGTTGAGAGAGAATAACAATAAAAGCGATAAAAACGACGACGACGAATTCACTAATTCGTCGCGTATTTCGTCATTGGCGGCGATGGCGAAATTGGCAGTGGTAGGATTTGGCTCTGCCGCCGCCATAGTTGCCATAAAAGCGGTGCAGTGTCCATACTAAAGGCAAAAGATAAGAACCAGGCTTGTTGCTGCCGCGTAAGCCATTTTTGGACAGGGCGCATGGCATAACCATCCCTAGAAACGGCGATGGCCGATAAAACCAGTATGCCACAGATTTGAGGTGAAAAGTGAAACATTTGTTCGAATATTTGTTTCGATTTTGAGGGAGCGGTGGTTAGAAAGTGGTTAAGATGAGGCTGGCTGAGAAGGTGTAGTAGGATGGGTTGGATTGATGGCCTCAAGAATATCAATGGTGTGAAATTGGATTGCGTTGATCATTGTGTCGAGTGATTTTAGGCCATTGAACGTTATGCCTAGAAAGTAAGCATAATTCAAGTGGAATAAGCAGAAAATTCTATTGCCGCCGAAAGTAACGCTGAAATCCAGACCACCATGATTGAGATGATCCAATGTATTCAGTAAATGTATCCCATGAGCATGTGTCCACTGTGCCGCCGTGAAATCCTCTATCGCTTGAGGATAAAAATATGGGTACTCGCCAATCCGAGCGATGAATTCGCCGCTCGCCTTCATCAAAATCGTCCATTCTGGCCGTTCAGGTAAATTATTTGAGAATGTATGGAGGGCCAGTTTGATTTTTTCCTGATCCATAACATGTATCCTTTTGTGGTCTGATTGCAGAGGGTTACAGGGACGTTATAATCGGCGTTCTTCATCCTGGATGCTGACCGAAAGGTAAATTATGGTCGTCTCGATGACCCAGATCAAAATCAGCGACGCGGAACACCGGGGACGCTGCGATGCGCTTTTACAACAGGTTCAAGAGCAGCACTGGAAGGGCGTCGTGCTGTTCGACAGCGCCTATATCCAATATTATACGGGATTCGCGTTCATTCCCACCGAGCGTCCTATGGCGTTCGTGATGACCGCGCAGGGCGAACGGGGATTGTTTGTGCCGCGTATGGAAGTCGAACATGCGAAGGCTAATGCCCTGGTCGAGCGAGTCGAACATTACCTGGAATACCCGGATGACCCGCACCCGATGAACGTGTTTGCCAAGATGCTGGCGGATATGGGTTTGAAGGGCGGGATCATCGGCGCGGACAGCGATGGCTATCCCTGGATTTTCGGCTATCGTGGGCCGGAATTGTCGGAGACGGCGGGTGTGACGGTGAAGCCCGCACGCCCATTCGTCGAAGACCAGATGGCGATTAAGTCGCCCGCCGAACTCAATTTGCTGCGCGAGAGCATCCGCTGGGGAAATCTGGCACATATGCTGCTGCAACGTTATACCGTGCCGGGGGCAACAGAAACGGCGGTCAGCCAGCGGGCGAGTATGGAAGCGAATCTGGCGATGCTGGACGCGATTGGGCCAATCCATCGGGGACAAAATATGTTCAGTGAGGGCGCTTCCGCCGGGTATCGCGGGCAGATTGGACGCAACTCGTCAATCCCGCACGCGCTGGCAAACAACATCGTTTTCCAGGCAGGGGATGTGCTGGTGACAGGGGCTACCGCGCCCGTCTGGGGCTATGTGTCGGAGTTAGAACGTTCGATGGTGATTGGGAAGCCGACAGACGACGTGCAGCACTATTTCGACCACATGGTAGGCTTGCAAGATACGGCGCTAGCGGCGATGGAACCGGGAAAACCGTGCTCGGATGTAGATAAAGCAGTGCGCGGGTATTTTGAAAAACACGATTTAATGAAATTCTGGAAACACCACAGCGGGCATTGCATCGGGCTGCGCTACCACGAAGGGCCATTTTTGGATAAGGGCGACCATACAATCATGCAGTCGGGAATGGTGTTCACCGTTGAGCCGGGGTTGTATGTGCCAGGAATCGGTGGATTCCGCCATTCGGATACGGTGGCAATCACCGAAAATGGGATTGATGTGATGACTTATTATCCGCGCGATCTGGCGAGTCTGACGCTGCCTGCCTAATTTACGTCACCCCCAGCCCCCTCTCCACACATGGAGAGGGGAAGTTCAGAGGGCAATGCAGCGCATCGCCCTCACTGAGATACTTTCCCCTCAATATCCAATCTACTCACGAATGATGCAGGAAATAATAAAAAAACTCCCTATGCCCATTTTGAGACGGTATTGATTAGTTGTCGTCTCTTGCGATACATTATGACCCTCAAACCGAGAAAACCGGAATAGCGGGTTGAGTGGAAAATTAGTACACTTGTGCTATGTTTCGTAGGGGTACATCACAAAAGGAACTAAACACATGAATTCTGCGTTGGCGATTCAAGCGGTTGATTTGCGACGGGTCTATAAGCTGCGCGGGCCGAAGCGGAAGGATGATGCCAAAGAATTGGTGGCGCTGGATGGCGTCAATCTGGAAGTGGCGAAAGGGCAGGTCTTCGGTTTATTAGGGCCAAACGGCGCAGGCAAGACGACGCTCATCAAAATCATGTCTACCCTGCTGCTGCCAACGAGCGGGAAAGTTCTGATCGAAGGGCTGGATGTGACGAAGGATGTGCAGGAAATTCGTCGGCGCATCAGCATGGTCAGCGGCGGGGAAACCAGCGGCTATGGGTTGTTGACGATTGAAGAAAATTTATGGATGTTCGCCCGCTTTTACGGGCTGGATAACGAAACGGCGCGCAAACAAATTGACGATTTGATGAAGGTGGTCGGGATTTACGAGCGCAGACGGGCAAAAATTTCTGACCTGTCCACCGGATTACGACAAAAAATGAACTTCATTCGTGGATTTATCAGCGATCCGAATATGGTTTTTCTGGACGAGCCAACGTTGGGTCTGGACGTGACCGCAGCGCGTGAGGTGCGGGCGTTTGTCAAACAGTGGATGCAGGATCATCCTGAGCGGACGATTTTGCTGACGACGCATTATATGGCGGAAGCCGATGAACTCTGCGACCAACTGGCGATTGTGGATCACGGCAAGGTCATGGCGCAGGATACACCGGAAAATCTCAAACAAAGCTTGCAAAAAGACGCAATTTTCAACCTCAAAGTTGCGCCGCTTGGCCCGAAGCCGAACCGCGACTCGATGCTGGAAAATGTCGCCGGTGTGCGACAGGTGACCGTCCACGAACAGACAGACCGGACGGAACTCAATTTGATCCTGGCGCAGGAAGATGTTCTGAGCAGCGTGTTGGCGCATCTGACGCAGCGCGGGTCGAGTTTAATTTCCCTCGAAAAGCGCGAACCGACGTTGGAAGATGTGTTCACCGATCTCGTCGGGCGGCGGCTGGACGTAGATACGACGCATCTGGACGTAGATACGACGCATAAGGAAGGAGCAGAAAATGGTTGAGGCTGGGCGTATTGCCAAAGCGACAGGATTTCGGTTGTTCTGGTACACGATGTGGGCGCGAGCGTACCCGCGTATCATTGGCACAGCACGAGAACGAAGCTGGTTGTTTTTCGAGACTATTTTGCCTCTGTTGGGCGTGATTGGTTATGTGTTTGTCTATAAAACACTCAAAGCGCCGGAAGACTACATCGGTTTCGTGGTGGTGGGCGGGGCGATGACAGCCTTCTGGCTCAACGTTTTGTGGGCGATGGCGAGCCAGTTGTATTGGGATAAAGACGCGGGCAACCTGGAATTATATGTCCTGTGTCCGGGGCCGATGATGGCGATTTTGCTGGGTATGGCAGTCGGCGGGGTAGTGATGACCTTTACGCGGGCGTTATTTATACTGGTGGTGTCATCTTTGCTGTTCGGTGTGTCTTATCAGATAGGCAGTTTGCCACTGCTGATTGTGGTATTTATTGCGACGATGGCGGCGTTGTACGGGTTGGGCATGATGTTCGCATCCATTTTCCTGGCGGCAGGGCGGGAAGCATGGCATTTTTCCAATTTGCTGCAAGAGCCGATTTATCTGGTGTCGGGCTTCTATTTTCCGGTGAAGGCGATGGGATTCTGGGTGGCGACCTTCGCGTCGATTATCCCGCTGACGCTGGGGCTGGATGCGATGCGCCAGCTTTTGTTCACCAGTGATCTAACGTTGGGATTTTTGTCGGTGGAAGTTGAGTTAGGCACTCTGATCGTATTGGCGGTGATTTTCATCTATGCGGCGGGGCGGATGCTCGCCAAGCTGGAAGAAATCGGGCGGCGCGATGGGCGTCTCATTGAGAGGCGGCGGTAAAACCCTTCCCCAGCCTCCCCCGAATTCGGCTGAGGGGCGGACATGTTTTAAGTAAAGCGGAAG
>JBDTNB010000150.1:0-15671 GCA_039933955.1 Chloroflexota bacterium
CGGGACTCCCGGTGCAGGAAACACGCGGCAGCATGATTATCGACATCGGCGGTGGCACAACCGAAGTCGCCATTTTCTCGCTGGGCGGCATCGTCATCAGCCGTTCCATCCGGGTTGCCGGTGACGAAATGGACGAGGATATTGTCCAATACATGCGCACCAAACACAATTTACTGATCGGCGAACCAACTGCCGAAAGAGTCAAAGTGGAAATCGGATCGGCCTATTCGCTGCCCCAGGAACGCACCATGATGGTCAAGGGCCGCAATCTGGTGACCGGTCTGCCCGCTTCCGTTGAAGTCAGTTCAATTGAAATCCGCGAGGCCGTCTCCGGCTCAGTGGATATTATTGTCGATACTGTCAAAGACGCGCTGGATGACACCCCGCCGGAATTGATCGCCGACCTGATGGAAAGCGGTATTTGTATGGCAGGTGGAACGAGCCAACTCAAAGGCTTGACCGACCGTATGACCGACGAGGTCAATATCCGCGTATGGCTGGCCGATGACCCTATGACCTGCGTTGCGCGGGGTGCGGGGCGCGTTTTGGAAGATTACAACAACCTGCGCCGGTTGCTGGTCGGACTGGAACGCGGCAGTACCCACCACTAATCCCGGTTCACGCGGGATTCCCACCGAACTATTCCTGGATTATTGCCCGTTTGCCAAATGCTCATCCAGCCTATCCTTGACCGCACCTGCCCTGGCTTTGCTATAATTCCGGGCACGTATCAACTTGCGTGTGTAGATTCAGTTGAGATAGATTGAGGGAATATTATGCGTAGATGGCGATCTAACCGCCGGATTTTTCTGGCTGTATGTCTCGTGATAGCCATCGGGCTAATTGTGGGCAGTCGCATCGGACTCCTCAGTCCGGCAGAAGGATTGGCTGCCGCCCCACTCAATTTCATTTCAGGGATTTTTAACCGGATTTCACTGGCTGTATCCGGGAGCGTCGGTGATCTGGCCGACATTGAAACCCTCAAAGCCCGCAATGCTGATCTGGAAACAGCCCTGGTGAAATTCCAGAGTGAATTGGTCGATCTCCGCGAAATCGCCAGCGACTACCAACGCCTCGCCGACCTGCTCGATTACACCTCCACCACGAAAAATCAGGAATATGTGACCGCCAATGTCATCGCCAATGCTGATCCCAACAGCCTGCTCCGCACTATCGTCATTGACCGGGGTGCGCGCGATGGTATCACCGTGGGAATGCCGGTTGTCACCAAGCAGGGTATGGTCGGACGCATTTTGAATGTGACGGCAAATGCGGCGCGTGTGCTGCTCATCACCGACCCGACCAGCGCCATCAGCGGACGCCTGCAAACCACCCGCGCCGAAGGCAGCATCGTCGGCCAGCTTTCTGGTGACCTCAATATGCTCTTCATCCCACTGGATGCCACCGTCCAGCAAGGCGATCTGGTCATCACATCTGGTCTCGGCGGCAACCTCCCCCCAGATATTGTGATCGGGCAGGTCACCAGCAAACGCCAATTTGAATTCGAGCTGTATCAGGAAGCCGTCGTCCGCAGCCTGAACAATTTCGACACCCTGGAAATTGTGCTGATCATCACCAACTTCCAGCCGGTTGACCTGTCCGTTTTCGATAAAAATTCAGCCAATGGTGGTCAATAGATGGGAAGTTTCCTCAGTATTCCCATCCTGGCGCTGGCCGCCGCCCTGCAAGCCAGCGTCGTGCCCCAATTCAGCATTTTTGGCGGACGCCCAGATCTGATTTTTTTGCTGACCATCGCCTGGGCCTTGAACAGCAGCCTGGAAGAAGGGGTTGTCTGGGCATTCGCGGGTGGCATCCTCAAAGACCTGCTCTCTGCCGCGCCGACGGGTACATCAGTAGTCGGGATGGTGATCCTGGTCTTCGGGGTTCATTTTGTCCGCCAGCAAATTTATCGCGTGAGTTTCATTTCATTGGTCTGGATTTCCCTGCTTGGCAGCTTTTTTCAACAGATCACCATGTTGGTCATCCTGCTCGTGACTGGATTTCAACCCGCATTCCTCTCCACGCAAGGCATCGAACCCTTCGCCACAGACCTGACCTATGTGATCTTCCCAACGATGGTCTATAATCTGGCGCTGATATTTCCAGTATACTGGATCGTCCGCCGGATTCAGAAACGGGTGCAGCGGGAAAAACCCTTCTTTTCATAACGGAATTTTCGGCATTTGGGGGATTATTGTAAGCAAATGGTGGGATCGGTTGGATGAACCCCACCGCGTTCGGCGCTCCTGCCGGATGGAAAGGATGTCTGGATATGGATCGTCGATTGTTACCGTTTCAAGGTTGGCGACTCACGCTGTTTCAAGCCGTCATGTTCGGCGTTTTTCTCATCTTCTCCGTGCGTATGTACGATCTCCAGGTGTTACGGGGTCAGGAATTCCAGGATGCCGCCGATGAAAACCGTTTGAGCGAAATCCCGCTCCCAGCGGATCGCGGCGTTATTTTTGATCGCAATAATCGCCCCCTGGCGAAAAATGTGCCTGCCTTCAATGTGACCGTAATTCCGGCAGCGCTACCCTCCGACGCCAAAGCCGAACTCAACATTTTTAACCGTCTCTCGGCGCTGGTGAACGTGCCACCGACGATTGCTGCCGCCAAAGCCTCAGGCCGCAATATCCGCAGCATCGAAGAAATGGTGGACGAAGGCAACCGTATCGCGCCTTTCCGCCCGGTAGTCATCGCCCAGGACGTGGATTTCCATGTCGCGCTGCAAATTAAAGAAGAATCGATTACCTTGCCGGGAGTGGAAATTCAAGCCCTTTCCGTGCGTGAATATCCAACCGGTGCATTAACCGCCCATTTGATCGGCTATATGGCTCCGATTTCAGCCGATGAGGCTGAAAAGCTCATCGCCCAGGGTTACAACCCGGCCTATGACCGTACCGGCGTGGACGGCATCGAATATTTTCTCGAATCGCAGCTTGCCGGTCAGCGCGGTAAAGAAATCCGCGAGGTTGATGTCGCCGGTGAAGTCATCAAGAAAATCCAGCAAATTGATCCGGTTCCGGGTCAGAATATTCGTCTGACAATTGACGTTGACCTGCAACAAGCTGCCGAAACTGCCCTCAAGAACCGCATCGCCCTTCTGAATGCGCAATATAACCGGATTGTCAGCCAGCAAGGCGTTGTCATCGCCATGAACCCGCAGAACGGTCAAATTCTGGCGATGGTCAGCTATCCCGAATACGATAACAGCCGTTTTGCCCGCAACATTGATGTCCAATATTATCTGGATGTCGCGGCTGATCCTTTGAAGCCGCTGGTGAATAACGCCATCCGTTCGCTCTATCCGCCCGGTTCAACCTGGAAGCTGGTCACCGCTTCTGGCGTGCTACAGGAAGGCGTCATTGGCCCGGAAGAAGACCTGTTCGATCCGGGCAGTCTGGTCGTCGAAAACAAATATGCGCCAAATGACCCCGCCGCCGCCCAGACATTTGTCTGCTGGAAGCGTGATGGTCATGGTCTGGTCGATATTCGGCGGGCCATTGCCCAAAGCTGCAATGTCTATTTCTATCAGGTCGGCGGTGGCAATCCCGATGTTTCAGCCGCGAAACTCCGTCCCGGCGGACTCGGCATTAACAACCTGTTCCGCTATGCAACCGCTTATGGTGTCGGCACAGAACTCGGTGTTGAACTTCCCGGCGAAAACCAGGGACGGATGCCCGACCCGGACTGGAAGCGCGTGCTCTACGGCGAAAACTGGTCTACTGGGGATACCTATAACGCCGCGCTTGGACAAGGCTTCGTCAACATTACCCCGCTGCAATTGATTACTTTTGCTGCGACGGTTGCCAATGGGGGCACGGTCTATCAACCGACGATTATTGACAGCTATCTGGACGCCGAAGGCAATGTGCTCCAACCCTTCACGCCACACGTCGAGCGCAATGTATCCATCGACAATTTAGCGCCTACCGATACCATTCGCTTGAATCTGGTCGAAGACATGATTATGAAGGGGCCTGCCAGCCTCGCCTGCACCTGTGAAGAAGATAGTCCATATTATAATGGTGTGCGCTGTAACCCCGGTGCATACACTAACACCGTCGATGTAAACCCAGACGAATTCGTGGTCGATAATCGCAACTACAGCGTCGCCATCCCGCAAAATTATGTTTTCAATGGCAGTGTGTGCGATCAGTTGCGCTTCGATCCAAATTACCAGCCCGCCTTCGTGAGTTCAGCCAATCTGCAAATCATCCGTGAAGGGATGCGGCAGGCGGTGACCGTCGGAACAGCCGAGCAAGCCAACCTGCCTTATGTGAATGTCGCCGGAAAAACCGGAACGGCGGAATACTGCGATAACATCGCCCGTCCGCTTGGCTTATGCGTCTTTGGTAACTGGCCCGCCCACGCCTGGTTTGTTGGTTTTGCGCCCTACGAAAAACCAGAAATCATCGTTCTGGGATTCGTCTACAGTGGTAAAGAAGGTTCGTTGGTAGCGCTGCCGATGGTCACGGAAGTGCTCGAAGCCTATTTCCGCCTGAAGAACGAGCGTGCCGGTCTGCAACCTCCAGGCACGGACACCACAACGCTGCCCGCTTTGCCAACACAATCAACACCTATTCCGCCAGCGCCTGCGGGCTAATCGACGAGGACATGCAGAATGCGACTCACTCTATGCTAGACTCATTACCCCTCAGCAAACGACAACGGGAGTTAGCGGGTTATTGGCTGCCTGCGCTGGCGGCTGGTGCAGTTGCCTGGATTGTATTTCTCATCTTTGGCAGAACGCCCGTCATCCGTGCCCTTGCTTTAGCTGCGCCGATCAGCGTAATCGCACTGACCTTGAGGCGCTTTGGCGGGCTGCTGGCCTTCACCGGCGGATTAGCATTAGCCTTCAGCTCTGGATTCTGGTCGCAGACCGGCGGCGGCGATCCCACAACCCTGACCACAATTGTCGCCGTTTTGATTGTGGCTGGCATCGCGGGTGCGGTCTTCATCTGGTTTGGCAAACGTCCCGGTCTGGGATTAACTATCGGGTTGGTCATTTTTACGATTCTGTTTTGGGCGCTGGTCGGCACAAACCGCAGCTTGCGACTCACAACCTTCTTCAGCGCCGGGTTGATATTTGTGCTGATGAACGCCCTGTTCAACGCCAATCCGCGCCCCGATGAATCGCCGCAAGCCCCTTCCCGCCCGCGGCCCTACCACACTTGGGGATTGCTGCTGTTCCTCGCGCTAGGTGTGCTCAATGATCCGCTGTTTACGCTTTTGGCCCCGGCCACGATTCTCGGCTTGATTCTTTCTCGCAGCAATCTTAAGCCCTGGCATTGGATCACCATTTTCGTCATCCTGGTGGTTGGGCTGCGTGGCATCGCCGTCGAATATCTGAATTCAACCTGGTGGCTCTACCCGGCAGCACAAGCAGAGGCACTCGGTATTCGCGTCCCTTACATGATGGCTGATGGCTGGCGTGATGGAACCCGCTGGGTCGTCCTCATTAGTCTGGTCATCAGCCAATTCACGATTATCGGGATGTTGTTAGGCGTGATCGGTCTGGCACGATTTGCCCGTTGGTATCCGCCGCTGGGGGTTGTCACGATGGTGGCCTATGCAGCCTATGCCTTGTTCGGGCTAATTTATTTCGGCAAAGACAGCGCGGTACTGCTGCTTCCCCTGCTCATGATCCAGACCATTTGGATGACCTATGCCGTACATACCCTTAGCCAATGGCTGCAAAAGAGTCTGCAATCGAGCGGCACGCTGGTACGGTGGGCCGCGCCCGGTGTCTTCGTGCTGATGCCCCTGGTCATGTTCCTGCGGATAGCGGGCGCGCTTTAGCCCGTGTAGCGCGCCCACAAAAAGTGTGTATAGTAGAGTTAATATCAATTGACGATTTGAAACATCTTTTGTTACACCTCAGTTTGATCGTTACGCCATGCCAGGACTTTGGCTGGATTTCAATCATGCGGGGATTCAATACAATTTGATCTGGCAGGTGGCGAGCGGATGCAAGAACAGACATTTGCGATTAAGGGCATCAAAGACGGGTTACTCATCGCGCTCAGTCCAACCGAAGAATGGTTGCAAATCACGTCTGATCTCGCTGCCCGTATTGACCAGCAAAGTTCTTTTTTCGTTGGCGCACGGATCACAGTCGATGTTGGCCCACGCCCGGTTCCGAAACACGAGTTAGGGACTCTTAAAGCGCTGCTGGAACGGCGTGGATTATCTTTATGGGCAGTGCTGAGTGACAGCGACACAACCATTGACGCAGCGCAGGCGCTCGACCTGAAAACCAGCACGGCTAATGTGATTCCGGGCCGCGAAGATGCTGATGGATCGGAATTCAGCCCGGAAGAAGATGGAATCGCGGGCGTGATGATCCGCCGCACCCTGCGCTCCGGGCGCACGGTACACAGCGCCGGTCATGTGCTGGTGTATGGCGATGTCAATCCTGGCGCGGAAATTATCGCTGCGGGGGATATTATTGTTTGGGGCAAGCTGAGGGGCAACGTTCATGCAGGTGCAGATGGCGACGAAAGCGCGGTGGTGTGCGCGTTGGATATGACACCTAACCAGCTCCGCATCGCCAACTATATTACGACTTCACCGCCGGATAAACGGCGTAAACCCAGGCCAGAGGTCGCTTCGATACGCAACAATCAAATCATTGTCGAAGGCTGGCAGTATTAAGGAAAGGAATCCTGTAGATGGGGGCAAAAGGAGCGAAAGTAATAACCGTCACATCCGGTAAAGGAGGCGTCGGTAAGACCACAACCACTGCGAACCTGGGCATAGCCCTGGCACGCATGGGCAAAAAAGTGGTCGTCATTGATGCGGATGTTGGCCTCCGCAACCTGGACATTGTGATGGGTCTGGAAAACCGGATTGTGTATGATCTGGTGGACATCATCGAAGGGCGCTGCAACCTCCGGCAGGCAATGATTAAGCACAAGCAATTTCCAGATTTGTTTCTGATCCCGGCAGCCCAAACGCGCGATAAAACGGCGGTCAGCCCCGCCGATATGATCCAGATTGCGGATAAACTGCGGCCTGAATTCGACTTCATCGTGATTGATTCTCCGGCGGGCATCGAACGTGGTTTCCGCAACGCAGTTGCCCCGGCAGATGAAGTATTGATCGTCACCAACCCCGAAGTCTCCGCTGTCCGTGATGCAGACCGGATTATCGGCTTGCTGGAAGCCTATCAGAAAGGCCCCGGTAAACTAATCCTGAATCGCGTCAAGCCGGATATGGTGCGCAAGGGCGAAATGCTTTCCGCCGATGACGTGACCGACATCCTGGCGATCAAAATTATCGGCATCGTCCCCGAAGATGAACAGGTGATCCCAGCGTCCAACAGCGGCATTCCGGTAACATTAAATGAAAACTCGCGGGCTGGAATTGCTTTCCGCAACATTGCGCGGCGGCTGTGCGGCGAAGACGTACCCTTCATGCAGTTAAATGAAGGCGGTGGATTTTTGCAAAAGATTGCCCGATTGTTCAGCGGCGGTCAAGGCGAATAGAAAGGGTGTTTGCCCATGTCTGGAATTTTTGACCGAATTTTGGGACGCTCAGCGGCTAGGGGCAGCGGGGCCACAGCCAAAGACCGCTTGCAATTCATCCTGGTGCATGACCGGATTAACCTGCCTCCCGAACGCCTTCAACAAATGAAGGCCGAAATCCTGGCGGTAATCTCCAAATATGTTTCCGTAGACAGCGATAATGTTGATATTGCTTTGCAGCAGCGCGAACGGGACAGTTTCATCATTGCTGAAATCCCCTTTTCACAGGAAGTAGACAGCAACGATGAAGCACGTCGGCGCTTCAGCCAGCAAACCAGCGGCGGCATCCCGTCAGACCCGGACGATGACGGCTAGGCTTTAATTCCATCCCAGGCTCAGGTATAATCCGCTTGTTTTGGCTTGTATCATATCTGGCGGCTTACTGGAATTTACCTGCGCTATGTACCGTACTGGACAATTTTGGCGACAATTTGACTTCATTCTTTTCGGAACCACGCTCATCCTCATCATCTTTGGTATTCTCATGATCCGCAGCGCCACCATCGGCGCGATTGATCCCGAACTCATTACCCGTGTTGCCGACCAAATCCAATACGCCGTCATCGGCATTGTACTGGTGTTTGTGCTGGCGGCAATTGACTACCGGACGCTGGGCGGTCTCCATTTGTGGTTGTATATCCTGATGGTCGCGCTGCTGGTATTGGTGCAGTTCCTGGGTGTCGAGGGTGATGCCGGTTCGCAGCGTTGGATCAACTTTGGCATCCGCATCCAGCCGTCAGAAATCGGCAAAATTCTGATTATTATCACGCTGGGTTATCACCTCAGCCAGCGTTACCATAAAATGGATAAGCTGCAAACCGTATTTATGTCACTGGTGCATGTCTCGATACCGATGGGATTGGTATTCATCCAGCCGAACCTGGGGACGACCATCGTGTTCATGGTCATCTGGCTAACCATGATCTGGGCGGCTGGCCTGCGCCTCAAACATATCGGCATGTTCCTCATCATCGTGATCGTCGCCGCACCACTAATCTGGTCGCAGATGAAAGATTATCAGAAATCACGCATCACCACCTTTATCAACCCTGAAGGCGACAAAGATGCCTTCTACAACATTTTGCAGTCGCGTATTGCGGTAGGTTCCGGCGGGCTGGTCGGCAAGGGCTATGCCAACGGCACACAAAGCCAACTGCGTTTCCTGCGCGTCCGCCATACTGACTTTATTTTCAGCGTCATCGCCGAGGAATTTGGATTCGTTGGTGGCGTGGCTGTGATGGGTCTGATTGGTGTGGTCATCATCCGCATCTTGCGCGGTGCGCGAACGGCATCCGATCCATTAGGCAGCATGATCTGTTATGGCGTGGCCGCGATTATTTTCTTCCAAACTGTCGTTTCGATTGGGATGAACTTAAGCATCTTACCCGTAACAGGGCTAACGCTGCCCTTCATCAGCTCTGGCGGTACGTCGCTGCTGTCGATTCTGGCCGGAGTTGGTTTGGCCGAGAGCGTTATCATCCGCAGGCGGCGAGTTTAAACGAACCCTTTTGACCCATAGAGATACACTACCCTACACTTATTCCGCAATCAGGTGTAAGATACGCTTCCTATTATTCCCTGTCCAACTTTAGCTAACAACCCCAGTTGCTAGCCAATTAGCGAAAATTGTAGGAGATGCTCGTGAACCACGCCTCTGCCCGTCCTGTACGGGTTCGGTTTGCGCCCAGCCCAACCGGGTCGCTCCACATTGGCGGCCTGCGTACAGCGCTGTTCAACTGGTTATTTGCGCGCCATAACAGCGGCAAGTTCATCCTGCGGATCGAAGATACCGACCAGACACGGTTCGATCCGACTGCCATCGACACGCTCGTAGAAGCGCTGCAATGGGCGGGTTTGCAATGGGATGAAGGCCCCAGTGTGGGCGGCCCGTATGGCCCCTATGTCCAGTCAGAACGCTTGGCGCATTACCAGCAGTGGGCAAATTGGCTGGTCGAAAACGACAAAGCTTATAAATGCTACTGCACGCCGGAGCGTTTGAAGCAAGTCAACGATGAAAAAATAAAGCGCAAAGAGCCGAGTGGCTATGATCGTCACTGCCGTAACCTGACCCATGCCGAACGCGCAGAAGAAGAGGCAAAAGGGTTAAAACCGGTCATCCGCTTCAAAATGCCGTTGGACGGTCAAACGGTTGGACGCGATATGATTCGTGGCGAAGTATCATTTGACAATGATAAACTTCAGGATGTGGTGTTGCTCAAGTCCGACGGTTTCCCAACTTATCATCTCGCACACGTCGTTGACGATCATCTCATGCAAATTTCGCATGTAATGCGCGCTAACGAATGGCTGCCGTCGTTCCCGCTGCATGTACAGTTGTGGCAGGCTTTTGGCTGGGAATTAGCGGAATATGCCCACCTGCCCGTGATGCTCAACCCGAATGGCAAGGGCAAAATCAGTAAACGCAATCCGCCTAAAGATGAAAAAGGCAACATAATCCCGGTTACGGTACATGATTACATGGCGGCGGGTTATTTGCCGGAAGCAGTTGTCAATTTCCTGGCGAACACTGGTTGGAACTTCGGCGATGAGCGCGAAATTTTCAGCGTTCAGGAGGCAGTTGAACGTTTCGACGGCACAGGAATCCAGGCTGCTAACAGCGCCTTCCCAGTCAGCAAATTGGAATGGCTAAACGGTGAGTATATTCGGGCACTTCCCATTGATGATTTGGCGCGGCGGTTACGCCCATTCCTTGAACGCGCCGGATTACAAGTGAATGTGGATGTCTTGCTCAAGGTTACGCCGCTGGTGCAAATCCGGATCAAGACTCTCAACGATGTGATCGCGATGGCGGGATTCATGTTCGAAGAGGAGTTCAAGCCGGTTGCATCCGACTCGTTGATCCAGAAAAATATGGATCGCGAGAAAACGATTACCGTTCTACAACGCGCCGATCAACTGCTTTCGGCTTTGAGCGAATTTTCGCATACCAACCAGGAAGCCGTGATGCGAAATCTGGCCGACGAAATGGGGCTAAAACCCAACCAGGTTTTTGGAACGCTGCGGGTGGCGATCACCGGACAGCAGGTCTCCACGCCACTGTTCGAGACAATGGAAATCCTGGGACAAGCGGTTTCTTTGGAGCGGATTCGGCTGGCACTGGACACGCTGTCAAAAAAAAATAAATCTCTGGCAGTCGAGTCTTGAAATGGCTGAATCGCTATGATAAAATTTGGGTTGTAGGCATTAACAACTTACAACCCATTATTGGGGGATAGTTCAACGGCAGAACCGCAGGCTCTGAATCTGTTAATCTTGGTTCGAATCCAGGTCCCCCAGCTTACTTGGATCCAGTTCGAACATTCTGGATGAGGATCGGCGGAGATGTCTCCGCCGATTTTCATTTGTGGTCTGATACCTTCGCGGCGGTTCACACTGCGTATCTCGTCGGTCAAATCCTTGAGATATGCGAATGGAGTCCGCAACTCCAACTCTACACTTCCTTCAGCGTTCACGATAACTCGTTCAACGACCTGACGCAGGAGTTCTTTTTGATCGCTGCGTTCCAGACTATTATACAGCACTCCAATGTTTGCGATAATTCCGAGCGCGATATCCAAATTATTGATATGAATTTCCTGTTCTTGTTGAACCGTTTCGAGACTCTGGCGCAGTTTGCTTCGCCGATCCTGCCACTCTGCCCATAGATTGTCCCAGACAGCATCTGTGATTTTGCCCGAAGCAAATAATCTCGCCATCCGCGCTTCTTCTTCATCAACGGCTTTCAATGCAGCTTCAAACCGCAGCTTTTCATCAGGTTTCAGGTGTCCCAGTTTCTGAGCAAGCTCATGCGTATAGCTTTCCCGAATCAGTGGAATCAATTCAGGATTAACCTGAATTCGCATGAGTTCGAGCGGAATTTGTTCATCCACATCACGGCATAGAAAGCTGACACCTCCGGCATTTGCCATGCGATAATAAGGTGTACCACCATTGGTGCGTCCTGCGTTGGAGGTCGATCCTGTCAGCCGAACAAAGCTGCTGCCCTCGCCTCTGCTGTAAAAAATCATACCTTTGAGCAGATAGTCTTGCCTGCGACGCGCATCACGATTTTGGCTGCGCCGTGCAAGGATTTCTAATCCACGCTCAAATTCTTCTGTTGCAACCAGTGGTTCCCAATTTCCACGTATGGTTTTGGGAGGGATATTATTCTTCAAACTCACAACCCAACCCGCATACGTCCAGTTATGAAATGTATTGGAAAGTGTGCTGATGTTGTGTTTACGCTTGCCATTGGCTGATACTTCTACAAAAGGACGACCTGTGCGGTGACGATAGCCTTTCGTGTGAAGCGTCTCTGCAATTTCGTTGAGAGTCAGACGATCTTCCAGCAGTAATTCCCATGCGGTTCGCCAAATGGGTGCGCGTTCCGGGTCAAGTTCAATCCAATGTGCAATTCGCCCCTGTAGCTTCTTCACATCCTGAGTGGTGCGCGCTTCTACATTGATGTAGCCATCCGGCGCACCATTAGCAAAACCCCCTTGTTGCAGCTTAGCCAGTATTCCGCCTTTGACACGTATACCCAAAAGAGCCGATTCCCGGCGAGCTAATGTAAAGGAGAGCGCCACAATCACCCGGTCATCGGGATCCATCGGATCGAGATCAGGCTGATTGGCAAAAACAACCGTTACGCCAAATTCATGAAGTTCATCAATTGCACGCAGCGCCTCGGTATCATTGCGTCCAAAGCGATCTGCCCGCTCGACCACCACATGCGAGAACTTACCCAGACGAGCATCTCCTAACAGGCGTTGGTAGGCGGCTCTTTCGGGTGTTTTGCCACTCAGGACATCCACATACTCATCGAAAACCACAATCTCAGAACGTTCCAATACGTTTTTCTCGATGACAAATCGCTGTCGCGCCCGCGACAATTCGGGTTTCTGATTTTCGTCACTGCTCGTTCGCAGGTACACCGCCCAACCAGGCTGTGGCGCGACAGGCAATTTACTTTTAGTACGATGTCGCGGCATAAACGATCCTTAGCATTTGTTGGCTAGTGTTTTTCTCAAGACGATACACCAGCTTTTGTATCCTGTGTTTTTGTCTGTGTTTTTCGAGGCATTTCGGTTTCGAGATTATTTGGCTTGGTGCTGGTGCCTTTAGCAAGTAGTTCGGCAACAGCCAGAATCCTTTTGACCATTTCCTCACCACTTTGGGGCTGAGATGACTGATTACGGGTATCCACTTTCCCGTTCCTCCTTTCGTTCTGATGCCAACTCCTTTTCAATCCACGAGTAAACATCACCGCCTTGCAGGTAGAACTCGCCTACATCCTTACCCTGTGGCACTTGGATGAGGCGAAAGCGCGTCGAGAGTGAGAGCAAACGGTGTGCGCCTTTTTCACCCGCCGCATCGTGGTCATAGGCGACCAGAATGGTGTGACAGTGGGTGAGTTCAGCATACCAGCGCGAACTGAGGATCGCAGTGGCACTGCTTAACGTCACAGCAGTTGCCAGATCACCGGCTTCCTGCCCCACTAGCAGCGCATCGAATTCCCCTTCACAAAACAGAGCGACATCCCGATTTGCCAGTTGGTCAGCACCATACAAACCGTTGACGTTGCCACCTTTGATCTGCTGGTATTTCGGTGTGCCGTATGCACGACGGACTTTGACTGCCCAGAGCGCTCCCGCTGCAAACCAGGGGATCGTAATACCGCAGGGAACATCCATCCCTTCGATGGCACGCCACTGACGGAAATCACCGGGTATATAACCCATCCGTGCGGCGCGGATCGTGCGCGTGGTCAAGCCTCTGCCCGTGAGATAATTCAGCGCGGGTTCACCGACTTCTGACCAGAGGATTTCTTCCGCCTGGCTGACAATGTGTTCTGCCCGGTGCTGCCAATCCCATTCGGGTGGTTCGGCGGGGGATTTCAGGCACTTGCGCTCGGACGGCTCAGCAGTCGCGGCGGGTTCACCTAAAACTCGCAGCGCTTCGACAAAGCTCAAGCGGCGGTAGTTCGTTAACCAGTCCAGCGCATCGCCGCTGGTGTCACAGGCACCGAAGCAGCGATAGCCGTTCGCCCAGACTGCCAAGCTGAAGCCCTTGTGTTCATTGTGGAAGGGACACTTCCATAAGTAAGCGCGTCCGCCGCGCAACGGGGCCGGTCCTAAATCCTGTTCGACCAGACGACGCAGATCACAGTTTTCCTTTAAGTGTTGGGTATCCACCATGCTTTCTCTCTCCAAGAATTTCGTCACGCCTGTGACAAAAGCCAAAATGACAAAATTCGATTTATGGCGCAGCCGTGACAGAATCAGCAGCAATCAATTCATATTTCTCCGGCGGACGACCCCGCCCGCTGTAAGCGTTCTGGACACGGATGATGCGCCCATCGTCTTCCAGCGCCTTGAGAGCCTCCAGTACGGTCTTACGAGGTGAACGGAGGCTGCGGTACAAATCGCGCACAGTGGCACTGCCACCGCAGGCTTGGAGCAAACTCAACACACGATTTTCCAGCCGCCCTTCTTCGTTCTCGCCTAAATCCGCCAGCAAGCGGTGAGCAGATGCGCGCCAGTCTTCGACGATCTGCTGGGCACGATACCAGTGCGCGGCGGTCACCTTCGGATGTGGCAGTCCCGCGTCATCGTCCGCCCAGTCCATCGCCGCCAGCAGCGTCGCTACCTTAATTGCCTGCACATGCAAACGTCCGTAGACGGCACGCAGACGGTCATCCAGGGACGAGCTGGGGGCAGTCATCGCCCGCAGCGCCTGTTCATAGGTATGACAGGCATTCCAGATATCGGCGGACAGCGACCAGGCTTCACTGGTTTTCTTCTCACCCAGCGCATCGGGCAGCGGTGGCTCTGGCAACCGTTCATGCAAGTGACGCAAACGGTTTGCCAGTTCGGTTGGGGTCTGGCTGTCCTTCGGAGCAGACCTTTCCTTATACTCCGGCTCCGGCGTGAGCAGTCCGAAGCGGGCGAGGTTGCCGTTGAACCAGTCCGATGACGACAGCGCCGATGACAGTTCGGCAGGGGTCGCCGCTCCGAGAATGGACAGCGCCGCGTCCCGGATCACTACCAGCCCTTTGTTGTTGGTATTGCTATCCATATAGGGTGGGCAGTCGTAAAGGGTCATGATGAGTTCTTTCAAACCTGCCATGTAATCACGCCCCATCGACTTGAACAACCCCGACAGCTCGTCCCGCAGCAGTCCACGCTGTGCGGCGTAGCGGTTGCCTTTTTCCAACCGCGCCCGATCCTGCTGTGGGATGTCCGCGAAGTTCGGCGGAAGAATGCCGCCGAGCATCGACATAAAGTTTTCCGGTGATCCCGGTTGGGGCATGAGCATGTGCGGTATTGCCAGCCGTGCCACTTCAGCGGCGAGACTCAAACCCGCCGATTTCCGGTAGTAAGTGGAGACGGCAACGACCATCAGATACAGGTTGGGAAAGACCTGCTGGCGCCAGGGAGTATGGATATACAACCTGCGTCCGACAGCAATAGCAGCCAGGTACAGACCGGCACCTAGATGGAATGCCAGCGGGGTTTCATTGGCGGCACTGCCTGCCCAACGGATGTAGTCGTTCAGCCATTGCCCGACACCCGCTGCCTGTTGAAGCTGGGCATCAGTCAGTTTTGCCGACACGGGTAGTTCCGGCACAATATTGAGATCGGCAGCACGCTGCGGCAGCGGTGGAGGTGGGGCGTTCGGATCAACAGCCAGCACCGCCCGCAAGAGTTCGTGACCCAACACCTTCCGTAAAAAACGCAGGTCATCTGGCACATTCGGATCGAGATGCGCCAGCAGTAGTCCGACAGCAGGGCTGAGTTGCAGGCTGTCCCAGGACATGCCCACCAGCGCCCGCGCCAGCCCGTAGGCATCGTGCGGTGAAAGCATGAAGGTCGATGTCATCATGCTTCACGCTCCGTCTGTGCTGGCACTGGATCGAAAGCGTGACCACGCCGATGTTCCTCAGCATCAACCGCTTGGCAAACCAGAGCAAAGACCAGATTGGCAAGGGTGCGATGTTCTTCTCGCGCCCACAGCGCCAGTTTGCGTCGCACTTCCGGGGTCAGCCGGAATGCGATCCGTTCGGATAACACCTCATCGTACATACTTGCATCCTTTCGTTACACCAATGAACACAGGATAGGCGAAAACGTAGAACTTGTG
>JBDTNB010000151.1:0-15628 GCA_039933955.1 Chloroflexota bacterium
TTGTCCAGGTGGGAGTTGCGGCGTGAAAAAACACATTCATATTTACGCTTTATTGCTCATGCTACTGCCGCTGCTAACCGGTTGTTTCCAGCAAGCGGGGGAAGCATTCCAACCAGCCAGCAGCACGGAAGGGCCAATAACTGTACCCACCAACCCAGACAATGGGGGTGGAAATATTGTGCAGGAAACACCTATCCCGGTTGAACCCAATTTTCCGGACACTTCCGCCACGCCCGAAATCGACATGACGATTATTTCGCCGACACGTTCGTTTGGCCCTACCGCCACAATCGAGGACGTGGTGATACCTACTGACGATGGAACCCAGCCTACCGCTGAGACACAAACTTTCCGCACGCCAATCAGCCCATTGGGACAAGTGAACCCCGATACTCCCGCACCTGTGATCCCATCAGGCGATGCGACAGCTACCCCATCGGGATTAATTACACCGACAGCACTGCCGGGAATCGGCGGTGAACCCAGCTCAGGCGGCGAATGTACCTATACGATCCAGCGCGGCGACACCCTGTTCCGCATTGCTACCCACAACAATACAACCGTCAGTGAGATCGCCGCAGCGAACCCCGGCATCAACATCAATTTGATCCAACCCGGACAGGTTATCCAACTCCCCGGCTGCACAGCAAGTGGATCAGGCGAAGTGACCGCGCCGACTACCGCACCTGATACCTCCGGCAACCCCCCGACGGGCAGCGGGACAACCTACACTGTGCAAGCGGGTGACACATTATTTGCTATTGCACAGCGCTTCGGCGTCACCGTGCAGGCGATTGTGAACGCCAACAATATGTCGAACCCAAATAATCTATCGCTTGGACAGGAGTTGATTATCCCGGCGGCGAGTTAGAAAAGTCGTGGCAATTCTATACCAATAAATCAGGCTCAGGTTTGGACAACAGGGATACAAGATTATTGTGTCCCTGTTTTTTATCCGCCGAGCAGCGCCACATTGTTGACTATAACGTCGTCAAAATTGACCCACAGGGTTTCGTCAATCGCGCCTAACACAACACCTAATTGACCGCTGGAAAATTCCGAGTCATGAACTTCTGCCAGGAAATGACCGTTGGCATAAAATGCGAGATAGTCGCCGACACAAATCGCCTTAATCTGATTGGATTCGGCTTTTTGAAAAATGGCCGGATCGGAACGCCAATCAACTAAGCGAACGGGGTCGGAAACATTGGGCTGGGCTTTGAGAATGGCAAATTGCCCCGCGCTCGATACTACAAAATAGTAGCCATTGCCCTGCTCGTCGGCACGGCACATTACCCCAAAACCGTTACCACGAGCGCCTTTTGTCTGGCTCACCGTTGCGCTAACCGCCACATCGTTAAAACGAGCCTGATTGAGTGACCAGATGTAACCGTGATTGGCAATGACTGCGCCCTGCAATACACCATCCACTACCCGAAAAATGGCTTGCTCGCCATTCAGCGAGAATACATCCCAGGGGGTGTTGGGATCGTCAAAGGTGTAGTGTGCCTGTTCATCACCCAGGCTGACGCGCTGCGAGGGTTCGGTAGGTTGACCTGGAGTACAGCCCATCATCAAAAAGACAAACAAGCTCAAAAACAAGAATATCCGCATATCGACAATCCTTTTCCCTTGTATCCAAAGGTTGGCCTAATCGTATATGCGGATTCAGAATGCTTCAAGACAAATTAGCTAGACTGGGCCGATGTTATCGTTTGCAATTCTGACGCGATGAGACCACCCCAATTACGGATTTTCCCCCAATCGCGGAAATCGCCGTCGAAACTGCTGGGCCAAGTGCTGCCATCGTAACGGGCGGCAAGTGTCCAGCGTTCATTCCAGTCCGTCGATTCCAAATGCAGCTTGCCGGGGAATACGGCGATATTACGAATACTGAGTTTATTCAGTGTTGATTTATCGAGATAGTGTTCCAGGACATGCTCTTCACCAAGCTGCTCCAGCACGCGAATGCAGCTCACCCAAAAATAAATGGGTTTGGAAGCCAAATCAGCCTCGAAGGCATGGAAAAATGATGTCAGTTCAGGCAACCATGTGCCGGAGTGAATCGCGGAACCTAATACCAATACATCGTAATCCCGCACCGAGCGAACTTCTTTTACATTGGCAACCGTGACATTCAAACCACGTTCTTCAAGCACTCGCCCAATTTCCTGACCAACAGCGGCGGTGGAGCCGTGCGCACTCGCATAGGCAATTAGAATATTCATGTTTTCCTCCTCGACCAGATGTTTATGCTTTAATTACAGGATAACCAGAGCGGCATATAACAGATAGTAACAAGCGGCATGTCCGGTAGGTGACGGAAAACACGACATGAGAAATTGATCGATTTTGTGTTGCTGACAGGCTTGTCTAGTGTATAATCCCATTAAGAATTAGTTCAATGTAAGCTGGTACTGAAGGGTTAGAGGTAGAGGATTATGATCGAGGTTATCATTGATAGCATCCGAGTGAGCTTGATGTCGCAGCACCGTGTGGTTGTGCTGAAAGATATGAACAGCGAACGCTACCTGCCTATCTGGATCGGCCCATGTGAAGCGGAAGCCATCACAGTCAAACTTCAGGAAGTTCCCGCCCCACGTCCCCTGACCCATGATTTGCTACGTAACGTCATCCGTGAATTGGGCGGCAAAGTCGTCCATATTCTGATTAATGATTTGCGGCAGGAAGTTTATTACGCCCGTATTGTCATTGATGTAGCGGGCGAGCAAATGGAAATCGATTCGCGCCCCAGCGACGCGATTGCATTAGCTGTGCGCGTGAGTGTGCCGATTTTCGTTGCGGAGACGGTGATGGATAAAGCAGCCACCGAGCCGGATGAAGATGTCGAGAAAGAAGTCGCTAGCGACACGGTTCCCGGTGAGGGCGTAGATGAAACCCGCCTGAGCGCGTTCGCTGACTTCGTGGACACGCTTGACCTGGACGACCTGGAAGACAGCGAAGAGTAACTGCCTGACAATTGATGCGGTTGCTTTCATAGGGCTGCATCATCACAACCTGTAATTTTAAAGCGGTGCTTTGGCTCGTCTAATGCACCGTTTTTCTTCTTTATTAACCGGAATGAACATGACGGACTCATTAAACGGCTGGGGAAGCCAAGCAATCCCTTATAGTCAGGAAGCTGAAGAAGCGGTCATCGGGGCGGTACTGGTCAACCCGGTGGCTTATTTTGGCGTGGCATCGTTTTTGCAGGCGGATGATTTTTTCATCCTGCGGCACAAGTATATCTGGCAGGCGTTGACACGGCTGACGGATCGCAGCGAACCGATTGACTACCTGACACTGACCCAAGAACTGCGCGATATGGATAAGCTGGCGGAAATCGGCGGGCCAGCTTATTTGACACAGTTGATTAACAACACGCCAACCTCAATTCATGGGGAAATGTACGGTCATCTGGTAGAGCGGGCAGCTACCCGCCGCCGCTTAATGTCTGCATCGGATGAGATCAAGGCGCTGGCACTCAATGAAGAAATCACGATTGAGCAAGTTATCAACGAAGCCGAGACAAAATTATTCGATGTAACCGAGCGCCAGCTCACCAAAGAATTGATCCCGATGCGCGAGGCGATCAGTTCGTATTTTGACCGCATCGAACATCTGATGTATGACAAAGATGCGGCACTCGGCCTGCCCAGCGGTTTCAAAGACCTGGACAAACTGTTGGGCGGTTTGCAAAAATCCGACCTTATCATCTTCGCGGGTCGGCCTGGAATGGGGAAATGCGTGGCAACCGGAACGCTCGTGGCGACTGAGCGCGGTTTACTGCCGATTGAACTTTTGAAACCCGCTGATGTACGGGGCATTCCCGACGATGAAGGTGGATTTTACTATCCACTTCATATCCGTGTTCAAACTCCAACAGGAACTCAACGGACAGCATATTTCTACGATAGTGGAGAGAAGCCAACACTACGTTTTGCTACTCGCGCAGGCTATTCGCTTACAGCCACAAAGGTTCATCCTGTAATGGTGTTGTCCAAAACGGGTGAAAAGATTTGGAAACCATTAAGTGAATTAGAATGCGGCGATTATGTAGCTATACAACGTCACGATAGTGTTTGGGGAGAAATTATTGATCTCCCAGAGTTTGAGTACAACTTCTATAAGTCAGGCTTTACAGCTCGCCCAACCCTACCCACCCAAATGGGCGTTGAACTCGCCTACATGTTGGGTTTACTTGCTGGTGATGGCGGGTTGACACGCAAAAACTATGTGACTATTAGCTCCGCCGATCCCGAAATTCTAGAAGCTTTCTATAGATGGAACAAAAGTTTAGGACTTTCTGCGTCCCTTAACCAAAACTACGACCACAGAGTCGGCAGCGCAGTTCTAAATACTTGGCTTAAGCATATCGGTTTAAGTGGTTACTCCTACGAAAAAGAAGTTCCCTTTACGATCATGCATGCGCCCAAAGATTGCGTTCGCGCATTTTTGCAGGGATTGTTCGATACAGACGGTCACGCAGAGCTACAAAATGGCTACATCCAGTTTGTGTCAACCTCTGAGAAACTTGCTAGACAAGTTCACAATCTGCTCTTGCAATTTGGAATTGTCAGCAAATTGACATATAAGGTCAATAAATATCGTGGAGCATGGCTCATCCGAATCACCGGGAATGCAACCAGAGCATTCTATGACAATATCGGTTTCCTTTTAGAGCGCAAGCAAACACGACGTAATTTATTGCCAGAGAAAAGCAACTCAAATCTCGACGTTATACCTTATCTGCCCTCTACGAAAGCACATTTTGGCAAACGATCTCACTATCCAAAATACTTTAGAGGCATAAAAAGTCCGAGTTACACCGTACTAAGACAGATTGCTGAGTATGCATCTGAGGTGCAAGAATTACTCGAACCTGAATTCTATTGGGACGAAATAGTTCAAATTGAAGATGCAGGTTTGCAGCACTGCTATGATCTGACCGTGCCAGACGGGCAAGCATTTGTCGCCAATGGAATTGTCAACCACAACACATCCTTTATGCTGTCGGCGGCGATCAATCTGGCACGATTGGGCGCGCGCATCGCGATTTTCAGCATGGAAATGGGCGTGGAGCAAATTGTGCAGCGGTTGGTGTCGATGGAATCGGCGATCAACAGCCAGAATTTACGCACCGGACAACTGAGCCAGCAGGAGTATTCGCGCTTCGTCCATGCGGCGGGCAACCTGAGTAACTTCCGCATTTTCATCGACGACACACCCGCGATGAGTCCACTGCAAATGCGCACAAAATGTATGCGTATGGCACGCGAACACGGCATTGATCTGGTGGTCGTGGATTATATGCAGTTGATGAATGCGGGCGGCGCGTATGAAAATAACCGTGTGCAGGAAATCAGCTACATCAGCCGCAACATGAAAGAAATGGCGCGTGAACTCAACATTCCGGTGATGTCCGCCGCACAGCTTTCGCGTGCTGTCGAGCAACGTCAGGATAAGCGGCCTGTGCTATCAGATTTACGTGAGTCGGGATGTCTGGCGCGGGAAAGCCTGGTTTATCTACCAGATGAGGGACGCTATGTTCCCATCCACGAATTGGTCGGCAAAACAGGATTCCGCGTCACAAGTCTTAACACCGAAACCTGGAAACTTGAACCGGGGGTCGTGACCAATGCTTTTTGCACGGGAACCAAGCCCGTGTACCGATTGACGACCCAGCTAGGCCGCACAATTCGAGCAACTGCTAACCACAAATTTCTGACTATCCAGGGTTGGAAACGGTTGGATGAACTCACTGAAGATGACCATATTGCATTACCACGAAGACTCGATGGCACGTGCGAACAAACGATGTCGAATGCTGAACTCGCGCTACTCGGTCATTTAATCGGGGATGGTTGCACATTACCTCGGCACGTTATCCAATACACCACCCGCGAATGCGATTTAGCTGAGACAGTCGCCGCATTGGCATCAGAAATTTTCGATGACGAGGTGCAGCCTCGCATTCACCAGGAAATCATCAATGGTGAACCACGCTGGTATCAGGTTTTCCTACCCACAACGCGCAAAATCACGCATGGCGTTCGCAATCCGATTTCCGAATGGTTGACTGATTTAGGGGTGTTTGGGCTTCGTTCCTACGAGAAACACATACCCGATAAGGTGTTTGCACAGCCACAAGAAGCGATAGCGCTATTCCTACGCCACCTTTGGGCGACAGACGGTTGCATCAAAATGACTAGGGGCAAAAAACATTATCCAGCGGTTTATTATGCTTCCAGCAGCGAACAATTAGCACGCGATGTTCAATCACTTTTACTCAGAGTGGGTATCAATGCGCGATTGAGCCAAGTAAAACAAACTAGCAAAGGACGTGATCAGTATCATGTTGAGGTCAGCGGCAATGAGGAAACAAAGCGCTTCATGATAGAAATCGGCGGTGTAGGAGCGTATAAACAGCAAAGCGCCAGCGAAATCCTTCACTATTTTGATGGTCGGACATCTAATACTAACCGTGATATTATCCCCAAACAAGTTTGGCGAATGCACGCTGTACCCGCTATGCAAGCGCAACAGATTACATCGCGTCAAATGCAAGCCGAACTCGGAAATGCCTATTGTGGTACGGGACTATATAAGCAAAATATCAGTCGAGAACGGGCTACTCGTCTCGCTGAAGTTGTGAGATCAGATTCGATCTCAAACTTGGCTCAAAGCGATGTATATTGGGATAGTATTGCCTCTATCGAAGCTGATGGCGAAGTCGATGTTTATGACCTCACCGTACCCGAATTCAGCAATTTCATTGCCAATGGAACCGTTACTCATAATTCTATTGAGCAAGATGCGGACGTGGTGATGTTCTTATATCGCGATGAAATTTACAATGAGGCAACGGAATTCCCGAACCAAGCAGACATTATCGTCGCGAAGCATCGTAACGGCCCTACCGGAACCATATCGCTGTACTTTGAAAAGACGCTCACCAAATTTATGAACGCCGCTGAACGCAGCGTAGATTTGAGCCACATCTAATATGCAGAAATTTGACGGCTTTCCTGATGACAGCAAACTCAGCCCGACGGCGTTCCCGGCACAGTTTTACAGCGAACTGCTGCCGATGATCGACGATCTGGCCGAGTTAAAACTCACCATTTTCTGTTTTTGGGCGCTGCATCAACGCGAAGGCTCGTCACGCTATCTGCTGCGGGATGATTTTTACGATGATGATGCTTTGGTCGCTGGCCTACTCGCCATTGATCCCGCCGCCACAATGGATCAAGTTCTCACTGCTGCTCTCAACCGTGCAATGGAACGTGGAACCCTCATTTGTGCTGAGGTAGAACTGGACAATGGTTCCGAAAACCTGTATTTTATGAATAGTAAAAAAGGGCGTTCGGCGATTGCTCAAATCCGCGCCGGAGAATGGCAACCAGGAGACGAGAATCATCCAGTAGAAATCCTGCCAGAGCGCCCGAATATTTACAAACTCTATGAGGCCAATGTCGGCGCACTCACGCCGATGGTCGCCGAGTATTTGAAAGACGCTGAAAAAGATTATCCACTAGATTGGATTGAAGATGCTATCCGAGGCGCAGTAGTCAACAATAAACGAAATTGGAGCTATATCCAGGCAATTTTGAGACGCCGGGAAAGTGAAGGTAAGCGCGGTGGATCCATTAAGCGATCACCTGAACAAGATGGGCAAAGCTATATCACAGGCGAATACGCCGACTTCATCGAACACTGAGGAAGCTGATAGCGGCATTTGCCGGATTTGTGGAGGAGAATCAATTTGTGAGGGATTGGGTGTCATCCGTTATGATGTGCCCACTGATGATCCGCGCTTCGGCAAAATGTTCCGCTGTCCGAATAACCGCATTGAGATGGACATTGACCGTCAAGAACGTATGCGCCGGATCAGCAATTTAGATGCATACAGTGACAAGAGTTTTTATAATTTTGTCATTGATCCCAATACGCTCAAACCAGCCGAAAGCGGTTCATTACAGGTCGCGCTCTCACTTGCAGAACAATTTGCTGAAAATCCAGAAGGCTGGTTATTGCTGGAAGGTCAGTATGGTTGTGGCAAAACCCACCTAGCCGCCGCAGTAGGTAATATTCGTTTACAAAAAGGCGATTCTGTACTCTTTATCACTACCCCCGATTTACTTGATCACCTCCGCAGCACTTTTGGCCCATCGTCAGAAACAGGATATGACGAGACATTTGATCGTATTCGAAATGTACCGATACTTATCCTGGATGATTTAGGTGCGGAAAATGCCAGCGAGTGGGCGCAGGAAAAGTTATTTCAACTCTTGAATCATCGTTATAGCCGTCGTCTATCAACTGTTATCACGACAAATGTTGACCTTGATGCGCTTGATCCGCGCGTGCGAAGTAGGTTGCTGGACAACGCATTAATTAAACGGGTCAAAATTGTCGCACCCGATTACCGCACCTCGATTGTTACAAAGCAATACGACATCCTTTCGAACTTAGCTCTCTATTCGGAAATGACATTCGACACTTTTGAAACACGCCGTTTCGTTACCAGTGATGAAGAACGACGTAATTTGGAACAAGCTCTCAAAGTAGCAATGGATTATGCTGAATCCCCAGCTAATTGGTTGGTACTGACAGGCCCCTATGGTTCCGGCAAAACACATCTAGCGGCTGCGATTGCCCATTATCAACAAATGCGTGGGGTTCCAGTCATGTTCGTCACCGTGCCAGATTTGCTGGATTACCTGCGCGTAACTTTCAGCCCTGATGCTCCAGTCCGATTTGACCAAATGTTTCAAAAAGTGCGCACATCGCCATTCCTGGTATTGGATGATCTGCTCATGGAAGGCTCGTCATGGGCAAAGGAAAAACTATTCCAAATTGTTGATTACCGATATGTAACGCAATTGCCAACTGTAATTACAACGTACCGAAATCCTAAAGACCTCGATCCAAGACTCCGAAGTCGTATTTTGGATCGCCGAAAATCCAGATATTTTGCCATTATTGCGTCTGACTTTGCGACACGACTTAACACTAACCGTAACAAGTGACAGTAGCTATGCGAGCGGCACTGACTCCCCTGACCATCACCCCATATCAACGGCGTTACCTACACCCAGTACGTGAACTGCTGTTTCAAAGCCAATCGGTACATACGCATCTGGACTGGCACGAAACCGACCAATGGCTGGATACGCAGCAAGTTCCGATGCGGTTGGCATGGCAAAATGGGCGGTTAATTGGCTTGATTGCCACATCAATTCCACTGCATGAGACGTGCTGGATTCGGCTGGCGGCGGTACAGGATTTCATTGACCAGGGAGCCGTGATGCGGGCGTTGTGGAACGACATCACGACTGACCTGCGGGCGCAAAATGTGCGACTGGTTGCACTGCTGGCAGTACATGATTGGATCGAAGATTACGCACTGGAGTTGGGTTTCAAGTATCAGGAAGACATTATCACACTGGCGCGCGCGGGACAACTGCTGCCTGATCCGCGCCGCAATACACTGACCATACGCCCGACGGAACCCTATGACCTGGAAACACTCACGCGGGTTGACCAAGCTGCGTTCTCCGCACCCTGGCAGTTGGCACAGGATGAACTGCGGCAAGCGTATCGTATTTCGGCAAGCTGTACGGTGGCGCTGCTCGATGGGCGAATCGTGGGCTACCAGCTTTCCACGCTGTATTTTGACGGCGCACATCTGGCGCGACTGGCGGTTGCTCCCCAACTTCAAGGAACCGGCATCGGCGGCGCACTGCTCGGCGATGCGTTAAGGCGGTTTTTCCGGCGCGGCGTGTATTCAATGACCTTGAACACGCAGGCCAGCAATTTGCAATCACAGCGTTTATACCGAGGTTTCGGATTTCGGCCTAACGGTTACGATTTACCTTATTGGTCAGTCAGCCTTTAACCCATTAGACTCTACAATAGCATATACTCAGCTACACACTCACGAGGGCTGTTATGACCGTCGTTTACCACGAAGAACATGGCGACTTAAATGAACTCACGGGCAAGATGGTGGCGGTCATCGGTTATGGTGGCTTAGGCCGCCCGATGGCCTGGAATCTGCGGGACAGCGGCGTCCAGGTAGTAGTGGGCACGCGAACTGATGAAACACGCATGGCTGCTGAAGCCGACGGATTCACCGCGCTCAAAATTGAAGAAGCCGTCCAGCACGCGCAAATTATTATGATGCTGCTGCCCGACGAAGCGATGGCGCAAGCTTATCTGGAACAGGTATCGCCACATCTGGTACGCGGGCATATGCTGGTCTTCAGCAGCGCCTATAACATCACGTTCGGATTCATCGAAGCACCGCCGTTCGTGGATGTTGGCCTGATCGCGCCGCGTGTGCCGGGGGCCGCTGTCCGCGAAAATTATGAGCAGGATAAGGGATTTATCAGCTTCATCGCGGTAGGGCAAGAAGCCAGCGGTCAAGCATGGAATTTGCTGCTGGCGCTGGCAAAAGGCGTCGGCACACTGAAGGCGGGCGCAATCGAATTGAGTTTTGAGCGCGAAACGGAACTCGATTTGTTCACCCAACAGGCCATGCTGCCTGCGTTTTATCATATCATCACCACAGCAGCAAATTTGCTGCTGAGTAAAGGCTATCCACCGGAAGCCGTACTGACAGAGCTTTATCTATCAGGTGAGTTTGATTTTTATCTGCGGGAAGCGGCGCGCATCGGACTTTTGAACATTCTGAAGCAGACCCCGCTTACTAATCAATTCGGCACATTTAGCCGCATAGACCGCTTCAATGACTTAAAATTGGAACGCCTGATGGAAGTCACATTAGAGGAAATCCATGCGGGTGAGTTCGCCAAAGAATGGACAAAAGAATATGCTGATGGCTATCGTCGCCTGAAATCGCTGCTCAAAAGCCAGGACAGCCTCGACATATGGGAACTCGAACAACAAACGTTAGATCTTCTTGGACGCGAATCAGATTTTGACTGATAATATATAAAACGAATGCAGAGTGCAGGACGCGGAGATTTACAAATGATCCCTTCACCAGATTCGGAACGTCTTACCAAGTTAATCAATACCTTGAACAGCAGCGACTCGGATACACGCGAAGCAGCGGCTATCGAAGTGCTGGAAATGGGCGAAAAAGCGGTTGACAGCCTGATCGCCGCCTTGAAACATACAAGCTGGCAAGTGCGTTATTATTCTGCATGGGCGTTGGGTCAAATCGGCGACAAGCGGGCGGTTGAACCCTTAATTGTCGCACTGCATGATGAGAACGACACCGTGCAAGATTGGGCGACATCGGCATTAGGCGAAATTGGCGACAAACGCGCGGTTGAACCTTTAATTGCGGCGCTCAACCATAATGGCGAAAAAGTACGCCACAATGCAGCGACTGCCCTGGGTTACATCAAAGATGAACGGGCGGTAGAACCGCTTATTAAGGCATTGAGTGACCACGATTCGCTTGTCCGCAGCAGTGCGGCTCTATCACTGGGGCAATTGGGCGACAAGCGGGCCATTGAGCCGCTTATCAAATTGTTGTCTGACGCGGATGATTGGACGCGGGGGAAAGTAGCAAAGGCACTCGGCACAATGAGCGCAAGCCAAGCGACGGAACCGCTGATCGAAATGCTGCACAAAGAGGGGCAGTGGGGACGCTACAATGCAGCCTGGGCGTTAGGTCAAATCGGCGATAAACGGGCTGTCGAGCCATTGATAAAAGCCTCTGAAACCGAAGATGTTTTTATGAAACGGCGCACAACTGAAGCACTAGTCAAATTGGGGCATTAACAGGCAATAAACCTTTATAGGTTTTCAAAAATTGGGTAACGACAGTTCCGCAAGGCGACACCATTAGCCCAGGGTACATAAGATGAGACTGTAGCCGGGTCAGAAGCAATCCGAAATTCTGACTTCAATAGAAACTTGTGTCATCCGCATTATTCCAAATTCAGGAGTCGTCTTCTATGACTGAACATGACCAGCCCTCCGTCCAGGCCGCATCAACCTTTCATCGTCCACTACCTCGAACGTAGCGAACGGATTGTCCTGGCGCTGATCGCTATTGCTTTAGTCGTCCTAGCCGTATTGCTGCTCACGAGCAATATCATCGACATGGTGCAGTCGCTCATAAATGGCACGTTGAGCGACAAATCCATCGAAATCCTGGACGGTGTGCTGCTGGTTATGATGACCATGGAAATCGTCTATACCGTCACCCTGTCTCTGTAATCGCACAAGCTGGTAGCCGAGCCGTTCCTGGTCATCGGCATCATCGCCGCCATCCGGCGCACGCTGGTCATCACCGCTGAAAGCACCAAACTGGAAAGCAATCCAGCGCAATTCCAATCAACCCTGATCGAACTGGCGCTGCTGGCCTTCATTGTCGGCGTGATGGCCGTATCTATTTACGTCATGCGGCGCAGCAATCAATACATGGCGAATGACGACGAGACGAAACTGCTAGACGACTAAACGTTCAGTCGGAAAGGCCATATGTTACGCACCTACCAGGGACAAGTCACATTATCTGGACACTAGCCAAAATTTTAAAACACTTGAGTGGCTAATTCGGTTTATCGCCCTCACGCTCTTTGCGCTTTTTGAGTAACTGTCCGGCGACGTTGCTATCAGGAATTTTGGAAGGACTCACGGGACGGTTATCAGGCGTGAAACTGGGTTTATCGGCAGGTTGATTTCTGGTAACCACAGGAGCTGACTGTTCCGCGCGCGCGGCTTCACGGTGCGCCCGTAAGGCTGATACCGAGCTACCGGATTCTTCGGCACGCTGACGACCCCGTTCTTTCGCTCCCAGCAGACTCGAAATCCGTTCAGACGTAGACTCGACGGTTGTTCGCCCAAAGACTGCTTGCCGCAAGCGCTGTAAATCGGTGCGGGTCACGATCAGGCGTCGGACTGCAATATCAAAAGGCAAGAGCAGCAGGGCTAACAACAAAAACCAGGGCCAGATGGGAGTCGCGGCGGCCTGTGCTGCCAGATTGTGTGCAAAGGCCAAGGCGGGGTCATCTTTGAGGGAGCGCCCGCCGGTCAAGCCAGCCAAACTGGAGAGGAATGCTTGACCATCCCCGCTCGCGCTGACATCATATTCTGCCGAGTAACTCATCACCCACCCAGTTGTTTGATCGACAGTAACCGGCGTATCGCCCTGGCCGACGCCGCTGACGTGCAAAATGTACGCACCTTCGCTGTCCGGCTTAAAAGTGGCTTCGTAGCGACCTGGGGCAACCTGACGCAAGGGCGTCAAAGAAGCCTGTGAGAGGGGATTTACCACTGAAAGCTGTAAATTGAGTCCATTCAAAAATGCGCCGCCGTTATCACGGGCATCGACGACCATGCGCGCCTGTTCGCCTTCCATAACGACGCGGGTTTCGATGTTATCGTTTTTGCCCTCGGTCATTGTCCAGCGGACGGCCTGATTCCAGAAACGGACGAAGTTATCCCAATTCACCCAATTCGCACCCCAACGGGCTGTCGCATCGCTGGTAAAGGCCACTGCACGCCCCAGACCATACTGCCAGGACGCCAAAATGGGGTCTTGATAGGGTTCAGGGCCGCGCAAAATCACCTCTGCGGTCTGTTTGGCTGAAGTTGCTACATACCCCAGAAGCGGCGGCGCAGCAGTAATGCCATTCATGATAGGGCTGCTGGAAGCCAACGACGGCACGAAGGAATCTTCCAGAATATAAGAACGAGTCGCTAAAACGGTTTCCTGCGAGAAAATGAGCGGGATTTGCTCAACAATCCGCACCGGATGAAAATTGCCGCCACCTTCTGTTGCCATATCCGAGAGGAACTGCGGTATGCCATCGCCAATGGCAACCACCGATGTGGTGATACCATAATCGTCTTTCAGGCGCTTGGTTAACTCCACTAACCCGCCGGGATTTGCGCCGCCATCAGTGAGCAAAATAATGTGTTTCTGTTTGGAAGGATCATCAATAATGCTCTGGGCGACCAGATTCATGCCCGCCAGAATATCCGTGCCGCCGCCGGTTCGCAGCGTAGCAACTAGACGCTGAAGCGCAACTCGATTTCCAATAGCCTGAATGTTGGCGATCCAATAGCCCTGAGTATCAAACGACACTACGCCCGCGCGATCCGTCGGTTGCAAGAAATCAATCGAGCGGATGATGGCTTCTTTGGCGAGTTCAATATTTTCGACGCCGCTCGGCCCGGTCACACCCATACTACCAGAACGGTCAATGACGTAGGCGATGGTCAACTGCGGCAGGCGCTTCTGATCTTTCACCTGCATATTGAGCGGCAGAGCTTCTTCAAGCGGCGTCTGGAAATAACCTCCAGGGGCATAGGAGTCTTTACCGCCGATGACGACTAAACCGCCGCCGAGGTCTTTCACGAAGCTCTGAATAGCTTCCATACGATCCTGTGCAAGCGCGGTTGCCGGGACATTTACCATGATAATAGTGTCGTACTGGGCAAGCGAAACCAACCCAATCGGGAGTTGGTCAGGCTGCATGGTATCAACCGTCAGGCCGGACTGCTGCAAGGCGGGCAAAACATATTGAATATCGTCTTGCTGGTTGTAGAGCAGCAGCGCACGGGGCGGGCCGATGACGCGGCTGAAAGTTGAAAGCTGGTTATTCTGGTAAAAACCGTCGTTATTGGCGGGATCAACCTGCACCTGAAAATCTTTGAAACCAGAACCGCCCCCTTTGAGCGGAAGCGTGAGATTGGTCGTCCCCTGGCGCAGATCGTAGGTCTGGCGTTTGATGATTTCGCCCGACGCCAGAACGGTTATAGTTGCGGGCGTCGCGGTATCGGATTGGATGCTGATGTTGAGGTCAAAATCCTGCCCTGCGTTGACGGTGCTGGGGGCTTCAAATTTGGTCACCTGGACTTCCGGCGATGCCTGACGAGTATAGGTTGCGTAGCTGATTTCAATACCGGTTGCAGCCGCCAACTCTGCGGCTGATTCGGCATTGCCTATGGTCGGGCGACCATCGCTGAGGATGACAATCCGGCGCGCGGCATCAGTTGGCAAAATGCCCATCGCCAGCCGAATAGCTTCTTCCAAATCCGTGTTGCCGGTTGGCGGTGCGGAAAGAATCGCGCTCAACTCCCGCAGGTTGCTCAAGGGGCGCTCGACCACCGCGTTCGCGCCGAACAAAATCAATCCGGCCTGGTCATCAGGCGATATGTTGGTGATGGATTGGCGAACGTAGTCCAGGGCAGACTCTTTAGCCGTCTCGCCCATACTGTCCGACACATCAACCAAAAACATGACCGCAAGACGGTCTGCGGAGCGTACTAGCTGCACGCCAGCCAGCGCGAATATCAGCAGCAGCATAATGGCTGTGCGTAAAACCAGGCTCAGAATATCACGCGAACGGCGGAAACGCTGACGCGGCCAGCCCAGATACAGAACGAAGGGTATACACACCAGTAAAACCAGTGCAAGTGGAGTCGAAAAAGACATTACCCGTGCCTATCCAATAAATACACCTTTGACGAACAAAGCCGTGAACAACGCCAGAAACGGTAAGCATAGAATGCGCCAGATACGATCTACCCAGATGTTCCGTCCCCAGCGGCCTGCCATCATGAAGACCGGGAATACTACCAGTATATACC
The DNA here is from genome assembly GCA_039933955.1 of Chloroflexota bacterium. Classification (GTDB taxonomy): domain Bacteria; phylum Chloroflexota; class Anaerolineae; order Aggregatilineales; family Phototrophicaceae; genus CFX2. The sequence goes on from JBDTNB010000151.1 coordinate 15,583, forward strand.
GGATCATACTCTCTGTCCGACTGAACATGGGCAGCAGCACCGATAA
>JBDTNB010000152.1:0-15480 GCA_039933955.1 Chloroflexota bacterium
CTGTTACCGCAGGCAATCGCCGTCGGCAGGAACCACAGCGGAACCATCGCCGGGAAGTTGAAGGGGGTGATAGCGGCGAAAACCCCGGCGGGTTGGCGCACGGTAGTTTCATCAATCCCGGCGGCGACATCTTCCAGTCCGTCAGTACGCATCAGGACGGGTACACTGGTCGCGAAGTCTATGCTTTCGATACCGCGCCGCACTTCGCCGCGCGCTTCGTCGCGGGTCTTGCCGTTTTCCTCGACCACCATTTTAGCGACATCTTCAAAGCGTTCTTCCAGGATGGTCTTGAAGCGGAATAAATACTGCACACGGTTGAGCACCGGCACGCGACGCCATTCTTCGAAGCCTTCCTGCGCCGCTTTCACGGCCTTGTCCACATCCGCGCGCGTTGATTCCGGGCATTCACCAAGCGTTTCACAGGTCGCCGGGTTGACGACCGGCGTATATTCGGTTGCAGTAGATTCGACCCACTGCCCGCCGATGTAATTCTTCAGCCGCTTTGCCATATGCTGCTCCTCTGGTCTCTATTTTTGGGCATACGAAGATGGGGAATAGTAACGCCGCCGCCCCTTAAAAATCAAGGCTGGGTCAAGCCTGAGCGGGGTTTTACGAATTTCATTTTGAATTCAGGGAGTATTCATGCTGAGTCTGTTGACTCCCGACTGGCTGAAGTATATCTTAATAAATAGAAATACTTCAACGGGTCAGAAAAGGGAAATGAAGATGGCACTGTCTATTGTTCACCTGGAAGACGATTACATGCTGCGGGATATTTTCAAGGCCACCGTCGAGGCTTTTAACCCCAACATTGATCTCAAGCAGTTTGTGGACAGCGACAGCGTGATGGATTACATCAGCAGTACCCTCAATCCAATTGATTTGTTTGTGGTGGACATCCGCGTTCCCGGCGCGATGAATGGCATTGGCGTGGTCAAAACGCTGCACGATTGGGGTTACAGCGGCCTCATTATTATCACATCAGCTTTTCGCCGCCCGGATAAAAATCTGTTCGGCGCACTGTCATGCGAATGGGCATCCAAACCCTGGAATCCAGGCGAGATTATGGATCGGCTCGATCAGTTGATGGATGCAAAACTCAGCGCGTAACAGAGAAAGTCGTTAGCTTTTAGCTAAAAAACAAAACCAATCTCTTGAGCGAGCATAAACGGCTTATGAGGTTGAAGGCAAGGCAGATTACTGCCAGAATTTTCCGATAGACCGCTTAAAAGCTAATCCCCTAGCGAAAATAAACTTTCGCCGCCAGTTGTCCAAAACGCACTTCATCACCATCACGCAGTACGCGCGTTTGCTGCGGTTGCAGGCGCTCCCCATTCAAAAAAGTGCCGTTGGAACTCCCCAAATCAGCCAACGACAGCGTATGTTTGGAACGGTAGATAGCAGCATGAAGCCGGGACACGCCCTTCTTGCGGCCTCCATATGGCGACAAATCCACCTGCGACGAATCTAATCCATCCGGATCGAAACGGCCAAACACGGTTTCTTTGCCGGGGGTGATGGTTATACGGGCATCTGATTCGACGAGTTGCAGCACCAGGCAAGCATTCTCACGGAAGAGTGCATTACCCAGCAGCAGCTTAAATTCGAGGTCATGTTCCTCATCTTTTACGACCAGTTCAGTAGGGAGTCGTGCATTTTCGTCGGCCATCATATAAGCCTCGCAAAATAATGGATTCTCGCAATCCGGGTCACTACAATAAGGGCAGACTTTCATCATTAAACCGTTTCAAGTCGATTCAAGCCATGTGTATCTTACACCTGAATCAATGCAGATTGTTTGAATTTATTCTGAAAAAATCCTTACGAAAATACTTTTGGAAAGAAACCATACCTTGAAAATCCAGTTTAGCACATTGTGATGCGCTGTTATCAGATTTAAGAATCCATCACAGAATTTATCGGAAAAAGAGGGACAGCGCCAAAAACAAATGAACGATTGACGACGAGGAATATTCAGCAGGGCGGCACTTCAGGATTTAGGCGACAGTGCAAGAGTCGCCAGCAGCGCCAGATGATCCGACCCCAGCGGTGGCCCTTGCTGCGCGGAGACGGTTTGGAATGAGTCGCTGTGCCAGATGTAATCCATGCGCAGGAGCGGCGGGATAAATGCCGGGAATTCGCCGTTCACGGCCAGCGGCCAACTTGCCCCAAAGCCGCGCCCAACTTCGCGGAATGAATCGCGCCTATGTGCCGCCAACTGTTGATAAATCACGCTCTGGTCGCTGGTGTTGAAATCACCGCCCATTAAAAACGGGAGCGGCTCGGCGTCGATACGCTCTGACAGCCTCCCGATTTCTGCATCACGCGGGGCATCATCATATTTGAGCGCCAGATGTAGAAATGGGTTGTCAATCGGGGTCGAAAAATGCGCCTGATCGCCAATCGGGATCAGCAAATGGATGTTGTAGAGCGCAATCGTCGTCCTCTGCCAATCGAATGTCACCCGTTGGTGGGAGGGTGTGCCATCCCCTTCCAGATCAAAATTTTCGGTTTCGGCAAACGGTATTCGCGACAATATTGCATTGCCCCAGGTACGCATCTCCAGGCTTTGAACGAATTGATAGGGATAGACATCGAGCAAATTCGAGAAGCCATTTTCTGAATAGGTTTCGGGAATTTCTTGCAGCAGCACTAGGTCTGCGTTGCTGTCACGTATCCAGGCTTCAACATCGCCCATACGCGGGTTATCGCCCCAGACGTTGAAGGTGAGCATACGCAGGGTTGAGTTAGTCGTCTCTGGGATGAGTTTCGGCAGGAAATATGGGCCAAACCATAACCCGGCAATCAACATCAGCGGCATTAAGCGGAAGGCTGTGCGACGATCTATCAGGAGTGCCAGCGGAAAAAGGACAATCAGCGGCAAAAATCCCAAATGAGCCATCGCGTTCAGCAGCGCCAACCACCAGAGACTATCGCCGAAGGCCAGCCGCAGAATCAGGTAGCCAAGCAGCAGCAGGATATAAGCACTTGCGATCATCACAAATGCCTGTCGTGCAAATTTTCGTAGTCGAGACCCAATCATTGTTGGTTGATTCATCATTTGCATATTATGAAGTTGGCAGCAAGGCCAGGGTCGCCATCAGCGCCAGATGATCCGACCCCAACGGCGGCCCTTGCTGCGCGGAGAGGGTCTGGAAAGAATCACTGTGCCAGATGTAATCAATACGAATCAGCGGCGGGATAAAACTGGGCATCCCGCGCGCACTGCTCACCGGCCAACTTCCGCCCAAGCCTGTGCCGCCCTCACGGAACGAATCGTGCAAGCGTGAAGCCATCAAATTATAGGTTGGTGACTGGTCGCTGGTGTTGAAGTCACCCGCCACAATATAGGGATAGGGTTCGACTTTGAGATGGTCAAGCAGGCTGTTGATCTGCGCGTTGCGGATTTTGTCGCTGTAACCCAACACTGCCCGCGCCAAAAAAGTATCGATCCGCGACGGCAGCATCAGACGCGGAATGCCCCCCGGCCACGCCATATGCACATTGTAAACGGCGACATTCTGCCCTTTTACATCCAGCACAACCCGCACCGGATTCGAGGTATCGGGCGTCTGAAAATTGACTTCCTCAACCGACACAATGGGATAGCGCGACAGGGTTGTGTTATAGGTTTTTCTACCGTTCCAATGATGCATATCCTGCTGGTCGTAATGATAGGGGTAAAGATCATATAATTTCGGCAGCACATCCTGGATATGCCCCGGCGTTATTTCTTGCAGCAGCACCACATCCGCGCCGCTGTCGCGAACCCAGGCGGCAACCTCGTCCATATGTGGATTGAACCCCCAGACATTGAAAGTCAATGCGCGCAGGGTTTGCCCCGCCGGGACGCTGGCGTTCGGCACTTTTTGGAAATAATAGGGCGCGAGCCACAAGCCGCCGATCAGCGCCACCGGGATCAAGCGCAGCGCATTCTGCCGCATCTTGAATACCAGCGCCGCAGGAAACAGTACCAGCAGCGGCAAAAAGAGCAAATAAGCGAAGGTGTTCACCAGTGACAGCCACCAAAAACGGTCTCCGAACAGCGCCCGCAGCAGCAAATAGCAGGCCAGCGCCGCGATATACACACCGACGATACATGAAAACAGCACATTGAACAGGCTGCCAAACTGCTGTTTTTTGCTTTGATGATGCTCTTCCATACACGCAAATCCTGTGATGACAATCGAAAACAATGCCGCGTACTTTTGTACGCGGCTATCCCATCATACACACAAAGTGCCCAATATACTTTTGCGATTCCAGGTTTTAGAGGGAAAATTGCATCAAAAGACGGAAAGCAAAATTGAACCGCCAAGATACGATGTGACGTTTTAGGCTAAGATCCAGATCAGGATGGAATTATGCGTGTCCCCAATATGGGAGAAGTTTGCTTCGTACTGATGCCTATAGGTGATGAGGAAAGCGATATACGCCGCGATTCCGATAGAGTTCTGAACGAAATTGTCAGACCGGCTGCCGATAGATTTGGTTACCATCTGGTACGTTCAGACAATCTGTTAACCCCGGAAGTCATCCATAAAGACAGCATTTCGCAGCTTGCTGACGCACAGTTGGCGATTGCGAACCTCACCGGCAAAAATGCAAAAGTCTTTTACGAGTTGGCGTTCCGGCACACCCTGGAAAAGCCCGTCATCCTCATTTGCGCTCAGGGAGAGGTGCTGCCCTTTGATCCCACTATCTACAATGTGATATGGTTTGACCTCAACGATGACGCCAGTATCGCGCGCTGTACAGAGGCCATTATTCAGCGCATGGAGGCCAGTGCGGAAGCCCTCAAGAGCGGTGATAATCCAATTGCAAAGCTGATTGATGTGCAACAGCTTCGCGCCAATACGGCGATTACGGTTGAGGATGTCCGCAAAGCCTTTGAAAAAGTGCCTGATTTGGCACACTTCAAGAACTATACTCATGATCTCAAGATACTGGTTGAACGGCTGCGACAAAATAATATCAAAACAAAAGGACAGCTCGTCGAACTCATGTCGAGGGGGATTTTGGATGCCGTCCGCACTTTATATCTCGAAGAACTCAACCGTCGAATTGATATTGTGCTTGATCCTGAAGGAATCGCTGTATGGGGGAGCTACTTTGTCCAACGAGGAGTGACACCCGATACGCTGGGGCGTGTGCGCAAGGCAATGACCGGATTTCCGGAGTATCAGCGCACGCATGGCGACCTCGTTATTTTCGAGGGACGTTATGGGGTAGATAGCAACTGGCGCGATGTCACCGATATATTGCGATCCGGCGTGACCGAAAGCCGCTTGGAACTGCTCGTCGCCAACGAAACTTTCCGCCGCAAGCTCGATCCGGCACGCTGGAATCCATCCGTCGGCGTGACCAAGCACCTGGAAGTGCAGTATGCCTACAAAAACCAGCACTTCTTTAGAGAATATCTCGAAGGCGAAAAATTGGAACTGCCCACGAGCTAAAACCGGAACATACTTTACTATAGGACACCAAAACCCCATTGCTGGGGTTTAAGATCATTGAGCGATTTGAATTGATGTTATTTTGGCGCTTCGATCAGGGTTGGCTGCGGGATGGCCGCCTGCTTGCCCCCTGATCCGAACGAGCGCACAATGCCGCGCCAGATCATGCCCAGGCTGGGCGAGGTTGGCACTTCCGCCGGATCGCCGACCCGTGCCAGCGCCCGCAGCAGCTTGGTCTGATAACCGGGATCGTTCAACATCCACTTAATCACCGAGTTGATGATCGGGTTGGGCGGGAAGGTGTGCATTTCGCGATGGACACGCGAGGTGGTCATGTTAAACATGTCGTGGGTGGCTGCCCAGGCATTTTCTTTGTAGAGTGCCCCGGCTTGTTCCCAGGTGATCTGTCCGCTTTTCCATTGGCCGATAGCTTCCGCCAGCAGTTTGGTTTCGGTCAAAGCATCGTAAATGCCCTGGCCGTCGAGCGGGTCTTTGTAGTGGAAGGCGTCGCCGACCAGTGCCCAACCCTGACCATAGGCTTCACGATAGGCGTTTTCGACGGGGCGAATCCCTTCGATTTCCTCAATCTGCCTGGCATTCTGCAAGCGTTTCCAGGCCTGGGGAATCCGCTTGAGTTGATCCAGATAAAATTCCTGTGGTGTTTGGCTGCCGCGCTGGGCATCCTGCGAACGCATATAAGCCCCGACATAATAACGTCCATGTGATACCGGCATGAAGATGATGACGAAACCGCGTGCCGTGTTATATAAGCAGGCTTCGGTTGACATCCCCTCGGCGTAGGGCAGGACGCCTTCCCACTGGGCCTCATAACCGCCGGTGGTGAATTCGTTGCGTTCTTCAACCATTTTCGCGCCAAATTTGCGGGCGGAATTGCTGAAGCGGCCATCCGCGCCCACCACCAGATCAGCGGTGAAGCGTTCTTCTACACCTTTGCCGGATTTGCCGACAATGCCGACGACCTTGCCGCTCTCGTCCTTGATGATGTCCGACATGCCGAAGCCCTGGCGGGTGGTCACATAGGGCGTATGGCTTTCCATGTGCTTCCAGACGGTGTTGTCGAAATGGGCGCGATCCAGGCCGCGAATGTAACTGCGTTCCAGGCCAAGTTGGGCGAAGGGCATGACCACTGCGTAGTGACCGACCATATCCATGACCATCTGGTTGGCGCGGCTGCCGGGGAGGGCATAGTCCTCTTCCTTTAAGCCTAGTTCGTCCAGCATTTTCATCGTGCCTTCGTAGATGATGGGGCTGCTGGCGACGGCTGGGCGGCTGGGAAAGGTTGCCCGATCCACCACCAGCACGTTGAGCTTCTGTTGGGCGAGGCGGATGGCGAGGCTGGCTCCAGCGGGGCGTCCACCCACGATGATGACATCATAATCTGGCTTCGACATAATCTTTCCTTTTGTCTGAGTGTGCTATTCCGTCCTTTCACTATAGGCGTGAAGCCTTCAATCAATAATCCACCTTTCGGCGGATATTTCACTCGTGTCTTAGGCGCATACGCGGCTCGGCTTTTTGCCGATGGACAGCAGTAACTTGGTATGTTTTCTGTGGGCGATTAAGCACGGACAGGGCTTTACCGAAAAGATACTCGGATAGTGCGATCCCCGTACACGGACAGGGAAAATAAGAACACATCCAAAAGTAATCGACGTTTTCGTGCCCATTTTTTTGGATATTTCAGCTACTTTCCAAAAAAATCCCTGCTGGTGGGGGTTTTGGTGGTGGATGCGCGAAACATCCAAAAACGGCGGGACGTGAGGGGAAGTGGACACTACAGCCCTAGCTGCTCCGAAACGATGTCCAACAACATGTCGTTGGTGAAAGGCTTGATGAGAAAGCCCGATGCCTCCGCGACGCCGCCTTGAATTTGATCCGGTTTGAGGCCAGTGATGAACACAAAGGGGATATGGGCGGTAGTCGAATTTTCGCGGACAGCCCGCAAAATCTGCATCCCGTCCACAGGCCGCATGAGCATGTCACACAGGATGAGGTCAACGTGGCGCTGGCGGACGCTTTCCAATGCTTTTGCGCCATCTGCCGACGTGATGACATCAAAATCTTCTAGTGCCAGGATTTCGGCGATGTTATTCAGGAATTCCGGCTCATCATCAATAATCAGAATGGTTGCCACTGCGTCATCCTCACGGTAAATCACTGTTTCGTATTATTACAGTTATTCTGAACCCTTTCTGCCATTCTGTACAGTTAAGACGTGACTCGGTGTTCGATAATGAGAAAGGGTTTGGAACGGCGACATAGATTCGCGCACGCTCATCAGGTTCGGTTCAGAGTGCCATAAACTGCAAATGGATGTTTTTAATGCAGATTTTTGATGTCGTGGGCGACAGGCGTGAGATCATTTCCTAGTTGATGCCCGCCGCTGGGTAATTCACGAACCTCTGCCTGCGGGAGTTTTTTGGCATACAGGCTGAGATGATTGATGCTGACCTCTTCATCATCCTGAGCTTGGTAGAGAAAGATGGGAACGGCTTTGGGCAAAGCAGCGGCAAAATCCTCGCGCAGGGTCAGGCTTTCGTACTGCCACTGTTCGTCGCCGCCCCAAAACGGCGCTGCGATGAGGAAAATCCCGCTGATTTGATGGTTGGTCGGGTTTTCGGAAAAGTGTTTTAACAGAATGGAAGCACCCACAGAGTGCCCGACTAAAATCACTTTATCGTGGATCGCGGCTAGTGCTTTGTCGATCTGCTGTCCCCATCCAAAATCGGGCAGTTTTTCATCGCCGATCATTTGCGGGTAATGGACGTTGTAGGCCGTTCCCAATTTCGCCCGCAATGACTCGGCTAATTTTTCGTCGGCCTCATAGCCGTTATCACCGCCGCCCTGGATAAATAATACCTGTTTCTTGTCTGTCGTTTCGGTCATCGTCTTGATCCTTTTGACTGTTCAAGCAGCGCCCAGTATAGAGTACAAAGTGTAAGCGAAAGATAAACGTGTGTCCGAAAGGGGGTCATTTTCGGACAATTTCTCGGCAGGAATTGTCTCGGCGAGACTGTATCGCCGCCAATGTGAGAGGTTTTGTCCGGCGGCAAGTGCGGAGGTTTCCGCCGAAAAGGTTGAAAAGCCTGTGCTGCTGCTTTAGTTGCTGTATAACTTAATCCGTCCGTGCTGATTGGTAGAACTACATTAAGTGGTGGGCGCGGGTTTTAAGGCTATCCCCTCCCCCAAACCCCCTCCCCACTGCGTAGAGAGGGGGCTTAAAACGCCGCTTCTGAACCTTTGTGACCTAAATCTTTGAAGCGAATCAGCCAAAATTCACCACCCACTGTTTAGTGCGGTGCTACTTGCTGATTTTGAGAGCGTAATTTTAGCACAAAAGTTCTAAGCCGTCAAGGGGAATGTGGGCGGTAGATGCCGTTTAGAAAAGGGGTTCGCTACACAGACTACCGGACTACCCACCTTCAACAAGGATAGCCCTCTGGTTGATCTATGCGGTTTCGACTATACTCACCTTTGAGCGATTAGATCAGGTGTACTAGCTATGTTACCCAAGCAGCAATCTCTTTTCCCCTCAGAACAAGCACAGCATCGTGATTCACCTTTTCCACCGACCCGCTTTCAAGGGAGCAAACGTAAATTAGCTGCATGAATTTGGGAAAATGTCGATAGTCTTAAGTTTGATACTGTTCTCGATGTGTTTGGTGGCACAGGTGCAATTAGTCACCTTTTCAAGCGAATGGGGAAGCAAGTAACTTATAACGATTATTTAGTATTCAATCACATTATTGGAATGGCATTAATCGAAAATTCGCATGTCACCCTGACTCGCGAGGACATGGGGTGGTTGTTGGATCTCAATTTGCCGGGTGTTTATCCCGATTTTATTGAGCGAACATTCTCAGGTGTTTACTTCACCGATGAGGAAAATCAATGGCTTGATCGCATCATTTATCAGATTGACCATTGTCTGAACAACCCCTATAAGCAAGCTGTAGCACGGTTTGCATTATTTCAAGCCTGCATTATCAAGCGCCCTTACAATCTTTTCCATCGCGCTAATTTATACATGCGTTTGGCGAAGGTAGAGCGATCATTTGGCAATAAATCAACCTGGGATACACCCTTTGAAACACATTTCAGAGCATTTGTGCAGCAGGCTAATCTCGGTGTCTTTGATAATCGACGCGCGAACCGGGCGTTAAACTGTAATGCTCTGGAAACGCCAATTGGAGCTGACCTGGTTTACATTGATCCACCCTACCTGAACGGGAAGGGTGTTGGTGTCGATTATCACGGGTTCTATCATTTTCTGGAAGGGTTGTCAGATTACCCTAACTGGCCTTTGCGAATCGATTATACGAGTAAGCACAAACGTCTGCTCCCGCGATTTTCCCCCTGGAACAGCGCCGCAACGATCTTTGAAGCCTTTGAGCATTTGATAGCACGCCATCAAAACAGCATACTGGTTATCTCTTATCGAGATGATGGTATTCCATCAAAAAAGCAGCTTATCGACATTGTAGGCGGTTACAAGAAAACGATTCGTGAAGCCGAAAAGACACAAAAATATGCACTGTCCCTCCGGGATTCTAAAGAACTTTTACTCATTGCCACATGCCGCCAGGGTTGAAAGCCGTGTCTGCAAATTAGAATTTCGCCGTATGTGCCGCCAGGGGCTGAAGCCACCCGGCTACCATACAGGACAAGCCCACTGAAGGGGCTGGAAAGACCAGTAAAGTTCACTTTGTTTCTATCAGTATATGTACCAGGATTCGTAGTTTAAATGCATGGTTACAGTTTTATCCGATTTTTTTAGATTGCAAGTTTCACATAGCAACTGTAAGTTTGTAACGTCGTTCATCCCTCCCTTTGCTAGTGCTGTAATATGGTCAAAGTGAAGTCCATTCCGCAAATTGATCAGGCGGGTTAAGTCCGAACCACACTGAACGCATCTCCCTTTGTCACGATGAAAAATCGCGTCTTTTGCCCATTGTGGAATTTTGGCTCTTTTCAGGTATCCCATATCTGTGAACTTGTTTGGGTAAAACTGAGGGGCACTATTTAGAATTTGATAAGAAGCATGTGTACCAAAATTTCTTAGAACTTTTCGATCCGAAAATAGAATGTGAAACACCTCTTTTGCCACAAGCTCATTTAATTGAGGCAAAATGTCCTCATCTTGCAAATAACTTAGGTAATTTTCAACCGTTTTGTTTTCTTTAGTAGTTTTAGTCCATTTCATGAAATTCGTTTCAAACTCATAGGCTTCGAGTAAATAATCCACCCAGAGTTTTTGTCCAAAATGAAATCTACTCTCATCTAACAGTTTTTCGGTATCTAGTTCAGTTTCTTCAAAAATTGCGCTAGTGACGATATGTTCAATGTACTCATGTAGAGGCGTAAACTTGGGATAATTTCCCAACAATACAGAACAGGCTGCATCTCCCATAAAACCTTCAATATTTCTTAGGAAATCCATTTCCTGAAGGCTTCTTGAAACCATTTGACAAATATAGTAAGTATCTACTGAAGGCATTTGGATAAGCTCAGAATTACTTCTCATGGTGGTTTGTCCTGAATAACCATAGGAAATGTCTACTTCATTCTTACGACAATATTGCAGGATATTTAATTTCAATTGGTACGAAAAACCCCCATTGCTGGGGGCGGAAATGCTAATCCGTATTCTAGACTCAGAGCCTACAACAAACCCGCTTCCTGTTCGGCCATCGTCAGGGTTTGCTCGAAGCGTTCGAGACCTTCATTGACGGCGGCGCGTTCAATCATCAAGGGCGGGCAGAAGCGCAGGGTGTTTTCGCCCGCGCCCAGAATCAGCAGGCCGTTGTCGATGGCGATGCGCTCGACACGGTTGCGCAGCTCTTTGGCCGGGGTACGCGCTTCGTCGAGGACGAGTTCCGCGCCGATCATCAGTCCCGCGCCGTCGATGCGGCCATGCTTGAGCGAGGGATGGTGCGACTGCATTTCTTCCAGACAATCTTTAATATACGCGCCCTGTTCGGCGGCGTTCGCCATATAGCCATTTTCGATCAATTCCAGGGTGGCGATGGCGGCTGCACACGAGACCGGATTACCGCCAAAAGTTGAGCCGTGCGCGCCCGGAGGCCAACTCATGATGTGTTCACGGGCGATAACCGCGCCGAGCGGCATCCCGCTGGCGATGCCTTTGGCCGCCGTCACGATGTCGGGCTGGACGCCATGATGTTCCATCGCCCACCATTTGCCGGTGCGCCCCATGCCGGATTGAATTTCGTCGGCGATGAGCATAATGCCGTGCTGGTCGCAAATGTCGCGCAACTGCTGGACGAAGCGGCTGTCGGGCATGATGTAGCCGCCTTCGCCCTGGATCGGTTCCAAAATAATAGCGGCAACCGCATCCGGCGATACATCCTTTTTAAAAAGTACATTGGTGATGTAATCGGCACAGGTGCAGTGGGCGCGGCAGGCGGCTTCTTCGCGCCCATGCAGGCAGCGATAGGGATTGTTATAAGGGACGTGATGGACACCGGGGAGCAGCGGGAAAAATCCGTCGCGCTGGATGACCTTGCTGGCCGTCAGCGACAGTGACCCCATGGTGCGGCCATGAAACGCGCCGTAAAAGGCGATGATATGGGCGCGCCCGGTATACCAACGCGCCAGTTTGATTGAGCCTTCGACGGCTTCCGTGCCGGAATTGGTGAGAAACACTTTGGCGGGTTCATCAAAGGGGGCGATTTCAGCTAATTTTTCGGCGACTTTCACCTGGACATCGTAATAATAATCGGTTCCGGCAATATGAACGAATTTTTTGGCCTGCTCGATGATGGCTTCGACCACTTTGGGATGCGAGTGCCCGGTGGAAGTGACGGCGATGCCTGCCGCGAAATCAATATACTCGTTGCCGTCCACGTCCCATACCCGCGACCCTTCGCCCCGCTCGATGACGAAGGGGTAGCGTGGGGTGATCGCGCCAGTCATCACGGCGGAGTCGCGTTCAATAATCGCCTGCGACTTGGGGCCGGGTCGGGTGGTGGTGTTGATCGACATCATTTTTTCTCCGAATTGTTGAATGTGTTGTAGTGCTGTTGTGACAATCGCACAACGCGGTGACATCAGTATACAGCGGCTCAAAGGGGCGCGGCAAGATGGGGACAGGAAGTACAGAGTGCTGAGTGCTGGGTACTGAGTAACTCACCTTACGCACTTGACCCTCATCCTAAATCCTTCTCCCTCAGGGCGAAGGACTTTCAAACAACCGCGTGATTCTCATATTTTCTCTTCAGGGAGCAAAAGCACTAAAATCCTCTTGGTGCGTAAGGTGAGTGAGTAAAAGATAATGCAAAGTGCAGAGTGCAGAGTCAATACGTAAATCGGGTGGGGGAAAAGAAGGGATGAGGGATGAGTAAAAGACCGTGCAAAGTGCAGCGTAAATACCAAAGGCGATCCTGTGCGGGAGAAAATAAGGGTGGTTTGCTGGCACGCCGATTTGGGAGTAGGCTAAATTTGCCTGTGAACGATCTTAAAAGCAAATACAGACCTCTACGGTGAGGATGGATGAATAATGAAACGTTTTTTCATATGGCTCGGCGTGTTGCTGATAGTTTTTGCGTTTGTCGTGCTGTTTACCCTTATTATTCTACCGGCTGTGATTCCGTCTTTTGACAGTGTTCCACCACTCAAAGCCACCTTTCAGGTGTTGTTTTGCAAGACGGGCGAAACCCTGCATGATTCGCGCGCAACCTATAATCCTTCGCCGGGAACGACGGTCACGACGGTGAATGTCTCGTGCGTCGATAAAGAGGAGCACGAGCGCGATATATCCGGCGATGTCATTGGGGCTGGGGCAGTTGGTTATCTTGTACCTTTTCTCGTCGGGCTGTTTATGGCTTTGCTGGCAGGGAGCAGGGAGAAAGTGCCGAAAACCTCAACCCCGACTTATAGGCCATCCGTTCAGGCTCATCGCGACCCCATTCCATCGAGCAATGCGGATAAGGAGATGGCGCAGTTGCAACATCTGGAATCGGCAACTGCACGGTTGAAAGAACTCAAATCGGCGCTTGATTCGGGATTAATCAGCCAAGCGGAATATGACGCTAAGCACAAAGAAATCCTGGGCGATATGTAAACGGTTCAGCCGAACTGATCTGCTTATTACGCTCGTATCCCCACCCCCTAACCCCCTCCCCACTTCGTAGAGAGGGGGAACTACGAGCGGCGTCCGCCATTTTATTGACAGACTAGCACTGAATATCTGCCCAAGGGCTGAGAAAAGACTGTACTTTTGGACGTATAGACAAGCGATTTGAGTGCGTCTAATATTGTGAATAAATGCACAATAATTCGTGATGAAATTCACGAATGAGTAGGAGGGGAAGACGCATGACCATGAATACAACCCAGAATGTCGTCATCATCGGCGGTGGATTCGGGGGACTGCACGCGGCTACCTCGTTGAAGCACGCGCCGGTTCATGTCACGCTAGTTGACCGGCGTAATTTTCACCTGTTCCAGCCGCTGTTGTATCAAGTGGCGATGGGGGAATTGTCGCCCGCGAATATCGCTGCGCCGCTGCGCGATGTGTTGAAAACCCAGAAAAATACTGAAGTGCTGTTGGGTGAAGTGGTCGATATTGATGTCGCCAATCGCAAGGTGATTCTCAGCGATGGCGAAATCGCTTATGACACACTGATTTTAGCGGCGGGCGTGCGCCATCACTATTTCGGGCATGATACCTGGGAAGCGGCTGCGCCGGGATTGAAAACCATCGAGGATGCGACGGCCATCCGGCGGCGGGTTTTGCTGGCGTTCGAAGCGGCTGAGCGCGAAACCGATCCCGAAGCGATTCAAAAATGGCTGACATTTGTGATCGTCGGCGGTGGGCCAACCGGAGTCGAACTGGCGGGTGCGCTGGGCGAAATCGCCAATTACACACTCAAAAATAATTTCCGGCATATTGATCCGTCGCAAGCGCAGATTATTCTGCTGGAAGGGACGGATCGGGTGCTGCCGACTTATCCGGCGGATTTATCGGAGCAGGCAGCAAAATCGCTGCGTAAATTGGGTGTGACGGTGCGGACGGGAACGATGGTCACGGATGTGCAGCCGGAGTCGGTCACGTTCAAATTAGGCGATAAAACCGAACAGATTTCAGCGCATACCATTTTGTGGGGCGCGGGGATTCAAGGTTCGCCGCTGGGACGAATATTGGCGGAAGCGACAGGCGCAGAATTGGATCGCGCGGGGCGACTCATGGTTCAGGCGGATTTGACACTGCCGAATCACCCGGAAATTCTGGTGATCGGCGATCTGGCGAATTATCCGCATCAGACCGGTAAACCACTCCCCGGCGTGGCACAGGTGGCGATGCAGCAGGGCGATTTCGCGGCGCGGTTGATTCAGGCGCGGCTGCGCGGGGGAACTTTTCACAGTTTCTACTACCGCGACCTGGGCAACATGGCGACGATTGGGCGTGCCTCGGCGGTGGCTGATCTGGGGCGCTGGCATTTTCACGGGTGGATCGGTTGGATGATGTGGTTGTTCATCCATCTGCTGTATCTGGTGCAATATCAGAGCCGAGTGCTGGTGTTGATCCAATGGGGCTGGAATTATTTCACGCGCAACCGCGCCGCGCGCTTGATTACTGGTGGTCAAAATCTGTCCCAGGCCGTGTCCGAGGTGGAGGTGAACGATGTCAGGCGCAAGGTCAGCTAGCGCCCCAGCCCTCTTTCTCTATGCAATGGAGAAAGGGGGCAAATTCATCTCGACATGAGCCTCTCTGATACCTGTATGGGACAGGTTTTGATACGACAGGAAGCAACCAGACCAAATACGGCTTCACTGATGAGCCGATGGACGACAACCTTAAAATCATCGCATGAGGTATTAATATGATCTACGAGCTTGTCAACAGTTCTTCTCCGAATCCACTTATTCCTTGGGCATTTATTTTTAAAAGCCTAAGTCTACCTCAATTTCAAGAAGTCTATAGCTCACGTCTGATGTGAATTCAAATGGCAAAAAAGGGAAACGTCCGTCAAGATAGGAG
>JBDTNB010000153.1:0-15323 GCA_039933955.1 Chloroflexota bacterium
GCACACCGATATTGAACCACACATACAGCGGCGGATACCCGGCCAGCCATTCCGGGATCACCGGCACATCCTCGACGCCGCGCCAATCCCGCCCCAACAGGTACATATTATTTTCGTCGGAGTAATCGAGATAGGGCAAATAGCGGTCAAAGGTGAGCAGGCGCACACTCGCTGCGGCG
The DNA here is from genome assembly GCA_039933955.1 of Chloroflexota bacterium. GTDB lineage: Bacteria > Chloroflexota > Anaerolineae > Aggregatilineales > Phototrophicaceae > CFX2. The sequence continues at coordinate 180 of JBDTNB010000153.1, forward strand.
ATGAAGACCGTCACGATTGCTATTAGCAGCCATTTATGCGCGCTGATCCAGGCGATGGGGTGGGTTTTGGTGGAGGTGGGGAAAGGCTGCGCCCCTGGGACAGAGACATTGACGCCCATAACAAGCCTCAAGTGAACGTACAGGAAGCCGCCATTGTATCATATCCGGTTAGATGACAGCTTCCCATCCGCATTTTCTCTAAACTCGCGTAGTGTGCCGGTATCTTTTGGCGATAATTTCTAACGCGGTATAGACCAGGCTGCCCCAGGCGACGCCCAGCCCATAACCCGCCAGAACATCGGTTGGATAATGGTCGCCGACAAAAATGCGGCTGAAACCAATGAATAGAATGATGAGTACAGCCGCAGCGATCACCATGAGTCTACCGGAGAGCGAGGGGATTTTTGGCAGCAGCAGGTAAGCCAGAAATCCGAAACACAAAACTGCGCTGAAAGAGTGTCCGCTAGGGAATCCCGGCGATGTCATTTGCCGCCACACGGAAACATCAAAAGTAGGGCGAGGCCGGTTGAAAAACTGGGAAAGCAGCAGCCAGATTCCGCCTTCGCCGCCCCAGGCAACCAGCACCATGCCCAGTTCCAGCCAGAATCGCTTAAACAGAAAGTACACGACCAGCAGCGCGCCAATCGCCACAATCACATGTTCGCCCAGGTAGAAGCCAAAAATCATCAGACCGATGATAAACGGCGCACTGTGCAGCGCTGCCTGATGGACGTTGTTGACAATCTGGTTATCGATCTGAAGCAGCGGCCCCTGTGTTTGCAGGTTAATCGCCAACATACTGAACAAACCGCTGCCCAGCAGAACCAGTATCAGTCCCATCAGGCTGTGCTGGCCGAACCATCCCGGCGAGCGAAATCCGTCGGGATGGCTTTGGTCACGAATTACAACCTGAGGCGGTGCGGCAATTGAAGAATCATGGGTTTTGATCAAGATAGTCCCTTTAGCGTTTGAGCCGCAGGAACGCGCCGCTTACCGCCGAATAAATCCCGAAAGCGATCAGCCCCACCGCGACAATCCCCAACAGCCAGGGGCCGAAAGGTTGATGTAAAATGGCTGCGAGTGCGCCGTCAATACCCTGCGCCTGACTCGGATCATGGCGAAACCCCGCCAGAAACAAAAACAGGCCGATCAGTCCAAAGACCAGACCGCGCACAGCAGTGCCAAACCGTCCCGATTGAATAAACCATTTTCGCTGCTCATTGTTCAAGGCATAAGGTTGAAATTGATCCCCAAAATCCGCGCGAAGACTTTGCGCAATCTGGATGACACCACTGCCGATGACCAGCAAACCGGCAATCGCTACCGCCGCTGGCCCCCAGGGTTTTGACAGGATTGAGGCAGCAGTCTGCTGCGTTTGAGCGCCCTGCGCGCCGTTACGGGCTGCCGAGGCTGCGCCCGTAATCAAGCCGTAGGTAGCCAGTGCCAGCAGCGTGTACGATACGGCGCTGATTAAATACCCGACCCGCTCGACAATGCCTTTGAGATCATTGCCTTTTTGCAGCGGATCGAACACCGCGCGTATCACACCCCACAGCGCATAGCCGATTAAGCCAATCAGTATGGCATATAACAGGAATGTGCCAATCGCGGTTTTGCCCATCGTGGCAATCGCGCCTTGCGGATCGTTGAGCGAACCGCCCACACCGATTGCCACCTCAAAGGCCAGCACACCAATCACGGCGTAAACCAAACCGCGCACTGCATAGCCCAGGCGCATCAGGCTTTCCATCACAGGGCTGGTGGATGCCCTGCGGGCGCTGTCGATCCCCTGCTGTGGAAGACTATTCAGTTTCGTATTCATAATTCTGTACTCCTATCTAACGACTTGTCCCAATTCAACTCACTTTAAGACGTAAAATCTCCGAAATGTTAAAGTTGTTTAATCCTAAGCACTGTAATGCTGTTTACATTGGATACACATTGGAAATCAGATGAGCACTTGAAGGGTGTAAGTCCAGATCGCTTAAATGAGATCAGACTCAGACAGACAGAGGAAAGCCAGATTAACAGGCGTGTGGCGGAGTAAGCCGTTAGTCGCGGTCTAAATCGGGATTCATTTTCAGGATATAGGCACGGGTTGCGTAATAGAACAGCCCGACCCACAGCATAATCAGGCCGATAAAGATGAGTTCTAGCAGCGAAAAATTCAGGTTGATGACAAAGTATCCGGCAAAGGTCATGGTTGCCAGCAAGAGCGGCAGCGCCGATAAAACCCTGACCAGCCACGAATAAATAGGGATTAGCCAGATGAACGCCGGGGAAATCACCAGGAAGGATAGCACAGCAACGGTAGAGGCGATCTGATGCAGGTGTAAGGTAATGCCGGTAAATGGAAACAGGCCGATACCCATGATAGCAATGCTGGATGTGGTCAGGGCAATCCGATAACTTCTAAAGTGAGAAGATTGAAATTGTCCGTTTTCGCGCAGGATTTCGAGGTCATCGAGCTTGTCGTCGATGACAATCAGCAGCAGCAATCCACCGAAAATAAACGTGAGGTCAAAGACCCACGCCGACGGCCCGATCCCCAAAAAACTCAGGACGCCCGTCCACCAGGCATTATCCGGCGTGAGCACGATGGCTCCGACCAACCCTAAAACCATCGAAGCGGCTGTTAACCAGAAAAGCTGATGATAATTCAGTTTGGATGTCCAGTTCGCCAAAAACAAACCCAGCACCGCCCCATAAATCGCGGTTATGAGAATCACGAACGGGGTCGATAGCGTGCGTTCCGCCATCAAACCGGAAATTAAATACAACACAAGGGTTATGAGGAGCGTGACCACAAAGACAATGGCTAGCAAAATTCCGGCACGGCTGCCCCAACGAAAAATAACCTTTAAATGGTTGGTGGGTTTGATTTCATCATATTCAGGATTAAAACGCCGCAGCGAAAGAACCGTCACCAGCAGGCTCACAAGGATTGTGGCATGGGTCAGGATTGAGGAGATCGACGTATGACCCACATCTCGCATAGGCATAGAAGCGATTCCCTGAGAACTATACAAAGCCAGCGCTGTCGCCAACAACAGAGCGATTAAAGTCATCTGCATGACGAATCGACTCTGGGCAGCCTGCCTATATTTTTTGACCATGATTCCCTACTTGCGCCGCTCATTGATGCGCTGTTGGTATGCGCCTGAAAATTATCTCGGAGAATATACCACGCGAGGATGCAAAAAATTTGAAGCTGTCGCCGCGTCTGCGACGATCCTAATGAATCGCCGTGAAATGCGGCGCGAGTGAGGCGGCTAATTTCGCCGTACCGGGGTCAATATCCCGGTGCTGGAATGCCCCGCCCACGAGGATAATCGCTGACCCTGTGCCGTATGGGTCATAGGCGATGGTCGTACCGTCTTTTGAAGTGACTGTTTTCATAAGCTTTCTCTTTTTACTTGTGGCGAGGTTCGTAGCGCACCAGGATATTGTCGGATTCCGGCCATTTGATGACATCCAAAAGCCGGAGTGAATTTTCCAGCTTGTCACTGAAGATGGGCGTGCCACCGCCCAACACGACATTGCCGATCAGCAGATGGAGTTCATCGACCAGATTGTGCGCCAGCAAATCGTTCCACAATGTGTGACTGCCGAACATCACGATGTCTTTGCCCGGTTGATTTTTGAGTTTCGCGATCTCGGCGTGAGCGTCGGCGCGTTTGATGATGCGCGTGTTGTGCCAGGGAGCAGTCTGGTCAGCGGTCAGGGTGTCGGACACGACCACCTTATCCATCGCATTATTGAGCCGCGAAATTTCACGGTGGGTATCGTTCCACTGCGGCGAGGGATCATCCGCTACCGACGGCCAGAAGCCCTTGAACATTTCATAGGAAACCCGTCCCAACAGCAGGGTATCAGCGGCGCGCTGCCGTTCGGTGTTGTAGGTGTCAAAAACCCCACCCATCGGCATGAGCATGACATTTTTATTCGGCCCTTCGTAGTAGCCGTCCAACGACATGATGTTATAGACAATCAACTTCCGCATGATATATTTCCTTTTCAGCCTACGTTTTGGGAGACCGGGTTGGCGGTTGCATCAACAGCCACGCGCGCCCGCCCGCTATAGGCCAGCACGACAGTAATCAGACCAACAACCACATAACCAGCGGCCAGCGGCGCAACTGAATCGACCAACAGCCGGTCAATGAAAGAACCGATGGTCGATCCGATTACGAAAAACGATGTGCCATAAATCGCCGCCGCCATCCCCGCCGTTGATCCCAATGCTTCGAGCGCCGACGCGCCGCTGTTGGGTTCTACCGCGACATTGATTCCTTGCAGCAAGGCGACAATCGCGAAGAAAATGAAAATGTTGGGTGTACCCTGGAACACCAGCGTCAGCGTCAATAAGATGCACGCCAGAATCAGGTAGATTGTCAGCAAAGTGCGGATGGTGCGGCGCGTGCCGAAGCGTCCGACCAGTTGGGCATTGAGGAAGGTGAAAATCGCCATCGTGATACCCACGCCGCTAAAAATCCAGGCGAACAAGTCCGGGCGTCCATAAATCGCGCTAATCATACGTTCGGAACTGCTGATGTAGGAGCTAAATACGCAGAATAAAATGGTGGTTATCGCAGTATAACGGACAAAATCCCGGTTGCTGCCGACCTGTCGCGCGGAGTGGATCAGGGTGGGGACATCTAACTTAAGGCGGCGTTCGGGTGGCAGCGATTCATTCAGCCGCAATGACCAGATGAAAACCACGACTCCCACCACCGCTGGTGTGAGGAAGACCACCTGCCACGATGAAACCGACAAAATCGCCGCGCCGATTAAAGGTGCAACAATCGGCACGGCCAGGAAAATCGTCAGAATGAGTGACATGGTGCGCGCCATTTTGTCGCCCGCAAACCGATCCCGCACGCTGGTTGTGGCGCTGACCATGAGGGCTGCCGCCCCTAATCCAACCACAAACCGCGCCGCCAGGATCAACCCGAAACTCGGTGAGAAAGCTGCCGCGATGCAGCCACCGATATACAGGACGAAGCCAACTCGTAAAATCAGGATACGGCCATAGCGATCCGACAGCGGCCCGAAAATAAGCTGTCCGGCCTGACCGAGAAAAAAGAAAGTGACAATCTGAGCCGTCGCCGTTGATTCCTGCCCCAGGCCAAAATAATCACGCAGTTGACCGAAGGCGGGCAGCATGATGTCAATCGCGACGGCGGTCAGCAGCATGATACAGGCCACCAACACTATAAACTCAACCGGTCTCATCTCACGGACATTTTGCGTGCTCATCATTGGGGTTGGCGTCCTATCTATTTGTCGGCGCATGGATTCACTTGTGTTTTGCAAGCAAAAATATTTTATGCGCACTTGGGGTAAAAGTCAAGAACATATTTTCTATAGAATGTCGATTGTTTTTACGAAACGCGGGAGGATTTGTTGTTCAGGAGGGCACGACATGTCGTGCCCCTACAGAAGCAGGTGCGAAGCAATTTGGTGTGTTTTGATTGGTCAAAACAAGTTTCAGGTGGATTTCAATTCGAGCATGTATTCGCCGTAGTTGGCGACTTTTTCGAAGCCCAAGCCTTCGTAGCAGGCGATGGCGGTGGCATTGTCGGCTTTCACATTCAGGCCGATGATGTCGGTGGTGCGGGCGAGTTCGAGGCATAACTTTGTGGAAGTGGCCTTCGCCAAACCCTGCCCGCGAAAATCAGGATGGGTAGTGATATTGCCCAGGGCGGCGACGCGCTGTTCCGGCGAGTACACATGCACCCCGGCCACCGTCAGCCATTGGCCGCCGCGCTGGATGCCATAATAACAGCCGGTTTCCAACATACGCGGATCAAACCAGTTGCCGGGATAGCTGACCTCAAATAAGTGCTCGATTCCGGCGCGATCCGCTGGCGAAACCGGTACGACTTCTGAGGTGTCAATATTTTCCAACCGCGTCCGATCCTTGAGCAGCATTTTGTAATGCGGGCCGTGATCGTCCAGGTGATAATGCTGGGCAAAAATTTCGGGGACACCTTCGCTCAAATGGCTGTAAATCCGGCGCGGGAGCAGGTGCATAATCGAGCGCAGCAGATCGTGCATGGCGGGAATATCGTCGCTGACGGCCAGCAGCACGGAATCATCAAGACCGGTATAGAGCAGCACCAACTGCTCAATGTCGCCGCCTGATTTGGAGGCGTACCATACCGTATACGGCCAGAAAAATTCCCCCAGATCGCCGAGGTGATAAATATGCAGCCAGGGTTTCTGGCGCAAAAACGCGGCAATTTCATCTTTGGAATGGAGCGAAACCGGAAGCATATAGCTGCCTTTCTGAATAGGCGTCGCAGGCACATCCCTCTTGTACAAAAATCTGGCACATATGTCTCAAAACATATTGAACCGCCATCCCAAAGGGAAGCTTCGCACAGACGCCAAGTTCGCCAAGAGAAGATGAATATTTTTATAGGGTTTCCAACCAATCCAGCCTTATTTTCCAATGATATTGATTACCTCCCTCTCTCAAAAGCAATTTTGCTTGGCGTTCTATGTATCTTGGCGGTTCAATTCTTGGTTTTGCTCGCGTGACGTGCTCATCCAAGACGCCGGATTTGTGCTATGATTGCCTAAGTGTAGGAGTGAAACAGCATGTCAGACGATCAGGCACAACGCGCAATTGAGCAGTTGTATGAAGACACCAGCGCCCGCGATGAACTCAGCGACGATGAGGCCAATGTACTGCTGCAATGGGGCGAGGCGCAAATCCACGAACTGGGCGCACGCAACCTGGATGATAACGCATTTGACGAAGCCATCAGCCATTTAAACGGCGTGCTCAAAAACATCAACCGCTACACCGGCCAGCGTGCCTATAAGACGCCGGAAGAACTCACGGCTTTGCTCAACGAACTCGCGACTCAGGCGCAGGCGATGGGTGTTGATGTGCAGGTGGCACAGCTCGCTATCCCGGAAGCACAGGCGGTAGACAGCGACAATATTGCGGTCATCAATGCGCTCACATCGCTGGTTACGCCTGGGCAAACCCCCGCGATGGCGGCTCCTACGACGCCTGCTGCACAACCGCCTCAGCCACCCCCTCCAAGCGCGGATGATTCACCGGCTGAGAGTTTGCTCGATAAATTCAAAAAACTTTTCTAAATCCAGCCCTCTTCACACAAAGGAATGCAAGTTCATGGCGAAAAAAGCCAGTGGAAACAAACAGTCGCCCCCGACAATCGTGAGCATTATTATCGCGATAATCGTCCTGATCGGGGCGGCTATTGCGGGTGTCTTCCAGCCGAGTAATCAATCGGCCACCCAAACCCCGCCAGCCGCCGTGACGGTCACAACCAGCACGGGGGCAGCCACCAGCGCTAGCAATGCTATTGCGACGCCCATTCCTGGCAATTCCCCGACGATAGCCCCAGTGACAGGCGCGCCCGGTCGGGTTTCGATCATCAATGTGCAGCAGGGTTTTGGCGCGTCGAAGGGTTTCTGGCAGGTGTATTTCACCGCGCCGACGGGCAGCTCGAAACCGGCGGATTATGTGGGCGGGATTGATGTGCAAGGCGTGGCGGCGATCAATGCTGTTCAACATACGCTGGACATCGCGGCTTTTGAGTGGAATTTGCAGTCTATGACCGACGCCGTGATTGCTGCCAAAAAGCGCGGCGTAACGGTGCGTATGGTGGTGGACGATGAGCATACCATCCGCGACTCCGAATCGACCATTAAACAGGTGATCGACGCGGGCATTCCGGTGGTAGGCGACCAACGCAGCGCGCTGATGCACGACAAATTTATGATTATGGACAGCACCACCGTCTGGACAGGTTCGTGGAATTACACCATCAACGACACCTACCGCAACAACAACAACGCGGTGGCGCTGCGTTCACAAAAAATCGTGCAGGATTATCAGACCGAATTCAATGAAATGTTCGTCGACAAGAAATTTGGCCCGACCTCGCCGAGGAACACGCCCAACGTGAGCTTCACCCAGGATGGCACGCCGATCCAGGTGTATTACGCCTCGGAAGATGATGTGCTGCCCGCGCTCATTTCCACCATTAGCGGGGCGACCAAAACCATCCGCTTTATGAACTTCTCCTTTACGGATTACGACACGGCCAAAGCGATCATTGACCGGGCGAAGGCGGGCGTGGCGGCGCAGGGCATCTTTGAAACCACTGGCAGCCAGACTGACGCCAGCGAATTGAAAACCCTGTTCTGTGCGGGCATCCCGGCACGGCAGGACGGCAATAAGTACATTTTGCATCATAAGGTGTTTATCATAGATGACACCACCGTCGTGACTGGTTCGTTCAATATTTCCAGCAACGCCACCAAATCCAACGACGAAAACCTGATCATTATCAGCGACCCTGATTTGGCGGCGCAATATATCACCGAATTCAACCGCCGCTGGAAAGAGGCCAAAATCCCGACGGCGTTTACGTGTAATTAATTAGCGGTTAGCTTTTAGCGATTAGCAGTTAGCCAAAGCAAAAACGGGGATACAGGACGCGAAATTGAGATGATTCGGTAATACAGGAAAATGGACGAAATATAATTCGTCCCTACAAGACGCAAGGATTTGTGGGGACACCATTACATGGTGTCCGTTTTATCCTATAACCGGATTTGATGAGCAACGGTCAATATCGTGTCCGGAGTGTCGATATTATAATACAGGAAACACGCATACAGAATTCATAGAGCAAATGTGCTAGAATTAGTGAACGGTTACGTGTGAAAGTCTGACTCTCACTTTTAACGTTTCACTGCAACTATTCAGTGGGTTTTTTAGGGAGATTCCTCATATGCCCTTTATTGAAGCACCAACCACTTTTTATCTGGGTCGCCAATACGACCCATCGAACCACAAACTGACTGATGATGTGGTGTACTATGATGCGCGCGATCTGGTGACGCACGCGATTGTCGTCGGCATGACGGGGAGCGGCAAAACCGGTCTGTGTATCGACCTGCTGGAAGAAGCCGTTCTCGACAATATCCCGGCGATCATCATCGACCCCAAAGGCGACATCACCAATTTGCTGCTGACCTTCCCGGATTTCAGCCCGGAAGATTTTGAACCCTGGGTGAATGTGGATGATGCCCGCCGCGCTGGTCTGGACGTGAAATCCTTCGCCGCCGACATCGCCCATAAATGGCAGGATGGGTTGGCGAGTTGGGGAATCGTGCCGGATCGCCTGCGCTGGCTGAAGGGCATCGCCAAATACAGCATTTATACACCGGGATCAGATGCCGGTCTGCCGATCAGCATTCTGGCGTCGCTGGCGGCCCCGCGTGAAGGTTGGGCAGGTAACGAAGAGTCCCTGCGCGAGAAAATCAACGGGATTGTCACGGCCCTGCTGGCCCTGATCGGTTTGAATGTCGAGCCAGTGAAGGACAAAGAGCATGTCCTGATCGCCAACATTTTCGAATATAGCTGGCAGCGTGGCATCAGCCTGACGCTCGAAGACATCATTTTGCAGGTGCAAAACCCGCCCTTTACCAAATTGGGCGTGCTGCAAGTGGATGATTATATGTCGGAAAAGTCGCGTACCAAGCTGGCGATGGATATGAACAGCATCATCGCCGCGCCGTCGTTCCAATCCTGGATACAGGGCGAGCCGCTCAATATCCAGAATTTGCTGTACCAGCCCGATGGGCGGGCGCATGTGTCGATTTTTTACATCGCGCATCTCAATGAAGCCGAACGCCAATTTATCATCACGCTGCTGTTGGAAAACCTCAATGGTTGGATGCGCACTCAGAGCGGAACAACCAGTTTGCGGGCGCTGCTGTATGTTGATGAGATGTTTGGTTACTTTCCACCATATCCCAAGAATCCGCCGACCAAAGACCCGATTTTGCGCCTGTTGAAACAAGCACGCGCCTTTGGCCTGGGTTTAATTCTGGCGACTCAAAACCCCGGCGACCTGGATTACAAAGGGCTTTCGAATGCCGGGACGTGGTTCATCGGGCGATTGCAATCCGATAATGATAAACAGCGGGTGATGGCCGGGTTGGAATCGCTGGCGACAGCCGACAGCAACTTGAACCTTAAAGATGTCGAACGCTTGATTTCTGACATCGAACCGCGTGTGTTTTTGATGCATAACGTCCACGATACGGCGGGGCCGGTGCTGGTGCATACCCGCTGGTCAATGAGTTACCTGCGTGGGCCGCTCACACGGCAGCAGGTGCAACTGCTCATGACGGCGCAGAAGCAGGAACTCATGTCACGGTTGGGTATGACCGCACCGCAGCAGTCTTATGGGCAGACCGGCGGTTATGCAATCAATCAAACCGGGGCGAATTTGCCGATGCCGCCGATTCCAGGGGGTGCAACAGGCGCACTGCCGCCGATGCCGCCGGAAACAGGTGGATTTTCAGCCCAGGCCGCGCCGCCCGCGACCACGCCCAGTTTCCAACAGGGTTACACTCAGCAATCGACGGTAGCGCCCGGTCAGGCTGGTTTCAGTCAGGCGATCCCGCTGGGGACGCAAGCCACCGTGCGCGGCCCAGCAGCGCCGTCGGGATTCAATGCCAACCCGCCGCCGCTGGCCTCATCCACTTCACAATATTTCTTGCCCGCAGCGGTGACAAGCCAGCAGGCTATCACCATCTGGGAGCAGCAAACGCGGGTCGCCATCCAAAGTATGGGCGGTGCATCGCTGGCGTATAAACCGGTGCTGTTGGCGCAGGCCGCCGTGCGTTATCAGGATCGCAAAACGCAGCTTTATACAGCGCGTATGTATGCTTATCAAGTCCCCAGCCTTGAAAAATCCGGCCTGGTGCATTGGGAAGAATTTCTGGTACAGCCGATGGACTCCCGCCGTGTCTCCGGCGAACCTTTTGGTGCGGCTATTTACGGCGATCTGTCGCCCGGTCTGACCGATGCCAAACGTATGACTTCGCTGAAAGGCGAACTCACCGATATGTTGTATAACACGGCGCGGTTGATCCTGCCTTCTAACCAGACGCTCGGCATTTTTGGTGCGCCGGAAGCTGATCCCAGCCAATTTCCGGCACAGGTGCAGCAGGTAGCACGCGAACGGCGCGATGCTGAAATCGACCAGACGGCGGCCAAATACGAAAAGCTGCTGGATTCGTTGGACGAGAAAATCCGGCGCAAAGAGCGTGAACTGAGCCTGGAAAAGCGCGAGTTGGCGGATCGTAAACGCGAAGAATTTTTCACACGCGGCGAAGCGCTCCTAAGCCTGTTCAAAGGCCGGACGACCTATACGCTTTCGCGCACCAGCCGCAGCGCCCGTATGAAAAACCAGACTAAAGGCCAACTGACCGAGAGTGAAGAAGTGATCGCTGATCTGGAAGACCAGATGGATGCCGCTAAGACCAAGTTCGAGGCCGAAATCCAGGGTGTGAATGACCGTTGGGCGAAAGTGGCCGCCGACGTACAGAATTACACCATCACGCCGCTTAAGAAGGACATCCAGGTGGAACTCTTCGGCATCGGCTGGATACCGTATTACTTCGTCGAGGTAAACGGTCAACCGCTGCTGCTGCCGGGGATGTAAAAATTATCCTCACCCCCCAGCCACCTCTCCACTTCGTAGAGAGGTGGAGCAAAATCACAGCGTAAAAATCAGAGGGACACCCTAAATGGATGTCCCTTTTGATTTACCAACTCACCTTACGCACTTGACCCTCATCCTAAATTCTTCTCCCTCGAGGAGAAGGACTTTCAAACAACCGAGTGATTTTTCATATTTTCTCTTCAGGGAGCAAAAGCACTTAACCCCTCTCGGTGCGCAAGGTGAGTTACCAATTTGAACTTTACCTCTTGCCTGTGACGCTACGTCATGGTTTATAGTGCAGGTATCCAGATCAAAAAGGAAGTTCAGCGGCGGGTATGAAGTATTTTCGCAGTGGGGAGTTTGCGGCGAAAGCGGGCGTGACCATCCGCACCATCCGTTATTATGACCGGATTGGTTTGCTCAAACCGGCGGCTTATTCGGAGTCGGGGCAGCGCTTGTACAGCGCGTTGGATTATGCCCGTTTGCAGCAGATTCTTACGCTCAAATTGATCGGTTTGTCGCTGGACGAGATCAAAAATCTGTTGACCACCGATAGAGCCGCAATCGATGACCTTTTGGAACGGCAAAAACGGGTTTTGTCGGAACAGGTGCAGCAGTTGGCGATGGTGATTCAAACCATCGAACGGGCGCAGGGAGCGATGCGCGCCGAGCAAAAATTCGATCTGGAACAGTTTATCGAGATTATCAAGGCGGTGAATATGAACACACAAACCAATTGGCTGGATCAATTTTATAGCGATGAGCAGCAGGCAAAAATGGCTTCCATGAATGCGGCACAGTCATTGGACACGCAAAAATCCATCGGACAAGCCTGGAAGCTGTTGTTCGCGGATATTCAAGCGCATTTGAATACCGATGTGAAATCTCAAGCGGCACGCGACCTCGTACAGCGATGGGATACGTTAATCGGGCAGGCTGCTGGGGGCGATGTCGATTTAGCAGCGAATCTGAACGACAATTATGGGCAAATCGCGGCGCTGTTCGCGTCGGATGCGGCCTCGCCGGAGGCCAAAACTTATGCGACGACATTGGAGGAAGCCGCGACCTTCATTCAGAAAGTACGGGAAGCGAATAGGTCGTCGTAAATGTGTAAGGGTTTATCGCCGATAAACCCCTACGACGTTCCTCTCAGTTCGCCGGGACGTAGAAGCGCCCCAGCTTCACCGCCGCCTGCAATGTCTCCCAATAGGACGCTGTATTATCCGCATGGTACAGGCGATAGAACGCGGCTTTGGCCTCATCTGTTTTGCCCAAATACATCAAGGTCGTCACCATCGGGTAAATGGTGCAAGGGTCACTGGTCGACGGCAGGCTCAAATAGCGTGCGATCATATCGGCGCGATAGGTGGCGAATTGCGGGGTCACACCGACATAGTGTCCCTGCATGGGATCATATTGCAGGATCACATTGACGCTGGGCTGGGTGCAGGCAATGCCGCCTAAAGGATCGTTGGTGACAAATTCGTAGCGACCATCGCCGTCTATATCCTGAAAATCACCGCGCCCGGTTCCCGGCGTCTGATAGGCGGGCGATAAAATATTCAGGATTTGGGTCGGCACTTTGCCGAGGCTATAAATGATGGTTCCATAGCAGCAATGGGCGCTGCCATTGGGATGGGTGAGAAACATCAGGTCAGGATAGCCATCGCCGTTAATGTCGTCAACCGGAAGTGGCGCGATGGACTCAATACCATCCACGCGAATATCCGGTTGATTGAGGGCGGAAATCGTCGCAAAGTCGGATATGCCCTGCCCAGGATGCCAGAGGCAAATGGTATAGCTGGCTATCGAGACGGTTTGATACACTTTATCGGCGGTGGTCGATAATATCGAGTCAATTGGCGCTCCCAGCCGCCATTTGGCGAGTATATCGTCGGGCAAAATCGTAATATCATCGATCTGAAAGCCCATTGCCTCAAATGTATCCATATCGGGGATATGGCGGCGGCGGCCATCCTGCATCCAATAAACGCGCACATCCGACCCTTTGAGCAGGCGGGTCACCAATCCAGCTTCGAGATCATTGGCATCAGCAGCGCAGGGGACAATATCAGCCTGTTTGTATCCCAGATTCAGAAAGCTATCCCAATCCACGATATGGCGGCGGTTTCCATTCACGACCATATACACTTCCGGCCCCTCCATGATACAAGCGGGGGGCAAGCTTCCCGACGCTTGCGCTGATACAGACAAGGGGAGCAGTACGATCATGATCAGCAGACCGGCCTGAGCCAGGGCAGTTTTGCGCATTTTTCACTCCGTTCCTGAAGATCAATTTTTATTCTATCCGCGACCACGCACAAGAATTTGGGCGCTTTCCCGCCGCTTGTCCACTGTGCTTTAAATTCCCAATCGGAAACAATCCTGGTCAACGTATGCTGTTGATTCATTCACTTTCTTGTCGCTTTCTGTTACTGTCAAATATGCATAATTCCATGGCCAGGGTTATTGTGTAAATAGCCCAGTTCGCTTAACATGAACTTTACAAGAAGGCAGCAGGAGGCAGCAGATAATGGCGCGGATTGTCACGATTGAGCGGCATATTCTGGAAAAGCAAAAAGCATTCCCGGAAGCGACGGGCGCGTTCACCCAACTGCTGTATGATATGGCCCTGGCGGCCAAAATCATCGCGCGGGAGACCACGCGAGCGGGATTGGCTGAAATTCTGGGCGCGGCTGATGACCGGAATGTGTATGGCGAACAACAGCAAAAATTGGATGTGTTCGCCGACGAGATGATCCTCAAAATGAATGACCACACCGGGCGTTTGTGCGCGCTGGCCTCGGAAGAACACGAAGGCATCATGCACATCCCGCCGCAGTACGATTCCGGAAAATATGTGCTCCTGTACGATCCGCTGGACGGCTCATCGAATATCGATGTGAATGTATCTGTCGGGACTATTTTCGCCGTTCATCGCAAAATTTCAGCGGGGCCAAGCGGCACGATGGAAGATATTTTGCAACCGGGGCGCAAGTTGGTGGCGGCGGGTTATGTGATTTATGGCAGCAGCACAATGATGGTTTACACCACCGGGCAAGGGGTGCATGGCTTCACTCTCGACCCCGGTGTGGGCGAATTTTTGTTGAGTCACCCGGACATCCATGTGCCAGAAACCGCGTTGTATTACAGCGCCAACGCAGGCAACGAAAAATATTGGACGCCAGGGGTGCGGCGTTACGCCAAGTGGCTGCAAGGGATCGAGGGCGAGGGGCGCAAACCGCTCGGCCACCGTTATATCGGTTCGCTTGTGTCCGATTTTCATCGCAATCTGCTGCGCGGCGGGGTGTTTTTCTATCCCGGTGATATGCAGGAACCCGATAAGCCGTATGGCAAAATGCGGCTGATGTTCGAGGCGCAGGCGATTGCGTTTCTGGCAGAACAGGCAGGCGGCTATGCGTCTGATGGCATCGGCAATATTCTGGACATCCAACCGCATTCATTACACCAGCGTGTGCCGCTCATCATGGGCAACCATGATCTGGTCGAAAAAGCGGAACAGTATATCCGCGATTATGACCAGGAGTGGATTCAGGCGTATATGCCCTTCCGCAATAAAGCAGTGCTGAGTGCTGAGTGCTGAGTGCTGAGTGCTGAGTGCTGAGTGCTGAGTGCT
>JBDTNB010000154.1:0-15311 GCA_039933955.1 Chloroflexota bacterium
CATCACCCGGCCCCCAGGAACGGCCTTCAGGATGCCACACGCCCCACTCGTCCAGAGCGATGCCGATGGGCTTTTTACCCTCGGTGGTGAAGGCGATCATCTCGGCTGTCCGGCGCACAAAATCTTCGGTACGGTGGGCTTCCGCCAGCAGCGTATAGTAATCGGCTTCGCTGAAGGTGAGTTCCGCGCCGCCCTGAATCCAATAACTGTGGATCGAAAAATGGTCGATCAACCCGGCATGAGGCTTCAGCGTTTGCATCACCTCGATGTTCCATTGGTCATTGTGCCCGCACACCACCAGTTCAGCCGTCGCGTCCACATGGCGCAGCATCGTCGCGTAACGCCGATATTCCTGGGCATAACTCACGCTGTCGAAGCTGCCGCCGCAGCCCCAGTTTTCGTTGCCCACGCCCCATAAGCGCACATTGAAGGCTTCGTGCGAACCATTGGCGGCGCGTTCTCGTGTCAGGGTTGTGGTGCGTTCGGTGTTGCAATATTCCAGCCAGTCGCACAGTTCTTGCGGCGTTCCGGTTCCGACATTGCCCGCCAGATAGGGTTCCGCGCCCAGCATCCGGCACAGGTTGATAAATTCGTGCGTACCCAGGCCGTTGTCATCCTCGACGGTGATTCCGCAGGACATTCCCAAACGGCGCGGACGCTGCTCGGCGGGGCCGATTCCGTCGCGCCAGTGATAGTGGTCGGCATAACAGCCCCCCGGCCAGCGCAGCAGCGGAACGGGCATCTGGCGCAGCGCGTGCATCACATCCAGCCGGAAACCGCCCTGCTGCGGGATACCGCGCTGATCGTCCGGGCCGATCCATAAGCCGTCATAGCAGCAGCGCCCCAGGTGTTCTGCGAACTGCCCGTATAAGCGCGGCGAAATCGTTCCAAAAGGACGTGGGTCAATTCGTAAAGTTGTCTCAATCAAAATCGTTTTCTCCTTAACGTACCCGTAAACGAATATGTATTCAAATTTAAGGTGGTTATACCGAATATACCTTTTTCCATCCAATGAATGCTATGATCTGGCTCGAAAATACGAAAGCACATTGAACCACCGAGGACACAGAGCGCACAGAGCGAAAAGCATGATAAACAGAAGCAGAAAAACAGCAGTATATGAGCATCACAATAAACTTTTTATCTTCGCTCTCGGTGTCTCGGTGGTTCAATTTTTTCTGTGAAGGGGATGAATAAATGGCCGAAAAACGAATCGCATTAGTAACCGGTGCAAGCCGGAAAATCGGGATCGGCGCGGCGGTCTGCAAAGTCTTAGCCGCAAAAGGGCTGGACGTGGCCTTCACGCACTGGTCGCCCTACGACGCCAGTATGCCCTGGGGAAAAGACTCCGAGGCGGTCAACAATCTGCTCGATGAATTGAAAAGTGCCGGGGCGCGGGCAATCGCCATTGAAGCCGACCTGACGCAGCCCGACAGCGCCGCGAAAATTTTAGATGCGGTTGAAAGTGAATTGGGTGCGCCCTCGGTGCTGGTCAACAACGCCACCTATTCGACCAGTGGCGATTACACCGAACTCGACGCCGCCATGCTCGACGCCCATTATGCCGTCAATATGCGTGGGGCATTTTTATTGACCGTCGCATTTGCCAAGCGCTTCCAGGGCGAACACGGACGCATCATTAACCTGACATCCGGGCAATCGTTGGGGCCGATGTCCACCGAGTTAGCCTACGTGGCGACCAAAGGGGCTGTCGAAGCTTTTACGGTGTCGCTGGCGGGCGGTCTCGCTTCGAGAGGCATCACCGTCAACGCGGTTGACCCCGGCCCGACGGATACCGGCTGGATGGACGATGACCTGAAAGCTGTCTTGCGCCCGCTCTTTCCAACGAATCGCATCGGTATGCCGGAAGATGTCGCCCACCTGATCGCCTTCCTCGCGGGCGAAGATGCAGGCTGGATCACCGGGCAAATTATCCATTCCAACGGCGGCTTTGGGTGGCGGTAGGAAGCCAATAGCTTTTAGCAGTTAGCGATTAGCAAAAGCAAAGCAATTTTCCGACGGCGCGGAATTGATTAGGAGATGGTTGGGTAGGTGGGTTATTGGCTCTTGGTGGCAATTTTTAAGACGGGCAAGACATGTCGTGCCCCTACAACGATTTCGCATGGTTCATAGATCATTGACATTGGGGTGATGCTAAAAACCAACAATTACCTTGATTGCTAGTTGCTTATTGTTACCCCCTCACCCCACGCCTTCGGCAGCCTCTCCCCCGAATTCAAGGGAGAGGGGCTAAAAATCGCACGGCGTTTTGTTCCCTCCCTGAATACCGCTTCGCGGGGCTTCGCACGGGGAGGGCTAGGGAGGGGTCAATAAAGGCAAAATATCTGACTAGCAATCACGGTACAATTATTTTTTGAAACCCAGGCGGCGGATGAGGATGCCGCCCATCCAGCGCAGTTCGCCGAGTCCCAGCAGCACCGCCAGCCCGACAAACACGATCACGCTGATTCCGCCGGTTGTCACCACCAGCAAAATTTCGTGGAAGATGTTGCTCGTACCGATGGCGTTGGTGAGCGGCGGTGTCACAATCGCCGCGACCACGCCCATCACCCCGGCAGCAAGACCGGTTTTGCCGATGGTCAAAAGCAGTCGTTGACCACCTAATCCATCCAAGCGCCTGACGAGCAAATAGGCCGATACCAGCGCATGGGTAACGTGTTTGGCACTGTCGGCGATCATCAGGCTGAACAACCCGAAACGCGGGAACAACACCACCGCTGTGACCATATACACGCCCAGACTCAATACGCCCACGATAGCCGGTGTGAGCGTATCCTGACGGGCATAAAACGCATAAATCAGCAGCAAATCGAGCGCGGCGAAGGGCAAGCCGACCAGATACAAGCGCAGTGCCAGAACGGTCATGGCAGTATCGCGGGCATTGAATGCGCCGTGCTGAAACAGCAAGCCGATAATCGGCGTCGCCAGCACGAACAACCCTACCGCCGCCGGTAAAATCAAGGTAATCGCCAGCCGCATCCCCAAGCCCAATGTGTCTTTGAAGGCGCGGCTGCCCTCTTTGGCGATGAGCGCCGCCTGCCGTGCCAGCGTCGGCAAAATGGCGATGCTGATGGCCGTCGCCACCAAGCCCTGCGGAAATTGAATCAAAGTCGTCGCCCAATTCATGTAGCCGATGCTGCCGTCGCCGGTCTGGCTGGCGAGGTTTAGGCTGAACGGACGAATGACCAGCGTATCCATGATGAGTGAAAACATGACCGGGGCATATAAACGCGCAATCTTGCGCACCGCCGGATGATTCCAGTTAAAACTCAGGTTCAGTCGTGCGCCTTTCATGCCGAAAAATTGCAGGGCAAGCTGCGCCAGTGAGCCGATCAGCCAGCCGAAAGCCGCTGCTGATATACCATCTGTCGGACGCACCATCGTCCATTGAACCATAACGGAAGCATTATTGAGATTGAACACCGGGGCCAGATGCAGCGGCGGTGACAAAAATATCGTCCCCAACACAATGCAGCCATTGAATACCACCCCGGCGAAGGCAGGCCAGGTAAATTCACGCAGGGCGTAGAGTGTGCCGCTCAGGACGGCGAACAGACTCATAAAAATCAGCGAGGGTGCGATGATCCGCAGCAAATAGACAGCCAGTGCCATTTTCTCGGCATCAAAACCGCTGCCGACGACGGCGACCACCTGCGGCGCAAAAATGACCAGCAGCAGCACCAGCACCGACAGCATCACCGTGACCAGACTGCATAAAATCGACACCAGCCGCCACAGCGCTTTTTGACCGTCGCGGGTGACAATTTCACTCAGCACTGGTACAAGGGCACTGTTGACATGCCCGCCAATCAGGAGATCATAGAAACTGGTGGGGATGCTGGTGGCGAATTCAAAAGCATCTACCGCACGGGATGCGCCAAATAAATTCGTCAGGGCGATTTCGCGCGTCAGACCCAGCATCCGCCCCAGCAAATTACCCAGGGCGATGATAATGGTCGCGCGGGCGACACGCACATTGGTTTCGGCCTGCTCGGCCTCGATTTGGGCAAGTTCAGCATCTAACTCGGTCTGCAAACTGTCAGAGGTCATTCCACACCTTCGGCTTATGACGCGCATAAGGATAGCATATGCAGCGTCATTCGCCAGCGTGAATATCAGACAGCGTTAAGCTACTATCGGCAGGCAAGGGGCTATAATAGAATGCAGGTATATTTACAGATTTCGGTTGTTCATTATCCAAATATTCAGCAACCGAACCAGGGACATTTCAACAGCAGTGTGCACGTAGAACGTGAGGCAAGGGTTTCGACACCCGCATTGCACATCCGCACAACCAGCAGGATTTAACTTTCAATTATTTACTTTCAACTCAGTTTTGAGGGAGCGATAGCATGGTAAGACGCCTTTTGACTTTAGCCAGCCTCATTGTGCTTTGTCTACTCGCCGCGTGCAACGGCAGTGCGAATGGGGATCAGGCCGCCCCGGTGCAGGTGGATAATGCCAACCTGATCGAGTGGGATCGCAGCCCCAGTACGGTTGTGTTCCGCGCGGACGTGACCGGGGGTAATCCAGACCAGCTATTGGCACGCAGCGAAATGCCCGCCTGTACCCTGTACGGCGATAATCACGCCGTGTGGACGAATGAGTTGGGGCCGTTCGAAGTCCAGGTGTTAGAAGACCGCCTGACCGACGACCAGATGCGGACATTCGTCAATTTTGTAGCACTCAACGAACAAATCTACAAATATCCGGCGCGCAAGGACGATGAACCCGCCAGCGCTGTCACCCCGGTTGTCGAAAGTCTGGCGCTGTTCGTGAACAAGGTCAACCATGTCACCGACGCCTTCTCCGGCTGGGACATTGACTACTACCAGACGATTTTGAAAGCCTGCAAAGATGTCAGCCTTGCGCCCGCCATTTATGAACCCACCGCAGGCTGGATTTCCGCCCAGGCCATTGACTACGATACCACCTCGCCCAGTATTTTGTGGGATCCACAGGCCAACAATCTGAGCCTTGCCGATTTAGCCGCATCGGGCGAACGCAAATGGATCACCGACCGCAACGTGCGCGTCATCTGGAATATTCTGCGCACCTCGCCGCCCAGGGTGCAGCTCACTGAAAATGAGCTTTCCTATCATGTGGCGTTGGAAATACCCAATATCACGCGCGACTCTCCCGCAGCGCCCCCCAGTTAAGCAGATCAGTTGATAGTCATGACTCACCTTACGCACTTGACCCTCATCCTAAATCCTTCTCCCTCAGGGAGAAGGACTTTCAAACAACCGAGTGATTTTTCATATTTTCTCTTCAGGGAGCAAAAGCACTAAACCACTCTCGGTGCATAAGGTGAGTCATTAGCTGCTGGTCGATCGTCAAAAGACAAAAACAGTCGATTGAAAGGAGGCTAGCAGCTTATTGAGCGTACCGGCGAGCAGAGTATGGAAACTTGACACATCATTCTTGTGATAAAAACACAATGCACGAAAGATTGACTCTCTCGTATAATACTGATGTATACTGGGGGGCAGGGAGCAATGGAGGGTGATATGTCCGGTGAAATCATTGTGGCGGTGTTCCCGTCACGGGCAATCTTGACGCGGGCACTTGATAGAATCACAAAATTGGATTACGTCGATATTCAGCGGGCGGCCATCGTTGCAAAGGCTGCCAGCGGTGAGACGATTGTCTTAAATGATGATATAGGGCCAGATCAAGGCGGCATCGCTGGAGGAACCCTGGGCGCAGCCGTGACCGTGCTGGGTCTGGCGCAGTTGGGCGCGCTGGCGCTGCCCGGTGTCGGCCCGATTATTGCGCTCGGCGCGGGGGTGCTGGTAGGTGGCCTCGTCGGGCGTGTGACGGGTCGTTTCGCGGCTAACCTGATTGATTTTGGTTTTCATGCCGAACAAATCGAGGCGCTGTCGGAGCGGTTACAGGCTGGCCGTCCGGCGTTAATTCTGGAAGTCAAAAACAGCTATGAGGTACTGCCACGCCTGCGCCTCGATCTGGCAGGTTTCAAGGCGGAACTCATCGAGCCGATGCTGGTGAAAGCCTAACCTCACCTATTCTCTCCGCCAAAATCCGGTATCATTCACCACAACGATCAACAAGGGGCTTTCATCAGCCCCTTTTCAATTGCCGTTTGTTGTGGGAGCACGAAATACCGTGATGCGTTTACGCCGTTTATCGCCCTTCTGGATCGGGCTGCTGCTCATCCTCGTGCTGGAAGGGTCGCTTTATGGGCTGAGTTACCGCTTCAGCCTGCCCTATATTGACCACATTGACGAATCCGATTATTACATCGCCGGTCTGGATTGGCGCGGTCTGTTCGATGCTAAAGGTTATTTCAAAGTCAGCCCACCGGCCTATATCGCGATGGAAGCCGGTTTGCAGCCGGTTCTGGAATCGGCGGGCGTCCGTGACCTCGCCCCAACAACCGGATTCATGCGCGTGTTGTCGATTATCGCGACGCTGGGAACGCTAATTTTCGTGGCACTCACGGCGCGCTTGGCGGCTGGTGATCTGGCGGGTCTGGTGGCGGGGGCGGCCTGGGGAATCGCGCCGCTTGTTTTGGAAAATGGTGTATATGCCCTGCCCGATCCCTGGGTCAATTTTACCTGTGCGTTGGCGCTGTGGCTGGCGGCGGAAGCCCTGATAAATCCGAAACGGCGTTGGTGCTGTATTGCCAGTGTGGTCGCCGGATTGGTCGCCATCGCCTTCAAGTATCCGGCAGCGCCCGCACTGCTGCCCGGTCTGCTGGTGGCGCTGTTCATCGCCGTCCATGAACGCCGCCGAGGGCTGATTTTTCTCGGCATTCAAATCGCACTGATCGCCGCAATGGGTTTGTGGTTCCTGCTGGTTTACAAAATTGACTTTAACAATCTGCCGCGTGAAGGCGCGGTTGTCCAGAGCCAGGGACTCGCCAATTTATTCAATTTGTCGCTCACCGCCAACAATCTGTATTACACGATTTATCCGCTGAATGTCGCCGCATGGTTGATAACAGTTGGCCTGGGAATCGCAGCGTTTGCGCTGGCGCGGAGTCAGCGACTTTCGCGACTCCAATTGGGCGTGCTGGGGTTGGCACTGTTGATGGGCGTCAGCATTCCCTGGCTTGCCAACATGTTCAGCGAAGTATTCGACGGCAAAATCCGCTACGTACTTCCGGCGACGGCTGCTGCCTGTGTCCTCTTAGGTGCGGCATTGGCGCAGATTGCCCGTGCGGTTCCTAAACGCTGGGCATATCTGAATGGCGCGTGGGTCGCGCTGCCGTTGATCGCCCTGGTGTTCGTGCCGCAGCTTCAACAGGATTGGAAGCTGGTGCAAAATCGCCGCTTGCCGGATCGCCGGGTTGAGCTGCGCGAATGGTTTGATGCCAATCTGGAACCTGGCACGGTGATCGTGGACACCGATAACAACACCACCTTCAACGGGATTTACGGCGGCATCCCTTATAAAACCTGGGTCGATTGGTCGCTGTCCGATAACATTATGGAGCACTCGCTGGCGGAATGGCGCGACACGAAGGGCATGTCCTACGCGGTTGTGCCCAAAGGCGAAGTCGATCAGATGAGCAAAACGGCGGATGGGCGCGCCTACCTGGACGCGATGCTGCATCTGCGCGATTTTTATGAGCGCGGGATGCGCGGGCCGGAAATGGCCTTTTACCGATTGTGGCGGATGCAAAATGAAACCCAATATCATTTTGGCGATGCGATTATGCTGGTTGGTTATGATCGCAGTGCGGAATCGGTCAAAGCGGGTGACACGCTGACTCTGCGCTTTTACTGGCAGGCGGCTGCGACCCCGGCGGATAATTATTCGCTGTTCATCCATGTTGTACCGTTGGACGGCGATGCGCCGCTGGCACAGGCCGATGATGCGCCCTCGGTTCCCGAACGGCCAACCCTCTCCTGGGATACGCCTGATGAAACGCTCATCAGCGCTCCTTTCCAGGTGGCACTGCCCGCCGATTTAGCCTCTGGCGATTACCGCGTGATGATCGGCCTCTACAATTATGTGGACGGCGCGCGTCTTCCCGTCACCGATGCCGATGGCAAGAGTCTGGGTGATTCGCTGGAGTTGATGCGCGTGAAGGTGGGTTGAATCGTAAACAATTAGCGGGTCTGATTTTGGTAGGGCACGGCATTGCCGTGCCCCTACAGATTTATTGACCGATTTTTATGATGCTCCGCCCGGTTTGCGCGAAGACATGATACGCACCGCTGGCACGGAGTTGTAATTTGCGCACGCCGCTTTCGCCACGCAGCAGCCGATAACCGCCTTCGACCACCGATTGCAGCATGTAACCAAAACTACGCAAGTGTCCGGGCGTCAATACATAGCTGAAGGCCGCCGGGATAATGCCCCATCCCGGCCACACATCATCCAGCAGCAGGCCACCGTGCCCGAAAAGCGCGTTCCAACCATCGGGCGTCAAATGAAAATAAGACGAGCCGTGCCAGCCTTCCCAGAAACTCGCACCGCCGACAAAACAGCCGCCCGTTTTCAGCACGCGCCCGATTTCGCCAATGGCGATGAAGGGGTTGTAGAGATGTTCAAACACGGCGGTTGAAATCACCATATCGAACCCAGCAGACGCCAACGGCAAACGATGGGCATCCACCAGCAAATCTGCTCCGGCGGCGATCCAATCCACCGTTAGGATGTTTTTGAAGCCCAGCGATTGCAGATAACGCCGGTTGCCGCCACTGCCGCAGCCCAAGTCGAGGATCACGGCATCTGTGCCAACCTCGCGCCACAACTGCTGACAGTAAAATTGGATGCCTTTGTCGAGTTTCGTGCCGAATTGCTGGCGGATGTCACGCCGGGACAAATGCGGGAAATCCTGGCTGATGGCCTTGAAATAATTTTGCGCGACGGCCTTGCGATCCAGCGGCTTGACCGGAATCTGAAAATTCACGGCTACCATTTGTGGTCTGTCGAGCGCGCGACAGTCAGGAATCGCGCGGCCTTTTACCTCGGTTGAGGCATTTTCAAAGCCGCAGGTTGGGCAGCGCCAATTTCCATCTGTGAGGGTCAGCGGTGTGTGGTCAAGTGGGCAGGCCAGCACCCCGCTCCAGGCATTCAAATCATTCATCGGTACAGCTTTACAGATAAGTTTTTTCGCGGGTTGTATCTTACAACGTCGGCGGCATATAATCCACTTGAAACATGACACCACGAGGTTTGTATGTCCGAAGACGATGCCATCCGCCGTGCAGTGGCCGATACGCTGCGCAAGCACCTGAAAACCGGCTCACCGCGCCCGATTATCGACGAGGAAGCCGTCAACGCCGTGCCCGAAGGCGGGACGTTAGCGATTCCAGCCGGGGCGTTGGTGACACCCCTGGCGCAAACGATGGCGATGACTCGGCGTGTCAAACTCGTGCCGGAATCCCTCACCCCTACCCCCTCTCCCTCAGAGCGAGGGGAAGCCGTCGTCGCAATTGGCGCGGATCACGGCGGCTTCCCGCTGAAAGAACAACTCAAAGCTGATTTGCAAGCGCGTTATACGGTGATTGACTGCGGGACGGACAGCACCGCCAGCGTCGATTATCCCGATTTTGCGCTGGCGGTGGCGCAGTTGGTCAGCAGCGGGCGGGCTTGGCGTGGCATCATGATCGACGGCGCGGGCATCGGCTCGTGTATGGTCGCGAATAAAGTTCCCGGCGTGCGGGCAGCACTGTGCTACGATTACGCGACAGCCGTCAACAGCCGCGAACACAACGATGCCAATTATCTGACGTTGGGCGCGGGTCTGATCGGCGGCGCACTCGCCAAACAAATCGTGGATACCTGGCTTAAAACCGACTTCGGCGGTGGACGCCACGCCAAGCGCGTCGAGAAAATTATGGCGGTTGAGAAAAAATTTAGGACATAACGACAAAGATATTCACCACCGAGACGCAGAGAACACAGAGAAATACTGAATTAAAATCTCAGTGAACTCGGTGTCTCGGTGGTTCAGAAAATAAGGATGCTGCTATGGCGAAAAACGTATCCAACGCGGAATTTCAAAAACTGGTTGACGAGATTACTCAGCAAGTCGTGGCAAAGATGGGCAAATCGGGGACGATAGCGGCGGCTGGTCATGTCCATGCTCCCGGCGAAAGCTGCAACTGCACCGATGGACGCTGCGTGCGCGACTGTGCGGATCGAGTCAAAAATGTAGTCGCCAACGGCGCGGGACGCATCACCTCCGGGTTGGGTTATATCCCGCGTGACCTGGGAGTCGCGCGATTAATCGACCACACCCTGCTCAAGCCGGATGCCAGCGCAGGCGAAATCGCGCAGTTGTGCCGCGAGGCGCGCGAGTATCATTTCGCGTCGGTGTGCGTGAACAGCACCTATGTGCCGCTGTGCGCCGATTTGCTCAAAGGCAGCGATGTAGCCGTGTGTACCGTCGTCGGCTTCCCGTTGGGCGCATCCCCGGCGGAAGTGAAGGCGTATGAGGCGCAGTTGGCGATCCAGAACGGCGCGAACGAAATCGACATGGTGATGAACATCGGGATGCTCAAAAGCCGCGATCTGAAAGGCTTATACAACGACATTTCGACGGTGGTGAAAAGCTGCCACGCCCACAATGTGATCTGCAAAGTGATTCTGGAAACCTCCAAACTGACCGACGAGGAAAAAGTGATCGCGTCGCAGGTGTGCAAAATGGCCGGGGCGGATTTCGTCAAGACCAGCACCGGGTTTGGCGGCGGTGGCGCAACGGCAGAGGATGTGGCCTTGATGCGCAAAGTGGTCGGGCCGGACATCGGCGTGAAGGCTTCCGGCGGCGTGCGCAATTTACAGGATGCCCAGGCGATGGTCAAGGCCGGGGCGACCCGCATCGGCGCAAGCGCGGGTGTCGCCATCGTCAAGGCCGAACGCGGCGAAAATGTGGGGACTGCGGGCGGGAAGGGGTATTAAAGTGA
Source organism: Chloroflexota bacterium (assembly GCA_039933955.1). Lineage (GTDB taxonomy): Bacteria > Chloroflexota > Anaerolineae > Aggregatilineales > Phototrophicaceae > CFX2. Next base: position 10,905 of record JBDTNB010000154.1, read on the forward strand.
GTGCAGAAACCTAAAGCCAAACCGGTAAGGGGGATAAAGACCGATGGCACGGATATTTATTAGTTATGCCCGCGATGATGGTTCTGAACTGGCCGATGAATTCGCGGATGAGTTACGAAAACATCATTATGTTTTCCGTGACCAGGACAATATTCCCGGCGGGGCTAAATGGGAAACTGTTCTCAACAGTGAAGTAAAAAATGCTAATGTTATCGTGCTCTTGGTTACACCAGCGTCTTTAAGGTCGAATTGGATATTTAAAGAATTTGACGCCGCCAATAAAAAGGGCAAACTGATTATCCCTGTTCGTGTAGATGATACCCCGCTGCTGCCCTATCTCGGAGATCGACAAGCCATTCAGCTTAGAGATGGAAACATCCGAAGTGCGGCTGCCGATATTAATATGGCGATTAGTCAATTAGGCGGGGGTGGTCGATCAACGCGCAGTAGATTGTTATTGCCCTTTGTTTTGATTGTTGTGATACTTGCGGCAGGTGTTTTTCTGATTGCCAGAGGCTCAACAAATAATACACCGAGCGGAAATGTTGATGGACTGAACAATTCCTTCGTGAGCACCTCTACGGAATTTATTCCTACCATAACATTGGCTCCCAGTGAGACACCCCAGCCATCGAACTCACCGCTGCCGACCAAAACAACTACACCCACTTCTACCTTTACTAATACACCCATACCACCGACGACGACGCCTACGTCACCACCAGTTCCCTTACTATTTGGCGAAAATTTTGACAATAACAGTTTGTCACAAGGTATTAAAGCATCAGGACAATGGGTTTTTGTTCAGGATGGAGCGAATGTGGTTTATCAGTTACTTGATAATTCTCAAAGTGGGCAACTGAAATTTGGCGATGAAAACTGGCAGAATTATGCTCTTGAATTTGATATACGAGTAACAAATTTAACGGCATTTACTTCTAACGATGATCGAGTTTTTGCTAGAGTACGGGTTTTAGATGATGACCTACGACAAATTACACTGGCGGTAGATTTTAAAAATGAGTCGATATTGCTTTACAAAAATGAGGGTGAGTTTTACTCAGCCACCACCCAGATTGGATCGAGTCCAATTGCTTTGATTATTGGTGATTACAAATGGCTCAAAATTCGTATCGAAATCAAAGATCAAACGATGCGAGTCGCGCTGGACGGTTTACCGCGAATAAACGTCGATATTGGAACAAAAATAACGAACGGTGCAATTCAAATACAATCGCCGAATGCCTTTGTTCAGTTCGACAATATAAAAGTCTTGCCGATTAATTAGAGCAAACGGGTGTAAATGTCCCTTCGCGCCCGCATCGCCTACACCTTATTGACCACCTACATCCTGACGTTTTATTCGGAGTGGGTGTTCTGGTCAGGCCGCCCACCCGCACCGGATTTTTTTCTGGAGGCGATTCCAACCTGGCTGTTCTATGCTGTCGCTACGTTTTTATTCCTCACGGCGGCAAGTTATTTCCGAGTCCAGAATATCTGGGCGGTGTTTCTGGTTGGGGCGGTCTACGGCTGGCTGGTGGAAGGTGTACTGGCACAGACGTTATACAACGATTTTCCGATCAACATTTCCTTCACCGGGTTGGCGTGGCACGCGCTGTTCAGCGTGGTTTTCGGCTGGTGGTATTTGCCGCGACGATTACGCATGGGTCGGGCAATCATTCCCTGTCTGGTGTTCGGATTGGGATTAGGTTTGTGGTCAATCGGCTGGTGGACGGAACCGGATATCGTGGTTGCCGCGCCCGAATCGGTATTCCTGTACAACTTCACCTTCGGACTGCTGCTCATCCCGGCCTATGTGCTGTGGGATCGTTTTGATTTTACCCGATTTCGCCCCTCGCGTTTTGAAATCATCGGCGTGCTGATTGTAGTCGTGCTATATTTCTTTTTCGTCGCCGTCCCGACGCAGCCGTTGGCCTTGATCGTGCTGCCACCTTTGCTGGCGCTGGTGCTGTGGACACTGCGCGCTTGGCGAAATCGCCAAAATACGGCGGAAATTTCAATCAAAACGGATACAATCACCTTCAAAAAAGCGCTTCCGCTGCTGTTGATCCCACTCACGGCGAGTCTGATATATACGGGCGTGTTAGAAATCGGCGTGAGTTTTCCCGGCTTACAAGTGCTGTATGCCATCACCACGCCGCTGGGATTTTTGCTGCTGGGAATCAGTATTTACAAAACGATACGCCAGGGCAATGATAAAATAGAAATCATCGCCAGTCAGTGATACAAAGGTATGTGATGCAAAAAGAAGTTGAATCATTGCTGTCCAAACTGACGCGCGCCGAAAAAGCTGAACTTCTACAATGGGTGGCGCCGGATTTGGGCGATGCCTTTCTAGGCATCGACAATGACCCGACGGTGAGCGGCGGCGAGGCGTGTATTGTCCGCACGCGGATTCCAGTATGGGTACTGGTGCAAGCACGGCATCTGGGAACCAGCGAGGCTGATTTATTGCGCAGTTATCCAACCCTGCGCGCCGAAGATTTAGCCAATGCCTGGAGTTATTACCGCTCTCATCGAGAAGAAATTGAGCACCAGATCAACGAGAATCAAGCGGCCTGACGTATGGAAATCCGCCTGACCGACCACGCCGAAAAGCAGATTGCATACCGCGAATTAGGTCAGCAGCAAATCATTCAAATTGCCCTCAACCCTGAACAGATCATTGCAGAACCAGACCTCCCGCTGATAGCGCAATCACGAGTAATTGAAGATGGTAAAATATATCTCATCCGCATTGCCTTTCGCGATGAAGATCAGATTCGACTGGTCATCACGGTTTATAAAACCTCTAAAGTCAGCAAGTATTGGCAGGAGACATAATGCAAATCCAATATGATCCAAGCGTTGATGTGCTGATTATTCGCCTGCGCGACGGAAAAGTATCTGAAAGTGACGAAGTTGCACCCGGCATGATTGTCGATTTTGATGACGAGGGTCGCCCATTGGCTATCGAAATTCTCAATGCCGAACGGGTTCTCAGCCCTGACCATAAATTAGAACTCCCCTTTCATATGTCGGTAGGTTGATGATGGCGGACGTCATTCCTATCCCGCATACCATCGATTCGCTGGCGAATGAGTTTGCCGCATGTGGATTGGCGGCGGGGCAAACGGTAGTCGTCCACAGCAGCATGAGCAAAATTGGCGGTTATATCGTCGGCGGCGCGGAGGCGGTCATCTGGGCGCTCATCAAAGTGCTGGGCAAAGATGGCACGCTGATGATGCCGACCCATACCACCGAAAATACTGATCCGGCCAATTGGCGCAATCCGCCCGTGCCGGAAAGTTACTGGCCGTATATTTATGCCAACGCGCCGCCCTTTGATCCGCGCATCACCAAGACTCGGCAAATGGGACAGATCGCAGAATTGTTTCGGACATGGCCGGGAGTCCGGCGCAGTGCCCATCCGGTTGGGTCGTTCGCGGCCTGGGGCAAACATGCAAAATATCTGACCGAAAATCACGAATTAGAAGCTGAGTTTGGCGGTAAATCCCCTATCGGGCGGTTGTACGAACTGGACGGTTATGTGCTGCTGCTGGGCGTGCCGCACCATAACAATACCTCGCTGCATCTGGCAGAACATCGCGCAACCTGGCCGGGAAAGCGCTATATTCAGGAAGGTACAGCGATGATCGTGGATGGCAAGCGGCGCTGGGTCAGGTTCGAAATGCTCGATCTGGACAGCGCTGATTTCAACATGATCGGCGATCTGTACGAAGAAACGCACGGCATTTCGCGCGGGCGGGTGGGTAAGGCCGAAGTCCGTTTTATGAAACAACAGCCTTTAATCGATTACGCGGTACAATGGATGGAAAAGAACAGAGCATAAGTTAAAAGTAGCGAGTTAAAAGTTAAAAGACTCGCGCTTTCCACTTTTAACTTTCACCTTTTAACTTTCAACTGCGAGGAGTTTCTTAAAATGGCAGAAGCATTGGGCATGATCGAAACCAAGTCGTTCGCGGCATTGGTCGAGGCGGCGGACGCGATGGTTAAAGCGGCGCGTGTCGAACTGGTGGGTTATGAAAAAACCGGCGGCGGCATGGTCACGGCAGTCGTGCGCGGCGATGTGGCAGCGGTCAAAGCAGCGGTTGAAGCTGGTGTCCGCAGTGCCGAAAAAGTCGGCGAAATCGTGGCGGTTCACGTCATTCCGCGCCCACACGTCAACGTGGATGCGGTGATGCCGCTGGGCCGTACCGACGAGGGTCAGGCCGGGATGAAGAAAGAGTAACGAGTTAAAAGTTGAAAGTTAAAAGTATGATGCTTTTAACTTGTTCCTTTTAACTTTTAACTGAGGTGGCAACATGATTCTCGCAATGGTCATCGGGACGGTGGTTGCCAGCGCCAAAAGCGCCCGCACCGACGGCCTGAAGATGTTGATTCTCC
>JBDTNB010000155.1:0-15199 GCA_039933955.1 Chloroflexota bacterium
TTGCCATTGATGTTCAGTCTTTTTCTCTCCTATCGAATTCACATTAGACGTATTATATTGTTAATATGTTTGGATTCCAAAGGGGTTTTGAGTGTTAAAGTCAATACCTCTTGTTTTGTGATTAAGGGATATTGACTCTACACGAAAGTCGAGTTATTGGTTAATGACTACACGAACCGATTCAGCAATCCGCTGAGCGTTGGGGACGACATAATCTTCAAGTGGCGGGCTGTAGGCCACGAGCGCCGCGCCCATATTGACACGCTTGATAGGCGCATTCAAAAAGTAGATGCCTTCATCAGCGACCAGTGAGACCACATCGCCACCCCAACCGGCAGAATGGACACTTTCTTCGACAATGACCAGCCGCCCGGTTTTGGCAACCGATTTCAGGATACAGTCTTTGTCGAGCGGCGCAAGAGTGCGGAGATCAATAACCTCGGCAGAAATACCTTCCTGCTCCAACTGCTTCGCGGCTTCGACGGCATTGTGAGCGACCACCTGCGTCCCGACGATGGTCACATCCGTACCTTCGCGGCGGATGACGGCCTTGCCAAACGGGATGGCGGGCATTTGGTCGGGCACTTCTTCGGCCATATTAAGCAGCAATTTATGTTCGAGGAAGACTACGGGGTTATCATCGCGGATGGCAGTCCGCAGGAGACCGTAGACATCACTGGGTGTGCCGGGAACGACAACTTTTAACCCAGGCGCTTGCAAAAACCAGGCTTCAGTACACTGCGAGTGCTGCGTTCCGAAGCCCGCACCCGCACCTTGTTCAGCACGAATAACCAACGGAACTTTGAATTGTCCGCCGCTCATATAACGATATTTGGCGACCTGATTGACGATTTGATCCATACACACCAGGGCGAAATCGGCGAACATTAGCTCGACAACGGGGCGTAAGCCGGTCAGCGCCGCTCCAAGCCCCGCGCCAATAATGGCTTGCTCGGAGATGGGAGTATCGCGAACGCGGTTATCGCCAAACTCTTCCAGCAGGCCGGGGGTTACTTTGAAAACACCGCCCGCCGCAGCAACATCTTCACCAAAGAAAATCACTTTTGGGTCGGCGCGCATTTCATCGGCCAGCGCCATGCGCACGGCGTCACGGTAGGTAATTTTAGGCATCGTTTATTTTCCAATCAGGCGTAAATATCTTCGAATAAGGCTTCGAGAGGTGGGAATGGTTCGGCTTTTGCCCACTCAATCGCCTCAAAAACGACACGTTCGGTAGCTTGTTTCATTTCGTCGTATTCCACGTCGTCGATCTGACCATCGGTCTTCATTTTTTCGAACAGCAGCGTCAGCGGATCACGCTTCATCCACTGGTCGAGTTCACCTTCGGCACGATAGGTGGCGGGATCGGTACGGGAGTGGCCTTTATAGCGATAGGTTTTTAATTCGATCAGGGTTGGCCCCTCGCCGCGCTGGGCACGCTCACGGGCGGCTTTCACCTCGTGATAGACAGTCTCGACATCCTGACCGTCCACGATGACTCCAGGGATGTTATAGGAAGTAGCACGGACGGCGATGTCGGCAACCGGGGTCGTGTTCGCCATCGGGCTGTATTCGCCGTAAAGGTTGTTCTCGCATATGAACAGGACGGGCAGCTTCCAGACGGCAGCCATATTCAAGGCTTCGTGGAATGCGCCGATATTGGTCGCGCCTTCGCCGAAAATGGCAACCGAGACGCGATCTTCGCCCATGACCTGGGCAGAAAGCCCAGCACCAACGGCGATGGGCAGTCCAGCCCCAACGACGGCGTTTTCACCAAGCAGGCCAATGGATGCGTCGGTGAGGTGCATACTGCCACCCTTGCCTTTACACGCGCCGCTAGCCTTCCCCATCATTTCGCCCATCATTTTCTTGATGCTCATACCGAGCGCCAGAGCGTGACCATGCCCGCGATAGGTGCAAGTGACGGTATCGCCTTTTTTCAAGGCACGGGCAATCCCCACCGAACAGGCTTCCTGCCCGATACACAAGTGCGTGCTGCCGCGCACCAAATTTTGTAGAAACAAACTCTGAATTTGCTCCTCGGAGATGCGAATTTCGAGCATCCGCTGGAGCATTGACTGCCGCGTGGCAGCATCAACCGCTGGATTATCCATCATTTTCCTGTATTTCTCCTTATGAGCGCGCGCTAAAATTGTCGAGTTCAGTTTGGAAGGCAGCCAAAAACTGCCCCAGCACAAGGCCATCAACCACGCGATGATCGCCACTCAAGGTCAGCTTCAACGTATGGCGAATGTGCAAACCACCGTTCAGCACGACGGGACGCTGCTTGACCGTGCCGACAGCGAGGATGGCGACCTGCGGCGGGTTAATGACGGCTGTGAACTGCTCCACCTGTTTGATGATGCCCAAATTGCTGATGGTGAATGTGCCTTCGCGGATGTCGTCGGGGCGCAAACGTCCGGCACGCGCCCGTTCAACTAAGGCGCGGCTTTCCTGTGCCATGCCTTGCAGCGAGTAGCGTTCCGCACCGGGAATGACAGGCGTCAACAAACCATCGTCCAGGCCAACTGCAATAGCCAGATGGACAGCGGCATGGCGGTAGAGTTTGCCATCGTGATAGGTGGCGTTGAGCTGCGGGACACGGCGTAGGGTTTGAACGGTCAGAAATTGAATCAGGTCATTCACGCGCGGGCGGGGTTCGGCAAAAGTGTTGAGCTGTTTGAGCGCATCTTCCAGATCAAATTCGCCCGTCACGTAAAAATGTGGCGCATCCTGCATACTCTTGCTCAAGCGCTGGCCGATAGACTGGCGCATCCGACTCAACGCAATTTCCTGACCCTCACCAACCGGAGCGGACGGCTGAACCGGCGGCACAGCCGGTGTGGGCTGCGCTTGAACTGTCTGAGCGAGGGGCGCAGGCATTGACTGACTATACGCAATGGCAGCGACATGATTTTCGAGATCGGACATGGTGATCTGACCCGAACGGCCTGTCGGTGGCACGGTTTCCAAATCAATATGGGCTTCACGGGCGGCTTTACGGACGTTGGGCAGCGCAAGAATGACATTTGATCCGCCATTAGCAGAAGCCGAAAGATGGGCTTCGACATCCTGGCGCATGATACGGCCCCCTGCCCCACTGCCAGTAACGGCAGCCAGATTGACATTATTTTCGTCAGCGACACGCTTGGCGATAGGGGAGACACTCACCATCGCTGGAGCTACAGCACGACTCGGCACTTCATCGGCTTTGCCGACGCGGGCAATCACGGTTCCAACAGCGACCATTGTGTCCGCAGGAAATAATTGTTCGAGCAGCACACCATCGGCGAGCGATTCGAGTTCCACATTGGCTTTATCGGACTCGACAATGGCAATAATTTCGCCCCGACGTACCGACTCCTGGGGCTGCTTAACCCACTCGACGATACGGGCTTCCTGGGTATCAAAACCCAAATTCGGCATTAAAATATCAGTGGGCATATGGTTTCCTAATGAAAGGATGATAAAATCATGCATCATCCATTTTATAAATTATAATTCTCACCGAAAAACAACCTGCATACACAGCACGGGAGTATAGCACTTCGTCGGGTTCTTGTCTAAAATAGGTGGACATAGACATTCACGAAAACACAGGAAAATTATGGTCGATTATTTGAAAGCTTATGCGTTACTGGCAGATCAACTTACAGAGCGTGGGGTTGATGTCGAAGCAGTCAAAGCAAAGCTGCACGCGCAGGCCATTGAGACCCCTTCATGGGGATACGGCAACAGCGGAACCCGTTTCAAAGTCTTTAACTGGCGCGGGGCGGCCAGCAACGTCTTTGAAAAACTGGCGGACGCGGCCTACGTCAACCGTTTGACGGGAATTGCCCCATCGGTTGCGCTGCATATCCCCTGGGACAAGACCGACGACTGGAAAGCACTGATGCAATACAGCGACAGTCTGGGGCTAAAACTCGGCGCAATTAACCCGAACACATTTCAGGAAGATCAATATAAACTGGGTTCGTTGTGCAGCCCGTATGGCGCGGCGCGAGAGAGCGCCATCGCCCACATGATTGAATGCTGCGAAATCATGGAGAAAACCGGCAGCGATATTCTGAGCATATGGCTGGCGGACGGGACGAATTACGCTGGTCAGGACAGCATCCGCAACCGCAAACATCTGCTGGAATATGGCCTGAGCGAGGTTTACAAGCACCTGCCAAAAAATGGGCGGATGCTGATTGAATACAAGTTTTTTGAGCCAGCGTTTTATCACACCGATCTCTTTGATTGGGGTTCAGCCTACGCGATGGCGCTCAAATTGGGTTCGCAAGCGGAAGTGTTGGTCGATACCGGGCATCACGCGCAGGGCACAAATATCGCGCATATCGTCGCCTTTTTGCTGGACGAAAAACGCCTGGGCGGGTTCCACTTCAACGCGCGCAAATATGCGGATGATGATCTGATCGTCGGCACGGAAAATCCGTTTGAGTTATTCACGATTTACACCGAACTGGTCAACGCGGGCAGCCTCGCTGATAACGTGGCCTATATGATCGACCAGAGCCACAACATCGAACCGAAGCTCGAAGCGATGATTCAAAGTGTGTTGAACTGCCAGGTGGCTTATGCAAAAGCATTGAGTGTTGACTATAAGAAGCTCGGTCAAGCACAAGGTGCGGGTGATGTCCTCGGCGCACATCGCATTCTGGTCGAGGCGTATGAAACCGATGTCCGCCCGCTGCTGGCAAAAATCCGCGAGGAAAAAGGTATCAACCCTGATCCGATTGCGGCGCACCGCAGCAGTGATTATCCGAAAAAGATTGCCGAGGATCGTGGGATCGCAGAGTCGGGCAGCGCGGGGTATCCAGGGTAGAAACCTCACCCCTTACCCCCTCTCCATCCAATGGCGCGGGGAACTAAGAAAACAGATGCGGAATAAAATCGCACTGGCAGCAAAATCAGCTAAATAAGGAGTTAGAGCATTACTATGCCCAAGAATCTTTGGGAGAAAAAAGAAGCAAAAGCATTACCTGATCTGGAAGGATTGGTGTATCGTTCCAACCTGCTGGGTCGTGACCGGAGCGTGGTCAATATCTACGGCGGGAATACTTCCGCCAAGATCACACTGACCGACCATGTGGGGCGGAAAGTCGAAGTGCTGGCCGTCAAACCGAGCGGCTCGGACATTGTGAACATCACCGGCAAGCAGTTCGCGCTGCTGCGGATGGACGAAATTAATCCGCTGTTTGAGCGCGAGGCCATGACCGACGAGGAAATGGTCGAGTACCTGAATAAGACGGCGTTTGAGCCGGGTCGTCCACGCCAGAGCATCGAAACCCTGCTGCACGCCTTCGTGCCACACAAACATGTCGATCACACCCACCCGGACGCAGTTATCAGCATCGCCTGCGCACCAGACGGTGAAGCAGCAGCACGTGATTTATGGGGTGATCGTATGGCATGGGTTCCCTATATCCGGCCTGGATTCACACTCAGCAAATGGATCGGCGGCAAAGTACGCGATAATCCAAAAATCGAGTGCGTGGTGATGGGCAAACACGGACTGACGACCTGGGGGCCAGACGCAAAAACCTGCTATGACAAGTCGATCAGCATGGTGCAAGAGGCCGAAGATTACATCAAGGCGAAATCCAAAGGCAAGAAAGTTTTCGGCGGCGTATCGGCCAAAGCCCTGAAGCCAGCGCAGCGCAAAGAAATCGCCGCACAAGTGATGCCGATCATTCGTGGCGCAGTTAGCAGCGAACGCAGCTCGATTCTGTCGTTTGATGACGCCGATGATGTCATCGAGTTTGTGGGTTACGAGCGCTCGCCAGAAGTCTCGCAGATGGGCGCAGCCTGCCCCGACCATCTGGTACACGTCAAACGCAAACCGCTGTTCGTGAAGTGGAATCCATCGGAAGGTGTCGAAGCGCTGGCGAAAACATTACCAGAGCAAATCGCCCAGTATAAAAAGGACTATGAAGCCTATTTCAATGAGAACAAGGGCGACGGCGACGAGATGGGCGATCCCGCGCCGCGCGTAATTTTGATCCCCGGCGTAGGCATGGTGAATACGGGCAAAGACGCGACCAACGCTGATGTCAGCCGCCAACTGTATCACCGAGCGATTTCGGTCATCAGCGGCAGCGAAGCCCTGGGGGGATTCGAGAGCCTGAGCGCGGCGGAAGCCTTCGCCATCGAGTATTGGCCGCTGGAATTGTACAAACTGCGACTGCGGCCACCGGATCGCGATCTGGCAGGAAAAGTGGCGCTCATTACCGGGGCGGCCAGCGGAATCGGACGGGCAACGGCTTATCGACTGGCAGATGAAGGCGCGCACATCGTGGTGGCGGACATCAATGCCGAGGGCGGCAAGGAAACGACTGACGCGATTAACAAGAAATATGGCGCAAAACGGGCGACCTTCGTCAACATGAATGTGACGAAAGAGCAAGTCGTTATGGATGCGTTCCAGGAAGCGATTCTGGCTTACGGCGGCGTGGACATCATCGTGAATAATGCCGGAATCGCGGGCGGCGCACCAATCACGGAGACGACGCTGGCCGATTGGCAGAAAAATATCGACATCCTGGCGACGGGTTATTTCCTGGTCGCACGGGAGGGTTTCAAACTGCTCAAGAAGCAAGGTGTGGGTGGAGCGCTGGTGTTCGTGGGCAGCAAAAACAGCATCTCATCGGGCAAAGGTGCAAGTGCTTACAGCGCCGCGAAAGCTGCGGAAGTCCACTTGGCACGCTGCTTGGCGGAAGAAGGCGGCGAATTCGGCATCCGCGTCAACAGCGTGCTGCCGGACGGCGTGATCCGGGGCAGCAATATCTGGAACAGCGAGTGGAAAGAAGCCCGCGCGAAAAATTATGGCATCGGCGTTGACCAATTGGAAGATTTCTATGCCAAGCGCAATGTACTCAAAGTGCCGGTGTTCCCGGAAGATATTGCGGAAGCAATCTGCTTCCTGGCGGGGCCACGCAGCGCCAAGACCACCGGCGGGATGATTACCGTCGATGGCGGCGTGAATACCGCGTTCGTGCGGTAATTCAGAATCAGGTTTGAGCCGGGGCGACAGTGTTCCCTTGTCGCCTGGACAATGAAAAAGTGTAAGATATTTCAGCAGCGGACGAGGCAGTGCCTCGTCCCTACAATATACGGCAATTTTGATTCAGTAGGCAGGGGTATTCAAACATCAACATCCCCCTTCTCTAATTTAAATATTGGATATTTATTTCTATGACAAACAGAACCGTTTTGGCAGTTGATTTGGGCGCAGAATCCGGGCGGGTGATGGCGGCGCATTTTGATGGCGAGACCATCCGCATGGAGGAGGTGCAGCGCTTCCCGAATTCGGCGGTTATCGTCAACGGCACACGCTATTGGAATTTCCTCAGCCTGTGGTCGCACATCCAGCAAGGCATCCACAAGGGATTGGCGCAGCATCCGGCCAGCCTTGGCGTGGATACGTGGGCGATTGATTTTGGCTTGCTGGATCGCAACGGCAATTTGCTGGGCAATGTGGTGCAGTATCGCGACTCGCGCACCGACGGCATGATGGACGCGGTGTTCAAATGTGTGCCCAAAGCGGATGTGTTCGCACAAACCGGCATCCAATTCATGCAAATCAACACGCTGTACCAGTTGATGAGTCTGGTGGAAAGTCAGTCGCCGCTGCTGGGAGTGGCCGAAACATTTTTGACCGTGCCAGATTTGCTCAATTACTGGCTGACGGGCGAAAAAGTCTGCGAGTTCAGCAACGCGACAACGACCCAACTTTATGATCCGGTAAAGGGCAATTGGGCAGACGATTTGATGGCGCGGCTGAATATCCCGCGAAAAATTTTCCCGGCGATTGTGATGCCCGGAACGCGACTCGGCACTTATGAGGGCGTCCCGGTGATTGCGCCTGCCACGCATGATACAGGGAGCGCCGTCGCGGGCGTCCCGGCGACAAATGACAATTATGCCTATCTGAGCAGCGGGACATGGAGTTTGTTCGGGCTGGAAACGCAGCACCCGACGATTAACGCGGCGGCGCTGGCAGCGAATGTCACCAACGAGGGTGGCGTTTATGGCACGTTCCGGCTGCTCAAAAATGTGATGGGGTTGTGGCTGATGCAACAATGCCGCGCGATCTGGGCGGAGCAAGGCGAGGATTATGATTATGGCGCGCTCACCGAAATGGCGAAAAGTGCGCCCGCATTGATCAGCCTGATCGACCCGGACAATCCAATCTTTCTGCCACCGGGCGACCATCCGGCGCATGTGCGCGAATTGTGCAAACAAAGCGGACAGCCTGTGCCGGACAATAAGGGTGCGCAGGTACGCTGTATCCTGGAAAGTCTCGCGATTAAATACCGTTATGTGCTGGATAAGTTGATTGGCCTGACGGGGCAAACGGTGGATGTGATTCACATCATCGGCGGCGGATCGCAAAACCAGTTGTTGTGCCAAATGACCGCCGATGCAACGGGGCGATTGGTGTTGGCGGGGCCAGTCGAGGCGACAGCGCTGGGTAATGCGCTAGTACAATTTATCACGCTGGGGGACTTGAGCAATATTGGCGAGGCGCGTGAAGTCGTTGCGCGTTCGAGCCAATTGATGCGCTATGAACCACAGCAGCAGGATTTATGGAATGAAGCCTACGAACGGTTTATATCGTTGTGGGTGCTCTAGACGCATACAGATCCGTTTCTCAATTACATGTTCATATCCCCGTAATGATTTGCGGGTATGCTGAATTGTTGCTTTAACATTTATCATGTGATTCATTTATGCCCTCTACGACTGAAAACTCAAGCGCTAAAAACATTTGGAAACGCGATAAACTAATTTACGGCTTGTTAATCGTGTTTGGCGCGGCGATGGTATTTATCGCGGCGACGATTTCCCCTACCCCATCACAACCACAGGCAGCGCCACAATATTCGGCGGTTCAACTGCCTGTGGATTACAAAACCCGGTTCAATCAATATGCGACAGTACAACGCCCGGACGGCACAATCCGCAATTTGTATATCGACCCAGATAGTGAAGATTATCTGCGAAATAGTTTCGCGCTGCCTTCAGGCACGATTATCGTGATTGAGGGATATTACGCGCTCAAGAACGCGGCGGGCGAGTATCTGCAAGACTCGGATGGGCGTTATGTGCTGGGCGAACCCTTTGAGATGATCCATGTGCTGGAAAAACGAAATAATTGGTCGGAAGCCGATTTTGTGGATGACAACCGCATTGGCGAGTGGAATTTCGGCTCGTTTGATACAAAAACCGGCAAGCATTACAACGAGAATATGAGCGCGTGTTTTCACTGCCACAGCCCGACTTCGCGGACAGATTTTCTGTATTCGGCATCGCTGCTGGGGCAATACCTGAGAAGCGGGCAGGTTCCATATTTCTTTTGCGACCTGCCGGATCGGATCGCCTGCGATAGCTGACTATAGGAAGACTCATTCCCAATGATATTGTTGTGGGAGACGGATGCAGCGCCGCTGCATCCCTAAAAGAGGGTGGCTTCCCGCACGACAAAAGATGTAGACACGGGTCGCAAACCTGAGTCCGGAGGTGGGAAACCAATGCCGAGCGCCGTACCAAACATGATCACGGCTGCGTTAGGAATACCTGCATAGGTGCAAGCAGCGGCAGAACCATCGTGCAAAAATTGAATGTTGATGGGCGATCCGATGCGGGCGGCGAGCGACGCGGACAAGGTGTCCTGAACATTGGGCGATAAAGTACGCAGCGCGGCATATGCCCCGCCCTGCCGTTCATAAGGCTGTCCGTTTGGGTCAATATAGGCGGCGAGGCTGACCGGAACCTGATGCGAAAGCAACAGCCCTTTCGCTGACATTTCTAAATCGGTTTGGGCAATCGTAGAAACCATGAAATTAAACAGATCGGAAGGTTGCCCTTCTGTCGCAAATTGCGTTGGAAGCGATGGCAAGCACTGTAATTCGGCCAATATACCATCCATGTAACGCGCATAAGCACGTTTGACAAAGCTGCCGCCAAAGTCGAAAACGAGCGCATATTCGGCTTCAGGCGAAATACTTCGTGCAGCGCCAATGAGTGGCAGCGAATCACCATGAGTTATCCGATTAACTTCGGGCAGATCAACACGAGCCTCCAAAAATACCTCACTGATTGCGGATTGAATTTCATCCCACCACAAAAGATTCATCAGTCAGCCGCCACAGTAAATGGTGCGAATGGATTCCCAATGCGCCCAGTAGGAGTCATCCCAATCGGTTCGCACCACGCGATTAGCAGGGTCGCCCAGCTTTAAGGTCAGGAGCAGGCAGCCGATATTGCGTCCGAACTGCTGAATGATGGCACGAGTCTTCGCACGAACATGGGAATCAGGCGAGTCGAATGAAGCGGATAGCAGTTTGGGCAATTCGCGATCCGATTGATTCAGGGTTTCAGGCCGTAATTTCAATTGTGCCGCGTTTAATCGAACCTGCGCGGCAAGATACTGAGTCGAAGTGAGTTCATAACCGGTTTTGCCGAGCATATCCTCAGCATAACGAATTCCAGCAGGCAAGGCCGCGATACGCAAACGATTAAGCGAGGTCGAAGGCGTTAGATGCTGCGGATTCAGAGGTTCAGTCATTCCAGCACCGTAAAAACACTAAAGTGTAAAATTGCGCTCCAGGATCAGGCCGGTTTGGTCATAAAAACCTTCACTGTCGGCCTGGGACAGTCCGGCATAATTGGCGAAGAGCCAGTCCCAGAGCGGATCAATTTTCGTCAGTGTGGACTCGGCATCTTCGCCTTCCCAGAAAGCTTCGATGACCACCAAAGCCTGTGCCGCAGTCAGCACCTCGCGGACACGCACTTCATCCGGTGATGCGCCCTGCCCTACCAAATCCATGAATTCTGCGAGGTCATCTTCGTAAATATCATCACCGGGACGGTTGATTTCGATAATTGCCAAGCGCTGCGTGCCTAGCATCAAATCACCTAAGTCATCAACCTCGATATTGGTAATCGCATAGGCAGAATCAATTTTTTGCAGCGCCGATTCAATCTCATCCAGGGCGGCTGGACGTTCATCGGCAATAATATAGCGCATTAAATAGCCCATTTGCTGATCTTTCTGGCATGGCAAACTGTACAGACTAGTCTGACGCGGCTTTTCATCGCGCCAGATTTACGATACTTTAATAATACCTTGTTATAGTGGCATCCAGCAGCATTTATGACTCACAATCGAGTTTTACGATTACCCATATAGAAGGGTTTTGAATTACCATGCAATTTACGGTGCACTTCGATAATTTTGCCAAGTTGGGCAACCCCTATCTTGCCATGCAACCAGATGGCGATGCCAATATCCACGAGTATGCACCCACCCGACAAGACGATTACGGAGCAGTGTATCAATTCGACAGCGATCAAACGACTTTTCATTTTCGGTTCAAAGATGGCGCGGGTGACACACAAGCCTGGGAAAATGAGGCACTCACCCGTAGTTTTGCCCTCCCCAAAAAGAGCGGCAAGCAGCCTACATCACAGGAGTTGTGGTGCTGCGGTTACAACACCTTTCTTTATACCGTCGAACCCAAAAAAGCTGAACCAGAATCAGCAGCAGATTTTTTGAAAGGACTCCAGTTCAAGCCAGGAATGTATATCCCAGAGAGCGGCGGTCTATCCGGTCTGGGCGCGAATGTGTTGGCAACTGGAGGGGTGCTGTTCGGATTATTCCATCCGACGGCAGCACGGGTATATGTGACGGGGGATTTCAACGATTGGCAGCATCCCGGTCTGCCCAAACCCAAGTCGAATCAGTTGATTGAATTCAAACTTTACCGGGGCTATTTTGATATGCCGAATGTGTGGCTGGCAGTAGTTGAGGGCGCGCAAGCCGGTCAGGAATACAAGTTTTTCATCGAAGGCGGCGTGCTCCACGATGCACAAGGGAAAGCACAACTGCTCACGATTGATCCGTATGCGCGGCGGGTCGGACAGGATATGGAAGCCAACAACGGGGTGATTGTCGATCCGTCAGGGTATGAATGGCACGACGGTGATTTTAAAATCCCGCTCATGAGCGACCTGATTTTATATGAATTGAGCGTATACGGTTTCACACAAGGCGACGCTGATATTCCGCAGGAACATCAAGGGAAATTCCCCGGCATCGTTGACCGAATGAATGCTGGATATTTCAAACGAGTGGGCGCAACTGCAATTTCGGTCATGCCAGTCAACGAATTTTCAACGCCGATGGGATCAGGTGCGTTGGGCTACAATCCATCGCTTTTCTTCGCGCCGGAACGCGATTTCGGATCGCCAGATGATTATCGTGCGATGGTCGATGCCGCGCACCAGCACAGGTTAGCCGTCATTTCCGACCAGGTATTCAACCATACCAGCAACGATTTCAATCCGTTGTGGAAGCTGATTTTGGAATCCCCTAGCGAAGAAGGTGATTCATCCGAGGGTGGTTTATACTTCAGCGGCAATACTCCCTGGGGCAACCGGGTTTCAACCGAGCGGGACGAAACGCGCAATTTTTTGATTGATGTTTGCAAGCATATGATGGTGGAACATCATGTTGATGGTTTCCGCTTTGATTTCACTCACAGTTCGATTATGCATCATGATTTTTTGAACCGCTTGGCGGATGAGTTAGAGGCGTTGAAACCGGGCGTGATATTGATCGCCGAGAATATGCCCAACGAAAGTGATTTAAACCGCCAGGGATTCAACGGCTATGCCCAATGGTCGAATGACTTTCATGACGGCGTCAAAGCGCTACTGCGTGAAGGTCAATTCGAGGGCAAGCAGGATGATCCTCAAGGCATGGGCAACATCTTTTATTTCAGTAAAGCGGTGTTCGCCAGCCACACCAACAATGTGGTCAATTATGTCGAGAGCCACGACGAACACAGCGTCGCCCACGAAATCGAGTTTACGCCCGACCTGAATACCCCAGCGGCAAAGGATCGTAAGGGACGATTGGGCTTGATGAGCACGATGGTGGCGCTGGGGCAGCCGATGATTTATATGGGCGAGGAATTTAATGTGGATCGTCCCCGAAACAATGTCGATGTCGATTGGCCGGTGAATCTGGACGAAAATGGCTACTTCCAATGGGCATCGCGGTTGATGTGCCTGCGTAAACGCTATCCAGGTTTGCGGTTAAGCGGTTATGATCCGGCGGCAGATGGCCTTTTCACCTGGATCGTCGGACACTGGTTAGAAGGAAAAGGATTGGGGCAAAAAGTCATTGGCTGGCGCAGCGTTCCGAACGGCAATGCTTTTGACCGTCTGGTGGTGCTGCTGAATTTTGAAAGCCATCCGGTGGAAGTTGATCTGGATTTCGGGCTTCCGGGTGTATGGGTGCGGCTGGCAGATATTGATGTCGTGAACGATATTGCGCCAGAAGGTACGAATTCGGTTCAAGACGCGACAGCGATCCGCACGAGCGACGGGACATTCAACAATTTTGTCCTGCCGGATTCGAGCGGGTTTATTTATAAATGGGAAGCGCCATTTGAGGGGTAATATCCTCACCCCAGACCCCCTCTCCGCTGTGCAGAGAGGGGAGCATAATCCCCGCATATATTTCTATTCAGAGTTAGGCGTTCTGGGTGACAAGGCCACTCAAGATCAGCAGCGCAAATACGGCAACGGCTAAGGCAGCAAATGGCGAGTGCAGGGCCTGCGCGGCGAGAATCACAGCTCCAAAACTCAAGCCGGTGGCTAACAAGCGGGTCTGCAAGACTCGTTTATTGGTCAACGCGACTGCGCCGCACAGCGCCAGCATGATCGCCAGAATCGGGATCGCCAAAATCCCCAAAAGGGTCACATCCGGCGAAAAACCCTGTAACACCCATGCGCCGATAGCCCCGCCGATCAGGAAAATCAAAGGAAGCAAGACATCAGCGATGAAGAGTTGAAAACCGTCAAAGGGTAGGAATTGACGCAAAAAGCGCTCTTCCAGGTCAACGCGGAATACATAGAGCAGGCCGTTGGGCGGAACAAAGCTCACGACCAGCACCCAACCAATCCACACCTGAATCGGCAGTTGATTGACAACAATCAACACTGCTGCGTAACTCATCACTGCGCCCCAACCTAAATTGAGCAGCAACATGATGGGGTGGCGAAGGTAGGACAGACCCGCGCGCATCATCAGCATCCACAAGCCTTCAGCCTTCGCTAAACTCAGGAATGGTTTACGTGCAGCCTGGGTTGATTGCAAACGAATGCGGAATTGCAGGTCAATCTGACGCCACGCCAGCAGCCCTAAGGCCTGAATACGGGCATAGGTGATACTTTCGTCGGTGGCCTGCACCATGTTCACACGTTCACTCAGGCGCGCCAATATATAAACCAGCACCAACGCCAGCACCAAAATAAACGGCAGTATCCAGCCAGGCAGCACACCATAGACATTCAGCAAAAAGGCACGCGACGGCCAGAGAAAGAAGTCAGGCAGCAGATAAGCTAAGGGGAAGAGCAGCAGCGGCAAAACCCAGAAATAGGAAAAGCGCCGGAGACGGGGGAAGACCATACGCGAAACACCCAGCAACCAGGCAAAAACCCAGGTCAAAAGGACAAAGGGTATAGTCGCCAAAATTGCGCGAAAAACGGCGTCCGTGCCGAGATGAGGGCCGAGCGGACGAATCAGGAATACAGAAATAGCCGCGAAACCCACCGTGAATAAGAGTTCGCGCAAAATCACCTGCCGGACGAAGCCCACGATCACCGGTGCGGTTGGCGAAACGGGCGATCCGGCGAGATAGGCCATATCGGCGAAAGACAGCTTAATCGGCGTGCTGCGAAGGGCGTTGACCATCACGTAGACCTGGATGGCGAGGCCAATGATAGGCAGAATTTGCAACAAGGCGGCCAATGAAGCCAACGGTAAGAGTTGGCCGAGGTTGTTGGTCGTATCGTAGACGAACGTCCACATCGCGCCAAACCACACCAAACCGATACCGCCCAGATAGACGACATAGAGATTTTGCGAGAGTGATTTTTCATTCTGCTGATAGCCGAGAACACGAAGCCAGTAGACCGCGCTATCCCGGAACTGCCGCCAGCGCAGCCAGAAAACAGCGGGGATATCACGCATGAGGTTGTGCCGCTTTCCGGGCGCGAATGGCCGAACGAAGCAAAGCATCGAGCGATAAATAACCTTCGATTTTCAAGGAATCCCGCAGCGAATCAGGCGTGCCTTCGGCGATGACTTCGCCCTGCTCCATGATGAAGTAATGGTCAGGAT
>JBDTNB010000156.1:0-15003 GCA_039933955.1 Chloroflexota bacterium
GCTCCCGTTTTGAGCTTATCCTTATTATTTTCCATGCTCACGTATTTATGATACTCCTTTTGCAGCGATTTGTCCGCTGCAAATGAGAATCCAGCATCGCGTTATTATCTGGCTTTAAGCGAACATTTACCTGAGTGGAACTACGCATATTTTCGAGGCTACCAACCCCAGGTTCCTGCCCCGCCTTTAAACGGGCCGACAATATATGATGTGATCCAACCGCCGTAAAAATCACCTTCCTGGGGCTGCACCTGTTCATCGTCAACATAGCAGGCATCGACCTTGCTGGGATAAAAGGCGAGATAGCCTTTGATCGACTCGTAACCCGCCGAGGGAGTCTGGTAACTCCAGGCGGCGTTCTCCACACGGCGATTGCCAACTTTGAGCGTCCAATAACTGGCCGATCCTTTGAATTCGCAGAAGGTGCGGCGACTGGCAACCGTCAGGTATTCCATGCGTACATCCTGAGCCGGGATGTAATAAACCGGTGGGT
Organism: Chloroflexota bacterium; assembly: GCA_039933955.1. Taxonomy (GTDB): domain Bacteria; phylum Chloroflexota; class Anaerolineae; order Aggregatilineales; family Phototrophicaceae; genus CFX2. The sequence continues at coordinate 494 of JBDTNB010000156.1, forward strand.
GACTGGTTTCCAGGATACGCACGGCGCGGGTTGTATCGGCGATGGTCTTGCCGTTAAAGACTACGCGAATCCGTTTCGGAGTCAGTTCGGCACGCGGCGGACGGGGATAATCCCAAACCGATTCTTGTGGTTGTGTTTGATCAGACATGCGATAAACCTCTCTCGAATACTAACAGCAATTAATACGCAGATTCGGCGGAAATTCGATTGCTCCTACAAGTCCTGATTCTGCGGGAGCATAACTAAATCGCGGATGGTGACGTGGGACGGTTGGGACAACATGAACACTACCGCCTGGGCGACATCTTCCGAACGCAAATAAGCATGTTGGGTTACGGAGACTTTTTCAATTTCAGTGGGGTCGCTAAAGCCCCACAATTCGTTGGCAACGGCTCCTGGCGCAATTGCTCCGACGCGAATGCCATCCTTCGCGACCTGACGGCGCAAAGTGTGTACAAAGCCCTGAATGGCGTGTTTGGAGGCGCTGTAAATCGGCTCCCAGTGAATATCAATATGACCAGAAATCGAACTGGTCACCAGAATATCGCCGGCGTGCTGTGCTCTCATATGGGGCAGAACGGCGTGAACGCAGCGCAAAACGGCATCGACATTGACGTTCATCAAATTCGCCCAGGCATCGGGATCACCTTCGGCAACCTGACCGGGGATGTAGATACCGGCATTGGCGAACATGACATCTAACTGCCCAAATTTCTCGATAGTTTTATCGACCATTTTCACGATGTCCTGGGGGATTGTGACATCGGTTGGGATGACCAGTGTTTCCGCAGCGAGACTTTCGGCAAGTGCCTGTAATTTGTCCTCAGAGCGAGCAGCTAAAACGAGTTTGCAACCATGATCTGCCAACAAACGCGCTGTCGCCGCACCAATCCCCGAACTTGCGCCGGTAATAATGACCACTTTTCCAGAAAGCGTATTTTCCATTATGTATACCTGAATGTAGGGAAATATTTAGGCTTAATCATACCCTAGAATACGCTTCGAAAATGGTCTTACAGCACATGTAATTTGTCTCAAATCCGACTATACTGTTACAAAATTTTTAAGAGGTTTATTTGATGAATTATCAGGTCAATCAACCACTCCCGAAAACCATGTCCGCGATTGTCTGCTGGGGGCCGGAAGATTATCGACTGCAAGAATGGGATGTGCCGCAACCGGAAGCCGAAGAAATTATTGTTCGCGTAAAATCCGTCGGCATTTGCGCGAGCGATTTGAAATGTTATCAAGGCGCGCCGCTGTTTTGGGGCGATCAGCACCGGGCGGGTTACTGCCAGACGCCGGTTATCCCCGGCCATGAATTTGTAGGCGAAGTGGTGGCATTGGGTGAAGGCGCGGGCGAACAATATGGTCTCGCATTGGGCGATATGGCCGTCTCGGAGCAAATTGTGCCATGCTGGAAATGTCGCTACTGTAAGCGCGGACAATATTGGATGTGCCAGGACAAACATGATGTCTACGGCTTCCGGCAGGCGACCTTTGGCGCTATGGCGGAGTACATGAAATTCCCTGTCGGATCGCTGAATTACAAAGTTCCGAAATCGATTCCCGTACATCATGCGGCGTTTATCGAACCGTTGGCCTGCGGCATCCATGCCGTTGAACGAGGCGACATTCAACTGGATGATGTGGTTGTCATCGCGGGTGTGGGGCCGTTGGGATTGGGGATGGTCGCCGCCGCACGTTTGAAAAACCCGCGCGTGTTGATCGCGATTGATATGAGTGATGACCGGCTAGAAATTGCCCGATTGTGCGGGGCAGATTTAACGCTCAATCCCGCCAAAGTGGATGTGATTGATGAAGTCATGAAACTGACGGACAACTATGGATGCGATGTATACATTGAAGCAACTGGTTATCCGGCAGCCGTTGAACAAGGGTTACGCATGATCCGCAAGCTGGGCACATTCGTCGAATTCAGCGTCATGCGCGAACCGGTTACTGTCGATTGGACAATTATCGGGGATACCAAAGAACTCAACATTCACGGCGCGCATTTGAGTCCCTACTGCTACCCTATCGCGATCAACATGCTGGCAAAAGGGCTGCTGCCGATGGACAAAATCATCACTCACCAACTGCCGCTGTCCAGCTTTCATGAGGGAATGAATATGGTTGCGTCGGGCAAACAATCCATCAAGGTAACACTAACACCCTGACAGAATGGCGGAATGTCGCCAATCCGCACTATTTGGCGCGCATCCGGTTGTTTTTGGCGTTGTGTTCAAGTTCGACCAACCCTAACGCTTCCATCAGCGGCGGGAGATACATCCCAAAACGGCCTTTGAAACCCTTCTTCAAGCCATACCAACCGCCAATGGGATTACCTGACGAACGCCCCCAAGCTTCGACTGTGCCTTCTTTGGCGGGTTTTTGTTCATCGGCAGCACCCAAGTCGATCCAGTCGCCATGCTTTTTGAGCATCTCATGCAAATCGTTAATCGCGCGCAGGTCATAATGCAGCACCGTTTTGCCGACGGTGCAGACGAGAATCGGCGGGTCGTGGGTCTCATCTTTATACATGGTGTATTCCGATGTGCCGGGTGCGGTCTTCAGCATCCAGGGATCATCTTTGGTTCCGGTTCCTGCTGCCATCACAACCTCCAGATTAAATGTCGATTTTCAGGCGTTACCCATAGATTGCATTATATACCGGCAGATAGGATTTGCTTCGACGATGAAAGCGTTACCGGCCAGCGGGCGCAGCGCTATCCAATTTTGCAAGTAAATCGACGGTAGCCTGGACGGTTTTGATCTGCTGATCGTCGCGGCTAATGTCAGCAGGGTTATCACCGGCTTGAGGGCCGTACCAGCCAAATTGAGCATGATCGCCGCCGTCGATTACTACAAAAGTGGTATCAGCGGGCAGGAAATGAGCAGTGCTCGTGATTTTATCAGGCGTAGACAGACCGTCTTTTGTGCCAGAAATGGAAGTTACGGCAACCGGCAGCGAAGACAAGTCAATATCAGGGTAGGATGCCCAGAAGACCAGGCCTTCGACTGCGGTTGGGTTCGATTGAACAAAACGGGCTGCCATCGAGCCGCCAAGCGAGTGACCGGCAATCGCCCAATGTTTGATTTGGGGGAAAGCTTTAATGACATCGTTGGCCTGGTTCACACCAAAGATTGCCAGATTCAGCGGCATGGGCACGATCACGGTCAGATAGCCCTGCTCGGCGATGGCATGAAGCTGTGGGGCATAAGAACGGTCATCAACACGCCCGCCAGGATAGAAAATCAATCCGGTGGTTGGCTCTTTATCAGTGGGCTTGAAGACGATCCATTGAGTAGTCGAGACTTCAACCTGGGCATCGGATTGGAGCGCCGTTTGGGCTTCATCCATCGGCGCAGGCGGTGTTTCTGCCCAGACCACGAACCCTACCATGCCCAACACAAGCAAAATGACAACGACCAGCAGCAGCCGTTTCCAGGTGAACCTACGCATCATATTTCCTTTTCATTCGTCCCATTAACAGGATCGAATATATATCACAATCCGGACAAAAACAGGTCAATTTCTAAGCAATAGCTCAGCAAGTTATGAGCCACCATTTATTGAATTGAGCAGCGGCTCATAAGCCGAGAATTTCGCACGCCAGTCGTCTGGCACGGATATGGATTGTCCCACGCGGTAATCAAAGGCGACCATCACAATCAAGCCATGCGCAGCGAGTTCCGCACGATCCTCTTTATAGCGGATAATTTGATGTTCCATGTCATAACTTTTGCCACCGATCCGGGCGCAGCGGCTGTAAATTACAACCTGATCGTCTTCCAAATTCAACGGTAGTTTGTAATCGACAGTAGCCTTTGCCATGATGGGGCCAATCAGGCGCGGAATCGGCTGCCACAAGCCAAGATCACGATAATATTGAATGCGTCCGATTTCCAGGTAGGTCAGGTAAACGGCGTTGTTGACATGCCCCATCGCATCCAAATCGCTGAAGCGAACGGTGATAGGTGTGGTGTGACGAAAACCGTCAGGCGGTGTGGACATCAAATTTCCTCAACATAAAAGTAACACGCCATTTTATCGGGCGATAACCGCATCAAAAGCTGGGAACGGATGCTCGACAGCCGCAATCGACAACGGTTGATTATCAGCGAGATGCATGTAACGTAATTCCGATGGACTATCAGCCCCAGAAACATATACGATTTGCCCATCTTCCAGTATGGCAGGAATAAACATCGGTTCGTCTATGGGGGCAGGTGGTGAGGCGGTGTCTCCAAGCCAATAAGCTCCCGGTTCGCCCTGCGCAAAAATAAACTGGGCAGACTTGGGGATCCAGGTTGGAAAACCAATTGCACCGGCCTTGCCACTCGCATATTTGACCGGATTATCGCCGTTCCTGGCGGCAAGGAATAAATCAAACTGGTTATCTGCGAGTGCACCAGATCGGTGCAAATAGGCGAGATGTAGGCCATTATCCGACCAACATGGCAGACCAAAAAAGCTGGCCGAAATGGAGCCAATTTTTTCGGATGAGCCATCAATCCCTACTTGCCAAAGTACAACGGGGGGACTGCTCACTTCATCGTAAATCAAATCTTTATCGGGGATGGCTACCCGAAAAACGCTGCTGTCTGCTGCCCAGAAAATCTGTGGATAAAAGCTGTATTCTGAGCCAGTGCTGATGGCGGGGAAAGACAGTATTTCCTGTACCTTGTGCGTCTCGGCATTCATGAGGCGCAAATGGGCATCTTCGTGATTGTAGGTTCCAGCCGAAGTGACTGCAAGCCATTTTCGATCCGGGCTAATGCTGAATGCGCCGCCCTCACCCGCAGGCAAGAGCATGGCGACTTCGCCTGTTTGAGCATCGACACGCCACAAATCATCATGGCGATCCTCGCCAAAAGATGTGTTTTGCGCGGTATTGAAATACAGGTTGGAATCGTCCAGCCATGCCACCTGACTCATAAGCAGCGAATCATTTGCATCAGCCGATAAGGTTTTTGCGGTAACGAGGTCATGAATTTTGCCGCCTGATAAATCAACCAGCGACAATTCGGCTGCGAGGCCAGTATCTCCGTGCAAATAAGCAACCTGACGGCCATTCGGCGAGAGATAAGGGGTAAGTGCGTCCCCAGAAATAATTAACTGAACAGACGGAGCGTTCCCTGTCCGGGCGAAAAGATTGCCCGCTTCAATCCAGGCGACTACCAAATTATCTGGCAATCGCCCGCTAGCAGATGAAGGCGTTGTATCCTGGGCCGCGGCGGGGATGCAGAATATCAGTAATACAAGGAACACAAAAATCGATTTTGGGTATGGCATAAAGATCAAAAAGTCCGCACAATTTAAGCGAAGCTCATTATACAACCGAAGGCCAGACGGTATGTTATTTTTCAACAATGAAGCGGAAGCGATTACGTATATTTTCCGTTCCATGCGGAAATTACGTGGTCATGATCGCGGCCTAGACGAGCATACGCGCGATGTCAGTCCGACGCGGCGATTGTTGATGGCAACCAACCTGATGAGTACACCGCGCGAATATGCCGTCGTGACCGGGAGTAAAGGTAAAGGCTCGACGACAGTCATCACGGCCAAGCTGCTGCAACATCTAGGGCACAAAGTTGGTATGATTACGAGTCCGCATCTGGTGAGTTGGCGCGAACGTATCCGCGTCAATGGACAAGCGATTCCCGAACCGGATTTGCTGCGGATTTTATCGGAACTCGCGCCGCATATCGATGAAATTGAAGCACACCTCAATGAACGCCAATATTTCAGCCCACAGGGGATTTTCCTGGCGATGGCGCTACGCTGGTTCAACGAACAGGATGTGAACGCAGCAGTCCTGGAAGTTGGACGCGGCGGACGATTCGATGACATTTCGGTTGTGCCCAACAAGCTGTCCTTGTTTTCGCCAATAATGTTGGAACATCCCGACCAATTGGGATCGACAGTGGAGCGGATCGCATGGCATAAGGCCGGGATTATCAAATCGTATGGCTATGCCTACAGCGTACCGCAAGCTCCGGAAGTGCTCAATGTACTCCAGGCGGAAGCCGACCAACTCGGCGCAGAATTTAACTGGATTGCGCCGAAAGATATGGGTGAGTATATCGAAACCACCGATAAGGGCATCCGCATGAGCCTGGGACGCTACGGTGAAGTTACATTATCGCTGCTGGGACGCTACCAAATTGCCAATGCAACACTGGCGGTGATTGGCGCGGGCAATATGCATGGACGGTTGAACGGTGTTCCACATGGTTCACCAGAATATGTAGAGCGCATCCGCGCGGGATTGGCGGACATTACCTGGCCGGGACGCTGCCAGAAAATACAGGATCATCCGACAATTTATGTGGACGGCGCGATCAATACTGAGTCAGCCAATTCGCTGGTGGACAGTTTATTGAGTCGGCTGACCAAGCCGGTCATTTCGATTATCAGCGTGCCTTCGGATAAAGATTATAAGGGTGTGTTTTCAGCGCTGGGAGCGGTCAGTGATTCACTCATTTTGACGGAAACCGCCCGCAACCCCAGCCTGCACTTCCTGAGTGCGGCGGATGCGTTGGCGGCTGCCCGTCCGTATAATGAAAATGTGACCTATGCTGTGTCGCTGCCACAAGCGATTGACCAAGCCAAACAGAAGGCTGGTCAGGATGGCACAATATTAATTGTCGGAACGCAGTCCATCGTGGCGGATACCGTGAATATGTGGGGCAAAAGTTACGAAATTATCTAGCATTTTACCCCACTAGCATACCGCGCTTTTACGGCACATCGACAGTGAATTTTTGAGGCGCACTCCACACGACGACTCCGCCCGATTTCTTTGCGCCCACACGCCAATAATAGATAGCATCCACCGACAGTAGATTAGCGATGTCTGACCGCACATCTGCACCCAACGAACTGCTATAGGCTAACGTCATAAAATCCGCATTGTCATCAACCTGGATTTCATAGCCTATCGCCCAGGTGACGCCTGTCCAGGTCAGCGGCACAGTGGTTGTGCGATAGTAGGTTGGTATTGGGGCGGCAGCGGGCAGCGAGACCGCGACTACCGGCACACAGGCTGAAAATTCTGATGTGTTGTAATTAGGGTCAGTCGCCGTCGCGGTGATAAAGTCCCCGTTGACGTTCGCCGTAGGCATATTGAAACTGAAACTACCTGTTGTACCTATCGTCGTCACGTTTGTAAATCCAAGATAGGTTTTGCCCTCACCATTACCCGACGAATCACAGGTCGGATTGGCGAAGAACTCTACACGATAGGTCTTATTGGTCTCACTATTGAGCGTCCCGGAGATGGTTGTGACCCCGCCAATCGAATTAGCCGAACTAATAACAGGGAAATTCTGGCGATTGTTCATGCCTGTATCCACATCGCCCACATCATTTGAATTAATCCCCAAAGGCGCGAGATCAATTCCCAGAGCACCGTTTGAGAAAATGGCGTTGCCCAGAATGGCTTCGCCTGATAAAGCGGTAGGGTTATCTATCTGAATGCCCTGTGTCCCGTTAAAAGCAATAATATTGCCTGCTCCGGGAACTGTGCCGCCAATCCGATTGTTATTTCCTGACACGATACTAGCACCGAGGAACTGGATACCGGCATCCGTATTGCCCACATTGAGTAATCCTGTAACATCCGTGCCAATATAGTTACCCTGGATCACATTGTTCGCGGTCAGGATGTATACACCAACTGTGTTACCAGAAATGATGTTGCGAGCAGCGGGTATCGTACCACCGACAGTGCTATTGCCTCCATTCATCACAACACCATCATAATTGCCGAGCGCCGCCGTGCCAGATGCATTCGTACCGATGTAATTGCCCTGAATGGTATTGCTGCTGGCGTCACTGCCGAAAAGCCCGATACCCGCCCCACCATTGGCTGTATTACCCGAAATCACATTACGGGCAGCAGAAGTCACACCACCAAAAAGATTACTACCACTGGTGACAAAAATACCTACACCAACACTCAAGCTAGCATAGCCATTTCCACGCGCGATGTTCCCGGTAATATCCGTGCCAATATAGTTACCCTGAATGGTATTGCCGCCATTGGTCTCGATCAAAATGCCATATTGGGCAAAGCGATTAATTACCAAGCCGCGCACGGTGCTGTTCCCACCGTCGATGGTTAAGCCATTCTTAGAACTGCCAACCAAAGTGCCATCCAGTTCGATGATGGGTGTTCCAGCGTATCCCGGTTGGTTCGTGCCATCGATAACGACTGGATAGGTAATTACTGGTAGTTCGCTTGTCGGCTGGATAGTTGCCGCCCCGGATGGGGCAATGTTAAACGCGATGGTGTTGGTATTCGAATTGGCATTAGCAGCAATGATGGCATCACGCAGACTGCATGTATTGACACCGCACATTCCATCATTCGAATCGGTTGTCGTGTTTACTGTGAATGTCGGGCCGGGTTGAGACGAATCCGACGAGCCTTGAGTAACCTGCACACAGGCCGAAAATTCAGATGTTCCAGAAAGCGTTGCTGTAGCCGTGACAAATTGCCCTGCTGGGACAGAGACTGGTAGACTTACACTAAAATTGAGATCGTGATTAACCCCGGTTTGGAATCGAGCGAAACCCAAATAGGTCTGTCCTTCGCCATAACCAGATGGGTCACATGAGGCATTGGCAAAAAATTCCAGCCAGTATTCAGGTGTCGCGCCAGAGTTCAGTGAACCTTCAATGCTTAGGGTGCTGCCATGTATGGTAGCAGCCGACAATACCGGAAAATTTTGCAGGTTATTCGGGCCAGTATCGGCATCGCCCAAATCGTTGGGGGTTACGCCATCTATATTGCCCAGGTCTATGCCCAGACCCAGGTTGGAGAATATGGAGTTGCCATAAATGCGATTTCCCGTTGCGGTGGCATTCAGAACGGTAATTCCACCCTGGTTAGCCGTGATAACATTGCCCGCACCAGCAACCGTTCCGCCAACGATGTTGTTAGGCGCATCCTCGATTCGCACACCAGCGAGACCGTTTCCCAGAGCAACTGTTCCAGTCACATCCGTGCCGATGTAATTGCCCTGGACGAGCGAAAAAACCGTATCTACGCCTTTCAAAATTACCCCGTTGTGGACACTGGCCGCAATGATATTGCGCGCACTGGCTGTCGTTCCGCCGATGATTGTGCCATTAGCAATTTCGACTTTTACGCCATCGTCGCCATTGCCCAGCGGGGCGGTTCCAGCAGCGGTTGTGCCGACATAATTGCCCTGGACGATGTTGGCGACAGCCTGGGCGCTGGCAGCCCCACCAATATTCACCCCATCGTCATTGTTGCCCGCGATGACATTGCGCTGCGCGGCAGTTGTACCGCCGACACGGTTGTTCGAGCCATTGTAGATGATGACACCATACAAGTTGGGAACGGCAGCCGTTCCAGAAGCATTTGTGCCAATGAAATTGCCCTCAATGGCATTGTTACTGCCACCGAGAATACCGACACCGCTGTAGCTCCAGCCGTTTATCACCAGACCACGTACAATGCTGTTAGATGCCCCGACCATGTTGATGCCAACGTGAGTGATTGGGTTGGGGTTGACCGCATTCGCACCATTTAATTCGATGACAGGCGCACCGACAGCATATCCGGTTTGGGTTGTGCCGTCGATAATGACAGGGTTGGTAATCAAGGGAAGCGGCGTAGCGGGTTGGATAGTATGAACGCCTGAGCCAGTGATGCTAAAGGTGATCGTGTTGGTATCGCTATCCGCGTTGGCAGCGGTGATGGCTTCTCGAAGGGAGCAATCGAGGGTTGTACATGAATCGTTATTATCGTTTAAAACATTGACCGTAAAAGTCGGGCCGGTTTGGAGTGGGCCAAGATCAACTTCATACGCGCCACTATCGCAGGCGGCTCCTTGTGGGCGGGTAGTCCCGCGTTGATCGGTGGCTAAGGTGCAGTTACCCGTCGGTATGGCATCAATGGCAGGACTGCCAGTCTGAAGCGCATGAGTAAAAGTATTGCCACCATTATTTTGGAGTGCGCCTAACAATGGGTTGACATTATTCTGGTCGCCTGTATTTGTGAAATAGGTTGCGCAAGTGCCATTATCCGAAAGGTTATAGCCGCTGGAAGTCAAAGTGCCGCCTGTATTGACCGTACAAGTGCTGCCGGAGCCATTCGAAAAAATATTTGCGCGCAGAGTCACGGTTCCATCGGCGTCACTATAAACTCCGCTGCCGTTGCCGCTGGTGGCCGTATTGCCATAGAAGGTACTGTTGGTAATGGTTGCGTTACTGGTTCCCTGCCCCACATCCGTCGCATCAGCATTATAGATCGCACCACCTTTTACAGCGCTGTTGCCAGAAAAAGTGCTGTTTTTGATTTGGGCAGTTCCACGCCACGCATAAATTGCGCCCCCATTACTCAGGGCTGTATTTCCGGTGAATGTGCTTCCGGTGACAATCAGATTACCAAAGTTTATGATCCCTCCGGCATCGTTATTTAAAAACGTGCTGTCTGTAACAGTGATATTTCCACCTCCATACAACCCCGTACCATTATTATCTGAGAAAAGTGTACGAGTGATTGTTAGGATGGGAGCATATGAATAAATACCACCCGCATGCCCGATATTCGCGGTTATGATGCTATCAGTCAAGCTCAAGATTGTATTATAAGCGTAAATAGCACCGCCACCTTCGCCTAATTGATCAAGAAAATTGAGATTATTGGAAAGCGTGGTATTCGCAATATTGATAACCTTACTGGCCGCTCCATCTGTTCCAATGCCACCTCCTGAAGTAGCACTGTTCGACGTAATGATGTCGTTGACCAAATTGAGCGTGCCTGCAAAGACAAAAAATCCACCACCATCTCCCTCGTAATTTGAGCCGCTAACGTATCTTGTCCTACCATTACGAATGGTCAGATTATTTACATTCACCGTGTAATTGCCGGTGATGTGGAACACCCGGTCAATCTGGTTTGCGTCAATAATGGTTGTGGCGGGGTCTATCCCCTGGATGGTCATATTTGCATTGATGTCAAGGTCGCCTGTCGCAGCCGCATCTTCGCCTATTCCCGCAATGCTCAGGGTGTACGTTCCGGGCGGGATTTCCACTGTGCTTCCGGGCGCGGCGTTCGCGGCAATAATGGCTTCACGGAGAGAACAATGAGCCGCATTACAAACGCCATCATTTACATCATTAGTTAGAATTCACCGTAAAAGTAGAGTCAAGTGATATTTGGGCAACAAAAACATCATAGATATTATTCGTATCATCACTCACCAAATTAGGGGCAGTAGAAGAAAAAACGACCAAAGATCCATTGTCAGAAATATCAGCGATGTTTATCCCACCATTCCCCTGTCCACCATCTCCCGCAAGTGATACTCGCTTTGTTTGTGCAGTCAAACGATCAAACATGAATACATCAGGTTTACCGTTGGTGTCATTATCTACAAGATTACTGGAGTCTGAAGTAAAAATCACATAGCGACCATTTGCAGAAATGTGTGGAACAAAACCAGCAAAATTTCCGTTGGCTTGCGTCCCAGTGGACGAGACTGAAATACGAACGGTTTGGCCTATCTGACGATCTCGCACAAAAGTATCAATAATATTGTTGGTGTCGCCTGTAACTAGGTTGCTTGCTACAGAACCAAACGCCACATAACGCCCATCATTGGATATAGTTGCATTCTCTGATATTTGATTGGTCTGAGTGCCGTCAGAAGCGACTGAGATAAGAGATGTCTGACCCAGTTGTAAATCTCGGACGAAAATATCTGGCAAATTATTTGAATCGCCAGCTACTAAGTTGTTGGCAGTGGACTGGAACACAATATAACGCCCGTCCTGGGAAATAGAGTTAGCGCCACTGCCACCATTTGCTTGAGAGCCATCTGTCGCTACCGATACGCGAGTGGTTTGGCTTAATTGCGTATCCCGAATAAATACGTCCAGGATGTTATTGGTATCATTTGCCACTAAATTAGTAGCTTCTGAGCTAAACAATACAAACCGGCCATCGGATGAAATTTGTTCGCCTTGCGGGCCAATGCCAATTAACGTTATATTTGGCTGATTATTCGCCTGCGAACCATCAGAAGCCACAGAGATACGTGTCATCTGCTCGGTTTGACGGACAAACAAAAATGTATCCAGGGCATTATTGGTGTCATTTGCTACAACGTTACTCGCCTTGGAACTAAAAACAATCCAACGTCCGTTCGGCGAAATACCAGGGCGATAGGAATCCCCATTGGTTTCACCATCATCTGCGGCCATGGAAATGCGTGAAGTTTGACAAGTTTGACGATCATGAAGAAAAATATCTGATTTGCCGTTATTGTCATTACTCACTAGGGTAGTGGCTGTAGATTCAAAAACGACGTAGCGTCCCTCTCCCGATATGACAGGCTCAATATCTGCAAACGGGAAACTGTCGGCTTGTGTGCCGTCTGAGGCTACAGAAACGCGCGTAACGGCAGCATTGGGGTCGCAGGCGGCGAGGACAGGCGCAACTGAGGCAAGTGTTATCGACAGAGCAGCGACCAACAAGAACACCAAAATCCAGCGAGAGGGCTGGGTAAATTTAGAAGGTGGAAAATGCAGTTTCACAATTGATACTCCGAGAAAATAGTGCTCGAACGGCGATAGTTTTCTTACTGAACCTTAAACAAGGAATCAGGTAAATTTAAAACAGAACTCGTATTATCCTCATATCATCATAAACGCGATTGTCTGTACCTAACATTGATCTGCGCCAAAAATCTTGTCTACAAATTGTCAATATTGCCCGTAACTTTTCAGATCAAGTAACGGTATAGTGTCAAGTGTGAGCGAAGTTGTGGGCGTTGACATAGGAACATCGGGCTATCGCTTCAAATCCATACTACGTTTATCATACGTATTACATACGTTTCCTTCACAAATCTAAAGGACGTAAAGATGACCTTACTGAAACGAATAATGTGGCCGCGCGCCGGTGAAGAAGTCGCCATCCTCCAGAATGGGAAACTTTTTGTGGAAGGACATGTCATTTATTCCGGTGACGATTCGATCACCGTCATGGGACGGAACGCCGTCACCGCCACAGTCACCTCGAAAGAACTCTCCGCTGGCATCGACGACGGCAGCATCGTGGTCAAGAAAAAGAATGCTGGCGGCTGGGTCGGCCAGGATAAATAGCTCTCCCCGCAATTTGACCTAAAAAATTTGCTATCATAGGGGTCATGCATATCCTGCACCTGACTCCTTATTATGTTCCGGCTTATGCCTTCGGCGGCGTCGTGCGTTCCTGCGAAGGTATGGCGCGCGCGTTGGTTCGGCGCGGGCATCGCGTGACTATCCTGACTACAGATGCACTCAATCAAACCCAACGCGGGACTAGCCCCAAAGATGAGATGGTGGATGGCGTGCGGGTTGTGCGCGCTCGCAATGCGTCGATGTGGCTGCGCCGACACGCCAATCTGTCTACCCCATTGGCGATGCGACAACTGTCCCCTCAACTTCTGAGCGACGTGGATGTCATTCACTGCCACGAATTCCGCACAATGGAAAATTTACTCATCACGCCAACCGCCGTCGCGATGAAAAAACCGCTGGTATTGTCACCGCATGGCACGCTGACCTATGAAACAGGTCGAAGTGGATTAAAAGTGGCCTGGGATAAAGTATTGAGTCCGGGATTGGCACGACGATTCAACTATGTGATTGGTCTGAGTCAGGCTGAAGTTGAAGAAGCGCAGGCGATGTGGCCGTCATTTGGCGCAAATATCCCATTCAGCGCTATTCCTAATGGAGTCGATCCACAGGATTATGCAAATCTCTCCGGACGAGCCGCGTTTCGCGAACAGTTCAATCTGGGCGATGCACCCGTCTGTTTATTTATGAGCCGACTGCACCCGCGCAAGGGCATCGCTTTACTCGTCGAAGCGTTCAAGGCCGCGAATGTGAATGGCGCAAAGTTAGTAATTGCAGGGCCGGACGAAGGTATGCTGGATGTGATTCAGCCAATGCTCAACGAACAGGTTATTTATGCAGGTTATCTGAGCGGTGACAATCGTCTGGCAGCATTTGCCGGAGCGGATATGCTGGCACTGCCTGCCGTTGGTGAAGGGCTGCCGATGGTCGTCCTGGAAGCGATGGCTGCGGGACTACCGGTGATTGTCTCGCCGGGATGCAATTTACCAGAAGTGACACAATATGGTGCTGGTGTCCAGGCTGAAGCCGCGCTTGAACCGCTGCGAGATGCCCTACACATGCTCCTCAGCGATGCGGCCAAACGAAAGGCAATGGGCAGTGCAGCGCAAAATCTGGTACACGAAAAATTCACCTGGGACAGCGTGGCGATACAATTAGAAGCGGTTTACCAGCAAATCGTTTGATTTCCTTTTTAATTCCCGAAATCCAATTTGGAACTTTCCAAATGATTCCAACGTCATATAGACATAAGGATGCCAAATTGGAAATGGCAACCTGACTACACAAGGAGAAATGTCATGCAGAAATCGTATCCTATCAATTGGAAAACCGTCACCTCAGC
>JBDTNB010000157.1:0-14943 GCA_039933955.1 Chloroflexota bacterium
CCCGAATTCGGGGGGGGCTGGGAGGGGGTCAAAAACGTGAGAAATCAGCTTAACTTAGTACGCAGGGACGCTGCGTCCCTGCTCACAATCACACCGCCGCGTGATAGGTTTTCGTTGGAACAGGGCATTGATCCCAGACGAAAATATAAGGCTTGTTTTCGTTGGCGTAATGCGTGAAAACCGCATATTCGCCAGTAGTCAGGCGGTAAAGCTGGACGCCGTTGTGGTCGCCGAGCAGCGTATTCACATCCGGCACACCCACCGAGTCAATTTGCTCGGTAAGCGCGGTGATCGCAGGCGGGTCAATCCCCCGGCTGGTCGGATAGTCAATGACCCGAATCTCGATTCCCCAATCCACGCAGTAGATCGCAACCGGCGCGGCGCGGTCTTTGGTCTCGCGGTTCAGGCGATCATCGCCAGGGTCAAATTGAACTTCGCCCTCGATGACCTTGCTACTGCTCCCTTTGCTGGCTCCAAATGTGGGCAAACCGAGGCAGTTCCCCGATGTTGTGTAAGCAATCTGGGCGTTATAGCCGTTTCCAGAGCGGCTCGTCCAGGTGAAGGTGAGTGGGTTATACAGCGGCGCGACACCCTGATTGTAAATAATATTCGTGGTTGGGCCATCATAAATCGGCCCGCCCAGCCCAACTCCATTGTTGCTGACCACATGCAGCAGCGTCCCCGCACCGTCAGTAATGATGATGTCGTAGGCTTCTGCGTTTGCGCCCGTATTATCCCGATCGGTTGTGAAATCGTAGGCGTTATAGCTCCACGAGGTGCAGTCGAGCGTCACGTTCAAACCGTTGATGGACAGCGCCAGCGCGGGTTGTGTTGCAACCAGCCCGATGACGATAACCATCAAAATGACCAGGCCGGATATTTTCCAGTGCCTATTGCCGGTCATGTTGTACCTCCCAATCCAATCCAAAAACAATGATTACAACTTTGATGATTGGTTACAGAGTTTGCAAGAGCCTAACGTGAACATACTGAATCATAAACTTCCTCTTACTTTGGGCAAACGATACGCGGGATTGAATTAAGTTTTCGCGGCGTTATGAGCCGCTCTTCGCGTTTTTGCGCTGGTCACTCAGCGCAGCACGGGCTGAATCCATATCTTTAACAAAAAGGGTATTGCCGCGCGGCTGCTGGCGCGGCAGGACGTACACTTTATAAAAAAGTCCCGACGCCATGCGAAAGAAATCATCTGCGCCCACGACAGCCGTATTTCCGGTATTAGCGTGATGATAATTCAGGGTGATATTGCGGAAATGACCGAGAATATTGTCGGGTGGGAAACCGGCGCTGCCCGTCATATCGACAATCATATCGACAGTGTGGTTAACGCTTTTCCACAGCGCGCGCGCCTCTTCCAGCATTTGATAAATCTCGTCCCACGTCCAACGTCCCTCAAGCCGATAACACAGCACCGTTTTGTCGCTGTTATCCCATTGATAAATAACTGGCACGAACACCAACTCCAGGGCAGATCACGTTTATTACGTGAAAGATGTAAACTATTCCGGGTTCAGAATAGCCAAACAGCCTCACATACGCCTTGCAAAAACGAACTGTAAATCTACCATAAGTTAACAAACGGATACCCAAAACCAGGGCATGACAGGTCATGCCCTTTTTCATCAACCGGGGGAATCGATGTGCTGCGTTGGGGCTATTTCTGGGGGGTGGGAATCTGACGGCGGAATTCCCATAAGTTGCCTGCGGGGTCGGCAAAGTAGGATGTACGCATCCCCCAGGGTTGGTCGGTAGGCGGTTGGATGTACTCGACACCCTTCGCCGTGAGCGCCTGATAAGCCGCGTCTACATCCTCAACATCGGCACACAAAAACATGCGATTACCGGCCTGCGCAACCGCCGCAGGGCTGATCTGTTCGGCGGCGGCGGAAACTTGCAGCAGGACAAAATCCTGGTCTTGCATCTTGAACGCATGAGAAACATCGTCGCTGAAAATGACCTGGAGATCGAGCACATCACGGTAAAACTTCAAACACGCATCCAGATTTTCGACCAGCAGCACCACACCACTCACATTTTTAAATAACTGGGTCATCATTTCTTTCCTTGTGTGCCAATTGTTAGATAGTCTCTGTAAAAACGGCGCTACTATAGCACAAAAGTTCTAATCTGTCAATAGGAAATATTCACCTTGAATGCCCCCGCTGGATACCTTAACTAACCCACAAAATGCGTAATCTAATAACATTCTGATGCAGCACTGACACGAATCATAGCTTTGCCATGCTATCAATAGGGCATATTGTTTTAAAGGAGATTGAACATGAGTTTAGAAACTTTAGTAGTTTGGGTCGTGGTCGGCGCATTGGCCGGTTGGTTGGCAAGTATCGTGATGCGTACAAACCGTTCGCAAGGATTAATTACTGACATCATTGTCGGTGTTGTCGGCGGTCTCCTGGGCGGCGTGTTGCTCACCTCGATTGGTATTCGCGGTCTGGTCACGGGCATCAACCTGGGCAGCATCGCCGTCGCCTTCGTCGGCGCGGTCTTCCTGCTGTTTGTCCTGCGGTTGTTCGGTGCTGGCCCCCGCAGAACCCGCGTTCGCTAAGAACTCACTTCGAAATTTTGCAAAAGACCCATCCTGTTCGATGGGTCTTTTTGTTTCTAGAGGTTCGCAATACTGATATATTTTTCGGCTTCACTCCGCGTGTCAAACCTTCAACTGAGAAGCTGTTTTTTAGGGCTACCTCGTCTTCAACGCCCGTCAGAAATGAAACATTGTCAAAGTATCAATATTGAGATGTGACATTCGGGCGATTCCCTGTCATGATAAATGTAATGAGATTTTAATTACAAGGATGTCTGCTCGTGAACCAATCCAGCCCGGAAAAACCAGCCGTTTCAACGACAGCACAAATATCCCCGGATGCGATGGGATTAGGTCGCACGGTGGGACAGCGAACGGCTGAAATGGTGGCGGGGTTGCGCTATGAACTTGACAAATCGCCTGTCAACAATGCACTCAGTCGTTTTGCAGGGCGGCTGATTGCCCGCCTCATGATAACGGTGCTGCATGATAAAAGTCAGGTGAACTATATTCTGGCTCGACCAGCGGCCTTTAATCAGTTAATCCGTCAATATATCACTGCAAATACCCCAACGGCCACACTCGTGGAAATCGCTGCCGGGTTTTCCCCGCGTGGGTTTGAATTGGCCCAGACGATGCCCAATCTTCAGGTCATTGAAATCGATTTGCCGGATGTCGTCGAGGAAAAACGACGCCGATTAACTAAAGCCCCCAACATCAAGGTTCCCCCTAATCTGAAGTGGTACAAAGCCGATTTAGGTGCGGAGTCGCTCAACGATGTATTGCAGGGCGAAAAGGTCGATATTGTTTGCGCAGAAGGCTTAAACCCCTATTTTTCTCATGAAGACATCACCCGTATTGCCGGTCACGTTCGCGAGAGTCTCAAACCGGGCGGTGTTTACATCAGTGATATTGGCTGGGATGAAGCCCGCAAAACCAGCGAGCAATCTTCTATGGGTATATTCAGCCGTAACGCCAGCGCCTTCCTCGGTATTATTAAAATCGAAGAAGAAGGCCGTCAATTACTGTTAAATGCCGGTTATAACGAGGTTGAGATTCATAAGCCGACCCAAATTACCGCCGACATGAAAGATATTCCTAAAACGCCGCTCGACTACTCCATTATTTTTATCGCCCACAATCCAAAATCATCCACGCCTGAAGCCGAAACTCCGGTTAAAAGTATGGATGAACTGCCTCCGCCGCCGCCAACCGTTTAGAATCAATCAAAAGCCCGCCAAACACGGGCTTTTTTGTTGAGCGTAAACCGGTTATTCCACGATAGCCGACTCGAATTGGCGCATCACCTCGCCGTGCTCTTTGAAAGGAGCCGCCTGGAGTGCCGCGATGAGCGCCCGCAGCCGGGGTGTCATCATAATCAGATAGCGCGTCGGGCCAGCCGCCTCAAAATAATCATGTGCCACGCCCGCCGGCACAAATACACTGGTTCCGGCTGGGGCTTCGACCTGACGATCTTTAAAGCGAAATGTGAGCGTCCCTTCCAGAACATGCCACGCTTCATCATCGGCATAATGGACATGCAAATAACCGGGGCCGCTGCCTGACCATTCCGACAGATCAAACGATTGCCCGATAGCGTTGATACCGGGTTGGTCGCTGGGTCGTGTAGCGGCGGCGATGATGGGTTCGGTCATTGGACTCGCTCCTTTTCAGGTTGGCTTGAG
This sequence comes from Chloroflexota bacterium, assembly GCA_039933955.1. GTDB lineage: Bacteria > Chloroflexota > Anaerolineae > Aggregatilineales > Phototrophicaceae > CFX2. The sequence continues at coordinate 4,249 of JBDTNB010000157.1, forward strand.
GTCAAACGCTAAAAAGATAGCACAGACGTTCGGTTCTGTCAACGACTATGGCACTGACCGCACTTTACGGAAAGGTCGTGAATAAATCGCTCAGATCGGTTGCGTTCGCGGCGTCTCCCAGCCAGGGTTGAACACCAAAAATTGCTTGCAGCGTGCGCAGCAGTGAACTGTGCGAGTAAGCAATATCGTTGGAGTAGCCCGCTTTGGCATCCGGCGAGAGCACAATCATGCCGATTGGCCCGTCGCTGCCCTCGCCCTCATCCCAGGCGATGAAAATAACTCCGTTGGTTTTGTAAGCAGCCGAATCCAGGATCGGCGGCACGGCGGTGGACAACCAGGTATCGCCATTTTTCACGGCGTCGTCGGTCTGGCAGCCTGACCAATCGTGCATATCATCGCAGGTGTCCGGGGTGATGAAGTTGTAGCGCGCCACGCCGCCCCTCGCCAGATCATTTGTCAGCTCCCCATACGGACGCTCATGGGCAATACAATAAGCTGAGTTGGGATCATTCCCGCCGGTCACATCATCGAAAAAAACCATCGGATTGTGCTTCGCCGCGTAGTGATCGAAACTCACCAGCGGGCAAACATCGCCTGCAATCCCCTCCTGATAACTTTTCCAGGAAATACCGGCGGCATCCAGCAGATAGGTTAAATGCGCCGTCGAGTCCTGATGATTGGCGCTCGGTTCACGGTCATCGATCACGCCAAAGTTTGTACCAGCTTCCATCCACAGATAATTTGGTTCGCTGGGGTGCAAATCGGACGGATTATAATAGGCTTCGGCGTGCGCACCCTGTGCGAGCAAGGTTTGATTGATATAGGGAGCCGATGCGCTGTCTTTGATCTGATCCCAATTGTGATTCTCCATCACAATCACAAAGACGGTGCGCGCAACCGGCTGCGGTTCCTGAGTCTCTGCGGGCGGTGTCATAATCTGGGAAGCGCTTCCCAGATATACTGCCATCATGAACAGCATCAGTCGATTGGTCATGCCCGTCACTCCCATAACGCTTATTTGCCTACCAGCCTACCACATGTCCGACATTTAGGCGTAGGTGTCGGACAGGCGCTGAAGCGCAGGGTGTTTTCCTGGAAGCCCGCGTGGATGCTGGAATGCGCGTGGAGTCCTGAGTTCAAACTACAGCATCAATAACAAATGCTGTCCAATAAGGCCGCCTGCTTGCTGGACAGCCGATTCCAGTAAAATGACGCCGCCTATTCGCCGATTTTATGTCAACCCCTCTGAGCGAAGCCATGCCGCTATACTCGCCATACAGCACCTTCCAAAGCTGCTGATTTTGGAAAATGTATTATAGCACAAAAGTTCTAAATGTCAATCCCCACTTGTGCGGCGATGGTGTGCTCATCAGCCCGCGCACGGCCTCCTGAGACAGGGTTTTCATCGGCGTCCTTTTAACACGGTGCGATGGTCAAACTCCCGCCGATTATAACCGGTGGTGGTTGCAAAGTACGTGATGAAAGCACGGGCGACCCGCCGCGTCGCCCCTACAGAAATGTTTGTGATTGATGCGTAACCACGTACCCCACAATCATGAGCATAGAATGTCTGAGCCTTGCTAGCCCTTTCAGTAAGCTTGTGTGGCTTCAGCCGCCGGTGACGCAGCCACACCAGCCTATTCCTGAAAAACCTACCCTTGTAAGGGATTTAGGGGAGGGAATGGGTTGAGAACTGCTCTCCACGCTATTTTAGCCACCTACCGGCCTGTCTTGCCCTACAAAAATTGAGATGGGTGATCTCAATGAACGCTGGAAAATCCGAATAACCGATCACTAAAAACAAAAATGCTGAGTGATGGCCCACGCCCTCTCACTCAGCACTGATTACTTAGCACCTATCGCTTATATTTAGCACGCCTGGAGATGATACGGCAGCTCCCGGCTGTTGTCGGCATTGGTCGTCTCTGGCACAGCCCCATCCGGGTTGAGCGTGATGACCAGTTTGTGATCGGTCTCGACGTTGGTATTGACTGTCAGGAAAATGCTGCCGACGTTGATGGTCTTGCCCGCGTCAATCGCCGGGAAAGCACCGGTTGTCGAACCCTGTTCCTGACCGTTGAAATAATCCTTAATCGAGATCGTGCCGCCGTTCGCGGTGGCCTGCTGTCCCAGGTTCGCGATGTCGATCTTGAATTCCACCGTCCGCTTGCATTTGAGCGGCAGAGGCGGGGTGATACCCACGCTGCCCAGCACCAGATTGGCGGTGGTGGCTGGTACGGCGGTGGCTACCGGAGTCGCGGTGAAGGCTGGGGTGTCTGCCGGGATTGGCGGGCCGTTATCAATGGCGATAGCTGCCGCATCACCGGAGACGGTCACGTACTGGGCGAATACCCAACCTGCACCGTTCGTACCCTGGACTTTATACCAGTCGCCCGCTGTCGTTTTGGCGATGATGTCGGCGGTCTGCCCGGTGGCATAACTGCCTACTGGCGGGTTGAATTTCGTGCTCGGCCCGGAGCGCAGATTCACACCCTGGCTGAAAGTCGCCTGCGGTTTGCTCGGCGTATTGGTGGCAGCAGGCGGTGGGGTTTCAGTCGGTGGTGCGGGTGTAGCCGTTGGGCCAGCAGTCGGTTGTACTTGCTGACTGCCGTTGTCGCCGCTCGTACCTTGTGTTGCCTGAGAACCGTTTCCATTTGCGTCGCTTGTCGCTGGTGTGGCGGTGGCCTGCGTACTTTGCGACACAACGGTCACATTGACCGTCGCCGGTGCGCTGCTCGATCCATCCGCGCGGAAAGCCGTGACCGCGATGCTGTGCTGGCCTGCGCCTGTCGCCGTCCAGGTCTGGGCGACGCTGAAGGTAGGTGTCCCGGCAGTGTTCGGCTTGGGCAGGGTGGCGGCAACCGCGTTGTCAATCGAGATTTCTATGCGGTCAATATCCGCACCGGCATTCGATACCGCCGCCTGGATGTTGACACTCACGCCTTCTAAGTAAGTGGCGTTGGGCAGCGGCGCAGCGATGCGTACAACCGGCGCGCCGCTGATGACACCCTGGCTGTTACCCTGTGCCCCGGAGTTGCCCAGGTTACAGGCTGACAGCATCACCATTAACATCAGCCCTACGGCTAATGTAATTCGTTTCATATCCCTCTTCTCCTATCAAATGAGTTGCTACTCAAGGCGAGCAATCGTAGCGCATAAGCCCTTTTAATGCGAACCGAGGGGGAAAAGCGGTGGTCAAGCGTATGTTAGCTGAAGTCATTAGTCGTTAGCTTCGCTAAGTCTTTAGTCAAAAGATAAATGCAATCTACGGATGGTTGGCTGCTTAAGTTGTTTCAAAATTTTCGTGATTACGGGAATGTAGGGGCATTTGCTTTGCTCATTGAACGCCCCTACTGCTATGAGGATGAGTGAGGCACACGATTTACTCAACCCTTGCAGTGATGGAACTTTTCTAAAGTTTGCTGCGTCTGAGTAAATACCGGTTGGTCGAGGAAACCGGGCGGAAATCGCGGCGCTGTTTGTCATCACGCCATTGTTCCGGACGCGCAGACCATTCGTTTGCTCTGGGCAAGCGGGGGAGTTTGCCGCCTGCCAGCAGTGAAATCGCATCCCACAAGGTTGAACTATATCGCATCGAGGTGTCTCCTTTTCATAGATTTCTATGGTGAGCGGCGCTCGTCATAGAGTTTATGAAAAATGTAAATAGTCGATATGAACACCCTAGCACCGGATAAACTGCTCGTCACCTCTCCTTTGGAGGGGGAAAAGAGGGGCATAGTCCAGCTTTACATTTTTTTAGTATGATTGAAGATAGCTACACAATGCAGATGGGTTGCTTGTATGAACGGGACTGATGTACTCACACCGCGCGAACAGGATATTTTTCAACTCCTCAGCGAAGGCTTGTCCGACCAGGAAATTGCCCAGCAGCTTATCCTCGCGGTAGGGACGGTCAAGTGGTACAACAAACAAATCTACGACAAGCTCCAGGTGCGCAATCGGGCAGAGGCGCGGCAGTTAGCACGCCAGAACGGCTTATTCAGACCGTCTTATGCGGCCCTTCCCCCGGCGTCCAATTTGCCCGCGCAGATCACGGCATTTGTCGGGCGTAAGCGCGAACAGGATGATCTCAAGACGCTGCTGGCCTCCAACCGCCTGCTCACCATCACCGGCATGGGTGGGATTGGTAAAACGCGGTTAGCCCTGCAACTCGCCCAATCACAATTAGAAGCCTTCAGCGACGGTGTGTTTTTTATCGCGCTGGCTCCCCTCGACCCGTCCGAAAATATGTTGTGGGCGATTGCCCGCGCACTGCATTTCGAGTTCGGCGCTGCCACCAACTCGGAGCAGCAGTTGTTCCACTACCTGCACGACAAAAACCTGCTCCTCGTCCTCGACAATTTTGAACATCTGCTGCCAAGCGGCCATCTGGTCAAGACGATTTTGCACGCGGGAGCGAAGGTGAAGGTGCTGGTCACATCGCGTTCGCGGCTGGGTATCTATGGCGAATGTGTCTACCTCCTGTCCGGCATGACTGTGCCGGACGCCGGACAAATCGATCTCAACGGAGAGAATGAATCGCTGGAATTGTTCCTGCACAGCGCGCGTCGCGTCGTCCCGGACTTCAACCCGGATGCTGCGCAGCTTGAGCAAATCAATCGCATCTGCCGTCTGGTGGATGGTTCACCACTGGGCATCGAACTCGCCGCGTCCTGGGTGGAAACCCTGACCCTCGACGAAATTGGTCACGAAATTGAAAAGAGCCTTGATTTCCTGGATTTGCAAACGGCAGATGCTCCGGCACGCCAGCACAGCATCCGCGCGGCATTCGATTACTCGTGGGGATTGTTGGGTGGCGACGAACAGACCCTGTTCAGCGCGCTCTCGGTTTTCAAAGGCGGCTTCACCCGCGACACGGCTCAGGCAATTTCCGGTGTGGATTTACCCGGCCTGCGCCGTTTGGTCAGTAAATCGCTTCTGCTATACGAGCCGGAGAGCGGACGCTACTATGTCCACGAACTGCTGACGCAATATGCCGAAGAAAAATTGGAATTCAGCGGTCAGGCGGACGCGATCCGCGATGCCCATATGGATTATTTCGCGGCCTTTATGGAACGTATCACGCCCGACATCAAAGGGCGCGCACAATTAGCTGCGTTAGAAGCTGTCGGCGGCGATTTTGAAAATATCCGCCGCGCCTGGAATCGAGCACTGCTCACCCGAAATGCTGCCCAATTGGAGCGAATGCTCGAACCTTTGTACCTGTTTTGCTTTATCCGCAATCGCCATCAGGAAGGCGATGAAATATTTCATGCCGCACAGCGTGCCTTCGCGCCCCCACCCGGCGGAAAACCGAGCGTTTTATGGGGGCATATCCTGGCGCATCATCTCGTCCACACACCCGCTATCCGTGAGCAGGTCGAGCAGTCTTTGCAGATTACGCGCGGGTACGGTGTTCAAAAATACGTTGCCTTTGGCCTATGGACGCTCTCACGCGCCGAGATTATGGCGGCAAATCTGCCCAGAGCGCTGGAACTGTGCGAGGAATGCCTGAGCGATTACGACGCGCTTGACGATTCCTTCTGGCGCGCGCGTCTCCTGCTGCAAAAAAGTGTCATCCATAACTATTTGGGTCATGCCCCTGAATCGCTGGATTTTGTCGAGGCGGCAATCCACTTGAGCCATCAGATCGGCGCGGTCAATATCGAAGCTCATGCGCTCGGCAATCTGGGGAATATCATCCGGCGGCGCGACAACCTGCCGCAGGCCGAGCGGTTGTTCCATCAGGCCATCGCGCTGCAAGAAGCCTTACACGACTATCGGATGCGCGCCTGGAATCAAGGACAGCTTGGTGTGACGGCTTTTCTCAAGGGCGATTTCAAAAGATTGGCCGAAACGTCCACATTAATCGCTCAGGCGCGCAACGTCCTGGCCGATCCCGAAGTTCAGGCCCTATCGCAGCTTCTCAAAATTCTCACGGCAATGACTGTCGAAGATTATTCCCACTGTATTCAAATTGCTGAACCCCTGGTGCGCCATTTCAACCTGTATATTGCCTTGTACAGCCGTTTGGCATTAGCGATGGCTTACTGCGCACACGGGGACTGGGATGCGGCGCGGCGTTTCAACCGTGAATTTATCGCGCTCCAAACCGAATGGGGCGATGATGCGTCGGCGGCGTCCGCCCTGGCCTTAGAAGCGGTTGCATTGACCCATGAAGGCCATTTTGAAGCCGCTGTCGAATGGTTAGCACTGGCGATGACCTATCCGCGAACCGTCGGCGCTTGGCTGAAAAAATGGCCGCCTTTAATTCGCTTACAGGCACAGTTGAAAACTGAATTGGGGAATGAGGTCTATGACGCCGCCTGGAAACGCGGGCAATCGCTTGATTTGGAGGCGATTGTCAACGGTCTATTGACCCATCAATAAAAGACTTTGTAGGGACGAGATACATCTCGTCCCTGCTCCTAAACCGGCGACTCTAGGTGACGGTTGTCACCAAATCGGATTCAGCCTCTTTTTCAAAGCGCGCGATGACAACCGCCACCAGGATAATCAGGCTGCCCGCAATTTGAACAATCGTCATGCGCTCATTCAGGAAAATATAGGCTTCGACGGCGGTCATCGCCGGTTCGGTGGAGGCTAACAGGCTGGCCGTGCTGGCGGGCAAATAATTCATCGATGTGTTGTACAGGCCAAAACCGAGAATCGTTGGAATGAAAGACAGCACCGCGAGGATGAGCCAGCCATTGAGCGACAGCGTCGGCACAATCGCCTGGAGTGATTCTCCACTGCGCCCTATCGAAATGAGATTGAAAATCAACGTGAATATCGAGCCGAAAGCGAATGAATACAGCAGCGATGTCCAGGGATTGATACTGCGCTTGGCCGCTTCTTTACCCATCATATTGTAGGCCGCAAAAAGCACACCCGATGCTAAACCCGTCAGAATCGCCAGCGGATTCACGTTCCACATGGCGGGATCATAAGCATTGGAAACCAGCACACAGCCCGTCAGACTCAAAATAATCGCCACGATTTTGGGGAGCCGAAGCTGCTCTCTGAAAATCCACCACGCGAAAATAGCCGTAAACCCCGACGAACTATAGGCCAGCACGGTTCCCACCGCCGCGCCGTTGGCTTGTACCGACAGCACCCAAATCGTGTTAAACAGCGCCAGAATCAACCCGTAAAAAACATAAAATTTAATCTGGGTGCGATGCATGTGCAGCAGCGAACGACGTATGAGAAATAAGGCTGGCAGCATCGCCGCGCACACCAGCACATTACGCCAGAAGGCCAGCAGCAGTGCTGGCATGTGATAGGTGTTAATCAGATAATCAATCAGAATGCCGGTTGTAGACCAGATGACAATCCCAATAATGGCGATTGTGTAGCCTTTGCTGAGCTGCGACATGAATTTCCTGTCTCGATGTTGTTGGTTGTAAATTGGATGGGGCAAGAGGAAACGACTGAAACTATTTTGACTCTACATATGGCGACATCACAGGGACACAATTGTACCTATCGTGTCCCTGTGATGTATATAGCTTGTTTTTAGCTAACTCCTTGTGCAGGTATTTCGCTGACGAGGTTTTATAGCCAAATCGCCACCCTCAAGTACCTGCTTGACTCCCCTCGCCCCTTGTGGGAGAGGGGCTGGGGGTGACGGGAATAATAGGCACTTGCTCACCGGGTATCTAACGGCTTCTTTCAGGGTTGATACGGCGGCGCAGGCGGCACAGGATTGGCGTCATCGCGCAGCGCTTGAATCCAGTAATTGGCGGGGCCACCTTCGGCCAGCCAGCCAGTTACATCCGGGCGCGATAGAATTCGAATCTGCCACCAGTTATAGCCATCTTTAGCACACACCGGCCCGCCGATAATCTCGAAGCCGATGCCGTCTAACAGGGTGGCAATCAATTCGCCGTTGATGCTGGGCGCGGCACGCAGGCTCTTGGGCGAGTTGCCTTTGTAGTTCACATAGGCTTTCGAGCCAATGCCTAAACTCAAGGGTGGGGCACAAACCGGCTGCTCACGTGCGAATTCATCTTCCATCAGCGGCGTACCATCGGTTTTGCCGTCGGCTGCCCAGCCGGTATACAACACATCCACGACAGTGACGCTCACACGCCAAAAATTGATTCCGCCGACGCAGGTCGGGCCTTCGAGCACATTCGCCAGCGATCCGGCGGGCGCAACGGTCAGCACCAGGCCATTTTCATCAGCCGTGTCATGGACTTTTACATCCAGCAGCAGGCGGGCACGTCCGCCAATGTTCAGATCGGCGGGCGGGCTGCACGGAATATAATCCCCGGATGGCGCGGCGAAGCGCATAAAATAATTTCCCGGTGAGCCTTCGGCGACCCAGCCGTCATTCCCCGGCCCGCGCACCTGCCACCAGTTATAAAGCTGCCCATCGCAGACCGGCCCGCCCGTGATTTTTACAACCGTATTTTCGGCATAATAATTCACCCAGGGGCGCGATCCGTTGGGGTCGGTGCGGACATATACCCCGCCCGATACATACGCCAGCCCGCCGACTTGCAATGGCAGCGGTGCGGCACAACCCGGCGTCGTCGAGGGTTGGACGGTGGTCACATAAAACGTCGTCGGCCCTGGCGTCGCCGATGGCGCAGGGATGGCCGTGATCGTCGGGATCAACGTGGGCGTCGCGGTTTGCGCCAGGGCCAACCGCGACAAGAGCGCCAGGGCAATCAGCGCCGGAATTCCAATCATGATGCGGCGTTTCAACATAAGTCCGTCCTCCTACAATGGAGGTATTGTAACTTAATCCCTCTATTTGCACCTGGGAACGTCGGCCTATCTATTTATTGCCACTGTTCGCGACTCACATCGCTGCATCATGCCAGCCAGCTTTATCATTTTCATAGATAATTGTCGATAGAAATTCGCCAAGTTAATCGAGTTTATGATTTCAAGGAATGCAAGCCATGACATGGAAGATATTCTTGAGCCATGCAAGTAGAGATAAAGCACTGGCAGACAAACTCATAGAAGAAATTAAGCACGAACTCGGTTTCCAAGATCATGAGATTTTCAATTCATCTTCTGTGGAAACGATACCGAAAGGAAATTGGCGGGACGCCATAGAACAAGCACTTTTGGAAGCGCAGGTCGTTATCCCGCTTATAACTCCTTGTGGCGAAAAGAATATGTGGGTCGCCTTTGAGTGTGGCTATTTTTGGGGAAATCGGCTTCCCTTAGGAAAAGATGCTGCCGATAAGAAACCCTATCTCATATACACCCTATACACGCCTAAATCCAAAATCCCCAGTGCTTTGGATAATGATATGGCAAAGTGTGTCACAGATAGGAATGCGCTCGAAGTGTATTTTAAGACGCTTTGCGGTCATTTTGGAATAGAGTACAAAGGGGTAGCTGACAGGGATTCGATTGTTGCGACAGCTCTAAAAACTCCGCTTGTTACAGCAGAAGATTTCAGGCAGCAAATGGAAGCCAAAGTCTGGCTAAAACAGGCAAAAGATACCGGTGAACAGCAAATTATCATAGACTGGTTGCATGAACTTGATATTTTGCGGGGAATACGGCTCGATTGGACAGGAAACCTACAAAACCTAAAATTTCCGCGAGCGAACCTATATAAGGCTAATTTGGGCGGTAATGATCTGAGGGGCGCAAGTTTCTTTGATGCAATTCTGGAAGATGCACACTTAGGAACAACTTGCTTACAACGTGCAGATTTTACAGGCGCAATTCTAACGGGAGCTAGTTTTGCGGCTGCCGAGACTGATGAGCATACTAAGCTGCCTGACGGTAATCCCTATCCGAATGTGGAAGAGCGATGGGAGCGGCTATTGCAGGCTGGCGTGAAATCTACTGACAAAATAGCGCCAGGGATAATACGCTGCAAATAACTTAACTGAGTAACTATCAGGCACTGACTCTATATCAGAGAATGACACAACTGATTCGCTTTTAAAGTTGGAATCTTCGAACCCAACTTGCGTGACGATTCAGATCAAATTCTAAAATAGAAGGTCGATACACAATCTTCCCAGCCCCTTTAGTGGGCTTGTCTTTACGGGTAGCCGGGTGGTCTGCGCAGCGTACCCCCGGCGGCGCTTGCCATTCTATACAAGACATCCCCATTGGGGCGGTATATCATGCGGTTATGGTAAACACGCTAATAAGCAGTTAGAAGGAGCTAGTGTACGCTGATGAATACGCGCAAAGTTATTGCCAACATTTCCCTGTCATTGGATGGTCGAACAGCGGGGCGAAACGGGGAATATGATATGGGTTGGATCGTCCCTCACGCAATTACGGATGGCGCGCGCGATCATATGATCGCGGTCACATCGCCAGCCACGACAGCGCTGCTCGGCAGGAAGAATTATGAGGGGTTTCAAAGCTACTGGCCGTCGGTTGCCAATGACGAGAACGCGGATCCGCGAGACCGCGCCTTCTCCCGATGGCTCAATACTGTGGAAAAGTTTGTGTTTGCTTCCACGCTGAAAGAGTCCGCCTGGGAAAACACCACCATTGCGAACACCGATCCCGCCGCGCTCGTCAAAGACCTGCGCCAGCGCGAGGGAGGCGATATTATCGTACTTTCGAGCAGCAGCATCATCAAACAGTTGTTACAGGCCGATGTCCTGGACAGTCTGAGCTTTACCTTGTGTCCAGAAATAGTGGGCGGCGGCCCTCGTTTGCTTGAGGATGGGCTTTCGCCTTCATCCTGGGCATTAC
>JBDTNB010000158.1:0-14779 GCA_039933955.1 Chloroflexota bacterium
CCGAGGCGGTAACATGGAATTTTTCAAGAAATTATTCGGCGGTGGATCGAGCGGCAGTACAGATCGCGCAGGGCTGTACTTCTACATCAAGCCCAATGGCTGCGACGAAATCATCCGCGTGCGCATCGACAGCAACAATGATCCGAGCATGGCCGACGACAACAGCACCTATTTCGTCAACAAAACCGTGCGCGGTTCGACTTATAAATGCACCCGCTCGGCAGAATTGGAACTCTCCTTCGACTCCAACCGCCGCTTGCAAAATACTGAAGTGACGGGCGGGGCGCTGGTCACGAAAGAAGATTACGACGCCTGGGTTGCAGCCCAGGAAACCACTTCATAATCGTTTGCGGGATGTCGGATTTAGGCATCTTCTTGACATGATCGTCCCGCACGCCGAATCGAATTCGACGCTATAATTTATTGTTATGGACAAAATCACCCTATTACACAACAAACATATCGTCCTGGGTGTGACCGGCAGCATCGCCGTCTACAAGGCGGTTGACCTCGCCAGCAAGCTCACCCAGGCCGGAGCGCTGGTCGATGTCATCATGACCGACGCCGCGCAGCAGTTTGTGACCCCGCTCACGTTTCAATCCGTAACCGGACGCCCGGTGTATACCAATCTATGGAAAGCCGATTCGAACGGTGGGCTGCCGACGCACATCGCGCATGTTGGCCTGGGCGAAAGCGCTGATTTGTTCGCGGTTATCCCAGCGACAGCCAACACCATCGCGGGACTGGCATTTGGGCGCGCGCACGATATGCTGTCGGTGACGGCGCTGGCAGCCCGCTGCCCGCTGGTGATCGCCCCGGCGATGGACGGCGCAATGTACGAACATCCGGCGACGCGCACCAACATCCAGACCCTTCTGGCACGTGGAGCATATTGGATCGAACCCGAATCGGGCCGATTCGCGTCCGGGTTGATGGGCAAAGGCCGTCTGCCGGAAACGCCGACGCTGATCGGGCATATCCGGCGCGCGCTGGCAAAAAATGGAACTTTGGCTGGGCGCAAAGTCGTCGTGACGGCGGGCGGCACGCGCGAAGCGATTGACCCCGTGCGTTATATCACTAACCGTTCCAGCGGCAAGCAGGGATTTGCGCTGGCGCAGGCCGCGCTGGATGCGGGCGCGAATGTGACGCTCATCACCACCGTCCAAAACCTGCCCATGCCCATCGGCGTGAACCGCGTCGCGGTGGGCAGCGCCGAACAGATGCAAGAGGCTGTGCTGGAACAGGTGCAGGATGCCGACGCGCTCATCATGGCGGCGGCGGTGGCTGACTTTAAACCCAAAAATGTCGCTGAGCAAAAAATCAAGAAAACCGACGATTCGGACGACGCCCCCACGATTGCACTGACGCGCAACCCGGATATTTTGGTCGCCGTGCGCGAACAACGAGCAAAATTCAACTTTCCGCGGGTGGCGGTAGGCTTCGCGGCGGAGAGCGAAAACCTGCTGACCTATGGTCGCGCCAAACTGGAACGCAAAGGGCTGGATTTGCTGGTCGCCAACGACATCACCGCCAAAGACGCCGGATTCGAGGTCGATACCAACCGCGTCACGATTCTGGATGCAGATGGCGGACAGGAAGCTGTCGCCCTCGCGACCAAAACCCTGATCGCCGAACGGATTGTGGAACGGGTGGCGGCCTTGCTGCGCGATGCAAAATGAGATGACCGCCCCTACCACGAACGATTCTTCGCGCTTAAAACGCCTCCGCGATAAGTGGCCGCTATTATTTTTAGTAGTCTTGGTCATTTATGTGCGATACACACAATATAATCTTTGTCTCCCGACATACGTACCACAAACCGATGCAGTTATTGACTACGATGCGCTGCTGCGGGAATATGATTTTCAACACAGCCATGCCGTCACTAATACACTCTTTGTTGTGCTGAATGGAATTGCGATTGCCCTCATTTTCAGGGCAAAACGAAAAATCATCATGCTTGTGGCGTTGATCGTTTTCGATTTATATATCGGGCTGATCCTGTTTTTCGGTGCTTTTTGTATCGAGACGCGCTTAACACCTGCGGCAACCACCGCATTCAACCAGCGAACATATCACTTGACTATTAATCTCAGCATCTACGATGATTATTCCGTAAGAAGCTATATGGTATTTGAATGTGGCGCTGCTTCGGCGAAATGTCATTTTCTCAATCAGGTGATAGTTTACCCAAAAGATTATGATTTCCCTAGCGCAAAATTTGTCGTTGATCCAGCCGATAAATCGCTGTATGTGGAAGTCGATGACCCGAAAATCCCCAGGAAATTGATCGCATCTCCTAATTAGGATTTGACCTTTTCTATTCGGGATGGCCTAGCGAAAAACGCCGCCGAATCCGCAGCTTTCCACACACCCCAAAAACCGATTTCAAAGATCAATTTAGTCTGAATTGAAGTAAAATACTAAGCAACGTTCGAACAAATGTTTGACCATTCTTACACGATAAGCGAAGATCGGAGTGAACGACAGCGGATGAGTGTTTCTCATTGGTCACAACAAGCGACGGTTTTTGTTGGTCGTGACCGCGAACTCGGCGAGATTGCGGGGCTGCTGGCCGATCCAACCTGCCGCTTGCTGACCCTCGTCGGCCCCGGTGGTATCGGCAAAACCAGCCTCGCCCTGCAAGCCACCAGTCAGCAGCCGCATTTTGAAGATGACGTGGCATTCGTCGCCCTCAGCCCAATCACGTCGCCGGATTTCCTGACGGCGGCCATCGGCGCGGCGCTCGACATCCCCTTTTTTGGCGCGGACGACCCGCTTTTCCAGGTGATAAATTATCTGCGCGATAAACACCTGCTGCTGGTCATGGATAATTTTGAGCATCTGTTAGAAGGGGTTGGATGCCTGTCTGAACTGCTGCAAGTCGCGCCTCAGCTCAAAATCCTGGCAACCTCGCGCGAACGGCTCAACCTGCGTGAAGAATGGGTCTTTCCGCTGGACGGCCTAACTTATCCGGCAGCACCCCTCGCCGACGCCCCGGAAAGCTACAGCGCAGCGCAGTTGTTTGTTCAACGTGCGCGGCAGATACAGCACCATTTTGTGCTCAGCGAGCATGTAGACGCTGTGCTGTCGATTTGCCGCCAACTCGAAGGGATGCCGCTGGGTCTGGAATTAGCGGCTAGCTGGCTGCATGTCATGTCCTGCGAACAGGTTGCGGCGCGGATGGCGAGCAATCTTGATTTTTTGACGACACGGCTGCGCAACTTTCCCGAACGGCATCGCAGCCTGCGGGTGGTTTTTCAGCAGTCATGGAGTTTGCTGGCGGCAGATGAGCAAGCGGTGTTGATGCGTCTGTCGCCCTTTCACGGCGGTTTTGATGTCGAAGCGGCGGCGGAAATCGCCGGGGCAACGCTGACGGTGCTGGCGGGATTGACCGACAAATCCCTGCTGCGGATGGACTCCACAGGTCGTTATGATTTGCATGAACTGCTCCGGCAGTATGCGGGCGAAAAATTGACCGAGGCCGGTGAAAGCGACGCGACCATCCAGCGGCATATCACCTATTTTATGCAGTTGGCGGAGGCCGGGGAAGCACATGCTTATGGTCGTGAACAGGCCGCGTGGTATGACCGCCAGGAAATAGAAATGGATAACCTGCGCGCGGCGTTAGCATGGTCAATCAGCCATCCGGATGTTGAAAGCGGACTGCGAATCGCGGCGGCGCTGCGCTGGGTGTGGGAGATGCGCGGGCATCTTGAAGAAGGCCGGGGATGGTTCAATAAATTATTGCCCCTCAGCACGGATGTCTCGCCCACCGTCCGCGCCAAAGCCCTGCATCGCGCCAGCGAAATCGCGGCTCAACTGGCTCATGAACCGCAGGCCGCGTTGTGGATGCAGGAAGCCCTGCACCTGTCGCGCTCGACCCATGATCGCTGGAATCTAGCGTGGTCGCTTTCGACTGCCGCCTACTTCACCGAGCAGGATGTCCATCGCGCCGGGGAGATGTTAGAAGAGAGTCTGGCGCTATTCCGCGACTTGGGCGACGCTTTAGGACTCAGCCACACGCTGCGGCGGCTGGCGGGCTGCGCCGTTGACCAACAGCGCTACGATTATGCAGCCGATTTGTTAGCACAAGCGCTGCTGCATGATCGGCAGTCCGGGGACAAAAGCGCGATTGCCTGGGATTTGTGCTTTATGGGCGTGGTCTTGTGGACTCACCATCACCAGCCCGATCAGGTGATCCCGCTTTACACGGAAAGTATCACGCTGTTCGGGGACATCAAAGATGTGCGCGGGACAGCCCATCCGCTGGTGATGCTGGCCGAAGCCGAGCAAGCGCAAGGAAATTTGGGGCAGGCGCACGCTCATTTTCAGGAAACCCTGCTTTTAGAACGCGGCTTGGGCATCCATGACAACCTCGCGATTCTGGCGCTGGTGGGCATCGCCAACCTCGTGGCTGCAAACGAAAACCTGGATCGCGCCGCACGCTTGCTGGGAACCGTTCACGCCGCCCTCGAATCGGGTTCGTATAACACCCGTTTGCAGGCGCTCAAAGCTGATTTTGATCGGACGGTTGCAGGTGTGCGCTCCCAACTCGCTGGGGAAGCGTTTGAATCCGCCTGGACTGCCGGAAATTCAATGTCGCTGGAACAAGCCATCACGGAAGCGCTGGAAGTTAAAGCGCCCCCACCGCGCGCGGAGAACAACAATCCCCTGCTCGACATCATCAGCCCGCGTGAATTCGAGGTGCTGCGTCTTCTGAGCACGGGATTGTCGAACGCAGAAATCGCCCAACAGTTGTTCATTTCGGTGGCAACCGTCAAGGTGCATACCCGCAGCCTCTACGGCAAACTCAACGTGGACAACCGGACGCAGGCTGTCATTCAAGCGCACAAATTCAATCTCCTCTGATTCGACTTCTAAGTAATGGATGCGATTCTTTGCCACATCTTTTCACCCCGCCCTGACCCTCCCCGTGCGAAGCCCCGCGAAGCGGTATTCGAGGAGGGAACCAAATGCAGCGCGGTTTTTAGCCCCTTTCCCTTGAGTTCGGGGGAGAGGGGTTGGGGTGAGGGGGTATGACTACCACCTGAATACCACCTCCTCCGATACGAAATAAGCCCTGGGGTGGATCACATTGCCAGCCTGAAACCCTATAATCTGATTTATATGAAAGTTGAAGTTTAGGAGCAAAATCATGCGTAAATTGATCGTCGGCAACATGCTGTCGTTGGATGGCTACTACGAAGGCAAGGATCGCAATCTCGGCGCGCTGTTTGATTATTTCCACGAAGACTACGCTGGCGACGAAACCCTTGACCAGTATTTTACGGAACGGCTGCGCGCGGCGGATACCCTGCTGCTGAGTGGGCATACCTCCTATATGGGCAACAAGGATTATTGGCTGAATTATCCGAACAACCCAGATGGAACCGCCATCCGCCGCGAATATGCTGGGCTGATGGCGGCTGTCGATAAAGTCGTGGTATCGGATAAACTCACGCAGGAAGATTTAGCACCCTGGGAGCACAATACCCGCATCGTCAGAGGAGCCGATTTGTACACCGAAATTGCCGCGCTCAAACAGCAGCCGGGACGAGATATTCTGGTGCTGTTGAGCCGTATGCTGTGGAACGATCTGCTGGTGCATGATCTGGTCGATGAACTGCACCTCATCATTTTCCCGCTGATCGCAGGCGAGGGTACGCCGTTGTTCACAGGACGCCCGCCGGTGTCGCTCAAGCTCCTCAGTACGCGCACCTGGCAAGGTTCCGGCAACATCCTCGCCTGTTACAAGGTGGATCGGCCCAAGTCGTAAACCAAATCGGGCAAACATATTTTAAAAACGCGATACACATCGTAGGGGCACGACATGTCGTGCCCTTGAATATAAAAACACAACCCCTCCCCAAAAAACTCAATTCCGCTGCCCCTTGACTTCGAGTCGACTCGAAGATGTAGACTATCCAGCATGAACACCCTACAAACACTTTTCACGATTCAGGAAGCAGCCGAGCGAACCGGTCTAACCGTTCACACGCTGCGCTATTATGAGCGGATCGGCTTGCTCATGCCGGTTGGACGAGCTGCAAATGGACACCGGCGTTATTCGCAAGAAGATATTAACCTCATCCAAATGCTATACTGCTGGCTGCACACCGGGATGCCGCTCGACGATATTCGCTGTTATATGAAGCTGGCGCAGGAAGGCGACGCGAAAGCCGCAGAACGGCGGGCGCTGCTGGAAAATCACCGGCAAACAGTGGTTCAGCAAATGGCGGAACTGCAAGCCACGCTGCAATTAATTGACTTCAAGATTGAGAATTGTGTCCATATTGAACACGAACAGGAGCAAATACACATATGAGTGGCGAATTGGTGCTGGTGACAGGCGGGTCGGGATTCATTGGCGCATACTGCATTTTGCAGCTTTTGGAAGCGGGCTATCGCGTGCGGACGACAGTGCGTTCGCTCAAGCGTGAAGCCGATGTGCGGGCAATGCTCAAAGTTGGCGGGGCGGACGCGGGCGATGCGCTGTCATTCGTGGCCGCCGATCTCAATGCCGACGCGGGTTGGCCGGAAGCCCTTGCCGGGTGTACTTATGTGCTGCATGTCGCGTCGCCTTTCCCGCCAGCCCAGCCGAAAGACGAGAACGAATTAATTATCCCCGCCCGCGAAGGAACCCTGCGGGTGCTGCGGGCCGCGCGCGATGCGGGCGTCAAGCGTGTCGTGCTGACCTCATCTTTCGCCGCCATCGGCTACGGTCATCCGCCTACTGATCGACCCTTCACCGAGGAGGATTGGACTGAACTGAACGGCGATGTCAGCCCCTATGCAAAATCGAAAACGCTGGCAGAGCGCGCAGCCTGGGATTTTATCGCCCGCGAAGGTGGCACATTAGAACTTTCGGTGATTAATCCGGTGGGTGTATTAGGGCCTGTCCTGGGGTCGGATAATTCAACTTCTATCCAGATGGTGCAGCAGTTGATGAGCGGCGCGCTGCCGGGGCTGCCACGCTTAAATTTTGGCATCGTGGATGTGCGCGATGTGGCCGATTTGCACCTGCGCGCGATGACCAATCCTGCCGCCAAAGGAGAGCGATTTTTGGCCTCGGCGGGCGACACGGTGAGTTTGGCGGAAGGCGCGCAGATGCTGCGGGCACGTATGGGCGACGCTGCGGGGAATGTCCCGACCAGGGTGCTGCCCGATTGGCTGCTGCGGGTCATGGCGCTGATCTCCCCAGCGGCCAGGGAAACCGTTCCCAATCTGGGTAAAGTGCGCAGGCTCACCAATGCGAAAGCCAAGCGTGTGCTCGGTTGGGAACCACGCTCCAACGAAGATGCCATCGTCGCGACTGCCGAAAGCCTGATTCGCCTGGGGCTGATCCCGAACGCGAGCAAGGCAGCGTAAATCGACTTCATCCTGTTGCTGAAAATCAAAACGGGCATTCCCAATTAGGAACGCCCGTTTTTTTACTGTATTCAACAACACTTTATTTTATTCCTTCGGATTCGCCTAAAAGTGCGGCGATGCGCTCGATTAAGCCTTCGGTCATGTGCAACTGGGCTTCAATTTCAGGCGTCGACGGAGCGATCTGGTGCAGATAGGCGATTTGCACATTGAGATACCCCAGAAAGTCGCGCGCAATAATCAATTCACCGCGCCAGATGTGATATTCCGCAAAGCTTTCGGCGCAGATGCCGCGCCCTTTCGTACCGCAGTATTTTCCATACAATCGCTGGCCTTTGATCGCCAGGAATGCCCGACGCTCCGGCGGGACATCCACTTCTTCATCTTCATGAATCGTCTGCATATTCGGGGCATCGGGTTTTATCATTGCGTGCGCTCTATAGGATGTCGATACCCTCACTATAGGGAAAACGCTTTAGCCGACACAACCGCATTTCGGGCAAGCGTGCTGTACCTTTGGTCAGTTTTGACGTACCAAAACACTGAAAACAAAAAAGAGCGCCCCCTTGTGGAGATGCTCTTCTTCAAATATACGTACACCCATCATTAGGATGCTTGAGGCAACTTTTCTCCGGCATAGGTCAGGATAATCTGGTCGCGCGGAATCCCTGCCCGCACCAGTTCTTCCCACAGCGGTCTGTCAGTCGTATCTTCGTCAATAACGACATAGTTACCAACGATACGCGCCATAACCATAATGCCAGAATCAAACTTGGGCGGGTAATCTGGCACAATCACCACAGTAAAAATTTGCCGTTCGGTATTACTAAATGCGTAACTTTTACCTTCGATTGTTGGTCGCGCATAACCTTCGACCACCTGCTGCACGACGGCTGTTAATTCAGGTGAAATCATGACTACTCCTCTTGCTTCCCACGATAAGCAGGCGAATTTGGATCATCCGAGCGCCAGAAATTTGGGTGTGTCGGATCGGTGAATTGTCGCATGTCAGTAGCTGGTGTCCATTTGTTGCCATCCGGGAGAGTCGCCTCTGTATCAAATCTTGCAAGTTCAATATTCTGAGCGTATTCGAAATTGGCTTCCCAAAGATTTGTACCGAAGAATTTTGCACCTTTTACATCGGAGTATAAAAGATTAGCACCCTGCATGTTTGAGTAGAAAAAGCGTGTATTATACAATTCAGCATTTTGTAGATTTGTTCCGCGTAAGTCAGCGAATTGGATGCCAAATTCAAAATCGTGCAACTTAACACCTCGCATATCTTCGTATGCCAACGTCCCATTATTAAACCAATGTCTCAATAGACATTCTTCAAACGCATCTTTTCTGGTTTCTGGCTGACTTTTACGCATTTCCCGAATCAAATGATTTTTCAACTCCCGTTTTTCGCGCTCGCGCTCGCGTTGTTCCGCCAATAGATTGATGACAAAAACGGTGATGAATATGCTGATTAGATTTGTTGTGCAACTCAAGGCATAATCGATTTGCTTTTCCGAAAAAACCATCCATCCCATTAGCACACCCAAACCCACCAGGATTAAACCACCTAATACCCTATAAACAAAACGGAAGTCTTTCCAGATACGCTTGATTTCCTGCAACCGCTCATCCATTTGCGATCCGCCTCATCTAGCACTAGATTATGATGACAATAACACGAGATTCAAAAATGCCGATAACCCGATTATTGTGGCGTTTTCCCTACTGCGTTAGCCACTCATTTTTCTCTGTGTTCTCCGTGTCCTCTGTGGTAAAAATCTTTGTTTTTAACTCATTACTCGTAACTCATCACTGAATCAAAAAAAGAGCGTCCCCTTGCGGAGACGCTCTCTTGTTTTTGGCTTTTAGCTAAAAGCTAACTGCTAATAGCTATCGACTGCCTAATACTCAGGCATTCCGCCTGGAGGCCCCATCGGGGATTTGTTGTCTTCCGGCACATCGGTGATGAGGGCTTCGGTGGTCAGGATCATCGCCGCGATGCTGGCTGCGTTCTCAACCGCGCCACGTGTAACCTTCGCCGGGTCAGGGAAACCGGCTTCGATGGTGTCCACGTATTCGTCGGTGAGGACGTTATAGCCAATGCGGGGATTCTTCTTGGCCTTCTGCTGGCGGCGTACTTCCTGGATGACGACTGCGCCGTCCTGTCCAGCGTTCGCGGCGATCTTGCGCATAGGCGCTTCCAGAGCTTTACGCATGATGGCAACACCCGTATTCTGGTCGTCGCCGTCCAGCTTCAAATTAGCCAGGGCTTCAATCGCGTTGATGAGGGTCACGCCGCCGCCAGCGACGATGCCTTCTTCAACGGCGGCGCGGGTGGCGCTCAGAGCGTCTTCCACGCGATGTTTCTTTTCTTTCAGTTCGGTCTCGGTGGCTGCGCCGACGCGGATGACTGCCACGCCGCCCGACAGCTTCGCCAGACGTTCCTGGAGTTTTTCTTTGTCATAGTCGCTGGTGCTGGCTTCGGTTTCGTTGCGGATTTCGTCGATACGGCCCTTGATAGCCTTCTCGTCGCCCGCGCCGTCGATGATGACGGTGTTTTCTTTGGTGGAAACAACCTTAGCGGCGCGTCCCAGGTCTTGCAGGGTCACGCTTTCCAGCTTGCGGCCCGTTTCTTCGCTGATGACCGTACCACCGGTCAAAATGGCGATGTCGCCCAGCATGGCCTTGCGGCGATCACCGAAGCCAGGGGCTTTCACGGCCAGGACGTTGAGCATACCGCGCAGTTT
Source organism: Chloroflexota bacterium (assembly GCA_039933955.1). Taxonomy (GTDB): domain Bacteria; phylum Chloroflexota; class Anaerolineae; order Aggregatilineales; family Phototrophicaceae; genus CFX2. The sequence goes on from JBDTNB010000158.1 coordinate 10,119, forward strand.
GTTCAGAACCAGCGTCGCCAAAGCTTCGCCGTCCACATCTTCTGCGACGATGACCAGTTCGCGCTTGCCAATCTGGAGCATTTTCTCCAGAATCGGCACAATGTCCTGGGCAGCGCTGATTTTCTTGTCATGGATCAGGATGTAAGGTTCGGTGATGATCGATTCCATCGTTTCCGGGCTGCTGACGAAGTAGGCGCTGATGTAACCGCGATCAAACTGCATACCTTCAACGTATTCAGTTTCGAATTCGAGACCCTTGCTCTCTTCGACGGTCACGACGCCATCACGGCCCACTTTGTCCATCACGTCGGCGATCAGATTGCCGATTTCCGGGTCTTGAGCGCTGGTGCTGGCAACTTTGGCGATTTCTTCGCGGGTTTCAATCGGGGTCGCTTGGCTGAGAATGTGCTTGACAATGGCTTCGGTGGCGGCTTCGATACCACGCTTGAGCAGCATCGGGTTCGCACCGGCGGCCACGTTCTTCAGACCTTCGTTGACGATGGCCTGCGCCAGAACGGTGGCGGTGGTTGTGCCGTCGCCAGCGATGTCATTGGTCTTGGTTGCGGCTTCCTTCAAAAGCTGCGCGCCCATGTTTTCATAGGGGTCTTCGAGTTCAATTTCCTTCGCGACGGTCACACCATCATGGGTAACAGTCGGCGCGCCGAATTTCTTGTCGAGCGCAACGTTACGGCCTTTGGGGCCGAGGGTGGTGCTGACGGCATCCGCCAGCTTGTCCACGCCGACCTTCAAGGCACGGCGGGCGGCTTCATCAAATATCAATTGCTTAGGCATTGGATCTATCCTCCAAATTTCGTGTGATTGCTTGCGAGTGAATATTCAGGTTCAGACAACAAAAATCCTGCTGGTTGGGCAATTACCCAACAATCGCCAGGATGTCGCTTTCCTTGAGGATGAGCAATTTCTTGCCATCGATTTTGACTTCCGTACCGCCATACTTGGCGAACAGCACTTTGTCGCCGACCTTCACATCCATGGGGACGCGCTTGCCATCGTCGTCGCGGCGGCCTTCACCAGCGGCCAGGATGTGGCCCTGCTGCGGTTTTTCTTTCGCGGTCTCTGGCAGCACCAGTTGACCGCCCGCAAAAGTATCTTCCTGCTCAGCCGCTTCGACAATCACACGGTCTCCCAGGGGGCGTAAATTAATAGCCATGAAAAATTCCTCCCTACAGCGTTTTAGACTTGGGTAACGAAAAATACATCAGTTACGATGATGTTGGGTTGTCATGCGCGGCACAATACCACGCTGACAGAGGTTCCTAGATTGGCACTCAAACTGGCAGAGTGCTAACTTGATATATCCAATATAGCAAAATCGGCTTGACTCGTCAAGAGTTTTTAGCAAACTTCTTATAAGAGTGCTAAAAGTTGGTACAAACTGCCGAATCCAGAGTCAAGGGCAAAAGATGGAGGGACGAGATATGGAGGTTGATAATTAGATTCGTTAAAACGGACGTGCTGGCGCACTATGTCGTTCCTACAGATTCCGGTTTTGTAGGGGCACGACCTGTTGCGCCCGCTTTGAAACGTTTACCGGGTTATTTCGTTAACCATCAATAATATCACCCGCGCCTAACTTTGCAGACAATCTCTGCCTGCTTGGCGGCGTGGCGGTTCAAGGTTATCCTCTCCTTTTATTTCGCTATCTGCAGGCACAACACTATTATGCCCACGACACTTTTCAATCGACTCATGCTCGGCGCATCGCAAATAGCTTCGGCAGCGTGGCCGGTTGCGGGAAAACTGTTTCCCGAAAAGTTGGAAATCGACGCGAATCAATCGGTGTGGGTGTCCGAAACGCCGGATTATCAACCGGGCGCGCCGCTGACGCAGACCATCAGCGCTGATCTCGCGATTATCGGTGGCGGATTCACCGGAACCTCAACCGCTTACACTTTCAGCCGCCGCTATCCCGGAAAACGAGTCGTGCTGTTGGAAGCCAAAAGCCTCGCCAACGGAGCCAGCGGACGCAACGGCGGGATGCTGCTCAACGGCGTGACCGATCCGCTGTCGTATGCCACGCCGGAGATGACTCAGCGCGTTTATGAGACGACCTGCGCGGGCATGGATGATATTCTGGCGCTGATTCAACGCCACAACCTCAATGTTAATCACCGCCTTGATGGCACGGTGACGGTCTATACCGACAGCGAGCGCGCCGAAACCGCCCATGCTGAGGTTGAAGAACAGCGAAAATTGGGCATCCCGCTGGAATTTTTGGACTCGGCGACACTCAATCAAAAACTCAAGTTGCAGGGTGCAAAAGGTGCGGTGCTCGATCCCCATTCGGGACAGATTAACGGCGCACAGTTGGTACGTGGCCTGCGTCCGGTATTGGTCGAGCAGGGCGTCGAAATTTACGAGCAGACTCCGGTGTTGAAAATCGAGGAAGGCAGCACGATCCGGCTGGTCACGCCGCAAGGCGAAGTCCAGGCCAAAGCCATTGTGCTGGCGACCAATGGCTATACCGGCACGCTGGGTTATTTCCGCGATGCACTGTTTCCGCTGCATTCGCATGTCTTCGCCACCGCGCCGCTGACATCGGAGCAGCTTGACGCGCTCGGTTGGAAATCCTTCGCCGGTTATTCCGACGATTATGACCGCATTTCCTATTCCAGCCTGACGCGCGACGGACGCATCATCTTCGGCGGCGGCAGCAACGCCTCCTATGCTTATCGGTTCGGAGATCGCACCGCGTATCCCGGCGCACCCGATTCTGCCGCGCGTAATTTTCAAACCATGCGCCAGACAATGACCGATTACATCCCCGCCAGCCGCGATTTGCCGATTACCCATCGCTGGACAGGCACGCTCGGAATCACGCTGCGCCGCAACAATTTGATGGGCGTGCGCGGGGAAAACAAAAACATTTACTATGCATTGGGCTACTGTGGGCATGGCGTGACGCTCGCCAACCTCGCCGGACAGGTGCTCACCGATTTGTACTCCGGCAGCGACGAACGCTGGCGTGGTCTGCCCTTTCATCAACCGGATTACGCCCGCATCCCGCCGGAACCCTTCCGCTGGATCGGCTACCAACTCGTCTCACGTCTGACGGGCAAATCGCCGAGGGTATAGATATTTTTTAACCGCCAAGACGCCAAGAACGCAGAGAAAATCCAGAGAGAATAGGTCTACAAATATGTCGGCAGCGGCCTGCTCATTCGGTCTCACTCTTTTTTACGAGGTAGTCCCTTGCCACGTAAAGCATCTTTTTGATGTCATCAACGTTCGCTTGAATATTTTTTGATATATCCGACGCATTGGCTTGTAAGCCGGTTTGAGCCAGCTTCATCGACTTAAAGTTCGGATCATTCGATAGAAAATTAAGCCTGATCTCCAATATATCAATTTCAGCGCCAATACCACTGAGCATTACTTTAATTACTTCTTCAGGTGGATAATTCAACAATCGAGTAAGCAATTCAACGTCCCACTCAGGCTTATCGGCTTCCGTATCAAACGATTCGGGTTCAGCCATCACATGTCTCCGAAACGCCGAAAATCAGCGCATCACTCTGTACTTTGAACTCTGTACTTGTTTTATGCCCCTTTAACGTGCAGCGAGTCCAGAATGTTCTGGAAGGTGGTGACGAGTTGGTTGCCCATCTGATCCGCTGAATACACCTCAACGATCACCAACTGCGGCGCGCGGTTGATGTAAAAGACATCCACCTGTCCTGGTAGCGGCGTTTCGGTATCGCCTGTATGACGGTAGCTCTGGCGGATCGTGCCGTCGGGCGCGGTGGCCTCGTCAATCAGCGTGAGATCGGCGGCGCGCTCGGTTTTGTAATAACTCTGGGTGTAATCGGCTGCGGCCTGCTTGAAACTGGCCGCGTCCGTAAGGATAGTGTTTTTGGGAATGATGACCGCCGCATAAGATTCCAATCCTGAAGGCTGCCACAGGTGAACCAGCTTTTGATCGGTGGACAAGTCCAGGAAGCCCTGCGGTGGAATCCACTGGCTCGGAATCGAGACCGTATATTGGTCGGTTTCAATCGTGCGGGCGCTGGCGAAGGGCGTGGGGATTCCTGCTGTCGCCTGAACTTCGTTAATCGGCGCAGGGGTGGAATTGGGGATGACCACCAGCGCCACGATGGCAATCACGGCAACTGCAACCACACCGCCGATAATCAACGGCATTTTAGACCCTTGAGTCATTGCCTGTGTCACAGACTGCTGCCCTGTGATGGGCGCAGTCGGCGCGGGCATAGCTGGCTGCGAAGCACGGCCTGTGCTGGGCGGTGGAGTCAGGCGTGGTCGGCTGTCGGGCAGAATCGTCGGCGAATCTTCGTACATCATTTGCGGCGTTTGCTTGGCATAGGAACCCGTCTGGCGTATCGCTTCACTGAAATCCGCCGACATTTCCCCCGCCGAACTGTAACGGTTATTGGGGTCTTTGGCGGTGGCTTTGGCGATCACATCTTCAACGCGGCTTGGGATGTCCTTGCGGTAATTGCTGAGGGGCGGCATCGGCTCGTTGATGTGCTTGAGCAGCAGCGCCATCGGTGTCTCGGCCTGATACGGTTCTTTGCCGGTGATGAGTTCAAACAGCACCACGCCCAGCGAATATATATCGGAACGGGCATCCAGCGGGAAGCCGTTGGCCTGTTCAGGACTCATATAAGCCGGTGTGCCGATGA
>JBDTNB010000159.1:0-14574 GCA_039933955.1 Chloroflexota bacterium
TGTGCTTTCTTCGATTTGAAACGAGCGGAAGCATCTTTAAAATCCATAACAACCTCACGGCGAGTCAGATGATATTAAAGGCATTATAGACCGTTAAGAGTGCCTAAGCAAACGGGTATCGTGTCCACAAGTCAATCGTACCATGAGAATTGAATTGATAAATTGATGTTTAGGTATCTGGCAAATTGATTGAGGGTATAATATTATAAAGGGTGAATTAAGTTTCACCACGCATAATTGATCGGGTCAATATACTGAAAACAATATGACGGATATGATTGTTGGTTCACAGGCGGACAATACCGATTTGCAATCCGAGATTGAACGCCTTAAGGCAGTAAACAAAATTGCTTTGATGCTAGGTACTACGCTTGACTTCGAAGCCTTTATCGAACAACTGATCGCGGCCATAAGCGAGTATGTCGGCAGTGAACGGGTGATTTTGTTCGTACCGGATGACCAGGATGTGGCGCTGGAGTATGGTGCGAGCAACTTCCGGCTTCCAGCAGCGGAAAAACAGTCCGCGCTTGAGAATTTGCAAATCGCCCTTTATTCCACCAATAATGATACTGTTGTCGCAAAGTGGCTAGACGGAACTTCTGTACTGATCCAGAATGAACCAGCAACCACAAAACAGAATAATTTCTGGTTGGCAGAGGCATTAGGATCAAGCTCTCTTTATTCCTGCCCTTTGATGCTGGATGGGCAAATCATCGGGTTGGCCCTCATTGATAATGCATCAACCGGAACACCGCTGAAACCATCACAATGCGCCGCGCTTGACGTGATCGCCCAAAGTACCGCCGTTGCCTTACAGAACGCCCGTCTTCACCGCAAAACGGTTCTCGAATTAGCCGACAATATGCGCGAAATGTATATTATGCGGCAGATTGACCGCGAACTAAATGACACGATTGACCTGACACATGTCTTCCAAATGACTCTGGATTGGGCACTGCGTTTCACGAATGCCCAATTTGCCTCCCTCGCACTTTATAACGAAGAAACTGATATGCTCCGCTTTATGGTGGAATATGGATACGACCAAACGCCCGATAAATTAGCGGTCATCCGCAATGAATATGGCGCGGGCGTGACACAGCGTGTCGCCCGTTCAGGTCATGCGGAGGTCGTGCCGGATGTCAGCACCGATCCCGATTTCGTGCGCTTGGCGAGTAATGTGCGTTCACAGCTTTCCGTCCCTGTAATGCGCGAAGATCGGGTTATCGCGGTGACAACCCTGGAGAGCAGGAAGCTGAACGGCTTCACTGATAACCACATGGATTTTGTGGCAAAGTTGGCAACCCGCGCCGGGGTCGCCATCGACAACGCCCGTCTCTACGAAGAATCCATCCGCGAACGCGAAAAGTTATCGCATATTCTGGGTAACACAGCGGACGTGATCGTTGTTATCGCGCCGGATGATCGCGTTGTGCTCATCAATGAATCCGCCGTCGGGGCAATGCATTTATACCCCAACGAAAATTATGTAGGAAAACCGCTTTTCGATACTTTTGAGAACGAAACTTTCCTGGATGCCTATCGCCGCGCCAAAGCCACTGGCGAGACAATCACTCAGGAAGTCCTGATGCCCAACGAGCGCATTTTTTACGCCAATATGCGCGTGCATGATGGCATCGGCTGCATCATCGTCATGCACGATATCACGCCATTCAAGGAAATGGATAAGCTGAAAAGCGAACTTATCGGTACGGTGTCGCATGATTTGAAGCAGCCGCTCGGTGTGATGAACGGTTATGTAGAACTGCTGATGATGCAGCAGGCCGTCAGTCCACAGGGTATGAACCATATTCAGATGATCCGGCGCGCCGTACAGAACATGCGCCAATTGATTGATGACTTACTCGATCTGACAAAAATTGAGTCCGGCATCAAGCTCGATTTGCAACCGGTACCTATCAACTCAGTCGTCGTGGATTGCCTTGAATCGCTGCGCCCGAACGTCCAAAATAAGCAAATGACCGTCATCAGCGAAATCAACGATAGTCTGCCCAATGTCATGGGCGATAAATCCCGCTTGCGTCAGGTGTTGATGAATTTGATTGGCAACGCCGTAAAATATACACCACCAGAAGGCTGGGTTAAAGTCAGCGCAGAACCGCGCGGCAATATGCTGCGGCTCACGATCCAGGACAACGGCCTGGGGATCAGCCCGGAAGACCAGATCCACATTTTTGACCGCTTCTATCGTGTTCGCAGACCGGAAACGGACAGTATCGAAGGCACAGGTTTGGGTCTCGCCATCGTCAAGAGTTTGGTGGAAGCCCATAACGGTCAGATCGGGCTGGAAAGCCGCCTGGGTGAAGGCTCTACCTTCTTCCTGACGCTTCCGGTAGTAACCTAACCCGTGTTTCTCAACATCTGGCATGGCTTCTACCCGGACAATCAGGGTATCTCACTTCAATAACAAAAATCATTTTAAACGGCACAAACAATAAAACAGGGCGACCCAAATTGAGTCGCCCTGTAGCATTTATGACGTAAGCAGCCGTGCGCTAATCGCCGGATTCTGCTTCCTTGACTTTGGCGCGTTCCGCTTCTTTAGCTGCTATTTCCGCCTCATACTCGCCGTTCGGCTTGTGATGAATCTGATACGGAACCGTCGTGACGACAACGTGATCCATATGTGACAAAGCCAGATTAAAGATGACGGCTGTATTCTGATGCAGCGCCTGTTCCCAGAAGGTATCCATCGCTAAATGCCCCATGATGATATGGACAAAGCAGCCTGGAATTTCTGTCTGTAACGTCTCAATGTAGTCCTGAATAGGCTCCGCAAGCAAACGATAGGGTGACTGGATAATCACCAATTCACCTTCGCCAATGCGCTTGGCCCACTTCTCTTTCACCGACTCGGCTTTCTCCGGGTTAATTGCAACATGGATAGCGCGCCAGGGATGACCGAGTGACTTGGCAAAGTTCACCAGTCGCACCGTCTCGGCATGAACATCATCGACCAGGATCAAGGTTTGGACGGAGCGGGAGGTGGTATCCGGCGGCCCACTTTCCCAGCTTAATGCTTGTGCAACCGACCTGTAGTGATGGTGAATGCGGAAAAAGATCAGCACCAGGAACGGGATCAGCAGTACGATAAACCAAGCGCCCGTCGCGAACTTAGTGACTGCAAACACAATCATGACGATACCGGTACAAACTGCACCAATACCGCTGATTGCAATATGACGACGCCAATGCGCATCGTATTCGATGGTCGTATCCAAACCATGCGCGGTTTCGCCCGGTTTGAGCTTTCCGCTCTTCCATGCACGCCTGACCATGCCTGACTGCGAGATGGTGAAGCTCAGGAACACGCCGATTGCATATAAAGGGATCAAAGCAGTTGTACTAGCGTCGGCGATGATGACCAGAAGCGAGGCAAAAACCGCCAGCCCCACAACACCCCACGAGAAAACCAACCGTCCGCCGCGAAAGGTCAACTGGCGCGGAAGGAAACCATCACCAGCCTGTAACGCAGCCAGTCGGGGGAAATCGGCATAACTGGTATTAGCGGCCATCAGCAAAATCAGCGCTGTACCGGCCAGTGTCATCAGGTAAAAGATACTGCCTTCGCCGTAGATCGTCCGGGACATTTGCGAAATGACAGTCTCGCTTTCACTGGGGACAGCCGCGATTTGATGCGCAATTAGCGTAATACCCAGGAAAAGTGTGATCAGAATAGTGCTCATCCAGGTGAGCGTGGTTGCGGCATTGCGGCTGCGCGGCTCTTTGAACGCGGTGATGCCGTTAGATATGGCTTCGATCCCTGTCAAGGCGGTACATCCGCTGGAGAACGCGCGCAAAATCAGGAAGATGCCCAGCGGCTCAATAACCGTATGCTGCATTGCTTCGACATTGGTCACGATGCCCAGATGCCCGGTGAAGAATTGGATCGCGCCAATCGCCAGCGTCATGAACATCATACCCAGGAAGAAGTATGTTGGCACGGCGAAAATGCGCCCGCTTTCCTTCACGCCGCGTAAATTGACGACGGTCATCAGGATAATCACGGCAACGGCAATTTCAACTTTGATGGGCAGCAGCCCCGGGAAAGCCGACGTTATCTGTGCGACGCCGGAAGAAATGCTGACCGCGACAGTCAAAATATAGTCGGTAAGCAGCGCCGCGCCAGCGACTTGCGCGGGGATTTCACCAAAATTATCGCGTGCGACGATATAAGCACCACCACCACTGGGGTAGGCAAATATCGTCTGCCGGTAGGAAATGGTCACTATTGCCAGCAAAATCGCGATTGCAAGGGCAATAGGAATTGAAATACCAAACAGGGCTGAACCACCCCCAGCCAACCCCAGGATTATCAATATTTCTTCAGTGGCATAAGCGGTGGAGGAAAGTGCATCAGAGGCAAAAACGGCCAGACCAACTGGCTTACTAATGGACTGATGGGCAAGGTCTTTGGTTGCCAAAGGCTTGCCGATCAGCATACGACCTACATTCATGTTGAGGATACCCTCGCTAATTGTCGATAATCACAGTTCACAGCATGTTTGAGCGCTTGCTGTAAACACCTGTTGAACTTTATATGATTTTTACGCCTTGTCAAGCGTAATCGCCCGACACGTGGCAGACATCTTGATACTATCCTGATAACTATTGTAGCGGAGAAACCGTAGGAATCGTGTCTTAAGACTGGTTAAATTTTGTGTGAATTCCCCGACGAGTTCGTATAGTTTGGATAATCTTTATACGCCCAGCGGCGAGTAGCGCCCCCTCCAAGATCAGGTTATTATCTTTAATCAAACTACCGTTTAGTAACTTGGTATAAAATGCCAATTATCCCATCCCAGATTGATGTTCAAGGTGATGAATTCAAGCAAAACTATACACACAACAGCCAGTTGGTCGGAACGTTGGCAGAGCGGCAGGCGAAGGTACGCGCCGGTGGCAGTGAACGGGCTGTTAAGCGTCATCTGGAAGCAGGCAAACTCCTCCCGCGCGAACGAGTTGAACGCCTCCTAGACCCTAACACTCCTTTCCTTGAGCTAAGCACCCTGGCTGCCTGGGGGATGTATAACGACGAAAGCCCTGGCGCGGGATCGGTCAACGGCATCGGTATCGTACACGGTGTCGAGTGCATGATTAGCGCGAATGAGGCGACAATCAAGGGCGGCACGATTTATCCGGTCTCGCTCGATAAAACCTTACGGGCGCAGCAGATCGCCCAGGAAAACCGGTTGCCCTATATCTATCTGGTCGAATCGGGCGGCGCAAACTTACCCCATCAAGCCGATTTATTTGTTCCAGGCGGGCGCGGATTTGCCAATCAGGCACGGATGAGCGCGCTGGGCATCCCGCAGATTTCACTAGTATTCGGGAACAGCACAGCGGGCGGCGCCTATATCCCTGGCCTGAGTGATTACACGGTGTTCGTGCGCAAACAGGCATTGGCCTTCCTCGGTGGGCCGCCACTGGTCAAAATGGCGACAGGTGAGGAAGTAGACGATGAAACATTGGGCGGCACGGATATGCACGCACGGCTTTCCGGCTTGGCGGATTATGTAGCCGAAAACGATGCCGACGCGATCCGAATCGGGCGCGAAATTGTCGGGCGTTTGAACCGGCAAAAAACTATTCGCTCTGAATTGCAAACTCCTGAACCGCCTTTATACGATCCCGATGAACTGCTGGGCATCGTGCCCATCGACACGATTCGCCAGCCGTTGGAAATGCGCGAGGTTTTGGCGCGGCTGGTGGATGGCTCACGCTTGATGGAATTCAAGCCCGACTATGGCTCGACACTGGTGTGTGGGCACGCGCACATCAATGGTTTTCCGGTGGGGATCATCGCCAACAACGGGATTCTGTTTTCAGACAGCGCCAACAAAGCCGCTTCCTTTATTCAACTGTGTAACCATTCGCGGACACCCCTGCTCTATCTACAAAATATCACCGGCTTCATGGTCGGGCAAAAATACGAAGCAGGCGGGATCATCAAAGACGGCGCGAAGATGATTAATGCGGTTGCCAACAGCACCGTCCCACAGTTTACGGTGCTCATCGGCGGTGCATACGGCGCGGGTTATTACGCGATGTGCGGGCGGGCTTACGATCCGCGTTTGTTGTTCGCGTGGCCGACCAGCCGGGTCGCGGTGATGGGCGCGGAACAGGCGGCGGGCGTGCTGGGTATCATTCAGACCGACGCAGCACGGCGCAAAGGCGAAGAACCGGATGCCCAGGCTATCGAACAGATGAAATTTATGGTGCGCTACAAGTTCGAGGAAGAAAGTGATCCGTATTACGCGACAGCGCGTTTGTGGGACGACGGCTTGATTGATCCGCGCGATACACGCATGGCGCTGACGGTAGGTTTATCCATGAGCTACAACCGTGATTGGGTGAGCGAAGGCGCGCCCAAATATGGTGTTTTCAGGATGTAAAGGCGAGTTAAAAGTTGAAAGTTAAAAGTGAAGAAAAAGAGAAAAGCGTATCCCAGAGAGACGGAGATTCAGAGGCGCAGAGAAAAGCGGGGGTAAGGTATGGACAGATTTAAACAGATTTCATTGACCTCGCGGACGATTTATATCCTGGTGATTGGTGTGTTGATCGTGATCGGGCTGTATGCATTTTTCAATTCGCGCGTCGGGCAAGCGGCTTTGCTGGTGTGCTGTGGCGGCGCGATTTTGCTGGTGATCGTGGGCGTAATCTCCGAGGGTGGGATGAAGCGCCCAAGATAGGGAAAGAAGTATAGAGTTCAAAGTACAGAGTGCAGAGTGAAAGACAGTAATGAGGGACGAGGTATGAGGAAAAGCGAGGACGGGTGCTAGGTGCTAACTGCTAGGAAAGCATAAGACATGGGATATGAGAGTCAATGGCGGGGTTGAGAAAATTGTCGCCGCGTTTGCGGGCGGGAAGCACGGGAAGCGCCGCCAAGTCGAGAATTTTGTGGGCGAAAAATCAGCGGGAAGCACGAGAAGCGCCGCCGAATGGGCGAAAACGCGGCGAGAATGAGCGAGGATGCTGCTGCCCCGCGAATTCCGCCACTGCCGTCATTATTTGGCGGGAGCAAGGGAACTTATCGCCGCATATATCACGGTGTTGGAATACTGATTTCGAACAATCATCATAACCTAACTCCCATAGGCTCGGACACAAAATCAGGATAGCATAGAATTAGAGCCGAAAGCGAAACATTTGTTCGAATTTTCGGTTCAATTTTTGAAACCATTTTGTATGGGAGGGGAATTATAATGGCAGAGCGAGAGACAGTTGAAAAAGTGCGGCAGGAAATTGTGCGCTTCCGCGAATTATTGAGCATCATGCGGGTGCGATTGGAAGCGGGTGAACGCGAATATGCGCGGCTCTTTACCGGCACAGCGTCCGAAGACAACCAGACGTTGAAGGTCAAGGATTTGCAATGGAAACTGGCGGAGCAAATGATTGACAGCGATGACACACGCCCGTTGAGCGCCGCCGTGCTGCGGATGCGTTTCGAGTGCCATGAATTGGATCGCGCATTTGAAGAACTGCACGACAACATTATGAGCGAAGAAATCGAAGAATGATCTTAAGTCCAAAGTCTTTAGCTACGCTTAGTCTATAGTCAAAAGACAAAAAGCTGGCGCTTGAGCGACATTTAGCTGCTACTAGGGTTGAATACAGGGTGTTTTAATGCCAGCACTTTTCGATAATTCACTTTAGGGAACATTTATAAAATGACCGAACTGCATTTTGAAACCACGATTAACCGCCCGATTGAGGCTGTTTTCAACCTTATTGCCGACCTGCCTCATTATGACCAATGGCTGACGCCCTCGAATTTATACGCCAGCATGACCCAATATTCGCGGCTGCCGATTGAGCGCGGCACGACCTATGTTGACGGGGGTAAATATTCGCGGATGGAAGGGCGTATCACCGAATTCGAGTCGCCGAAACGCGTGCACTTCCGCCAAGCAAATGTGTCAATCATGGGTGCGTTGGACATCGAAATCTGCTATGCACTGGAATCAATCGGAGGCGGCACGCATCTCACACGCGATGTGACGGTGCGGCCTACTGGCATGTACAAATTATTGCAGGGCTATCTGGTGAATTCGATCCGCAAGGAGAACGAACGCATATTGGCGGTGATGAAAGCCCATCTGGAGAAGACTTGAGGCGCACGGAAACAGAGGCCGCAGCATGACATCAAAACGCCCTGGGGATGATTATCTGCCCGAACCCAACTGGAAATTGATAGCGATCTACTTCACGTTCTTCGTGTGGGTTATTCTCGTCTCATATACGCGCAATTTCCCCCTGTTCATCATCCCTTTCGCGGTGGTCATTGTCGGCGCGCTGGTTTATATCGCCGTCAACTTCAATACGATGCGGCATCCAAAGGCGCTGCGCCATTTATTTCGCGGTCTGGCCGCCCTGAAGCGAAACCAACTCGACACGGCGCAGGCTGAATTTGACGAGGCAATCCGGCTGTATCCAGGCTATGCGACAGCGATTGCGAACCGGGGCGTAATCTATGCGCGCAAAGGCCAGATCGAAAAAGCGATTGAAGCCTGCACCCAAGCCATCCAACTTCAACCAAAACTCGCAACAGCCTACCGCACCCGCGCGGCGGCCTACCTGAGCAAGGAGATGGCTGACGAAGCCCTGGCCGACAGCAATCAGGCGATCAAGCTACAGCCGCTTTCAGCTTTTGCTTACCTGATACGCGGTCAAGCCTACCTGCAAAAAAAATCGCCGCAGGAGGCGATCCCGGCTTTTGCGCGGGCGGCTCGCCTTAAACGGCACGATGCCTTTGCCCATATGGGATTGGGAACGGCTTATATGAACGCCGATCAATCGGAAAAAGCGCTGCCGGAATTCGACCTGTGTTTGAGACTCAACCCACAGAATGCACTGGCGTACAACAACCGGGGCTATGCCAATCTCAAAGTGGGGAACGTGGAGGCCGCGCTAGCCGACTGCAATCAGGCGATCAAACTTGACCCCAAAATGGTGTTCGCCTACGACAGCCGGGGTGAAACCTACTTTGTGATGGGGCGTTATGAAGATGCGCTGTATGAATTCATGCGCGCCAACGATTTTCAACCGGATCATGCCTTCAGCATCGCCGGACAAGCCGTGAGCTATTTTATGCTGGCGCAAACCGATAAAGCGAAACTGAAATGGGCGCAGTTGGTTGCGCTGGACGCCCGTTATCAGGACGCAGGATTTTTCGAGTCGGAACAGCGTCCGACAAAGGCGCTGGTTGATGGTGTGCGGGAGTTGGCGGCGGCAATCGACATGCGTGCCGCCGAGGGCTGAAGCCGCTCGGCTACCTGCCTTCGGCAAAGACAAGCGCACTAAAGGCGCTGTTTAAGCCTAGGTTCAGATAAGAGCAAGGATTAACACCCGAAAACAGTGAAAATATTGAGTATATTAGCTACAAAATGCGATGCACTACTAAGGAGCACCCTGAATGTCGAAAAGTCTACAAATCTTCTTGGTGATGCTGTTCGGCATCCTCTGGATTATCCTAGTAGCGATCACGGGATGGCTACCCTATATTATATCATTTACAATCGTTGGAATCATTTTACTCGTATTAAGTATTCGACATTTTGATTATGTTCGACATCCAAAAGCGTTCATTCAAAATGAATTAGGGGGAGTACAACTCCTGCGTGGAAAAGTTGATGCCGCTTTACCCCATTTTGAGAAAGCGATCAAGCTCAATCCTGATTCCGCCTGGGCATATCATAACCGCGCCTTCGTCTATTTTGGCAAAGAAAAATACGCAGAAGCTCTCGACGATTATAATCGTGCAATTAGTATCAAACCTGATTTCACTAAGGCGTATGCTTGGAGAGGTGCAGTATATGTAAAACAAAAACGATTAGAAGATGCCCTTGCCGATACAGATAAAGCAAGCCAACTAAAACCCCGGAATCTGTGGGCCGCGATTATACGCGCGGCGGCGTTCACGGAAAGCAAGAAATATGAAGAGGCCATCATCGCCTACCAAACCGCTATCCGGTTAAGACCCCGTTTTGTACTTACATTCATTGAATTGGGAATTTGTTGCTCCAGAAAAGGCGATTTCGCCCAAGCTGAAGCAGCTTATAGTCACGCACTCAAATTGCCATCAAAAAAACTGATTAAGGCGCTTATCTATAACAATCGGGGTTATATGTTCGTTATGAAAGGTGAATATGAAAAGGCATTTGCCGATTTGGATCAAGCAACACGGTTGAATCCTAAATTGCATAGTGTTGCTAGCAGCCGTGCCGAAGCTTATTTTCTCCTGGGCAAATATGAGGAAGCACTGACCGAATTCACAAAATCGGCAGAGCTAAAACCGAATAATAAATTCGCCATCGCCGGACAGGCTATTTCCCAATATAAGCTTGGAAATCTCGACGAGGCAAAAGGCTTATGGCAGCAGTTAATCGAACAAGATTCTCGCTACAAGCAAGTTGAGACTCTGGAAGACGATTTTCATTGCACCCCTGCCCTATTGGATGGGGCTCGAAAAGTTGTCGCCCTTATCAATTAAGCAGGTTCTTAACTTAAGGCAAAATCTTGTGAGCCTAGCTAAACAGCAAACCAATCGTTGGCAGGACATTTACGAGCAGTCGCAAAGCGTATGGGATGAGCGGCCTGATCCGATGCTGGTCGAATATGCAGCGCTGATTCCGCCGGGGGATGTGCTCGATTTGGGAATCGGCGAAGGCCGGAATGCGTTTTTTCTGGCAAGAAACGGCTATACAGTACGTGGCATTGATTTTGCGCCGTCGGCTGTCGAGCGTTGTAACGCCCAGGCCAAACGGTTGCAACTACCCGTCGAGGCGGAGGTTGGGAATATTCTCGACAGCCATATACCTGTGTCGCAATATGCGCTCATCGTCAGCACGATGACCCTGCAATTTATGAAGCCGTCAGAATCAGAAGTGGTTTTCGCGCGGATGAAAGCTGGACTTGCCGCAGGAGGCGTCGTCTATCTAACCGTTTTTTCGACAGATGATCCCAGTTATGGGCGCTTATCGCAGCAAGGCGAAGCGGTTGAGCCGAATACTTATTTCGCAAAAAGCTTAGGGCAGCACATCCACTTTTTTAGCAAAGATGAGATTCTCGCGGCGTTTGCTGACCTGAAATTGATTTATGTCGCCCAGCAAATCAGCTATGATCTGGGTCACGGCGACACGCCCGATCCGCATTATCACGGCATCATCACTTATATGGGAAAACAGCATTGAAATGGCGCGTGCCGTCGGAGCGTATGGTTAAGCGGGTTCGAGCGGCGGCAACTGCGCGACCAGATCAGGCACGTTGTGGTTGATGAAGGCGTAGACCTCGTCCATCGAGTTAAAACTCCTAAGCGAGAGAGAGGTCACTTTGGATACCAACGTTCCAAAGAAATTAACGAGACGGTTATCGGCGATTACCAGCACCCAGGCGACATGTTTATGAACCTGATACGCGCCGATCTGCGCCAGCATGGTCTTGAAGTTGAACGGGAATTCAGTCACGTCGAGCATATCCACGATCAGAATCAGTTGTTCCGGATGCTCCAGGATATGATTATTGAGGACATCGGAATTTTGTGTCAGGTCTTCATTAGTGATCGCACCATACATGCGGTTAAATAATACTTTATTTTCAACATACCAAGCGGTCTCGGAGGGCATTGATAGTCTCCATCAATATATATTTCTAATTATTACAATTGTATCTTTATTCACAAATAAATCAATTTACTCGCATACGATTTCAGAAATAATTAAGAAATCCGCACCGAACAATAATATGAGGGCGATAAATAAAGGAGCAACATTATGGTATTAGACACACAGCAAACCGCAAGCGCCGCGTATCATCACAATCCGTTCACGGACGAACATGAGATGTTCCGCAAAAGTGTGCGGGCATTCGTGGATAAGGAACTCAATCCGCAGGTTGATGAATGGGAAGAGGCTGGAATCTGGCCCGCCCACGATGTGCTCAAAAAAATGGGCAGCCTGGGTTTTCTGGGGCTGAATTATGACGAAGCCTACGGCGGGGCGAACGCCGACATCTGGTTCACGGTTGTGCTGGCGGAGGAATTGGGGCGCTGCCGCTGCGCGGGCGTGCCGATGGGCATCATGGTGCATACCGATATGTGTACCCCTGCCCTGGCGAAGTACGGATCACATGAACTCAAAGAACAATTTCTCGCTCCGGCGATTCGCGGCGATATGGTGGGCTGCATCGCCGTGACCGAACCGGGCGCGGGCAGCGATGTCGCCGGGATCATCACGCGCGCCGAGCCGGACGGCGACGAGTTCATCATCAACGGCGCGAAAATGTATATCACGAATGGCACGCAGGCCGACTGGGTGTGTTTGCTGGCGCGGACTTCGGCGGGACGCGGTTACAAAGGCATGTCGTTGATTATGGTTCCGACCACGACGCCAGGATTCAGCGTCAGCAAAAAGTTGAGCAAAATGGGCAATCTGTCCAGCGACACCGCCGTGCTGTCGTTCGAGAACGCGCGCGTGCCGCAAAGCAATCTGGTCGGCGGCGAAGGCATGGGCTTCTATTTGCAAATGGAACAGTTCCAGATGGAGCGGCTAGTTGGGTCGGTCAGCGCGGTCAGCGGCATGGAAATGGCCGTGCGCACGACGATGAAATATTGCAGTGAACGCGAGACTTTCGGGCAGCCATTGATTCACAACCAGTGGATTCAATTCAAGCTGGTGGAACTGCTCACCGAAATCGAAGCTGCGCGACAACTCAATTACACCTGCGCCAGCCTGATGCAAGCCAATGTTGATCCACAGGAAATTACGCGCATCGCGTCGATGTGCAAACTCAAGGCCGGACGTTTGGCACGCGAAGTCGCCGATACCTGCCTGCAATTTCACGGCGGCATGGGTTACATGAACGAGACCTGGATTTCACGTTATTATCGTGACGCGCGGCTGATGTCCATCGGCGCGGGGGCCGACGAGGTGATGATGGGGATCATCGCCAAGCTGGAAGGTATGATGCCGAGCCGGAAAAAAGCGGATAGCGATTAGCTGTTAGCCAAATGCAAAATCAGAAGTCGAATCGAATACTGTACGTCAATATGTCGTGCGCGAGTGGGGGAAAATATGCTGAAAATCAGCGCGCAGGTGAAAAGCCGCAAAGGCGACCACGAAGTAAATCTGGAAACCAATGGCGCGATTCAGTCGATTGAAATTGTGCCAAAAGCCGGTGGTTATGGGTCGAGCGTGAACGGCGGCGAACTGATGTTTCTGGCGCTGGCGACCTGTTACTGCAACGACATTTATCGCGAGGCGAAAAAGCGCGGAATCAAAGTCCATAATGTGCAGGTGGAAGTCACTGGCGATTTCAATGAGACGGCGGGCAGCCGCGCGGAAAATATCACCTACAAAGCGCTGGTCGAGGCCGAGGCCAGCGAGGACGCGATTCTTGAATTGATGCAGTATACCGATACCGTAGCCGAGATTCATAACACCTTGCGGGCGGGGATAAGCGTTACCCTGACTTCGACAACAGCCATTTCAATATAATTTTTTGACGCAATAAAAGGCTCAAAGTATAAGATGGTTTATCGAATTGGATCGGCGCAGGGGTTTTATGGCGACGATGTGACCAAAGCGCTGCCGATGATCGTCGGCGGGCATGTGGATGTTGTGTGCTTCGAGGCGCTGTCGGAACTCACCCTGGCGATTTTGCAGAAAGACAAACTGGCGAATCCTAAACGCGGTTATACCTTTGACGTGAAACTGATCGCGCAGAAAATTTTACCGGAAGCCTTCAAGCGCAAAATCCCGCTGATTACCAACGGCGGCGGGTTGAATCCGCAAGCGGCGGCGGAGATGGTGCGCGAGACGGCGGCGGGCATGGGCTTGACCGGTTTGAAAGTCGCGGCGGTCAGCGGTGATGATGTGCTGGGGCGGCTGGGCGATTTGCAAGCGGCAGGTGAAGAATTACGCCACTTGGAAACTGGTGAAAAATTAGCCAATCAAGCCAATCAAAATTTCGTCACGGCCAATGTGTATCTGGGCGCATCGCCGCTGGTCGAAGCGCTGCAAAATGGCGCAGACATCGTGATTACCGGGCGCGTCGCCGACCCATGTTTATATCTCGCGCCGCTAATCGCCCGTTACGGTTGGGTCTGGGACGATTGGGACAAATTGGCGGCAGGAATCGTATGCGGGCATTTGCTGGAATGCACCGGGCAGGTTGTGGGCGGCAACAGTCTGGCGCTGATCCACGACATCGACGCGGCAGGACTGCCCTTCCTGGGTTATCCGATTGCGCATGTCGAGGCCGACGGCACATTCATCGTCAGCAAAACGCCGGAAACACCGGGATGTGTGACAGTAGAAACCGTGAAAGAACAACTGCTGTACGAAATCCATGATCCGGCCAATTATTTAACGCCGGATGTAATCGCGGATTTTACGACGCTCAAATTGGAGCATGTCGGCGAGGATAAGGTGCGCGTGTCGGGCGTGACGGGTAAGCCGAAGCCGGAAACGCTCAAGCTGAATATGGGGCGGCTAGAAGGTTTCATGCGCGAGTTGATTTTCACCGTCGGCTGGCCGGAAGCCTGGAAAAAAGTCG
>JBDTNB010000160.1:0-14495 GCA_039933955.1 Chloroflexota bacterium
TTTTGCCCTTTATTCCTTATCTTGATGCCTATGGGGCGCTCCAGCGAGCGCCCTTATTATTTCTACTTTATCTACTTCGGCCTGTTGTTCTGGACGAAGATTCGCGGGTCAATATAATTAGCCAGCAAAAGATTCAGGTTTTTCGCCGGCCAGTGCTCCGGATGCGTCGCCAGAATCGTCGTCGGGCTGATGTCGAAGTGCAGATGATAAGCAAACGCGCCAAAGGCGTTGCCTACACTTGAAAGTTGCTGTCCCCGTTTGACCCGATCCCCGGCCTTGACCAGCATGTTCTCGCTGTGTCCATAACGGCTATAGACCACCTGTCCGGTGCTGGCTAGCGGATCGTGTTTTATGACAATGACATTCCCCCAGGTGGGCAAACGAGCAGCGAAGGTCACGACGCCGCTGGCTGCTGCTGAAACCGGGGTATGGGCGTCCGCATCCCGCGGAAGATTCAAGTCTGCCCCGGTATGATAGGCTTCGCTGGGTGTTCCCACAAAATACAATTTAGCGAAGGGGCTGGCGTCAATCCAGTTGGGCGGCCATACCTGTGCTAGACGGCGATCTGCCGCTGTGCCCACCGGCGCATCAAATCCATCTGCCAGGTAAACTCCAGGAGGCGTTGTGGTTGGGGGTGTCGTTGTACCTCCATCAATGATTTGCCGCCATTTAATCGCGTCGAAACCAATTTCTTTTCCGGTTTCGCCTGTTAGATCATTCAGGAAAACCGTTCCCGCGCCGGTTGTCGTCTTATCCAGATCGTATACCCCTAAGACAACCCATTGACTGCCATAGCGCGCCTGCGATACATTGACCACAATTTCGGAACTTGAGCCTTTGACGCTGTTGATTTTGTAACGGGCATTTTCGGTATTGGCGTGACGTGCGCTCACAAATACTGAAATCTCATATTTGCCTGACACGGTAATTTGCGGTGTCCATCGTGTCCAGACTTTGCTGGTCTGCGGTTCTGTCGCCTTATACAAAACATTCCAGCCCCAGGTTCCCAGGAACTGCTGAAACTCATTTTTTCCGGTATACGAGCCACTGGCAAAGTTAACGTCGCCCGGTTTCACAATAATTTCCTGACCAACAGGTGTCGGTGTAGGCGTTGGAACTGGTGTAGGCTGCTGACCGACGACAACGGGTTGGTTAATTGACTTCCAACCCGCAGAGGTAATGACGCCCAAACGCCACCAACTCACCCCGCGTGCCTGATGGCGATTAGTTGAAAGCGTAATCGCCGTACTCATATCGGCGGGATTAGCATCGCCTTGCAGTACCGGGTAAATAGCGCGTCCATAGCTGCCCCAAACCTCAAAGGTTTCCTGGAGTGTATCTTCGGGAGTCCGCCGGAAAGTGTCCCAATAAGACTGCGGATGGATGCTGTTGACAAACGGGAACCATTCCTGCGGATAAATTTCCGGGTAATGTGTTCGGCGGGGATCAACTGACATGCCGATATGGAACGCTCCCGGAATAGCGCGGCGGATGCGTGTCATGTAGGGGCGGATGCCATCCTTGCCGCCTTCCCAGAACCCATCATAGGGTTCTACGTCCAGGATCATAGATTTAACGCCGGGACGTTTGCAGATCTGAATGATGATGTCGGTTTCGGCTTCCATGTGGCTGCCCTTTGGCACGCACCACGCATGAAAATCCATTCCATAACGGGTCAGCACTTCTACCCATTTGTCGATGCTGGCTGGCCCATCAATCGCCAGCGCGCGTTTGGTGTCCCAGTATCCAAGCCATTGGGCGCCATCGCGTTGAGTCGCATCATTAGTTTTTACAAAAAGCGATGTCACGTATGGGGCGACGGCTTTGATATTTTTCACAACATCTTCAATCGTGTTTTCTGCCAGCGAGTCGCCTTTCCAATGCCAGATTGCCACTTTGCCATCGTAGGGTGTGGCCTGCGCAGACGGAATAGGGGCAGGCGTAGCGATATTCTCGAAAGAAATCACTGTGGTAGATACCCAGCCACCCACCTTAGATTGTTCCAGCCAAACCCAGCCATCACTTCGGCGTGAGGCAGCATAATACGTGACAACCGTATTGTTGCGAATATCACCAATGTCTTGATAATTGGTTCCAGGGCCATTCCGAAGATTCACGTAGGCCGCCTGTGTCCGCGCCAGGGCCGATTGTCCTGTACCGGCGTTGGCCGGTTTGGGGACTGGCGTGGGAAATGTACTCATAAACAGACCTCCGATTGATGTCCAAAATCAAACCGCCTGTAAACCGCATAGGCTTTCCAAAGCGTAGTATATTTTCTCAATCAAAGCAAAGAGACAGCACTCAGGCTGTCTCTTTTGTAATCTTTTCTCATGCCGTTTTCATTTAGTGAGGAATGGCTTTGAGGTCTTGTCCTTGCCACCCAACGGGATAGAGAGCTATATCCAGGGCGCTCCACAATTGAGTAGCCTCCGGCGCATCGACATGGGTTTGCCATGCCTGCCCATCAATATAACCTGCAATTTCATAATCACCGCTGGCATCCAGATCCACAGTCATATGCGTTGTAATCGTCGGGCGCGTAGAATCACGCAACGGGGCAGTGGCAATCATGGCTGTAATCATATCGGATTTATCCGGGTAGAGTAGTCGCGCGAGATGGAACCACAGCATCTGAGCGGCGCGCTGCGACAGCACCCTTGTCCAGCGGGTTGTATCTTCGGCGGTTCCACCCATCACGATGGAGTCGCCGCTTGCTTTCCGGCTCACAAAAAGATTCTTGGATAGACCGTAAGAGTGTTTCATTTCTTGGGACATATCCCCTCATTTCATTCAAAATCCGTGACCACAAATAACAGTCACCGTTTTAAGGACTTTATAACAAAGATTTTGATCTTTATCATCAATAAAACCATCTCATTCGATTGTCTATGATTAAACCGCTTCATAATCCCCCAGATGTTCGGGGATTATATAGTAATCACATACTCACAGTATAAAGGGACTGGTCTTCTTGAGCAACCATCTCCAACAGGTTCACACAATACTTTGACAAACGCGGGTCTGAATTCGCACTTGCTAGTCGTGCCTGCCTTCGCTATACTAACCTTCATTAACGGGGCGTGGCGCAGCCTGGTAGCGCGCTTGCATGGGGTGCAAGAGGTCATGGGTTCGAGTCCCGTCGCCCCGACCATAAACAGCTCTCTCAATGTTTAGTCCCAATGAGAGGGCTGTTTTTTGCTATTTATAAGCCAGATGTTACACTTCGCATTGTATTAATATTCTCATCACAGTTTGAACCAATTGAGTTCAAACTGTGTAACCGTAATATGCGCACGCATACCGGGGATTTTACTGATCTTTGGTATGATCCCTGCTTCACGCAAGTGTTCGGGGAAATGATCAAATTTATATTCGTAAAAAGGAGTGAAGTATGAAGAATCTACAAAGGTTTCTGCTGCTTGCGGCTGTCTTGGCGCTCTTTAGTGTGATGATTGCGCCCATCTCTGCACAGGACGAGACACCGCTGGGTCCCGGCGCGGGCGCACCCGTTGTCCTCGGTAACTTCGGGGGTGACATCGCCACACTCAACCCCATTCTCGCTAATGACCAACCATCTGTAGACGTTATCAACCAATTATTCCCCAACTTCATCAGCAACGACCCCGAAACCGGATTGCCTACACCGGGTGCGCTGCGTGGTCTCGCCAAGGATTGGAGTTTTAATGACGACGGCACAGTGATGACCGTTAAACTCCGCACAGATTGGGTATGGACAGATACCACAGGCGCAACCGAAGGCACGCCGATCACCTCAGCGGATGTAAAATATGCCTATGACGCCATCGTCAGCGGTGACGTGGATAGCCCGATTGCTTCGGCTATTGATTCAATCGCCAGCGTAGATGCGCCAGATGACAGTACAGTGGTCATTACTTTTAAGGAAGCAAATTGCGATGCACCCGTCACGGCGGCGAACATCCCGGTTGTGCCCTCGGCGTATTATAAATCGGTTTTCCCAACCTTCGCCGACATGAAGGGCGATAACCCAGCCAACCTGAATCCGGAAACCAGCGCCGGCGCATTCAAATTCAAAAACTTCCGCGCAGGTGAGCAGGTTAC
Source organism: Chloroflexota bacterium (assembly GCA_039933955.1). Taxonomy (GTDB): domain Bacteria; phylum Chloroflexota; class Anaerolineae; order Aggregatilineales; family Phototrophicaceae; genus CFX2. Next base: position 4,081 of record JBDTNB010000160.1, read on the forward strand.
GTTGGAAGCCGATCAGAATTTCCCGGATTCACCGGTTGGTCATGTTGTCCCCCAGGGTTTTATCTACAAGAGCGTCACCGATCAAATAGTTGAGGTTGAGCAGTTCTTGAAGGGTGACATCACCTATCTGAGTTCAATCCCTGAAGATCGCGAAGCCGACATGGAAACCCGCGCAACCAATGGCGAGTTCCAACTCTACAAAACCCCCAGTACTGGTTGGCAGGTGATCCTGTTCAATATGGCTGACCCGACCAATCCGCAGAGTGCGTTGGATGACAAGGGTAATACTGTCAAACAAGCACCCCACCCGATTTTCGGTGATGTTCGTGTGCGGCAAGCATTCGTTCATGCTGTGGATCATGATGCCCTTAATCAAGGTGCATTCAGCGGCACGGGCGCGCCCGTCGGCGGCACAATGCTACCTCAATCGTGGACATACGATGACACACTGCAACCGTATGCCTTTGATCCTGCATTGTCGGCTAAACTGCTCGACGAGGCTGGTTTCGTGGACGACGACAATGACCCGAAAACCCCGCGCGTCGCGAACGACAAAGCCCTGTATGCCAAGCCAGGTACGCCCCTGGAATTTAGCTTGACCACTTTCACCGGCAACCCTTCAGTCGATTCCAGCTCCGTCCTGATCCAGGACGAACTAAGCCAGGTCGGTTTCAAAGTGAATTTGGACGTTATTGAATTCACGCCCATGCTGACCAAACTGACCGGCCAAACCTATGATGCGCTGATGGTATTCTGGGGCGTGACCAATGTGAACCCCAACGAAATGTTGGATCATTATGGTATCAAGGCTGATGTCGTCGAAAGCGGCTTCAATACCGGTTCCTACATTAATCCTGACTTTGATGCGCTGATGGATAAGGCTCGTACACTCCCAGGTTGCGACCCAGTGGAACGTAAGAAGTTGTACGACCAGGCACAGGAGATGATTTACAACGATGTCCCGGCCTTCTATGTGAATACCTCGATTGTATCGGTTGGGGTACAAAACAGTGTTGGAGAATGGGCGCCAAAGAAAAACAGCCTCTTGTGGAATTTGCCCGCATGGTCACTTCACAGTTAATTGAGGACACAGCGTCCTAAAGAATAGCTTCCAAGGCAGGAGATACTCAATTTGTATCTCCTGCCTCTGCCATTAAAATGATTTATTACGAGTGGTTAATTTTTTGAGTCGATAGGTTATGGCTGAAGATGGCAAAATATGTCTTTAGACGGTTAATTCAGGCAATCCCCACCTTTTTGGGCATCACCCTTTTGTCCTTTGCGCTGATGTCAGCTTCCGGCAATCCTGTCGCGGCGCTGGTATTTAGACCGGGCGCGCAGCCTTCGGAAAAGGCGCGCCTGGAGGCCATTTTAGGGGTAAACGACCCCTGGGCACTGCAATACTTGCGTTGGTTGATGGGAGATGATTGGTTGCGCTGGGATACCAATGACGATGGTAAAGCCGATCACGCTTTCCTGCTTCCCCTGGATGCCAATGGCGACGGCGTAAATGACCCGCCTGGTACTCGGCGGGGTATATTACGCGGCGATTTTGGAACCTCGTTTATTAAGAAACGCGGGGTTTTGGACATCTTATTTGAGCGTTTGCCTGCCACAGCCGAACTGGCAATATCATCGCTCATTCTTGGCACTGGACTTGGTGTTGTGATTGGTATTCTGGCAGCAGTTCACCACGGTAAGACATTTGACAATATCAGCCGTATCGGAGCGGTTGCTTTCACAGCCATTCCAATTTTCTGGTTCGGTATTCTATTGCTATTGCTGTTCAGTGTTCAGATCAAACTCTTCCCGATTGGTGATCGGTGTGCTCTCTCAATGGACGATAGCTGCCCGCCGATGTTCCAACGTATCCAATATATGGTACTGCCTGTCATTGTGCTATCTGTCGGAAGCATCGCGGGCTACTCGCGTTTGATGCGGGCGTCCATGCTGGACATCATTTCCCAGGATTACATCCGCACCGCCAACGCCAAAGGGCTTAGTAGCCGGATGGTATGGTACACCCATGCCGCCCGCAATGCCCTTATTCCGATTGCTACCTCGCTGGGACCATCCATTACCTTCTTACTCGGCGGAGCGGTTATTGTAGAATCGATTTTCAACTATCCCGGCGTTGGATTGACCTCATTGCAAGCCGTTACTCAACGGGATTACCCTGTGGTGATGGCGGTAACGATTTACACCGCTATCGCAACTATTCTGGGTTATTTACTTTCAGATATTATGTACGCGATTATTGACCCGCGTATTCGGTTGGGATAAAAGGTAGCAATGATGGCAACCACATCATCCGCAGTTGTACGCCTGAACCAGGATTCCACCGAGATTCGGCAGAGTAGCTCGCTTACTGCCCGCGCCCTCCGTCGCATTGGGCGGGATTACCTGACAATGGCTGCGATCTGCATTTTGGGAGTCTTAGTCATTCTCACGTTATTGGCTCCGGTCATCACTAATCTATTGCATGTTGACGCTGAAACTACCAATCCGTCGGTTCGCTTGCTGCCGCCCGGTTCAGAAGGGCATATTCTGGGGACGGATGATCTGGGACGCGACTACGCGGCGCGGTTGTTATACGGTGGGCAGGTTTCGATGGCAATTGGCTTTTCCGGCGCGATAATAACACTGGGGATTGGCATGGTTACGGGGCTGGCGTCGGGTTATTTTGGCGGCACTATTGATGATATTATGAATTGGGTCATCACAACTTTAGACTCGATTCCGGGAATATATTTACTGCTGTTGATTTCGAGCATTTTGCAGCAGTCCCCGCTCACATTGGTGCTGGTCATTTCCTTGTTAAGTTGGACGGGTGAGACACGCCTCATCCGAGGTCAGACACTTGCCATCCGTGACCTGGATTATGTTCTCAGCGCGCGTGCAACCGGGGCGTCGGCTTGGCGCATCATGTTTGTCCATATATTGCCCAATACGCTCTCGCTGACGTTTCTGACGCTTGCATCGGGCATCGGCTCGCTGATTTTGCTCGAATCAACCTTAAGCTTTTTGAAATTGGGTGTGCAGCCGCCTACACCAACCTGGGGCAACATGCTGTCTAACGCACAGCAATTTTTCTCGCGCGGGCCGCACATGGCAACGATTTCCGGCATCTTGATATTTGTGACAGTTCTTTGCCTATTCGTTATCGGTGACGGTTTACGCGACGCTTTTGATCCTACAACAGTCGATTAATTCAGTTTATGGAGACGGGGTTGGAGTCACATACCTCGTCTGAAATTGACTGTCCATACGCTTAACAAGCTCGATTTGCGTGGCCTGCACGCTGTCGAGCTTGTAGTTTATGTCCACTACGGTACTGTCCAGGTTAGACGAATCGGTGGAATTGAAAAACGACTGGAAAGCCCCTACCGCCAGATTCATGGCATCGCTCAGTTTCATCCCCGCATCCGCCGCACAGTCTGGTGTTGCCACGCCGAAGCCGGAATCGCGCAAAGCGGACAAATTGATAATATCCCCATACATGTCGTTTTTGCTTTTAGCTGCTGCTGCGTTCATCTGTGTCTGGAAATTTTCACGCAGTTCGGTAGAAACTTGCAGCCATGTCTCCAGCGCTTTGGTATCGTCGCAGCTTCCAACCAGGTTGAGCGCTGGGGGTGGCGGAAGTGTAATCGGGGGTAGGGGAGTGGTATTGACAGTCACATCCCCTAAAGCACATGCCGAGAGACTACAAGTGAGTGCGATGCAAAAAACAACGATACGTTTTGGCATGAGTTTATCCCCTAACTTGCCTTTAGCCGCCGGAACTGTTATCAACCGGCGGCAAAACACCCGCTTCAGTACATGAATTGTAATTGCTGCCCAGGATAACCTCGAAATCGGCCTGACGGTTCGGGTCAGGTTCGGAACGAATATTTTCCGGCTTGATATTCAGCGTCTTGGCGATATCCTGTAGATGGCTGCCTTTGGTCTGGCCGGTGTGGTCAATCAAAATCGTGTCGGCATAGTTGGCATTGTCTGCCGCGCCAGATGCTACCGCATTGTAGCCATCCCAGCCCAAACGATCCGCAGCAACCTTATCCAGGTCAGCATTACTACTACCGTTATACACCAGAATCCGCTTCGCATCCTCAGTGATTTGATTATCTGTAGGCGGTTGATAAAAAGCGTCGAGCAGTTCCTTAATCGGTTCATAATTCGGGAGCTGCACATTCGAACCATCTGGCGGCTGCCAGGGGGTTGTGTGATACAGGCGCGCCATCGTAAAGTGGTCGATGCGACCCGGATCAAGATTGAGCGCAAAGGGCAGTAGACTCAGCATGTCGTCAAAACCCAAATTCGTCTGGACAACCTGCGAAAGCTGTGACCATACTTCAGGCAGCTTGCCCACCTGCCCACTTGTGCGGGCCGTGCGCCAGATCGCGCGCAAAAGCTGCTGCTGGCGGCGTCCCCGATCAAAATCGGAACTGTTATGGCGTGAACGGGCATACCACAGCGCACTGCCACCGTCCATATGATACGCACCCACCGGCAGTAGATACATATTGGTCTCATCACGTATTGCTTGTGGCGGCGCGGGGGCATCAATGAGTGGATAATCCTGGATTGCACAATCGACGGTCAAATCCACACCGCCCAACGTGTCCACAACTTGCTTGAAGCCGCTCAAGTTGATGAGCGCATAATAATGTACATTGATACCCAGGTTGTAAAAAATAGTCTGGCGCATCAAACCCCAACCGCCATCCGGCTGCCAGCCAATCTGGTCGCCGTGCGTATAGGCCAAATTCAAACGCTGCATTGTCCAGCCTGGAATATATACATATAGGTCGCGCGGCAGACTGAGCATTGCAACGGTGTTGGTGGTGCGGTTAATCGATACGATAATCATAGTGTCGGTGCGCGTCACATTATCGCCCGTCAATTCGCCGTCGCCGCCCATCAGCAAAATGTTGACAATGTCGTAGCCGTGCCGGTCTACCGTCGGGACTTGTGTGGGAATAGCTGTTGGCGCAACCGCATCGGCGTTTGGCCCGGACGGCAGGAATAAGGTAGGCAGCGGGCGCACGGTTGCCGTTACTGCGGGTGGCGGCGTAAACGTGAACGTGGGTGGGATTGGTGTGGACGTTTCAGTTGATGTAGGCGTCGGGCTGGCTTCTATGATCGGTGCGACGCTTGGGATTGCCGTATTTAATGCGGGCAATGTGACCGCCAACGCACGCGGTGTGTTGGTAGCGAATGCCTGAGCCACTACAAGCGGTGTTGCCGTTGGAATGGGCGTGTCACTTGGAACAATCGTAAAGGTCGCGCTGGGAATGGCTGCCGCTGTATTGGTTGGCACTAATGTCGGTGTCAGCGTTGGTGCGACAGTTGCCGTATGTGGTGATGTGGATGTATCCGATGGAATCGGTGTTACAGTTGGCGGTGGTGTATTCGTGGTCAGCGTCGGCAGAATTGCGGCAGCAGTTCCCTCATACAATGGACTGCGCTCATTGGCTTCGACTTGTTCGCCGACGCGCAGGGCAACCGCTTTGGCAATCCCATAACTAAACCAGATGATTCCCGCGATCAAAATGACCGGGACAATCCGGAACAAAATAAATCCCAAAAATCGGCTGATACGAGAGGCTTTCTTTTCGACCATGCATTGTGTCCTAACCAGGCTAAACAAAAACGGCATTAGTTTAACCCAGATAGGCGCACGACGCGAGAGTCATTGGAAGATCACAGGGATAGCGCAGGGTGCGGCTCCGCTGGTCTTCCCAATTACAGTCAATTTAATCCAGTGGATACCAACCCCAAAAATCGATTGGTCAATTTGGCCCAGCGATCCATCGACAACCGCCGTCTCTGACCGGCTGTAAAAGTTATAAACCGTCGCGAAGTCAGGACGGACTTCCAGCTTGTAGTACCAGAAATCCGGCAGGTTGGCCGTCCCCATCACATTGAATACGCCGCTGATAACCTGTCCCGGTTGCAAATTGGTGATGAGTGAGTTGGGATCGGTGCAGCCATCCGGTTGCAGCGGGCTGTTCAGGGTTGGGTCGCCCGGTTGCGGATAGGGATGATCGGGCATCACTGGCGTTCGCGGTACATATAGCGGCATCCCGGCATAAATGTTATTGATGTCCATCAGGCAGTTGGCTTGTTTCAAGGCATTGAGACTACTCCCGGCTCCCTGCGCGATTTTGAGCAGGGTGTCGCCTTGATCGACCACATATATCACCCAACCTTGGGGTGGAACACAAATACTCGGTGAAATCGATGCAATCGCCGTAAGCATAACTGTTGGTGTGGGGCGGATGCCCGACGTTTCTGTTGGACGCGGCGTCCGCGTCAGGGTAGGGACTAGCGTTGGCGTTTTGCTCGGCTTGGGCGATGGAGTAGCTGACAGTGGCACAGGTGAGGGTGTAAATGTAGGCGAAGCAGTGACGCCCCTCGTTGGAGTTGCGCTCGTTTTACGCGGCGTCGCTGTAACACTGGATGAGATCTGTCCTGGTGTCGAAGGCTCGCTGGTATTGCTGCGCGTTGCCCCCGAATCCTGCGTTGGAATCGTGCCCGCCGTTTGGGTAACAATTATTGCGGTTGGCGCATTGGTGTTTCCCGGTTCAACCGTTTCGTTGATGACCAGCGCTTGGGTGGGAATGCCCGTTTCGACTTGTTGTTGCGTTCCCACTATGACAACCGTCTCTGTAGGAACATTGGTTTGGGCTTGGGCAACCGTCGCCGCAATTGAGGTCAATGTGGCGACGGTATTTTCAGTCGGTACGACATCTGTAGAAAGACCCGCGACGGCTGTCGCATCCGGCGATACGCCGCCGATGTTGCTGGCAATAGTAGCGGTTGCGGTGGCTTCTGGCGTATTGGAGAGCGATAAAATGATCGCGAAGGTGATGGCGAACGCCAGGATTCCAACTGCCGCGATTGCGACGATCACTTCGTTGCCCAGGTCTCGCTGCATTTACTGGCCTTCAGTCTCTATAATCGTCTCGACGGGCAAAGCAAAATAGAAAATACTGCCCACATTCTCGCGCGTTTCCACCCACAATCCCCCGCCATGTGCTTCCACCAACGTTTTGGCGACTGATAACCCCACGCCGGTATCACCCAACCCGGCGATCAGCGGATTTTCCGCTTTATATTTGCGGGCGAATACTCGTGGCAAATCGTCCTGTGCGATGCCGCCGCCGCGATCCTCAACCGAAATCAGCAGGCAGTCGGTGGGGGTCGCCAGATTTGGGTTCTGCGACATTTGTACATGCTGGCGGTGTGCGGTGACGATAATAGGACTTTCTGTGGGGGATACGAGATACGCATTGGTCAGCAACTGGCTGATAATTTGGCTGATCGCGTCGCGGTCTGCCCGGATATGGGGCACATTGTCATCCAGGTTGAGATGAACAGTTAATCCTTTTTCGCGGAATTCGTAGGTTGAATTGCTGATTGCGTCTTCAATCAGTCCTACGACATCTACCGGTTCTGGCATGAGTGTAAAACGGCTGTTATCCAGAGCAGTGACCCGCGTCAAATCTTCGAGCATGAACGTCAGCCGGGTGACGTTGGCGGCGACCCGCTGCAAAAACTTGCGCTGCATCTCGCCCAAAATCCCCGCAGATTCATCTAAAAGCAGGTCAATGTAGCCTACAATCGACGTGAGCGGTGTCCGCAGTTCTTGCACCATACCCAGGAAAACTTCCGGATTATTGGTCTGGATTAACGCAACGCCTGATTCGCTGCCACTTTCTGTCCGGGCATTGGCCTGTACCTGCAACATTTCCAATTCATTTTGAATCGCGGCCAGCGATGTGCGCGTTTCGTTCAATTCGCGTTCCATCTGGTTGCGCTGGTCACTGACTTCTTCAATCATCTTCGTCAGCGAACCCACACCATCTTCGCCGAGTTTTTGTAAGCGTTCACGGTTGCCATCCGAGCGCGCCATCAGCAAATCACGCTCGGTTTCAAGAGCTTGCTTCTCGCCAACCAGACGGTCACGCAGCGAAACGAGGTCACTGCGTTCGTCGGCCAACTGCTGGATTTGAACACGCAGCTTGGCTTGTTCCTGGTGCTCTTCGGCCAATTCAACCTGATAGCCGGATGCTTCAGCAATGAGCCGTGCTCGCTGCTGCTTGAACGATTCTTGTTTCGCGAATAATTCGTCACGTTCCAGCCGCAGTTGGTCGCGCTGTTTGGTGACGGCTTCCCGGTCAGATGCCAGATGCTTGATTTCGTTTTGCAGTGCCCCGATGCGTGTTTCGCGTTCTTTTTCCTGTTCTATGCTTTCCTGGAACTGTGTCCGCTCGTTGAGCAGGGCATTGCGTTCAAAAGTCAGATTTTCAATTTTCGCTTGAAGCGTCGCTCGTTGATCAGTCATCTGGCCGATGAGCTGCGTCAAGCCAGCCGTTCCATTTTCAATGCCCAGCGCCTTAAGCTGCGATTCGATGTCGGCGAGTTTGCTCGTGAGCTGCTTGCGCTCGACCTCCATCTGTGTTTGTTCCTGGTTCATTTTGTCCAGGACTTCTTGCACTTTTTGCGGCGCAGGATTTGCTTCGCCAACCCCCGCGCGGATTTCATTCAGTTGATCCAGCAGGTTTTCACGCTGAATCATCAGTTCATCTTTTTCCCGCCGCAGCGATTCGATCATGCTTTTGACGACAGTATCGTTGCTGGTAGCGGTTGCGCCCGCTAATGCGGTCTCGGCATCCTGCAAGCGGGAGGCCAGCCGTTCTTTTTCGTCGCGTAAGCGCTGCTGCTCATCGTTCAGCGCCAGAATTCGCTGGGAAACTGATAAGCCTTCTTCCGTATCACCTAATATGGAGGCCACCCGGTTGCGCTCGTAATCGAGTTCGACTTTGAGCTGCATCACCTGCCGTCCCAGATCACCAATTTGATCGCGTGAGAGTTGCAGGCTGGCCTGCATTTCCTGGTGGGCTGCCAGCACCGAATCGTCTTTGACATCGCCAAGTGGGATGCCCTGAACGAGCGCCTGAATCGCGCGTTCTTCAGCTTTGAGGCGGGCATCGCGCGCGGCAAAACTCAGCGCCAGCAAATTCCCGGCGATGATTCCGATACCTTTGAGGAGTTCGCGCTCGCTTTCTTCGAGTTCGCGCCCGCTGTAGGGCATTCCGATGAGTAGAATTGCCACCAATTCCTTGCCGCTGATGAGCGGTTGAAAATAAGTCGGCCCGATGGCGTTAATGTCGAGGCGATTATACAGATCACGCAGTTCCTCGACATTTCGGTCAGGGTACAACGGACGCTGCAACCGCCGTTCAATCGCGTTGACCAGCGTCGGTTGATTGTCCAGGTTGAGCGCCAGCCCGGAGATCGCTTCGTTTTTTGATTTGTCAAAAGCGGCAGTGATGTCGGCGTAATTGGCATCTTGCAGCGTCAAGACCGCCCCGACTTCACCTTTAAGAACTTCCAAACCCGCCGTGACCACTCGCTGTGGAATGCTGGTCGGCGTGGCTTCTTCGAGAATTAACCCCAGGGTCTTGAGCAGTTGGATCGAATCGCGCTGGATTGGGGATACGGTGGGCGCAGTCGCGACAGGTAATAAATTAGCTTCAGGTGCTTTGCGTGGTTCATTGCTGGTTGGCGCTGTTGAAGTCTGCTGCGGGGGAGATGCCGGTTGTTGAAAGGACTGTGCCTGATAAGCCAGTTCAGTCTGTAAATGGTTCAACACCATGCGGTAGATAATCGCAGGCAGGATTGGCAGCGCTGCCATAAAGGCCAACCGTGCTGGCCCGGTATAATTGCCGATTAAATTTCCCTGCGCGATTTGTAATAAACTGCCGCCGTATCCCAGCAGCAGAATCACGAAGAAGACTAGCTTGAGCGGCGCATCCGTCACGAGTCGGAAATACACCAGTATCAAAATCAGGCCGACGATGGACAAGATCGTGGGGATGAACGTCCAGGCGACACCGAATAGACTGAGATTAAAATTGCTTTGCGGAGATGTCCCCGCCCACTGTACACCCGTAATCACATATCCAGCGATCACGATCACCATCAATATGAGCACGATGATATTGGGCAGACGCTCCCAACGGTTGTGATCGGCGGTCAAAAATGCCCAGGTGATGAGCAGGATGGCGATGACGTTCGCGGCGCGTTCGAGCGGCGGCAAAATGCTCGATGCATCCTGTCCGACGACAATCGCGTACAAGGCGCCCAGCATGAGCAGCACCCAGGCAGTTACAATGCCCAGGGATGCCACTGTGTAGCGCCCCGAATCGCGGTTTAGCGGCTGTCGCCAGCGTTCGCCCAGCGCCATGAAAAGACTCGCCAGACTGACGATCACGATTGCCAAGAAATACAGCAAATCGCCGGGAGGGCGGACGAACAAATTCAGGAAATCAAGCGGTGTCTGAAACAATATATAAAATCCCAGACGGACTCATATAACTATACATTACTGAGTATAGCATATTCAAACA
>JBDTNB010000161.1:0-14400 GCA_039933955.1 Chloroflexota bacterium
GCCCACTGAGCCAACGGGAGCAAGCCAACCGGGGTTTAGGCGAGCGCATTCAAGCGATCTGGCAGCGCTCCGTCCCGAATTTCAGCGCATGATGCGTGACGCTGAAGCCGGTCTACTCGACGTGATAATTGTCCACAAGCTGGATCGCTTCAGCCGTTCACTCGTCGATACAATGACTTATCTCAAGCAACTGAATGAACTTGGAGTTTCCTTCGTATCGGTTACAGAGAGCTTCGACTTTACAACTCCTGGCGGCAAGATGATGATGCGAATGCTCGCCATGTTTGCCGAGTGGTACATCGACAACTTGAGCCAAGAGACCTCAAAAGGAAAGAAGGAACGGGCCAGGAAAGGCGGTTGGAACGGAGCATTACCTTTTGGGTACACAACTGTCCGACGCTTGCGTAAGATGCTGCTTGATCTCGGCGATGATTTCGCAGCACAAAAACTAGACGAAGAAGACTATAGTCGCCTAGCAAATCTTCTTGAAGAAACTCTTGAACATTATGAAGGGCGTACTGGCGAAACGGACGCACTTCCGTGCCCAATTAATGGGCATGGGGTCATTCTCGCATTTGAGAAATATAGTCAGGGTATCTTCTCTGACCTTGATGTGGCGCAAGCGCTCAACACTGAAGGTTATCGCACAACCGGAGCATGGGGACAGAATCCTTTCGGCAAAGACACCATAACGCCGATGCTTCAGAATCGCTTTTACATCGGTGAAACTAGCTACCAGGGCAAGAAAAAAGATGCGAAGAAGCAGTACATTCCGGGGCGTCATGAGCCGCTTATCAGTCGTGAACTCTTTGAGAAGTGTCAGGAAGTTCGGGCGAAACGAGCGGTGATTGGAGTCGGGGTGCTCCTAATCAGATTGCGACATATCCTTTCGCTTCACTATTAGTTTGCGCGGATTGTGGTAGCACTTGGCGTGGATGACGCTTACGCGAAGGTCGCCGCTATCGTGATCCGGCAAAGGATCGCGGTGTCAATTGTCCTGGTGAAACAAAGTCAATCGCCGCGGATGAAATTGAAACCACCGCCGCTGACCTCCTCATGAGAATACAGTTACCTGATGATTGGCGTGACCAAATTGTGCAGCACATAGCGAAGGAAAATCCTAACTACCTGCAGATAAAGAAGCAGCACTCATCGCTTAAGGGCAAACTCGATAGACTGAAGCAATTGTTCATTTTGGGCGACCTCAGCGAAACAGACTATCGTCAGATGCGCGATGAACTTCAGGAGCAACTAGGAACGCTGCCACTTCCCGCGCAAGGACGGATGATTGATCTGGAACAGGCTGCTGATCTATTGGGGAATATTCGAAATATATGGGAAGGGTCGACGCTGGAGGAACGAGAAGCCTGGTTCAAGCTGATGTTCAATAAGATTTACGTGAAGAATGGGGCCATAGAAGCAATAGAGCCGACACCAGTTATGTCAGCTCTATTTGATACCTACTTCGGGAGCGACGGGATTTGAACCCGCGATCTTTGCCTTGACAGGGCAATATGTTAGGCCGCTACACCACGCCCCCTATTCAGTTGATAGAGGGGAGTATAGCATCGTGAATCAGGGCTGTCAATGCTGACTCTCGCCACTTCAACAAACTAATTCTGATGCAAAATAAATTTTAAAAGCCTGTGCTAGCCGCAATACAAACGATGATGTATGATTCTCCTCACTGTCCACACTACTCACATGATGACAACATAACGTAACTAAACTAAAGGCCAAACGGATGGACACGGTAAAAACATGCCCTACCTGCCACAAAGAAAACACGCCGGACGCGGCAGTTTGTGCTTTCTGTGGATCACCAATGATGGGATCGGTTCCTTCACTGACCACCGAACCCGTCCCCGACATTCCCCTCAAAATTAAGCCGCCTGAGCATATTATTGAACTGACCAGACTTTATTCGGATATTATTGCGCTGGTGGTGTTAGGCCAGGAACAACCAATTTTGCTTAAGGGTGGCGAAAAAACAGTCCTGGGTCGCTACAGCCCTGGTGAAATACCCCCCTCTGTCGATTTAACCCCATATAGCGCCAATTTACTCGGTGTATCTCGAAAACATGCGACCCTTAGCCGTACCGAGACAGGATACCTGCTCGAAGACCTCGACAGCACCAACGGAACCTGGCTTAACGAAAGTAAATTGCTCACAAATAAGCCAACCACCGTACAAAGTGGTGACTTGATCCGGCTGGGTCAGTTGGGATTATATGTCTATTTTGATATGGGGCACGACGATAAGAATCCTGAAGTTGAAATAACCCTTCGCAAAGAAAATCTGGAAAGCCACTCTCTCACTATCCAAGACTTATCGACCCAGGTCACGCCGTATCTGACGGCACTGGCTGGTTTGCAAAAAGTTTGCGATGCAATGGCGAACCGCAGCACCCCAGAAATCAATCTGATTTCCATGCGCTTTGACCCGGAAGTCGCTGCCATCAAACTCACGCTGCAAGGTGGAAAAGACGCATACCACATCTTGACCACAAAAATCATCTCTTGGAAAACCAAACATCGCGATCAACTCAAACCTATCCGAGAAGCACAGCTTGCGTCCGCATCGAATTCGAACAACGGTTCAGACAAATCGAGCGATAATTCTGACAAAGAAATCGAAGTTTCAGAAATAGAACTGGCTGAAGACATCATCAAAACTCTCGCATCCGATCAATCCGAAGCACGTCAGCAGGAGCTTGCGCTGCAACTTGTGCCCCACATCCATGCGCTCGCCCTCAATTCACTTCACCTCGCGATGGCGGGTTAAAAATGTCAACGGAATTCAAAGACCAGAGTGGTCAGACACTTAAAGGATACGAATTACGCCAACTGATTGGCCGGGGCGGATTTGGCGCAGTTTATCGCGCCTATCAACCGCTCGTCGAACGTGATGTCGCCATCAAAATTATTCTTCCTGAATATGCCAATCATCCCAATTTTATCCGCCGCTTCGAAAGTGAAGCCCAATTCATCGCCCAACTTGAACACATCAATATCGTGCCGATGTACGATTACTGGCGTGAACCCGACACAGCCTGTATCGTGATGCGTTGGCTGCGTGGAGGCAGCCTGCAAGATGCCATTGATCAGCGTGGTGCATGGAATATACAAGCAACCGCCCACATGCTCGATCAACTGGCAGCCGCCCTGACTGCCGCCCATCGTAAAGGCATTATTCATCGCGATCTAAAACCAGCCAACGTCTTGTTGGATGAAGATGATAATGCTTATTTGGCGGACTTCGGGATCGCCAAGAACCTCATTACTGATCCTGATACCAATTCCGAAGAAGACCGATTCGGCTCCCCTGCCTATATCTCCCCTGAGCAGGTCACAGGACAGCCCGTTTCGCCTCAGACCGATATTTATAGCCTCGGCGTCCTGCTGTATATGGTATTGACCGGAAGAACACCGTTTCTCGATCCCAGCACCACCACAGTGATTCGCCGCCACCTTAGTGAACCGCTGCCACCCCTACAGATGAATCGTCCCGAACTCCCGCACGCTTTAAATATGGTCATCTGGCGGGCGACATCGAAACGACCTGAAGCACGTTACCCGGATGCCCTAAGCCTTGCGAGTGATTTCCGTCGCATCGTTTCGCCCGAATCAGCGACAGTTTCATCACCCTCCTTCACACAGTCCACGACCTCGCCTAAAGTGATGATTTCACCCGTAGGGCGAACACTGCCCGTAGATTTGCCGCTGGAACCCGAAAACCCATATAAGGGTTTGCGCGCATTTCAGGAAGCGGACTCGCACGACTTCTTTGGACGGAATGCATTAGTTGACCGCCTGCTTAAACGACTCTCCGATCAAGATGCCAATGCCCATTTTCTGGCAGTTATTGGCCCCAGTGGGAGTGGCAAATCAAGCGCGGTTAAAGCCGGTCTCATACCGGTTTTACGACGCGGGGGCATTCCCGGTTCCCTAGACTGGTTCATCGCTCAGATGACTCCTGGGACAGAACCTTTTGTAGAGTTGGAATCTGCTCTTCTCCGTGTGGCTGTCAATCCGCCAAAAACCTTACTTGACGAGTTACGCTCCAATGATCGGGGCTTTTCGGAAGTCGTAGATCGTCTGCTGCCCGTCGAAGATGGCGACTTTTTACTGGTTATTGATCAGTTTGAAGAAATTTTCACCCTCGTAGCCGACGAATCAGAACGCGCACTGTTCCTTAAAAGCATTCTCGCGGCTGTGACAAAACCCAAAAGTCGCATCCGAGTCATGGTAACCTTACGCGCCGATTTTTATGATCGACCACTTTTGTATCCAGAATTTGGCGATTTGCTGCGTCAACGTACAGAGATCGTCCTGCCACTCAGCGCAACCGAGATGGAACAAGCAATTACCGGCCCTGCCGAACGCATCGGGCTGCGCTTCGAACCCGGTTTGGTCGCCGGAATTGTCGGGGATGTCGGCCAACAGCCTGGTGGATTGCCCCTGCTCCAATTCGCGTTGACCGAATTATTCGAACGCCGCGAAGGGTTCAATCTCACTAAAGCAGCCTATAACAACAGCAGCGGCGTTTTGGGAGCGCTCGCCCGCCGTGCGGATGAGGTTTATGAACAACTTGACACTGCCGGTCAGGAAATGGCCCGTCAATTGTTCCTGCGTCTGGTAGCCTTAGGCGAAGGCTCCGAGGATACCCGCCGTCGCATTCTTCAGGCCGAAATGCTCACTGCTAAAGGCATTGACAAACGCGCACTGCAAAATGTCATCGACAGTTTTCTGAAATTTCGCTTGCTGACTGCCGACTACGAACCTATCACCCGTGCACCAACTATTGAAATTGCCCACGAAGCGCTCATTCGTGTATGGACACGACTCAAGTCCTGGTTAGATGCCAACCGCGACAACTTGCGCCTGTATCAGCGCCTCGCCCTCGCTACCACCGAGTGGCTGAATACTGGGCGCGATCCCAGTTATCTGGCTTCCGGTGCGCGTTTGGCGCAGTTTGAAACTTTAGCCGCTGGCACAACCCTGGCCCTCACACCCGAAGAAACAGATTATCTGGAAGCCAGCATCGCCGCCCGCCGCCGCGCCAGCAATCGACTGCGCGGCTTTGTGGCCGGTCTTTCGGTCTTTTCGATTATCGCCGTGATATTGGCCTTAATCGCCTTGGATCGCCAGCAGGTTGCTGACACACAGGCCAACCTGTCGCGTTCGCGTGAACTCGCCGTGACATCGCTCACAGGCGTCCGACAAACCGATCTCGCACTCCTCTTGAGTCTTGAAGCGCTCAAATCAGCCGACACTTTTGAAGCACGCAGCAGCTTACTGACCGCCCTACAGACCCAACCGCGTATCGAACATTACTTGGCAGGGCATACGGCTGGCGTGCGCAGCCTCGCCATCAGCCCGGATGGTCGTCGTCTCGTTTCCGGGAGCGCCGATAACACGCTCATCATTTGGGACACGACCACAGATCAACCCGCGGGTGCGCCGCTCACAGGTCATACAGGCTGGATCAACAGTGTTGCCTTCAGCCCAGACGGAAAAATAATCGCCTCTGGCAGCACCGACCAGACTATTCGCCTCTGGGATGTTGAAACCGGTAAACCCATCGGCAACCCATTGGTCGGTCACAGTGGCATTGTTTGGAGTGTGGCGTTCAGTCCCGATGGCAAGACGCTGGCCTCTGGCAGTGATGATTTAACGGTCATGATCTGGGATGTCGCCACCGGCAAATCCATCGGCGATCCATTGACCGGACACGAAGACACAGTTTATAGTGCTGCTTTCAGCCCGGACGGGAAAATATTAGCCACCGGCGGCGGCGACGATACTATTCTGCTGTGGGACACGGCTACCTGGAAAGCCATCGGCGATCCCTTAAGCACCGACAATTGGGTGCTCAGTTTGGCCTTCAACCCCAAAACCGGTATTTTGGCCTCAACTGGAGCCGACGACAACGTCACTTTCTGGGATACCAGCACTGGCGAACAACTCAACCTGCTCACAACTGGTCATCAGAATTATGTGCGCCAGATTGTTTACAGCGCCGACGGTCAATATTTCGCCACAGCCAGTCAGGATCATACAGTCAGCGTTTGGGATGCTGTCACAGGTGATCCCGTCGGTGATCCATTTACCGGTCATAGCACCGATGTTTGGACTGTGGTCTTTGTTCCTGGCACGGACACACTGGTTTCTGGCGATTCGGACGGAAAAATAATCGCCTGGAATTTGAGCAAACCACAAACATTGGCTACCGTCCTTGCTGATAATCAGGATGGTCTGCTCACTGTTGCTTACAGCCCCGATAGTAAAATCCTGGCAACAGCAGGCGGCGATACTGCTAAGGTTTCTGGTGCAGGTGATAACGCCATTCGGCTCTGGGACACGTCAACTGATACGATAAAGTCTGTCTTCGAGGGGCATCAGCGTTACATCACAACCCTCGCGTTCAGTCCCGATGGCAAGCAGCTTGCATCGGCTAGTGCCGATCAAACTATACGGCTCTGGAACGTGGATACTGGAACCGTAATTCAAACGTTAAATCTCCCCCAACGCACCGATTGGGTTGCCCTCGCCTACAGCCCCGACGGGAAGTCACTCGCATCGGGCAGCGATTCTGGCGAAATCTACCTCTGGGATATTGCTTCTGGTAAAGTCACGGGTGATCCACTCAAAGGGCATTCTTCTGGTATCCAATCGTTGGCCGTCAGTCCTGATGGTACGACTCTCGCGTCCGGCAGTGACGATAACACCGTCATTTTGTGGGACATCGCCAAACGCACCACGCTTCACGATCCGCTCAAGGGTCACAGCAATACGGTCACAAGTGTCGCTTTCAGCCCGGACGGGAAAAAAGTCGCTGGAGGCAGCTATGATGAAACCATTATCGTCTGGGATGTGACCACTGGTAAAGCCATTGGTCAGCCCTATGTTGGTCAAACCGATTATGTGACAAGTCTTGCCTTTAGTCCGGATGGGACTTTGCTGGCCTCTGGAGGATGGGACAAGCATCTTCTGCTGTGGGATGTGAGTCGAGGCGAACGTATCGGCCCACCCTTTATAGGTCATACCGGGCGCATCACGAGTATCGCTTTTAGCCCAAACGGTCAAACCATCGCCACAGGAAGTCTCGATACGACAGCTATTTTGTGGGATATTCGGCTACAATCCTGGGAAAATCGTGCCTGTAGCATTGCCAACCGCAGTTTGACCTCGGCGGAATGGGAGCGATATTTCCAGGGTATACCCTATCACACCACCTGCCCGCTCAAATCCTGATAAACGATGATTGAGAAGCCATAAAAAAAGGATGCACATGAATATGTGCATCCTTTTTTTGACGTATCTGAGGTACTAACCCACTATGGATTAGTCGTGCTTTCCGGCGATGTTGGCGGATTGTCCGGTGGTGGATTAGCCGTTGGTTGGCTCGAACTCCCGCTTCCACCAGACGTTGCTGCCGTAGGTTGAGATGTTGGTGGATTAGCCGTCGGTTGGGTCGATTTACCGCTCACGGCGGACGTTGCTGGACTCGCCCCTTGGGCACCCGCTGTAGGCTGGTCTTGTGGAGCCGATTGAGCTGTCGGCGGCGCGCTGGTAGGTGGTTCATCTGTCGGCGGCACTGCTGTTGGTGGAATAGCCGTTGCCGGCGGCGCATCCGTCGGGAGTACAGCCGTTGGTGGTGGTACATCTGTCGGCGGCACTGGCGTAAAGGGCACACTCGTGCTCGTTGGTGGCTTAGTCGTGGCTGATGGTTCTACGGTGCTGGTTGCAGTCTGCACGCTCACAGTCGGTTCATCGGTTGATGACGGAACGGCTGTAGCTGGAACCTTGCTCGGTACAATCACAGGAGGAATAACCACTTGCGCGGTTGCTTCCGGTGTACTTTCGACAGTAGTCGAATCCTCTTGGACAACTGGGACAATCTCCCGGTCTAAATTATCGACAGGCAGATTATTAACTTCAGTCGCCTTATACGCTTTTGGTGCGCTGGGCGGTGCACTGGCACCAGAATTCTGGTTAAGCTGCACCGTTACGCCTGTCCCCGCGACAGCAACCTGCTCTACGCCAAGTGCCTCAACATGAGCAGCGCCCTCCAGCGTTTTAATCGTCATCTGATTGCCGGGGCTGGATTGGATGAACGCCGTCGAACCCAATCGAATTTTGACTTCATTAATCCACAAACGAACTTCGGCTATACCCTCTGGGGTTTGCACCAGCAAACCGTCATTCGGAGCTTCTTCGCAGCTTGTTTGCTTGGAACCAGTTTTTAGGTAGAAGGCCTGCATCGGGCCATATTGGGTGAGGTTAGGCTGGATAACATTCAGCGTACTCAGGTCTTCATCGGTGCGGACGAACGAACGGTACACCCAACCCTTCTGATTCGTTTCGCCAGGGATGTCGATATAAATCCATTCGCTATCATCCGAGCGGCCCCGTGCCGTGACACTTTGCCCATTGGAGAGCGTTCCCATCACGAATGCTGTGTTTTCCGGATCACGCCGGACATTGACATTCCCGGCAGAATTCATAAGGACGTTAATCAATACGGCCTCAGGTGCGAGGTTTTTAACTTCAACATCGCCGAACAGCAGCAGGTTAACATTTTGTGGCTTGTCATCAGGAATATCGGCCTGCAAGCGCAGAAGCGCGACACCCCAGGTTCCAGTCAGCATATCCATCGGGCTGAGGCGTAGCGAATTCAAATGCCCCACGCTGACCGTATCGCCAACCTTATCAAAGGAGAACGGCCCGAACCCTGGCTGCGGTTCGGCTTGCAGTTTTAAATGTCCGTAGCACGCACTATTGCGGCTTGTCGCTTCACAAACATCATTAGTGGCTTGCAGCGCGGTTTTGACAAGCTCAGAGCACACATCATAGCCGGTAGCGGCAATCAGCGGCCCAAAAGACAGCAGTGCCAGCAATCCCCAACTCAATAATCGCGGGTAACGCATATACCTAAGCCTTCAAAACAACTTGGACGAAATTGCAGAGTTCAATCAGGACGATAGATGTATGTGTAGCAATTTTACATCCTTATTATAGCCCCAAAATTCCAGAATTGTCCACTTTATTATTATGCTGATCGACAAATCCAAACAATTGGAATAATGAGAACAAAATGTCAATTGCTACCAGATCAATATGACTAGAGTACCAGAAAAAAACGAAGAATGCTTTACGCTAACCCTCCGCACTGTGAAAATATTGTGAAAAACGTGCAAAAAGCCCGTAAATGTGACATCTCATGTCACAAATTCAGACTTGATAAGGCTTCTGTAGGCTTGTCCACAACTGAATCTGGAAGAACCACAAACACAATTTTGAGCAGATAAGGACATTTATTGGGGCGTTACGCTGTAACGCCCTCTTGAAGATTTACTTTTTTAGCCTGCTTCCGACTGTGCAGACAGCAAAAAGGACGTGCAGACAAATCCCTAGCCGATGACGCAAACCTCATGCCTCTAGTCGTTCGCGGTCAGAATCGGCTGCTTGCATTCCCATCTGTGCGAACTGCCGCCGGTACAATTGAGCATAAACGCCGCCCAATGCCAGCAAATCATCGTGCTTGCCGTCCTCGACCACGTTACCTTTTTGCATCACCAGGATGCGATCCGCGTCGCGTACCGTGCTTAATCGGTGTGCAATAATCATGCTGGTACGGTTGCGCAGCACTTCTTGCAAGCCTTCCTGGATCATTTCTTCCGTTTCGGTGTCGATGTTGCTCGTCGCCTCGTCCAGCACCAAGATACTCTGTGGGCTGTGAATCAGCGCTCGCGCCAACGCCAGAAGCTGCCGCTGTCCCTGCGACAAATTAGCACCCCCTGGCAGTAGTGGATAATCATAGCTCCCCGGTAGCCGTTCGATGAACCGTGCCGCGCACGCCGCGCGCGCCGCCGTAATCATCTGCGCTTCGGTAATGCTTTCGTTAAACAGCCGCAGGTTGTCCCCAATCGTCCCATTAAAACAATAGGGGCTTTGCGGCACGACCGTGACAAATTTCCGCAAATCCGGGATGTCAATGTCACGTACATCCACCCCATCAATCAGCACCCGCCCCTCGTTTACATCGTAGAATCGCGCCAGCAGCCCCGCCAGCGAAGTCTTACCCGCACCCGTCGCCCCCACGATGGCTACCCGCTGCCCAGCCGGGATTTCGATATTCACATCGCGCAACACAGGTGTCCCCGGATCGTAACTGAACTTCACATGATCGAAGCCAATCGCTCCTTTAAAATCTGGGATCGCAATTGGATTCTCTGGCGACAGGATTCGTGGCTCGATCCGCAGCATCCGCGCGATACGTTCGCCAGCGGCGAGCGCCTGCTGAATCTGCGCGAATTGTTCCGAAAGCGCCATGATCGGATCAAAACTTCGACGTGCATATTGGATGAAGGAAATCAACATGCCCAGCGATGCCCATCCTGCTAACACCCCCTGACCTCCACCGTACAGCACGAATGCCAAACCAATCGTCGATAACATCTGCAAAATCGACGCATAATAGGTATACAGATCGCGGATTTTCATATGCACGTCGCGGTACTGCCTGTTAATCCCGTCAAATTCGACCCGGCTGACCTCCTGCCGTCCGAACAACTGCACCACCAGCATCCCGTTAAACTGCTCATTGATAAACGCCAGATATTCCGCCACGATTTTATGAAAACGGTTGGACTGGTCGCGGATGCGTATTCTAAAATAAACCGTCGCGGCAATCATGATCGGCATCACAGCCAATCCCAACAGCGCCAACCGCCAATTAATGACGAACATCACCACCACAATACCAAATACCGTGACCATATTGCTGGCAACAATCACAATGCTCGTGGATAACAGTTCCGTCAGCGCTTCAATATCGTTTGAAAGCCGCGACACAATCTGGCCGACAGGCGTGTTATTAAAGAAACGCATGTCCTGTTTGAGAATGTGCTCAAATAACGCCTGCCGCAGGTTAACCAATGCTTTCTGGCCGACGTTTTGCAGCATATAAGTGTGGCCGAAACGCAGCGCGAACAGGATCAAAATCGACACGAAATAAATCACGCCATAGGCGACTAGACCATTTCTATCGTTGTTGGCAAGTGGCCCATCTACCACCCGCTGAACCAAATACGGGGGCAGCAGCGACAGCGCCGTCACGCCAATCAGCATCAGGAAGATGAGAACCAATTCGATCCAATAAGGCCGCAGAAACGTGGCGATCATCCCGAACAAATAGCGATCCGTAAATTGATCCGTATTGAGATCGGCTTCACTTTCCAATTTCAGCGGGGCGGCGTCCGGTGGCAGCACGCCATTGACCGGTATTTGCCCCTGGAGTTTGTCGGGCTGTTTTCCGTTCGCATTATCCTTCGACATACTGCTCGTCCTCGCTTTTGAGTTCGCGCTCGACCATCCGGGCATACAGACCATCTGCTTCAATCAGTGCCGTATGTGTACCCTGTTCAACAATCCGCCCCTCGGACATCACGACAATATAATCAGCATCTTTTACAGTGGCGATGCGGTGCGCGATAATCAAACTCGTCCGCGTCCGTAACACCTGCCGCAGGTCAGCCAGAATATCCGCAGCCGTCTGCGTATCCACGCTCGACAGCGCATCGTCCAATACCAGAATTGCTGGATCACGCACAATCGCCCGCGCAATCGCCACGCGCTGCTTCTGCCCGCCAGAAAGCATCACGCCCTTCTCGCCCACTAGCGTATCCATCCCGTGCGGAAGTTGTGCCAGATCGTTGCTCACTCGTGAAATCTGAACTGCTTGGTCAAGCTCTTCTTCGGAAATGTGGACACGTCCCATTCGCACATTTGCATGGACGGGCTGGCTGAATAAGAACGTCGTTTGCGGAACATAGGCGATTGCATCGCGTAAATCCTGGAGTGCCAGCGATTTGATGTCAGTGCCGTCAACCAGAACACGGCCTTCGCTGGGATCGAGCACCCGTGCCAGCAAACTCACCAGCAGCGTTTTACCGCATCCTGTCGGCCCCACAAACGCCACCACCGATCCCGCTTTGATATTCAGCGAAATATCCTTCAACAGCCAGCTACCGTCAACCTGCACACCAACATTTTCATAAGTAATCTCGCCGTGCGGGGCGACTAGAGAACGTGCTGTTTCATGACTGCGGATTTGCGCCGTTTGTAGCAGCGGCGTCAACCGGAATAAAGCGCCCCGTGTCTGTTGGTAGCGTTGATAAATTGTGCCGATTTGCAGCAGCACATTACTAATCACACCCAGGTACACCAGAAATTGTACAAAGTTGCCCAACGACATAGCGCCCTGCAGCGTCAGGATACCGCCAAAGATGACCACCAACGCCGTCGTCAATTCGCTAATCATATTTGGTAGCATACCGACGGGTTCATTACGTCGGCGGAAGAACAGCCAGCGCTGGCGATATTCCTCGTTTTCCTCGTGAAATTTGCGTGCAGTTCCAGCCTCACTGCCGAAAGTTTTGATCGTTTGGATGCCGCTCACCGAGTCCTGAACATGTGCCGACACCACGCCTGCCTGATTCTGCACCTTCTCAAATACCGGCGCGAGTACCGATCCAGCCTTCATCTGAATGGTCGTCGAAATGGACAGAATGATGAACACCAGGATTGTTAGTGGAAGATTGATTGTCGCCAACAGCACAAATGTGACAATCACCGTCACAATTGCGCTGCCACCGCGAGTGAAACCCAGCACCAGCAAGCGCCAGATCATATCCAGATCACTATACATGCGGGAGATCAAATCGCCCGTCGCATAGTGGTGGAAAAAACCCTGGTCGAGCGTCAGCATGTTATCAAATAGCGTCCGTCGGATGTCGAAGTTCACTTGATAAGCGATAACGCCGCTGTAAATGCGCTGTCCGAAAAACGCTGCCACAGTAATGACCGCAAAACCGATCAATAGTAATGCAAATTTTGCCAGATCATCTACAGAAATTTGGTGTTGGATGCGATCAATAATCGTACCGATCAGATAGGGTTCGGCGCTGCTGGTAATACCACCGATGCCACCGCAGATGAGTGCGCCTGCGGCAGCCAAACGCCGTCGCATAATAAACCCTATTAACCAGGGTACATCCGCTTGTGGCTGGCGAACAGAAGACGACTGAGCTTCAGCTTGCAAGACAACCTCCGTATTTACACTGAATGCCGTTTGGTTGCCGCTAGAGATGGGTCAGGAGCGGGCACAAATCATATCACAGGTTCAATATTTCTTGTTATACCGTGTTCTCAGCAATACCTGAAATATTGGTATTAAGGCCAATTCGTCAAAATTTAAGATGGATTTAAAGAAATTTCAGCCACAACTCATCTTGATACACGAAAAACAATGTACACTGCAACATACAGTTTTTGCCTATAAGGTTGTGGTCGCCAATGATGAATATAAGGCTGTATATATCTGAATAACGTAGATATCGCCTCATAATTCAGAACATACTGTCACTGTAGGGGTGAGGCGCTGGTTTGACCTCTTAAATAACCAACCTGTATCGTAAGCATTTGCAAGAAAGGAATCCCATGAATCCTACCAATCAGCACGATGACGATAAACCCGTAGGCCACGTTTTGACCCGCCGCGAAGTCCTGACATTACTGGGTGGAGCGGGCGCTGCCGCACTGGTTGGGACAGGCTTCTCACGCCTCGGTCTGACCCAGCTTGCGGGCACATCGACACCTTCCCCCCTGGCTGAAAGTACAGAATCGGTTCCCGCCTGTATTGTCCAGCCCGCCTTGACCGAAGGCCCCTACTTTGTCGACCAAATGCTGAATCGGTCTGATATTCGCGTCGAACCTTTGGACGGCAGCATCTCTGAAGGTATTCAACTGAGACTCGTATTTCGTGTCTCCCAAATCGGCGCAGCCTGTACCCCGCTGGAGGGCGCGCAGGTTGATGTCTGGCACTGCGATGCCCTCGGCATCTACTCTGATGTGAAGGACATGAACGCCCGTTTCGATACCTCAGGCAAAACATTCCTGCGCGGTTATCAACTCACCGACGAAACGGGCAAAGCCGAATTTATCACCATCTATCCCGGTTGGTATCAAGGCCGCACGCCCCACATCCACTTCAAAATTCGGACTGATCCGGCTTCCCACCAGGGTTACGAATTTACATCGCAGCTTTTCTTCGACGATGATTTCAGCGACAAAATCTACGCCCAGGAACCCTATTCGGCAAAGACCGGACGCCGCACCCGCAATGATTCCGATGGCATTTTCCGCGACGGTGGCGACCAACTGACTCTTCAACTGGTCGCTGCGGAAAAAGAAGAAGACGGCTACGTCGCCACCTTCGACATCGGTCTGAATACCAGCGAATCCACGCCCAAATCAGCTTGAAACCTTGACAGGAATGTAGGGGCGCAACATGTTGCGCCCCATAG
The DNA here is from genome assembly GCA_039933955.1 of Chloroflexota bacterium. Taxonomy (GTDB): domain Bacteria; phylum Chloroflexota; class Anaerolineae; order Aggregatilineales; family Phototrophicaceae; genus CFX2. Next base: position 14,373 of record JBDTNB010000161.1, read on the forward strand.
GCATCAAGTTAAGGAGAAGCGCGCGCCA
>JBDTNB010000162.1:0-14337 GCA_039933955.1 Chloroflexota bacterium
CCTATCTTGACGGACGTTTCCCTTTTTTGCCATTTGAATTCACATCAGACGTAGACATGGTTCCGTAGGGGCTTATCGTTGATAAGCCCTTGCTTCCCATCACCCAAGTTGAATACTCAGCCGATCCAGAATGGCCTTCCGCGTTGCCTCATCCGACATCGCCGCTTGGATTTTCTTGAGCGCTGCCACCGTGTCATCGACTCCCTGCCGTCCGTCGCGGAAAATTGCCTCGTCCAGCCACACCGCCTCGTGCTCGCAGGCACGTTCAGCTTCAGGAAGGTGCATTTCATCAAAATTAAATCGTTCCGGGAACGCGCTCGGCACAGGCAGTTTGGAAAGCTGCGGTTGGAACAGATCGTAATGGTGCATCGCCGCATACCCTTCCCAGCACGGAACGCCCTCGGACTCCAGCAGCGCGCATACTTCTGCATGTTCCGCGCCGAACATCGCCGGATCAACCGCGAAGATATAGCGGTAAAACGAGCGTGTAGTATGCCGTTCGTCGCGCTTCAAAATCCGCACACCGGGGACTTCGCTCAACGCCTCATCCATGTAGGCGGCCATTTCTTCCCGTTGTTTGGCCTGCACCGGGAACCGATCCAGCCCGACGTTCGCCAGCGCACAGTGCAGTTCGCTCATGCGGTAATTCCCACCGAAGGTCTGAATTTTGCCTTCGGGATCATGTGGCCGCCCGCAGTCAACAATGCTCATCGCCTCCTGTGCCAGGGCTTCCGTCCGGCACAACAGCACCCCGCCCTCGCCCGAAGTCAGTGATTTGGAGGATTGCAAACTGAATGAACCAAAATGTCCGATTGTCCCTGCCCCACGCCCGCGCCATTTCGCCCCGTGTGCATGGGCGCAGTCTTCAATCACGATCAGGTTGTACTTTTCCGCCAGCGCCATGATCGCATCCATGTCAGCCATTTCCGCGCCCAGGTGTACCGGAATGATTGCCTTCGTTCGAGGTGTAATCGCGGCCTCTGCGGCTTTCGCGTCCATGCAGTAGGTATCCGGGTCAACATCCACAATCACCGGGATTGCCCCTGCCGCCATTGGTGCGGCAGCCGTCGCCTGGAAGGTGTAAGCTGGGACAAGCACTTCATCACCCCACCCAATTCCGGCAACTCGCAGCGCCACTTCCATTGTGATGGTTCCGTTAACCACCGCCACCGCGTAACCGCCGCCTTGCATCTCGGCGAAGCGCTTACAGAATTCAGCCGTCTGCGGCCCAGGATACGGGTATCCGCCCCAATTCCCGGATTTCACCACCGCCGCCACTGCATCTAGATCACGTTGGTCAAATACCGGCCATTCAGGATACGGTGCTGTACGGGCAGCCTGCCCGCCTAAAATCGCCAGCTCAGACATGCTGATTTCTCCAGGTTGATTGTGATGAAAGTTAGGCCAATGGTGTCCACAAGGCATGTAAAGCATTCATCAAACGGGGTGCAGTTTCCGGGCCAACGCTCATCGTTTCTTCGTAATGTTCTCCCGGTTCAAATGGATTTTCGGGATAAATATACTCATCCTGCGGCAAAATATAGCCAATTTCATCGTTCGCCAGCCCAATCACTGCCGCCAGACTCGCGCCCGCCGCCTGCATCTCAGACTTCAACAACAATCCTAATTTGGGCAAAAGTTCACCCGGTACAGCCGCAAACCACGCCGAGCCGATCTTGAGCAGACCAGTTTCAGTGGTCACGTTGCCGTCGGCGTCCTGAATGGGAGACAGCAAACCCGCCCGTACTGCTTCTTCAAACAAAAAACTTTGGAGTGGGATTTTGAAAATCTTACGTGCATACACGAGGTCATTCACAGACTGAAATGGGCTGTCAGCCAATGCTTTTAAACCAGCCTGCGCCAGAGTTTCGCCCAGTGCCGCCGACTCGTCAAAATCATGCCGCTGCACATCCGGTGTCATCATCCCGCCCAACGCCCCTGCCATAAATAAGGCTGGTGCGCCCGTTGCCGCCTCGACCTGTTCCCGTAAACTATGGACATAATCCGAGGTGATATGAGGATTGCCGTCCCACAGCACTTCGGGATGACACGGGAAAATCAGCCACGTTGCAAACGGTTTTCCTGTTTCAGAGTTACGGAACTGCACACACGTCAATTCTTCATCGCGGATGTCTGGGTTACGCGCATTCTTCGCTACCCCAGGGACTTGTATTGAGGCAATTCGCATCTGTGCCGGACGTAATTTTTGCAAGGCTTCCAGGGCAATTTCAAGGACGGTATTTTTAACACCCGCCAGATAATCAGCGTTTACGCCGGAGGTCTGCATATCCGGCCCCCACAAGCCAATCGTGTCTGGCCCATGATGAACGTGTGTACATGCAACAATAAGTTGGGTATTGGGTTGACGTTCCTTCACACGTACTTCAATTTCCATGCAGTGATCGCGCCCTAAGCCCAGCAAATCAAGCGCGATCAATATGACTGTCGAGTCGTTCTGAAGCAACGCCAGGACGCGCGCATACAAATCATCATGGACAGACTGAGCAACTCGATTTTGACCGAAACCTGCCAGATAAACTGGTGGATCAAGTGGAGGGGTAATCACCCTTTCGGCATAGCCTGCCTGGAAACTACCCGGTTGCATCGTAGGCCATCCCTTCTGGATGCTTATACAGCAAGCGGTTCGTCCCTTCAATCAATTTCGGGCGCACTACTGCATGATTCACGCCAACCTGTTCCATACCCAGCAGAACACCGCCTACCACCGGAGGCGCGTTCAACGGGATCAATCGCGCCCCCGGTGCAATTAGATGAATGGTTTCCCGCATCGCCTCTGCAATCAATGGACTGCCTTTGTAGAGGCTGCCCGTCAGCACAATATCAAATTCCAGGTCTTCAAATGAAAGCTGCCGGATCACGCTAACCGCCAGAGCGGCTAATTCTCGTCCAACCCAGCGGATACATTCCTGAGCGACTTCATCGCCTTCATTCGCGACTTCGAAGACCAGTGGGGCTTGTGCAGAATTCAGATGAAAACGTCCGCGTGAGAGTCCTTCGACCAATTCCAGGGCATCATGAGCACCCACATGCTGGATGAATTTTTCGGTTAACCGGGTTTCCGGCCCACGCTTTGACCAGGCGTGCCAGACCGATTGGATGGCTTTCCGCGTGAGATCATAGCCACCGCCATGTTCACCCGTCCAATGTCCAACCCCGGCGACTCGCCCTTCTCTACCGGAAGCATCGCGCCCCCGGCAGTTGTTGCCCGTCCCAGCGACGACGCTGATCCCCCAACCGTCGCGCGCACCAGCGATCAGGCCTAGCACTGCATCATTCACGAATTGATACGGGGCATTCAATCCTAAGGAGTCAATCACTCCGCGATGCGGTTCGTAATCCGAAGGCCAGTCATAACCCGCAATGCCCAAGCCTGCCCCGGCGATTTGTGTGCGTTCCATGCCCGCCGAATCCAACGCTTGCCCAATAATCGTTTCCAGCACATGCCGAAAACCATCAATGCCCACGCTCTCGTGATTACCCGGCCCGCCCTGACCAGTGCCCAACACCTCTCCATCCAAATCGGCGATGACTGCGTGGCTTTTTGTTCCGCCAACATCAACGCCAAGAAAATACGTCATGACTCCGTCCGCATTAAATCACGTAGAATTCGATTACCGATGATATGGATGCCCTGGTCATGGATGAACTGCCGCAGTTCTTGTAGCAAGAATGTTTCATAATCCGCCACGCGGTTCGCCCAATCCGGCATGGTTGCCCGCAGTTCGGGTGTGTCATGGCATGGGTGTAAATAGAAATGGGTGATCCCTACCGGCAAATCCGCAAATCCTTGTTTAGCCGTTTCCAGCCGGTTTTCTGGCTTATCTAACGGCATCCCCCATATATTATCGATCAGTGGGACACCCTTACTTTCGAGTTCCTCCATAGTCTGCAATGCCAGTCGCGTTCCGAGACCCGCTGCCCGAAAAGTTTCTTCATCGCCGCGAATCAGGATGGTCGGTGGCAGTCCATACTCTAGCGCCAAACGTGCATATATTGGGATAAATTTCTCGTGCGCCAGAGTCCCCATGTGGCTGTCGATGTGTGTGGGGTCAATACCAGCCGCAATCGCTCGGTCAATCTGGGTTTTGAGTTCGATATAAACAGCTTCTGGATCACCATTTGCTTGCACCGGAGGTTGCCGCCGGTAAAAATAGCCCTCATCGTCTAATAATCCGGTGGCCGGATCACGAGTCGAAACTGGCCCCCAGCGATATTCATTCCATTCACTCGTCAATGTCAGATGCACGCCCATATCTACATTTGGATGAGTACGGCAAAAAGCCGCGGCATCCGGGAACCAGGCGCAGGGAACCATAATCGCAGCCGAGGAAATCAGGCCGAAATCGACCAGATCATAATACGCTGCATTCGCGGCTTGTGCGCTTGCCACATCGTCCATGTGGATAATCACGGCGCGGTCATTGTCGCTCAAGCCAAGTTTTCGGAGTACAGGATTGGGTTTCATGATTGCTCTTTATTCACCAGACCATAATTCCCGCGTCTCCCGCGAGATGAAAATAAACTTATGCATGGCTGAAAAATTGGGGCAGATACTTCCGGTTGGTTTCCAGCAAGTCATCTAGAACCGCCTCAACTTTATCCGCTGATGGCCCAAGCGGATGAGTGAGCAGTGCTTGATACGCTGCATCTTTATCGCCGTGAACCGCTGCTTCGACAGTCAGGATTTCATAGGATTTGATTTGTGCCAGCAGCCCGAAGCACGCCAATGGAAGTGGATCAGTCGGCAGTGGATGAATACCTTTTGCATCGACACTGCATGGCATTTCCAAAACCCAATCAGGCGGATAGCCTGGAACTGCACCACCATGCGGAACATTGACTTCATGGGTTTCGCCCAGGTCGTTATAATGGGCGTTCAACAGTTGGGTCGCTAATGTCGAATAATAGGCTCCCCCGCGCTTCATCAAACCTTCTGGCGGAACTGTCCGGTCTGGCTCGGCATATTGTTTGAGCAGTTCGGCCTCGATTTCCATCACGGCTTCTGCGCGTGAGGGCGGCCATTTTTCCTGCTCGGCAATCTGCTGATCCGTGTAGTAAAAGTAGCGTAGATAATAATTCGGGATCATCCGCAGCGATTCAATTGTGTTCAAATCCCAATCAGGGTGTTCACTGGTACGCTGCTCGGAGATAAACCCTTCGATAATCTGCGGCCACAAATCTTCACCATCCACAGTAAAACCACGATGCCACGTCAGGTGATTCAGCCCCAGTGTGTTCAGTTTGGCCTGTGCAGGCTCAGCATCAATCCCCAGACGCTTCAACATCCCCATCTTGGTCGTAATCGGTACGTTGCACACACCCACTGCGGCGACATCCGGCGCATATCGTGAGAGCGCTTCGGTATTCAGGCCCGCCGGATTCGTAAAGTTGACCAGCAGCGCCCCCGGCGCGAGTTCGCGCGTATCGGACGCAATCTTCAAAATCACCGGGATCGTCCGCAAGGCTTTCGCCATGCCGCCGACTCCGGTTGTCTCTTGTCCGACAATACCATGCCGCTTTCCAAGATATTCATCTTCACGGCGGGCGGCCATCCAGCCAACCCGAAGCTGAGTGAGCACATACTGCGCCCCTTTGATGGATTCCCGTTGGTCGGTTGTCAGATGAACCTCAAACGGTGCGCCGGCGGCCTGTACCATACGCTGGGCAAATTTCCCCACAATTTCCAAACGCTCTGGCAAGATATCCATTAGCCAGAGTTCAGTGATGGGGAACGAGTCTTGACGGGCCAAAAATCCGCTGATAAGTTCAGGCGTGTAGGATGAACCTCCGCCGATAACCGTAACTTTCATATTCACGTTTCCAATCTCTAAGACAGCCCACTTTCGCGGGCGAAATTCACACTATTACCTTCATAAGCCATAAGCCAAATCAATAAGCTTCCCAATCGGAGTTGCCACATGACCGCCGAATAACCAATTCTGTCGGGAGCAGCATCAACCGCTCGGCCTCCCCTGTCCGAATAAGGCGGACGAGCTGATTAACTGCCTCGCGTGCCGCCATCTCAATCGGCGCACGTACAGTGGTCAATGGTGGAGTCAGATGACGCGCCAACGGAATATCATCAAAACCGGCGATGGCGATGTCCTCTGGCACACGGATCCCAACCTCTTTCAAATAAGCCAAAACCCCAATAGATGAGTCATCATCGCCTGTAAAAATAGCATCAATCTTATTCCCACGTTCCAGCAGTGTTTGTGCGCCGCGTTTGGCCTCATGTTCATCAAACCCGCCAACAGCGACCAGCGCCGGATCAAACGGGATGCCATGTGCCGTTAACGACTCACGATACCCTATCTCCCGCCAAAACGAATCTTCTTGCCCTTCCGGGCCAGCTAGAAACGCAATGCGACGATAGCCACGCTGCTCAATCAAATAATCCACTAATTTGCGCGCCCCAGATTTGTTCTCGACAGTCACACATGGGATATTCAATCCTGGCGGTGAGGAACGATGCAGCAGCACCACAGGAAATTGCGCGCGATGCAAACGAATAATTTCTTGTTCATCCAAGCTATCTGTGAAAACTAACAGTCCATCCGAGTTGTGTTCACTCAGAGGGTAATTAGGTATCGCATCCAGGTCTACAGCGCGATGCGTACAATGAATCAGCAGATCAAACCCGTACTCGCGCGTCCCGGCCTCAATCCCGCGCAGCATCGGTTGAAAAAATTCACCGCTGATGTCGCGCAAAATCAAGCCAATCGTATTCGTCTTGCGGCTGGCAAGACCCCGTGCGGCGGCATGAGGCGTAAAATGGAGTTCCAGGATGGCACTTTGAACCCGCGCCGCAGTCGCTTCAGCAACTTGCCCGGTTTTATTCATTACACGGCTAACAGTCGCGATGGACACACCAGCACGTTCGGCTACATCTGCTATGGTGGCGCGCGAATAATCGTTCATCTCTGACATAGAATTCAAATATCAATAAAACTAAACTATGAAAGCGGTTTCTGTAAACGCTTACATAGGGTACATGAAATTCGCTTCGTCGTCAAGCAATGTTACAGAAAAAAACCGGCATGAATATGAAAACTCGATCACCGCCGCCGGATAATTCATTTGACTCAGTTGGTTTTCTGATGTAAATTTTGTAAGCGTTTACAGAAAACGCTTACAATAACACCATTTCCTTTTAATAAACTTTTGGAGGATGAGATGAAACGCAAGTTTGTCGGCTTGACCTTCTTGATGGTGGCTCTTTGTCTGGTGCTCACCGTAACTGCTGCCGCCCAGGAAAAGGTAAAAGTAGTCATCTTCGTCGGGCTTGGTACAGGTACAGACCCCGATCAAATTACGCAGCAAAACGCCTTAGCAGATAGATTCAACTCCACTCATGACAATATTGAAATCGAGTTTTTGATTGCGCCGCACGATGAGGCTGGCACGCGCCTTCTGGCAATGATTGCGGGTGGAAATGCCCCACAGCTCGTCGGGCCAAACGGCGTGTCCACTATCGCTGAATACTTCGATAGCTGGGCAGACATTACGCCTTTTATACAGGCAGAAAATTTCGATACCAGCGACTTTTACGGGCCGGCCGTCGAATTGAATCAATATCCGACAATCAATACAGGACTTCCCCTTGGCCTATACCCCTCATTCATGATCTATAACAAAGACATGTTTGACGCTGCGGGCCTCGATTATCCCCCAACTGATTTTAGCGACACATCCTGGAACATGGATAAAGTCCGCGAGATTGGGATGAAATTAACACTAGATGCTAACGGCAATGATGCTACCTCGCCCGATTTCGATCCTGAAAATATTGTCCAGTGGGGTTATGGCGATCAATGGGCAGAAATTCGCGGTCTGCTGGCACGCGAAGGAGCGCCAGACGTAGGCCGCCCAACATCCGACGACTACAAAACTGCCACCGCCAACTCACCAGAGAATATCATGGCATTCCAATGGTACAGTGACGGCATCTGGAAAGATCATTTCATCCCTAATGCCGAACAAGGGTCAGCCATTGAATCAACGGGTGCAACCCCCATTGACAGCGGCTTGCAGGCGATGTTCTATACCCACACATGGTATCTCAGCGAATCGATTATTGACCTGCCCTTTGAAGTGCAACTCGCTGCACCACCCTTCAATCACAAAGGCGAAAGGATTGCGATTATTCATGCCGACAACTTCACGATGCCTAAGGCTGCGGCTCATCAGCAAGAAGCCTGGGAAGTCATGAAATGGCTGACCGCTCCGGAGCAAATTGTCGATGTCTGCCTGATTTACGGCTGCGTCCCGGCACGCAAATCAGTTGCTGACTCATTCCGTACATCCTTCCAGACTAAATTCCCTGATCTTGATCTGGATGTCATTTTCCAGTCCATCGACTATCTGGACATTCCCAATCATGAATCCTGGGTTCCGAATTGGGGACGTGTAAATGACATCATGGAAAATGCTGGGAGCCTGATTAAAACTGGCACAAATAAAGACGCCAAATCCGTATTGGATGAAGCCAATACCGAAGTTCAAGGTGTCCTGGACGATTATTGGGCGAGCCAACCATCTTCCTAAAATCAAAACACTATCGCAGGGGTACAGTTTTGTACCCCTACTCTCTTGTTTGGAATGACTTTGTTCAGAACTGGGTGACATTATGCAATGGTTGAATACGCGCCACTGGACGCTGGCGAAACGTGAAGCTGCGGCTGGCTACATGTTTGTTTCGCCCTGGCTCATCGGCTTTGCCCTGCTTACACTTGGCCCGATGCTTGCGTCCCTGTATTTCTCTTTCACTCAGTACAATATTGTGGATCCGCCCAAATGGATTGGCACAGAGAATTACAGCCGCTTGTTAGGCGATCCATTATTCTGGCAATCGCTCAAAGTAACCTTGTATTTCGCTGTATTATCCTTGCCGTCATCCCTAGTATTAGGTTTTGTGCTCGCGATCCTACTCAACCAGAAAGTGCCAGGCGTCAATATCTGGCGGACGCTGTATTTTTTGCCCTCAGTGCTTTCAGGCGTCGCCGTCACACTCCTATGGATTATTTTGTTCAATCCTCAAATTGGGGCTATCAACAAACTTCTCGAAGAAGTCGGAATCAAAGGCCCCGGCTGGTTAAACGATCCCGATTGGGCTATTCCTTCATTAGTCATCATGGCTTTGTGGGGTGTCGGCCAGAACATGATCATTTATCTGGCGGGCTTGCAGGGTGTCCCGGTAGACTTGTACGATGCCGCAAAAGTGGATGGTGCAAATAGCTGGCAGCGCTTCCGTGCCGTGACCATTCCAATGATGACCCCCGTCTTATTTTACAACCTTGTTCTGGGACTCATCGGAACTTTTAGCTATTTTACGCAGGTCTATGTCGCGACCAGTGGAACCGGTGGGCCAGCGCGTTCAACCTTGTTTTACAATCTCTATCTGTATCAGGCAGCGTTCAAATACAATGAAATGGGTTACGCCTCGGCGATGGCCTGGATTCTGTTCATTATTATCCTTATCCTGACAGGTTTAGTATTCCGTTCGTCTTCAATGTGGGTCTATTACGAAGGCGAGTTAAGAGGAAAGAGCTAATTATGAGCAGCACAACTACGACACCGATGACCACGTCTATCAACGATACAGCGACAATTAAAAAATGGAGACTCGGCGTAAGTGGCTCGGCTTTCATGATAAAAGGCCTCACGACAATTGTGTTGGCAGCGGGAGCCGTCATTATTCTCGTTCCCCTATGTTACATGATCTCAATCTCACTGCGGGATCGCAGCCAGGTGCGCCAGGGTTCACTTGAACTCATCCCCATGCGGCAAATCGAGGTTCCCGTCAACGGGAAAGATGAACCGCTTTACAATGTGACCATTGATGGGCAGTCGAGCCAGATGGCGCTGTTGAAAAAAGCGCCTGGCGGCAAAGGCATATTTGCCGACCCCGCGCAACCCGACAAAACTCATGAACTCATCCTCAAAGATCAGACCGTCATCAGGGTCATTGATGTGCATCCTGAAAATTATCCAGAGTCCCTAACTTCACAGCCATTTGACCGCTATTTCATCAACACCATGATCGTGACTTTTGCCAGCATGGCAGGAATGCTGTTTTCATGTTGCTTGGTTGCCTATGGTTTCTCACGCTTTAGGGCACGCTGGTTGAATGTTTTGTTCCTGGTATTGCTATCGACCATTATGCTTCCCCGCCAGGTGACCCTAATTCCAGTCTATGTCCTGTTTCAGAAAATTGGCTGGGTAGATACCTTGCTGCCACTGATTGTGCCAGCCTTTTTCGCTAACGCTTACGATGTATTTTTATTGCGGCAGTTTTTCATGACCATCCCGCTCGATCTGGACGAAGCCGCCAAACTGGACGGCGCATCGCCATTTCAAATTTTGCTGCATGTGATTCTGCCTATGGCACGCCCCGCTATTGTGGCGGTGGCGATTTTCCATTTTCTGTACTCATGGAACGACTTCTACGAGCCGCTCATTTTCCTGCATTCCCCTCAAAACTGGACAATGGCAGTAGGTTTGCAGACTTTCAATGCCCTATACGCGGTAAATACACACCTGATTATGGCTGCTAGTGTGGTCATGATTGTGCCGCCTATACTTCTATTTTTCTTCAGCCAGAAGATATTCACTCAAGGGGTAGTCATTACCCGCATGGCCGAAAAATAACGCCAACGATACGGTAGAAAATCACTGCACCAGCCTGAATTTTCTGAATTAATCGAACCTCGGTTCACATGTGTGCGAATCGAGGTTTTTGTTTATCAACCACCACTGTCACACATACAAACATCCTAAAACACGCAATGCTCACGCTTCATAAACTGTCTTCCAAACTCACCTTACGCACCAAGAGGATTTTAGTGCTTTTGCTCCCTGAAGAGAAAATATGAAAATCACGCGGTTGTTTGAAAGTCCTTCGCCCTAAGGGAGAAGGATTTAGGATGAGGGTCAAGTGCGTAAGGTGAGTTCCAAATACAGATCAGTACACAATCGTCGAAAGAGTAGTCATAACGTGGAACCCCCGCTATAATCTCTGTAATGTGAATTGTAGGATTTGAATGAAGCTCAAGTCTTAGAGAATAATCTTTTAGGAGTAAAGTGTCTTGAAACTAAAATGGTATGGTCATGCAAGCTTTTTAATCACCTCTAACAGTGGCCTGAGAATTGTTACTGATCCTTATACACCCGAAACGTCGGGGTACATGCCGGTGCGTGATACCGCCGACGCGGTTGTTATTTCATCGGACAATGATACTTTTCATTGTCGAGCCGATTTGATCCCAGGCCACCCGGTGGTTATCAATGCCCTTGAACTTGCCCAATCGGGTGGGAAACGGGTTGAAAAAGGGGTCGAATTCACGGCTATCGAAGCAATGGAGGCGCTTAATCATAAATATCATGATCCAGACCAAAATGGGATGTATCGCTTTATTGTTGATGGAATAAGCATAGGACACATGGGCGATATTGGTAACGCTCTGAGCGAAGCACACTTGAAGTTTTTCTCTGGTGTCGACGTGCTGCTAGCCTTGTCCGGCGGGCATCCTACAATTGAACTCGATGATTTGAAAACAATGATTGATCGTACCCAACCCAGGATGGTCGTGCCGATGCACTTTCAAACGCTGCGCTATAAACCGCGTAATTGCTTCTGGATCGAAAAATTCCTGAATTACTTTCCGACCAGCGAAATTGACTTTGCATGCGATTATGAAGCGACCATCACTCGCGATTCGCTTCCTGCAAAAACGCGACTCATGGTTCTCACCCACGCCTGTTAAAGTTGTAAACTATCATGCAAATTGATCGACTTGACCATCTTATCCTGACCGTAGCCGACATCGAGGCGACCTGCACATTTTATAGTCAGGCATTGAGTATGGAAGTAATCACCTTTGGAGAAAATCGAAAAGCGCTTCCATTTGGGCAGCAAAAAATTAATTTACATCAGCACAAACATGAATTTGAGCCAAAAGCGGCCTACCCGACACCCGGATCAGCCGATTTATGTTTTATCACAACCACGCCACTGGAATCCGTGATACACCACTTGCAATCAGTCAGCGTGAAATTGGTTGAAGGGCCGGTGCGACGCACAGGTGCAACAGGCCCAATTGAGTCAATTTACTTGCGCGACCCTGATGGAAACCTGATTGAAGTATCAAATTATCTTTGATGTACTATGCAAACGGGGAATTAGTCTGTCGACAGCCGGCGATATTGGGGAAACCAGCTTCTCACACACACAAAACCAGAATATTTAGCGTTCCAGACAGAAAGATTTTCTTAAATGCAACAGAGCGCAAAAAACGAATAACCAACTTAGTGATCGCGGTCAACCACCAGATAAGCCAGATCAATCAGTTCATCTTTTGCTTCCGAGTCAGTTAGCACCGCCAGGCTGGCGATAGCCAGTTCAGCAAGCTGCCGCGCTTGAACTTTCGCCTCTAAAACTGCATCACCGCGCAGCAGTTTCGCTTTAATCGTCACCATCGGATCAGCAGGCTGCTCATCCTCATCGACTACTGCTACGCCGTTTGTAGAATTACCGTTCCCGTTGTAGGCCGCCGCGTATCCCCTGCCTTGTGCCAGATCAATACCAGCCGTTTTCCCAAGTTGCGTTGTATCGGCTGTGAGATCAAGTACATCATCAATAATCTGGAAAGCGAGGCCAATATTGTAGCCATACTGCCCCATAGCCGTGACTACTGTTTCATCCGCGTTCGCCAATTGCGCACCGAGACATGCCGCTGCTTTGAATAGTGCGGCAGTTTTGAGTGCGATAATCTGATAATAGACTTCACGAGTGAAATTATTTTCTTTCACGGCACTGGCCTGAAGGGTCTCGCCTTCCACCAAAGCAACTGTAGCCTCCGCAAGAGCGATATTCGCATCTTTATAGGGAGCCATTAACTCGTAAACTTTTGTGAACAGAAAATCACCGGTCAGCAATGCAAATGTACGTCCCCAGATCGAATTGACTGATGGACGCCCCCGCCGAACAATGCCATGATCGTTAATGTCGTCATGGACAACGCTAGCTGTGTGAACGAGTTCGACAGCCGCCGCGACGGGAGCCGCATAAGCCGAATCTTTCCCACCTGCTGCTGTATAGGTCAGCATAAGTGTACGTGGGCGCACTCGCTTACCGCCAGCTCCTAGAATATGGCGACTGGCATCACGCAAGGTCGTTACATCGCTGTTGACAACATCAAACATGATGTTTTCTACCAACTGCATCGCATCATTGATGGTCATGGGACGTATACCTCGCTTACTGGTTGCATAAAATTCGTTTGTTACATTCAGAACAATCTAAATCTAGTATACATAAAAGATCAACAGGTGTCAACGAAAACAGCTACATTTTAATCATCCAAAAGTCGTGCTGTAGCGCCGTTGTTCGAAATTTGTGTGTACCGTGCTGTGCTGCCATAATCAGCTTCAGAATAAGCCAGTTCAAGAGCCTTCGAGACTGATTGAGCCGTCTTTTCATCCGCGCAAATGGCACATAGAGTCGGCCCTGCGCCACTGATGACAAGGCCAAGTGCGCCTGCTTTTTTAGCGACAATCCTCATTTCGGCGAGCAGCGGCATTAGATATGCACGAGCAGGTTCGACAACTCTATCACCTTCCATGGCTGCCGCTAAAGCTTCCAGATCTTCTCGGTACAAAGCATCAATCAAACGGGCGACAGCAGCAGTCTGAATAACCATTGTATGCAGCTCAATCTGTTTAGGCAGTACCGAACGTGCCAATACAGTAGGGACTTCAACATCTGGCGTTACTAATGCGAGATGGAGATTCGCTGGGGTAGGCAATTGGAGAATCGTATCAGGAGTCGTGCCCCAAACCAGCGTAATGCCACCGAAAAGCGAGGGCGCGACATTATCCGCATGATAACCGCTTACGGCAGCTTCACCATCCAAACAAGCAGGTAGAAGTTCTGCCATCGACAATGGTTCATTAAACAATTTATTTACAGCAACGGCTGCTGCCACAGCGCTAGCGGCACTGCTGCCCAACCCACTCGCCAGCGGCAAATTTTTGAAAACAGTGATACCGACCCCATGTTGTGCGTGAATCAGTTTTAGCACACTATTGGCAGCGACGCAGGCAGTATTTTTCTCCGGTTCATGAGGGAGCTTGCCGTTGTCGCCTTCAATCCGTATGATATGTGCTCCTGGTTCTTCACACGGCATAACCTGGACAATATCACCTGGTTCACACAGGGCGAGTCCCAATATATCGAAACCGACCCCCAGATTAGCGACGGTGGCGGGTGCAAAAGCTTCTGCCCTGGTATTCATCATGAGAAATTGTTATCCTAAC
>JBDTNB010000163.1:0-14305 GCA_039933955.1 Chloroflexota bacterium
ATGCCGTTCCCAGCGTTCCTGGCGTTGGCGCAGATAGGCGCTGTAATTGCCTTTATAGGCGTCGATGCCCTTGCGACTCATCTCCCAGATGGTATTGACGGTATTGTCCAGGAAATAACGGTCATGGCTGACCACCAGCAGCGCGCCGTCCCAATTCCATAGGGTATGTTCCAGCCATTCGACGGCTTCCACGTCCAGATGGTTGGTCGGCTCGTCGAGGATCAGCAGATCGGGTTTTTCCAACAGCAAACGGGCTAACAGGGCGCGCGTTTTTTGTCCACCGCTGAGTTTCGCCAGCGGCGAATCCCAATGGTCGCCCAAACCCAGACCTTGCAGCGTTTGCTGGATGCGGACTTCGTAATCATAGCCGCCCGCCATCTCAAACCGTTCCTGAATATCGCCGTAGCGCTGCATCAGTTCGTCGGAATAATCGCCCGCCGCCATCTGCGCTTCCATCTCGCGCATCTGGATTTCCTGCGCCTGGACGTTGACGAACACCGTCATCATTTCTTCATAGACCGTGTTGTCGCGCAGGGCAAAGGCTTCCATCGCCTCCTGGCGCAGATAGCCGATGCGTGTGCCTTTGGCGCGGCTGACATTACCGCGTGCAGCCTGGGTGATTCCGGCCAGGACGAGCAGCAGGGTTGTCTTGCCCACGCCGTTCGGCCCCACCAGACCAATTTTCGCCTCGTGCTCAATGCTCGCCGATGCGCTGGTAAAGACATCGAAATCGCCAAAAGTCTGGCCGACATTGTTCAGTGTTACGATAGACATGATTTAAACTCGCGTAGATAACTCAACAGGGTGTGCTTGACTTCAAAACCAACCGATTCGCAAAGACCGCGTGCCGGGTCATTGTCCGAATAGGATTCAATATGCACCCGGTCAGCCCCACCAGCGTGCATCCGTCGTAATACATCCAGCAAAAGCGCCCGTCCCAGACCCAACTTTTGATAATCGGGGTGTACGCCAATGGGTTCAACCTGGGCATCGGCTCCATGTAACCAGCCGATACAGAACGCGACAGGTTTTTCGTCCGGCGCGATGACGAACAAATCAAGCTGCGGGGCATACTCAGGCATGTCCAGTGTCCGCGCCCGCCAATCGACGGTCATGGCATTGGAGCCGAAAGCCGCCCGGTGCAGCGCCACATAATCCGGGATTTCGCTTATCCCGCGCAGCGGCCTCACTAAAAATCCGAATGGGAAGTGCGGTTGAGCAACCGCATTTGTCATTGTACAGGTAAGATGCACCAATGACCAGTCATTGCGCTGGAAATTTTGATTCTCTAACAATGTCATCAGACTGGATCGCTCTGGCCTCACGCGCACAAACAGCGGAAATTTTTCATTTTGTTCATCGGCGATCCGCTGGCAGCGTTCAACTGCCCAGGCCACAATCGCTTTTTCGAGGCTGTCCGCGTCGGGGCGCAGCGCGTAATCCAGACTCAGCCAGGGTGTCCGCACCATCGCCCAGGCTGCCAAATTTCCGGTTTCATCTTCCCACAAACACACATTTTCGGGCACGTCCAGCGCCCACGAACTCAACCGATACGGCAAATCCACGACGTTGAGATGCTCGTCGGGGAATGCATAAACCAGTTCAGCCATACGCGCCCGATCCATCAAATCACGGTATGGGCGCTGATTCATTAAAGTCACGATATTTCTTCTTTCGTGTAGAGCGCATATCGCATTTTGGGCAGCAGTCGATCCGGTTGACCATTGATCGGTCTGGGACGCGCGCTCACGCGGACTGCGCCTTTCTTCAGGTAAAAACCTTCGGCGTTGGGGTCGCTTTCAAATTCCATGAAGCGATAGCCTGACGAACGCGCGGTCTCGACAGCGTGATTCCAAAGCTGGCTGCCAACACCCTGTCCCATCGCTTCCGGCTCAATGAACAGGCTTTCCAGCCAGACAATTTCATCATCGCACTTTTCCAGATCATAATAACCACAGATTTGACTGGCAGATTCCAGTACATGAACCCAACCGTCGCGAATTTGCTCCAGCGTAACGACCATCTCGGCACGCACATCAGCCATAAACTCGGCATCGTAGCCCCAGTGGGCTTTTGAGCGCAGCGTGAGTTCAGTCAACAGTGCGGCTTCTTCCGGCTTCGCAGGACGAATTAAAGTTTGGGTAATAAGCAATGTCATAGCGTTTCCTCAAGACGGACGAGATGTATCTCGTCCCTACAGATGCGATTTATCGTGCTCCGACAGTTACAATGTCCGCGTCATGCGGAAAATCCCCGGCTGCGGGACGTAACCCAACTTGCGGTTGATCGCCAGCATGGGCGCGTTCTGCGAATCGTTGTTGGTGCGGATGGTGTCCACGCCCCAATTTTGCGCCGCACGGATCGACAACAGCTTGAGTGCCAGCGCGATTTTGCGCCCGCGATATGCCTGCATCACCCCCGTCATCAGGTTATAGGCCGAATTGCTGTCCTTGTAATAGCCGACTGCCGACAAACCAACATAGTTTTCCCCGTCCGCTGCCAGGATTTGACCGTCAGGGCGGAACCACGAGTTCGTATTGAAAATATGATTGAGCGCCTCCGCGTCCGGGAACGAACCCGTCGAAGATGGGTCTTCCAACGCCGTCGTGTAATTGACTTCCCATAATTTATGGCGCGCTTCCCGGGTATCCCCGGCATCGGCCAATGAAAAAAACCGAATTCCATCGGCTTTCACGGCCTCCAGAACACCCTCAAATGGGGTTGGATCAAATGTTTTCAGGTCAATCACCGACTCAAACATGTGATGTTCGGTCACGTAACCGCGTTTTTCGGCGAAGCCCAGGCTGACCGGATCGTTGTCCAGCACTTCCGCACTCAACAACTGCGCCCCGTGCGCCTGTGCGAAGTCCTGTGCCTCCTGCCACAAGCGTGCGCCGATGCCCTGTCCGCGCCGCGCTGGATCGACAACCACCCAGGCAATATACAGCCCATTTTTGTCCCAGATATTGTGCGACACCAAACTGTAGCCGACGATTTGCTCGCCCTCGACGGCGACCATACGGCGACGTAGCGACCCGGCTTCCGCAATCCGATCCCATTCGCGTAAAGTGTCCGCTGATACAGCATCGCGCTCAAAAGTGCTGATGATTTCTGCTGCGTGTTCATAATCGGTCTGCGGGTCGGCAGGACGGATAGTGATGTTCATAGCTCGTTCCTCGTTCGTTATTGGTTGTCAGTTCTTAAAAGACGCTGACGGCAGGGATTGTAGAAAGCCGTTCTATTCTCTGACTAACAACTAAAAATCAATCACTAAGAACCCTTCTTTTCATACTTCACAATCATGTTGGCCTGCTTGAAACCGGCGGATTCGTAAAAAGCGATATTCCCAGGGGAATCCGCGTAAGTCAGCACCGTCGCGACGGTCATACCGCGCCCCCGCATCCGGCGCATCCCTTCCAGCAGCGCGGCTTTACCCAACCCTTTGCGCTGCATCGAATTGCGCGTGCCGACGGGTTCAAAACTGCCGATACAGGTTTGCGGGTCAAGCCAGACCATCGCGAAAGCCGCGAAGGTTCCATCGGGCGCGGCGACCACCACGTCTAAAGTTGGATCATAATCCGGCGCAGTCATGAAATGGGTATAAGCTTGGGCGGTCATGCGCGAGGGATGGAACGCATTGAAATGCACATCGGCGCGGCGGTCTGCCCATTCAGGGCGCATCTGGTCGATGAACGAAAATCCTTCAGGCAAAAGTGGTGTCGGCAAATCGCCATTCAACGGCTGGGTGAAATAAATCAACGAGTCTTCACCCACATAACCGCGTTTTTCCAGTGATTCGCGCCGTGCAGTTTCATCCACATAGACGAAAGCGCCCTGCGGCTTATCGGCATCTTTTACCAGCGCGGCGATTCGGGTCTCCATCTGGGCATGAAGCTGCATTTCGGCTGATGTATCGCGCAACGCCGGATGCAAAACCAGATCATAGGCGTTGGGCATCTGCACGATTCCCCAGGCCCTGATTTGATCGCCGTCTTCCCAGAGGGTCACGATGTTTTCAAACGGCTCATCTTTTATAAACGAGTCGTAATACAGCCACCAATCCAGATCGCCGATGTGGGGATAACCGGAATGCGGATAGACTTTCCGCACCTCGACAATCAGTGCTTTCATTTTTTGCAAATCGGCTAACTCGCGATACGGACGCGATTGTAAAGTCATGACAAAACCTTTCAGACGTAGGGACACGGCACGCCGTGTCAGGCTGGAAACTGGCGACTAACAGCTACTCCACACTCTGCGTCCCATAAACCACGCCGGGGCGCAGTTCTTTTTCGTACAAATCGATGACTTCGGCGACATGCATCCCGGCTTTTTCGTAGAGGCGGGTCGCCCCGGTCAGGCTGCTGGCGTCCACGCCCAGGCCAACACGGGTTTTCCCGCGCGATTTCATTTCATGGAAAGCGTGCAGCAGCAGTGCCCGACCCACACCCAGGCGGCGATAGGGTCGCGTTACCCCTAAGGTATTGACCCAGCCCATCATTTCATCTTCGCCGCGATACCCCCGGCACAGGCAAATCCCGGCAATTTTGTCGCCATCCATTGCCAGGAACCACAGCGACGGATTAAAGTTTTCATCCCAAAATTGTGTCCAGCGGGCATATTGTTCATCAAATGGCTGTTCGACATGCCCCCAATGATCCTGGAATGAGTCGCGCTGCGCCTCCAGCACCGGGCGTTTATCCTCGCCCGCCTGGAACAAACGCAGGCTGATCCTTTCCGGCCATTCCGGTCTCATCAGCGGTTGATCCAGCTCAATCGCCATATGGAAAAAGTGACGGGCAACCTGCATCCCAGCCTGTTCCAATAGCGATTTGTAGTATTTATCCTGGTTGTAGGTGAAGGCCTGCATTGCGACACGGGCATCGGCTGGAGCTTTGGGGATGGCCTGGCGAGTACGATCTTCGACCCACTGCATCAAAACAACGCCGACGGTGTCCTCCCAGAAATCGGGGTGGACATAGGCGTCAAGTTCCGGGTTAACCGGGCGAATTACATCCTGCACAATCACGTAGCCCACCAGCCGACCATCCGGCGCGGCAATGACCCGCGTATCGTTTTCCAGGTTCATACCGGGCATTCGCCAATCGTTGAGCAGGTCTTGCAAGGATGCATCGGCTGTCCCCACGACGGCAATATCGCACGCGCGCATGATTTCCACTACAGCAGGCGCATCTTCTAATGTCCCAGGGCGAAAAGTAAAACCTGTTTTGAGCGTCGGTACTTGTATCGACAGCATATTGAGTTTCTCCTCTGTATTCTCGGTATCTCGGTGATTCAAATGAACAATAAAAAACGCCGCACGGGCAGTAAACCTATGCGGCGCAGGTGATTTGCTCAACGTCTGGCTCAGACGCAGGACAGCAGCAATCAAATCAAATAGTCACCTGGAATCGGCAATAGGCTCACCCTCAAATTGGGAAGGGTCTATCAGGCGACCAGCGGTGACATGGATTTACTTTCTACTCGATGCTGACGGAAATCCAGGGGAAAGCGACTCAATCAGAGAATCGATCTCGCCGGGACATGCGCATTGTACGCGAAAATAAAATCGCTTGTCAAGCACAAAGTCGTGCAACAACGGCAATCTATGGGTTAGGATGGGTCAATAAGCGTCGAAAGTACACTGTGTCAGTGAACAAGCTATACTGTAGAAATTCCAATTGTGGGCACGAAATTTGGCGACTACAGCCAAACACAGTTATTTTTAAGGGGCACGATAAATGTTATGGCGGTTAAGCCCGTGAGTCCGCTTCGCCCTGATCCGCCACGCAGACCCTGGTTTGCGCGGCAGTTTGCATTCACATCGGCACTTCCACTGTCGGAATGTGCCGCCCGTTTGGAGGCTGCCGATCAGATGCCCACTGGATGCTTTAATCCGCCGATTTTCGTCACTGTCCAGCCAGAAACCGACGGAATAATCCCCTTTCATATGTCTGTCGAAACGCGGGTCGGCAAAGGTTGGGTGATTGGGACGCTGCGATCTGTGGACGGTTTTAATACTCAACTCTCAGGAGAATTTGGCGCGGGTAATGACATTATTTTGTTCGCCGTCCTGATGCTCATTCTGGCTCCCATCGTCATTTATGCCCAGTTGTCAACAGGTGGCTCAAGCGTCAGCTCAGGCGTTGTAATCGGCTTGTCAATTTTCTTGCTGGTCTTGTTTCTCGCCATTTTTTGGTACAACCTGTATTGGGCGCGATCCAAATTATTCAAAGTGTTTGAGCAGATTCTAAAGCCATAACGATTTAAGCGACGGCGTGTCTCTGGATGGAGCAATGAGCCATGAACAATCCGCGTGTCGTCCTCATCACCGGGGCATCCACCGGCATCGGCCTCGCCACCGCCGCGTTGTTGACTGTGCGTGGATACCGCGTGTTTGGCACGAGTCGCCATCCCGACAAATATCCTGCGAAAAATTTCCTGCTCTTGCCGCTTGATGTGCGCGAAGACCAGTCGGTCAAAACCTGTGTCGATGAAGTCCTGAATCGCGCCGGACGGATCGACGTGCTCATCAACAACGCCGGGGGCAGTTTGTCAGGCGCGGTGGAAGAAGCCAGCATCGACGAGGCCAAACAGCTTTTTGAGACCAACTTTTTCGGCGCGCTGCGGATGGTGAACGCAGTGCTACCGACTATGCGCCGCCAGGGAAGCGGTCACATCATCAACATGAGTTCGCTGGCCGGGATGGTCGGTGTGCCCTATATCGGTCTGTACAGCGCCAGCAAACATGCGCTCGAAGGTTACAGTGAAGCACTGCGTTATGAGGTCAAACAGTTTGGGGTAAGGGTGTCGCTGATTGAGCCGGGGGACGCGCGCACGGCCATCGCTGACCTGACACCTGCCCCGGCACAGTGCATCGCCGATTATGATGGCGTCCGCGAACAGGTCAACGCCATCCACAGTGCCAATGTCGCCAACGGAACCGCGCCGGAGGTGATTGCCCACGCGCTTGTGGGACTCATCGAAAAGCCACGCGCTGGTCTGCGCTGTACGATCACAAAAGGAACGGAAACCCTCATGCCGTTAGCACGCCGTCTGCTGCCGTATGGTGTACTGGAGCAAAATCTGCGTGGGTACTATAAGTTGGATGTAAAAAGTCGAAAACCTGAAACTGTAGGACATGATATTGAAGGTTGACGAAATAATCTGGTAAATGTTTCAAGCGGACGAGATATATCTCGTCCCTACAAATATGGGGACTGTAGGGACATCATATATGATGTCCGTCTTGTTCTGATACCGAATTAAATTTTCAACTTTCAATCTCTCATCCCTACTCTGCGTTCTTGGCGTCTTGGCCGTGAAAAATCCTTAATACGGAATCGGCTTGCGCGAACGCAGCTTCAATCCACTCATCAAACTGGCGCAGATCATAATCGCCTGCGTGGTGCTGGTCGTCTCGCGGATGAGCGGGATTAGCAAACTGCGTTTTATCACGGCATGGGCGTCAAAAAACCAGTACAGACTCATCAACGGCGAGATAAATACGCCAGAATATTCATCAGGGTACATCTTATAGCCGCCGAATTCGCCGTGTGCTGCTGGGATAATGCGCGTGCTGATGTGGCTTTTGGCGTGCTTGGGCTGCTCCCATACGTAGCGGCAGGCCGCCTCGAATAATTGAAACGCCTCCATCTGTGGCACGAGCGCACAGCTTCCCAAAAACGCGCCCGCTTTCGCCAGCGCCGCCATATTTTCCAGCGCCGTATAATGGCAAAGCGCCTCTTCAACTTCTGTGCCGAAGCCGATGCATGACAGGATTTTGACTGGCACATCCAACGGCTCCACCGCTGCCAACGTGATCGAATCTTCAACCAGCGTGCCCGCCCCCACTTCATCGCCGCGCATCAGGGAATCCACGCCGCCATCCACCAGGATAATCGCGTCAATATTCAGATGTTTGACCAGCGCCGCGTAGCCCTCGGTCAACTGCCGCGCGCCCGTCCGCGCCATCATCCACACAGGGACATCTTCGCCACGCACTTCCTTGAACCACTGCATCAAATAGCCTTCAGGGTAATAGATCATGTCGTATTTGATCTCCCCACGCGGGGCATGTACCAGCCCGTCCACCAGCGCAAATGGATCACTGACCATTTTAATCAATTCAAGGGTGGTGAAGCTGTAATTCGCCAGATGCACATCTTTGCCCATCGCGCGCAGGGTGAAATACAACGGCAGGCCGCAGAAGACATCGAAGCCGCCGCCCGCCCCGGCGATCAAAATATGCTGGCTGTCGGCGACTTGATCCAGAATCGGGATATTCAGGCGCATCGATTATCGCTCCTTTTTCGGAAAACTGGCTCTATACCGGAGCGGGCTGCATGGTCTCCTGGTCGCTCGCCGGGAGCTGTCCGGCACGATAGCGATCCACCGCAATAATAGCCTGATCGGCGCTCCAGAAAACATGGTCTTCGCCCACATGCGTGATGATTCCGGCGCGTGTCAGATAGGAACGTACAGGATCATTCATCGCGCACAGATAGACATGACCACCCTTCGCTTCTACGCGCTCGATGAGTTCTTCAATCGCGCTGATGCCGGTGGTATCCAGCAAAGGGACGGCGCGCAAACTCAAAATCACATCCTGAGCGCCGTTCAGATTTTCGACGGCGCTGTTGAAGGTATTCGACGTGCCGAAGAACAGCGGCCCCAGGACGTAGATAACCGCGATCCGATCGCCATCATACTGCATTTCATAACCTTGCGCACGCATTTTCTCCGCCGAAACGGGCGTCACGCTCACGCGGGCACGGCTGATCTGATAAACAAAGATCAGCGCCGACAACCCGACGCCGATAATGATGGCCTGTGTCAAATCCAGCGCGATGGTGGCAATCAAAGTCGACACAAAGGCGAACATGGCACTCTTGAAGCGCCGTGAAAATAATTGACGAACCTCGTCCCAATCGTTCATGCGGTAGGCGGTCACGGCCAGCACGCCGCCCAGGGCAGCTAACGGTACATGACCCAGGATGGGCGCAAGCACCAGCGCCGTCAGCAGCAGCACCAACGAATGGACAATGCTCACCACCCGCGTGCGCCCGCCGCTCTTGATGGCGACGCTCGTCCGGGCGATGGCTGCGGTTGCAGGGACGCCGCCGAAGAACGGGATGATGATGTTGCCAAGCCCCTGTGCCATTAATTCCTGGTTGGAGGCCATCTTTTGCCCGGTCATCTTCGCGGCGACAGTGCCCGACAGCAGGCTCTCAATCGCGCCCAGTGCAGCAATCGACAATGCCGGGGCAATCAAATCGCCCAGGTGTTCCCAGGGGATGCTGCTGGGAGTCAGGCGTTGATCCAGGAGGATCGTCTGGGGAATGCTGCCAATGGTCGTGACATGAAGGTTCAAAACGGAGGCGGCCAGCGTCGCCACAATCAATCCCAGCAGCGAGCCAGGAAAGCGCAAATTCCAGCGCGCAGGCCAGAACACCATAATCAGGATCACCACCAACGCAATCCCCACCGCCGCCAAATCAGGCGCGTAATCAAAGCGGAAGTAGTGGATGAATTTGACCAGCGAACTTTCCGCTGCTTCCGTTTTGACACCTAACAGGTTGTCGATTTGTCCGATAAAAATGATACAGGCGATCCCGCTCGTGAACCCAGCGATGACGGCGATAGGGATGAAGTTGACAATTTGTCCCATATCAAATACACCCAGCAGGAAAATCACAATTCCGGCCAACAGACCCGCCACCCACATCCCTTCCAGACCGTAACGGCTGGCGAGGACAATCAACACCGCCGACATCGCGCCTGTAGGCCCGGAAACCTGGACACCCAGCCCGCCCAAACCGCCGATGATGATACCCGCCAGAATAGCCGTGACCATGCCCGCCGCTGCCGTCGCGCCGGACGCCACACCGAAGGCCAATGCCAGCGGCAGCGCCACTGCCGCAACTGTGATGCCCGCCAGGACATCGACCCGTAAGGCTGTGGAAGTGTATCCGGCGAACTCACGCCGTAATACATCCAACAATGGGACATGCTGTCGAATGAAATTCATGATCGGTTGTTTATCCTCGGAACTTTGTGGGGCTGGCAAAAACGCGCATCGCTTTCGCCACAGCGTAGCCCTGGCGTTATGCCCTGTCAATCAAAATTGACCCGAAGGTTACGTTTGTCACGTTGAATATATTACGCCCACAATGGGCGGTTTCGCTTAATAAGGGGATGCCCATCCAACCACTGGAGGTAATCAGGCAGGACTCAGGTTTTTGTAGGTGACTTTTTCCTGTAAAGATAATGCCGGTAGCGGACTTGAAATCCAGCCGAGGCATATAAGGCGACAGCAGCGTCCGCACGCAGCACATACGGCACAAACGCTGTCTGCATACCCCGCGCGGCCATATGTCTGAAGCCGTCCAGCAGCAGCGCCCGTCCCAAACCCCGCCGCTGAAAATCAGGGTGCGTACCGACATCTTCAAACATGCCAATCTTATTGTGAGTATCCAGCATCAGGTAGCAAAAGGCCCCAAATTGTCCGTCCGGCGCGACCACGACCAACTGCTGTTCGGCCTGAAAAGCGGGTGACTCCAGCACCGGGCGGTAGGTTTCGGGTGTCCATGACCAGCCAAAAGTGGCATTCTGCACGGCGATGAGTTTTTCAGTCTCTTGCAATCCAGCCATCGGGCGGATGCTGAAACCGTCCGGCAGCGGCACATCCGGGATAGGATCATCCAGGTAACGCGCGCCGATGACATGATGCTGCTCCCCACGCGCATAACCCCGTTTTTCGAGCAGTGCGATTCGTGGACTGTCCTCGGCGAAAACCTCGACGCTGATTCCTTCCACTGCACAGCCTTCGCGCTCTATCCAGACAGCAGTCTCCGCTTCGCACCAATCCAGAAGTTGACTTTCCAATTCGCTGCCGCGAAACGCCGGATTAAGCAGTGCCTCATAACTGTTCCAGCGTGGATAAAGCATCGCCCAGCCCAGCAAACTGCTGTCGGAATCCTCCCATAAACGGACGATTTCTGTCGGCTTATAGCGACGCATCCCGTTGAACAAGCGCAGCGCAATATCCTCAACATGCAGATAGCTCATGAATCCAACACTGGCGATCCAACTCGCTGTCGCCGCCTGGATTTTGCGCAGATCATCAACGCCCGCATAAGCGCGAGGCTTGAAAAACATTTGGAATGCCTATCCCATCAAAATATTTACCTGACCGTGACACACGCACAAGCATCGACGACAAACCGTTGTGTTTCAGGACGCAACAATAAAAGCTAATCGGAACGTCCTTGTGCCGATGCAATGTATGTTATCCTAGTGAACAATCAATGTCGCTTATCAAAAAAGGACACTGCATATGGATAACACTTTTCACACCATCACACTCACCCTCACGGAAGAAGAGGAAATTCTGGTCGCGACCCTCGCCCGTGAGCGTGGATTAAATGCCCCAGCGGATGTACTGCGTGCTTTAATCCATGATGCCGCTGACATTTATGATGCGTTGTGGGATAAAACATTTGCCGACTCTCAAGACCTGCTGGATTCATTGGCTGATGAAGCCCACGCGGAATATCTCGCAGGATTGACTGAAGATTTCGACCCTGATAATGATCCTGACTTCCCATGAAATCCAAGCGTACCAAACGCTTTCGCGAATTACTACGCGCTCTTCCAGATGAGGCTAAAACGCAAGCCTATTCAGCTTATGGCTTGTTTAAACGTGATCCTTTTCATCCAAGCCTGCAATTCAAGCGCGTCAGCAAACAAAAGCCCCTGTACTCTGTGCGGATTGGCATCAGCTATCGCGCCCTGGGTTTGCGGGAAGCAGATGATGTGATCGTTTGGATATGGATTGGGCCTCATGCTGACTACGACAAATTATTATCGCGTTAATTACCTCTACCCCGGTCAACTATTATGCACGGTGTAGGTGAGGATGGTCTCGCCAGTCAACTTGTTTTAGGCTTATAGCAAATCAACGAACTCATCAACGGTAAGTCCTGCATCTTTGATGATTCGGTGTAACATTCCCGATTTTAGCGGATTATGATTCGGAACAGTCACGCGACCAACACCCTTGATACGACGCAGGGTGATATGGCTGCCTTTTTGCCGGACAACCGAAAACCCCACCTTTTGCAGCGCCTTTATACATTCACGAGCATTGACAACCGGGAGCTTGGGCATTAAACCGCTTTGAGGAGAATTGGCGCGGGGACATCCTTTGGGATTTCTTCGCCCTGCGCCAGCATATCTTCAATATGCAGTTCAATAGCTTCGCTAATATTCGCCAGGGCTTCTTCCTCGGTCTCGCCCTGGCTATAGCAACCCGGTAGGCTGGGAACTTCTACAACGTATCCACCTGTTTCGTCGGGGATTAAAATGACTTGTCGCATATTTTGCCTCTAATGGATGTTATCCGATTATAGCACGCCTGCGCTTACCCGATCCAGCTATAACGCACGGTATAGGTGAGGACGGTTTCGCCTCCGGGCGGCACATCCACGCGGAACTCGATGCTGCTGGAATTGAGTTTGGTAAACGGCAGCGACGACGCCCGAATCTCCCAATTGCTCCAGCGGAAAAGCCGTTCGCGCACGCGGATTTGCACGGTCAGGGTATCTTTACGGTTGCGCAGGCGGATTTCGTAATCTTCTTCCAGCACATTTTTGCGGAGTTGGCGGAAATCTTTTTGCTGGCGTTCGGCCACCAGATCGAAGGCTTTGCCCAATTCGATGTCTACGGTTTCGCCTTTGGGCGTGTGCTTGAGGGTGTTTTCGCCGATCAGCACCGCCGCGCCGTCGGTGTCGGTCTGATACACGCGGATGCGTCCGGTGGGCAAATCTTTGCCCAAGCCTTTTTCCTCGCCCGTCGAAAATTCAAGGCGAGTTGTGATATGAATCGCATCTTCGCTGTCTGACGAAGACTCAATCACCGGATGGTCGGCATAGCCTCCAAAGTACATGTATTGAGCATAGACATAATAAATGTTTGCTGGAACATGCTGTCCAGCCACAAATTCAACCTGTTTGGTCTCATTGTTGGCAACTGTCACCGGATGGTTAATTTCGTAAAGCTGATACTCGAACATGGCGCGCTGCTCGACCTGCTCTGGTTCGGCAGCATAGTTGGCTTTCGCCATCCTGACCTCGTGCAGTCGTCGCCCTGGGCCAGGCAGACGCCTCACGTCCCCTGCGACCAATTTCACCTGGGCATCGACAAAGGTTGCGCCGCTGGTGTTATCGAGTGTCACCCAGCCGTTGAGGTCGAAGGTTTTGTTATCCGTCGCCAGCAGCAGATTGTAATCCGCCGTCCAATTCATCCCGCCCGTGAGATAAGTCAATTCAATCGGCCTTGCCCCGGCTTTTTCAGTATGCAGCAGCCAACGCAGAGTCGGGCGAGTCATCAGGCCGCCGGGGAGCGCCGGAAAACGCACATCACGGATTTTGTCGCCCGTCAGGTAGGCCACACGGCCATCCTCGGTTTGCAAAATAATCTCGTGGATGCTGTTGGCGCTCAATAATCGCCCGGAGAAATATTCGCCATCAGCGGCAGTCACTTCGATGATTTGATCCAGATAGCGTTTGAGCAAGGCATCCGCGCCCACCAGATCATAGAGATAATTTTGTTCCAGCACCAGCGTGCCGTTGGGATCATCGGGCGTGGTCAGCGTCACCGAGGTGGCGTCAATTTGCGCGGTCACATCGGTGAAATCGAGCGTGTTCGTCCCCGCTTGCAGTTCAACCGTGCGCCGGTCACGCACCAGGGAAGTTCCCTGGTTGTAAATCGTCAGGCTGACGTGTTTGTCGTTGGGCATAATCGCTCCTTTTCAAGTCATTCCGAAGCTGCATTATACCCATACGTAATAAAATGAGCGCCAGCTTTATCGCTGACGCTCATCATTGGGAACTGAATTTTAGCCTGAGGGATTAGCCACCGTTGCCGTGACCATGCCCGCCGCCGTTACCGTTCCCGTTTCCACCACCGTTACCACCATTGCCATTTCCATTCCCGTTGCCACCACCACCACCGTTTCCGTTGCCGTGACCATTTCCGTTACCGCCGCCGTTGCCATTTCCGCTGCCAGACTGGGTGTCAGCGCTGGTATCGGTAGTGTGATCTTTCAGGACGCGGCCTGGGGCGAGGTCAGAAGGATGCACATCGCTATCCTTCATAATTTGTCCCCAACCCTCGCCGTTCTTATGGCGATCCAGGAAATCCTGTGCCGAGCCGCTGCCAGTGGCTTCTGCCAGAGCGAAGGCGCGTATAATTTCGCCGAAGCCGTTGCCCGCGCAGTGCATGGCGATGACTTCTTCGATGC
>JBDTNB010000164.1:0-14185 GCA_039933955.1 Chloroflexota bacterium
CCTTCGCAACCCCCTCCCCAAACATGTCCGCCCCTCAGCCACTTGTGGAGAGGGGCGCAAGACGGAAGAAAAAAGCGGACGAGACATGTCTCCTCCCTACAAAAAATGCCGCCGCGATAAAACGCATTTGCATGATGAAACTGGAAAGACAAAAGGAAAATTATGGCGATTACAGAACGGTTGTTGAATATCCCGTTTGTGCGGCGGAATAATGTGCTGCGGACGTTTGTGACGGCGGCTTGGTTGGGTTGGCAAATCGAGTCCAATTGGGCCGATCCGATGCTGTTCGCGATTTACTCAATTGCGCGGCCCATCGCCAGCGTGTTGATCCTGGTGGTGATGTACAGTGTCATCACCAATGGGGCGACCCAGGAACCAATTTTTGCATACATTTACCTGGGGAATGCCCTGTATATTTTGGTGGGACAGGTGGTGAGCGGGGTTAGTTGGACGGTCATTAGTGACCGAGAGCAGTACCGCACGATTCGGCAGCTTTACACGACGCCGATGGACGGTTATTTTTATCTGATTGGGCGCGGGGTTGCGCGGTTGCTGATTGGGTTGATGTCCCTGGTGATTACGGTTGGGTTCGGCGTAATCGTGTTCAAACTGCCGGTCACATTCCAGTCGATTAACTGGTCGTTGTTCATCGTGAGCACGGTTTTGGGGATTGTTTCGCTGGTAACGCTGGGGTTGGTAGTCGGTTCGCTGACGATGATGATGGCGCGGCATTACAACCAAATTGGGGATGCACTCGCGGGGGCATTGTATCTATTCACCGGGGCGATTTTCCCGTTGGATGTGCTGCCGATATGGCTGCGACCTATCGGGTTCATTTTCCCGGTGACGTATTGGCTGGAATTGGCGCGGCGGGCGCTGCTCGGCTCGAAGCTGGTGGCCTTCCCGACGTTCAAGGATTTCAGTGATTGGCAACTGCTGGGGATTTTGGCGGTGAGTACGGTGGTCGTGACGGTGGCATCGGTGTGGGTGTACCGCTGGTCGCTGAATCGGGCGAAGGAAAACGGATTCTTCGATATGGAGACTTCATACTGAAAATCCAACACCCTCTGTCATGGTGTGTCATGGCAGAGGGCAAGGAATAAAGCATAAAAAGAGGATAGCACATTTGGGCTAGGATGTCTTCCTCCTATGGGGGGATTGACAGAGGGAGAATTCAGTTTTTTGGGGGGATAGTCATCTACCCCTTACGGTCAGGCTGGTCTGCGCTGGGTAGGAGGCAGGGGTAGTTCGCGCACGCGCTCGATGGCTTCAAAGCGGCTGCCCACGTTCAATTTGCGATAGATGCTTTTGACATGAGTTTTGACCGTGCTGACAGCAACCACTAATTCTGCTGCAATTTCGTGATTCGATAAGCCGGTTGCGATCAGGCGCAGCACCTCCAATTCACGCTGACTCAGATGAATCGTTTGGTCAGGAGTCGAAGTGTGGGGAAGGGGGTTGGCCTGATACCAAGCGGCAGCACGGCGGTGGAGTTCGTCGATACTGTTTTGATCGCCGCAAATTTGCAAGCGGCTGTGCAAAAATTCGGCGAACAGGTTGTGATAGCGATATTGGTGGCGAGATTCATCCAGCGCGCAGATGAACACATTCTCGCGTTCGAGCTTTTCCAGGGTACAGCGGCTGTCATGCTGACCTGTGAGGGCGTCACATAATTCGGCTGACAGTGTATCCACAATGGCGGTTTGAAGTAGGAAATCCTGAATCATCGGCGGTTGCTTGTCAAAAATCTCCTCAGAGAAATAATCCACAATAAAGCGGTGTGTTCCGGTTAGCGCGGCGAGCGAATCACCGCTGCGCCCGTTCAGTGCAAGCTGCAAGCCAGTAATCCAGCCCTCTGTACAATGCTCGATAGCCAACAGATCAGGTTGGGGGATGTGAAGGTGATCGAAAAGTTGGGCAATCTCACATGAGGTAAAACGCAAATCATCGGTGTGCAGTTCGGCGAGATGACCGAGACCACGTAACCGCCCCAATGGCAGTGTGGATGTAACCCGGCTGGCAATGATGAGCCGCAGTTGAGCCGGGAGATGGTCTATCAAAAAGGTCATGGCGGCTAGGATAGCAGGTGATGTTATGGTGTGGTAGTTATCCAAAATCAATACGATAGGGTTTGGCGATAGGGCGATGTCATTAATGAGCGCTGTCAAAACTGCTTCAATCGGAGGCGTGTTTTGCGCCCACAACAGGGCTAAAGCATTTTCGCCAATTCCCGCTTGCAGCGTGTGCAATGCGGTAATGACATACAGCCAAAATGACTCGGCTGTGTTGTCACGTTCGTCCAGTTCTACCCAGGCGGTGGGCAGGCGGGTTTGGGTTGCCCATTCACTCAACAGGGTAGTTTTGCCATATCCGGCGGACGCGCAAACCAGGGTTAGTTTGAAATTTTCGACCTCATCAAGGCGGCGAATCAAGTCAGGGCGAGAGACCCATGTGGCCGGAAGGGTTGGAATTTGCAGCTTGGTCGCAATCAGTTGTTCACTCATAAACGTAGGTATGTAAGTAGTCAATCCTGGCGTTTCGATCATCACAATTACCCATCCTTGAACACTTACCCATATTACTCACTAAATCGCATTTCGGTTCTGTTTTGTTCACTTCTTACATGGACTTATCAATGTGCGGTAAAATCGGCTTGGTAAATTCCTGATCTGCTATTTTTTAGAATTATTCACTTTCAATAACTCGGAGGCATTTCAATAATGGGCGCTAATCAACCGGTACGGGTTGGTATAGTAGGCTGCGGCGGTATGGCGCGTTATCATCTTGAAAGGATGTTAAAACAGCAGAATACGACTCGGGTTGTCGCGATATGTGAACCATCCTCAGAAGCTTACTCCGCTGCTGCTCAATTGTTCAAAGATGCGGGTCTGGAACCGCCACCCAATCAACCGGACTGGTCAAAATTCCTGGGTGATTTTGCTGATGGTTTGGATGCGGGCTTTATTATCAGCCCACACGTTTACCACTACGAACAAGCTAAATCCTGTTTAGAAGCTGGCCTGGATGTCCTGCTCGAAAAGCCGATGGTGATGAATGCCGATGAGGCACGTGGTTTAATCGAAGTGCGGGATCGTACTGGTAAGCTGCTGGTAGTGGCTTTTCCCGGCAGTTTGTCACCCCAGATTCGTCATGCTGCCGAAATTTTGCGATCTGGTGAACTCGGTTCGGTACTGAATATTAACGCGATGGTCTGGCAAAATTGGAGTACGCCGACGGCAGGGAGTTGGCGGCAGCAGCCGGAAATCGCAGGCGGTGGTTTCCTGTTCGACACGGGCGCTCATATGCTGAATACCATCGCCGATCTGGCAGGCGAGGATTTTGTCGAAGTGGCGGCCTGGATGGATAATCGGGGTCGTCCGGTGGATATTTTAGCGGTGGTAATCGGGCGGCTGGCATCGGGCACATTAGTTACGATGAATGCCTGTGGTGAGGCGTCAACGATTGATTCTGATATAAGGCTGATTTGTACGAAGGGCATTGTGCGTACCGGTATCTGGGGGAACGCTTAGAAGTACAGCGGGTGGGGGATGACAGTCTGCAACCGGTAGTAGTTCCGGATTCGCGCGGCGTTTGGGAGCAATTTCTTGCCATCAGGCGCGGCTCGATAGCTAATTCAAGCCCGCCGGAAGTTGGCCTGCGCATGGCTTTACTGTGGGATGCGATTAAAGCGTCGGCAGCACAAAATGGTGCGCCGGTAGGCAGTTTATAAATCATAGGAGAATGAATTATGGCTGAAACATTACGTGTGACCGTTTGGAATGAAAATGTTCATGAAAAGACTCACGAGGAAGTGCGTAAAGTTTACCCGGAGGGAATCCACAGCGTCATCGCCAAAGGGCTGCGCGATCATGGACTGACCTCGGTGCGGACGGCTACCTTAGACCAACCGGAACATGGCCTGACCGAGGCGGTGCTGGCTGAGACTGATGTGCTGACGTGGTGGGGACATATGGCGCACGATAAAGTGGATGACAAGATCGTCGAACGGGTGCAAAAACGGGTTTGGCAAGGGATGGGGTTGGTCGTCCTGCATTCCGGGCATTTTTCGAAGATTTTCAAGAAACTGATGGGGACGGGCTGCGATTTGCGCTGGCGCGAAGCAGGCGAGCGTGAACGCATCTGGGTCGTTGATCCGGGGCATCCGATTGCCGATGGGTTGGGGCCGTATTTTGAGATTCCGCATGAGGAAATGTATGGCGAACATTTCGATGTGCCTGCGCCGGACAGACTGGTGTTCGTCAGTTGGTTCCAGGGCGGTGAGATATTCCGCAGTGGCTGTTGCTATCAGCGCGGCAAGGGGAAAATTTTCTATTTCCGCCCCGGCCATGAAACCTTCCCCACTTATTATCAAGCCGAAGTGCAGAAGGTCATTTACAACGGCGTCCGCTGGGCTGCGCCGTCGGGGATTCATGACTTGAAATATGGACACCATCCGCAGCCGTTGGAGAAGCTTGAGTAATAATCGGGCGGTCAACACGTCTATATATTGCACACAAGGGGTACTTTCGGAGTACCCCTTGTCATTGGTGGTCAATATGTTACAAAGTGATAACACGATCTTAAAGACAGCTTAAAGTAGATGGCAATGTTTGACAAAAAATTGGCAGAGACCCTGATTGATATGGCGCTGCGCGAGGATTTGGGTGAGCGTGGCGATGTGGGTTCAAAGGCTACTATTCCGGCGACAACCCAGATTTCAGGTCGCATTACGGCGAAAGCGGATGGAACCATCGCTGGATTGAGTCTGGTCACAATGGTTTACCAGAAAATTGATCCCTCAGTCGCGGTTGAGTTTATGGTCAAGGATGGCGCGCAGATTGCCAATGGGACGGTTGTTTGTCAGGTGCAGGGATCGGGTCAATCGGTGCTGACGGGTGAGCGGACGGCACTCAATTTTTTACAGCGTTTGAGCGGCATCGCAACCTTAACCGCCCAATTCGTGGGGGCTGTCGCTGGGACGAAGGCGATTATACTGGATACACGCAAGACCACCCCTGGCTGGCGTTCGTTGGAAAAATATGCTGTCAAAATGGGCGGCGGGCAGAATCACCGGATGGGTTTGTATGATATGGTGATGATTAAAGATAATCATATCGACGCGGCAGGGAGCATCACCGCAGCGGTAAATGCTATTCGCGCACACGCAGACACACAGGATTTATTGATCGAGGTCGAAGTCAAGAATCTCGATGAATTGCAAGAAGTTTTGACGCTCAATGTGGATCGGGTAATGCTGGATAATATGAGCGACGCCCAAATGCGCGAAGCAGTACAAATGGCGGGCGGGCTTGTGCCGCTGGAAGCATCAGGCAACATGAGTTTGGAGCGAGTCGCGGCGGTGGCAGCGACAGGTGTGGATTTTATCAGTGTGGGCGCACTAACGCATTCGGCTCCGGCATTGGATTTGTCGATGCGGATTACGCGGGTTTAAAAGAAACCTCACCCTCAATCCCTCTCCACACGTGGAGAGGGGAGAATAGAAATGAAGGCTATTTCTAACGTCCATAACGGATATTAGGGAAGCAAAGAGGAGCAGCTAAAACTAATGGTCGATATGGAAATGACAATTGACCCGGCATTAAATGAAACGCTGGTCGAGCAGGAAGCGGCGGCGATTGAACGCATTCAGAAAATACGCCCAATTTTGGGTGATGATGTTGTGATCCTGGGACATCATTACCAGCGTGACGAAGTGATTCGGTTTGCTGATGTGCAGGGCGACAGTTATCAATTAAGCCGTGAGGGCGCACAGGTCAAAGCCAAGACTATTGTGTTCGCGGGCGTGCATTTCATGGCCGAAAGCGCGGTGATTTTGGGGCGCGAGGATCAAACCGTGATCCTGCCGAATATGCAGGCCGGTTGCAGCATGGCGGATATGGCGAATTTGCAGCAGGTGTTGACTGCCTGGGCAGAACTCGAAGATGTCTTGATGGATGATCCGCTCAACCATGTGATGCCCATCACCTACATGAACAGCGCTGCTGATTTGAAAGCCTTCGTGGGCGAACGCGGCGGAGCAGTGTGTACCTCATCGAATGCGCGTGGCGTATTGGAATGGGCGTTTGCCCAACGCGAAAAGGTGTTTTTCTTCCCCGACCAACATCTGGGACGCAATACCGGCAAAGCGATGGGTATCCCGTTGGAACAGATGGTGCTGTGGAATCCATTCAAACCCTACGGCGGCTTGACCGACGACGAAATCCGCAATGCGAAGGTGATTTTGTGGCGCGGACATTGCAGCGTCCACCAGCAGTTCCGCCCGGAACACGTCGATTTGTGGCGTAAGCATCACCCCGATGTAAATATCCTGGTTCACCCGGAATGCATGATGCAGGTCGTGGACAAGGCCGATTATGTCGGTTCGACTTCGTATATCATCAAGACTGTAGAAGCCGCCGCACCGGGGAGCAAATGGGCAATCGGCACGGAGATGCATATGGTTAACCGGTTGAAGGGGCAGCAGCCCGACAAAATGGTCGAACTCCTGTCGCCGTTTTCGTGCCTTTGCAGCACGATGTACCGGATCAGCCCACTTGATTTGGCGAATGTGCTGGAAAATCTGGCAGAAGGCCGAGTCATTAATCAGATTTTTGTGCCGGATGAGATTCAGCGCAATGCAAAATTCGCGCTGGATCGTATGCTAGCCATTCCTAAGTAGCCCATTATGGACGATATACGAACCCATACCCTCATCATCGGCTGTGGCATTGCGGGTGCGGCGACGGCGCTGCGCCTGAGCGATGACCCGGCGCACCAAGTCACGATTATTTCACGCGCGCCTGATCCAGCCGATAACAATTCGGCCTGGGCGCAGGGCGGGATTGTGACGCGCAGCCTGGACGACTCGCCAGATCTGCTCGTCTGCGATATTTTGGAAGCAGGTGATGGCGTGAGTTCGCCGCGTGCGGCGCGTATCCTGGCCGAAGAAGGGCCAGAATTGGTGCGCTCGGTGTTGATCGAGCGCTGCGGCGTGCGCTTTGATAAAAATGAGCAGGGCGAACTGGTGTACGGCCTGGAAGGGGCACACAGCCGTCGGCGCATCATCCACGTAGGCGACAAGACGGGCGCAGCGATTGTCAATGGAATGCTAACCACGTTGGCGACACGCCCGAATGTGACACTGCTGCCGAATCATACGGCGGTTGACCTGATTACTTTCCCACATCACGCGATTGATCCGGTAGCGGTGTATGACCCGATTACTTGCCAGGGTGCATATGTGCTCAACCGCGAGACGACGGAAGTGATTCGGGTGTTGGCGGCACACACCGTGTTGGCGACGGGTGGATTGGGGCAAATTTTCCGTAACACCAGCAATCCACGCGGGGCGCGCGGCGACGGTCTGGCGATGGCGTGGCGGGCGGGTGCGCGGGTGGTGAATGCCGAATATATTCAATTTCACCCGACGAGTTTGAGCGTGCGCGGCGCACCCAATTTGCTCATCAGCGAGGCGGTGCGGGGTGAGGGCGGTGTGCTGCTGACCCCCGACGGCGAAGCCTTCATGGCGCGCTATGCCCCAGAGTGGAAAGACCTCGCCCCGCGTGATGTGGTGGCACGGGCGATCCACATGGAGATGCTGGAACATGGCTACGAGCATGTTTTCCTGGACATCGCCAGCAAGCGTTCGCCTGAATTTATCCGCCAACATTTCCCACAGATGGTGGAAAGCTGCGCGCAGTATGGGATTGATGCGACCAAAGATTTGATCCCGGTTGTCCCGGCGGCACATTATTTTTGCGGTGGCGTGCTGGTCGACGATTGGGGTTTGACGAGCCTTGCCGATTTATACGCGGTGGGCGAGGTGAGCTGCACCGGATTGCACGGCGCGAACCGACTTGCCAGCACGAGTTTACTCGAAGGACTGGTATGGGGAGACCGGGCAGCTCGGCATATTCTTGAAAATCCGCGTGATCCGGTGGATACAGCGCGCGTGCCGAGTTGGGTGTATCGCGGCGAGACCGAACCCGATCCGGCGCTCATCGAAGTCGATATGACGACCATCAAAAATGTGATGTGGCATTATGTCGGCTTGATCCGCACGGCGGAACGGTTGGCACGAGCCGAGCGCGAACTACGGCATTTGTGGCACGAGATTGAGGAATTTTACCGCAGCCAGCGCTTGAACGACTCGCTGATTGGTTTGCGCAACGCGGTACAGGTGGCGCGGATTGTCACGTTCTCGGCGCAGCGCAATCATGTCAGCCGGGGCGCGCATTATCGAGCCGATTCGCCGCCAGAACCGATTGAAACCGAAATGTCCGCCAGCCGCATGAGCCGGTGAATAATCCCCTCCCCAACCCCTCCCCATTGCATGGAGAGGGGCTAAAACAGCGGAGGTGAAATTGGAGAGACTAGCATGACACATAATTTTACCTATCTGGATCACAGCGCAACGACTCCGACTGATCCGCGTGTGGTCGATGCGATGATGCCCTATTGGACGAACGTGTTCGGCAATGCGTCCAGCCTGCACAGCGCCGGAAAAGCGGCAAAGAATGCTTTACAGGAAGCGCGGGAAAGTATTGCCGGGAAATTGAACTGCGACCCGGCGGAAATTATTTTCACCAGCGGGGGGACGGAAAGCGATAATCTGGCGCTGCGCGGCGTTGCCTATGGGATGCGCGCGCGCGGACGAGGGAAACATATTATCACGACAGCCGTCGAGCATCATGCTGTGCTGGATGTCGCCAAAGAACTGGCCGATGAAGGCTTTGAAGTCACTTTTTTGCCAGTCGATTCGTATGGGCGGGTGACGGCGGCACAGGTCGTGGATGCGCTGCGTGACGACACCATTCTCGTGAGCATTATTTATGCCAACAATGAAGTCGGAACGATTAACCCAATCGGCGACATTGGCGCGGAGTTGAAAAAGCGGCGGATTCCATTTCATGTCGATGCGGTGCAAGCGCCGGGATTGTTGCCGTTGGATGTGAAGGTGCTCAACGTCGATTTACTCAGCTTGTCGGCGCATAAATTTTATGGGCCGAAAGGGATTGGCGTGCTGTATGTGCGGCGGGCGATTGCACTCAAGGCGCAGATGATCGGCGGCGGACAGCAAAATCATCGGCGCGGCGGGACAGAACCTATCGCGTTGATCGCAGGGCTTGCGGCGGCGTTGAAGTTGGCTGAAGCTGAACGCGCGGAAACCACTGCCCGTTTAGCGCCGCTGCGTGACAAGATGATTCAGGGGATTATCGAAACTATCCCCGAAGCGGAACTTACGGGACATCCTAGCGAACGCTTGGCGGGGCATTCCAGCTTTACCATGCGCGGGCTGAACGGCGATTCGATTCTACTAGATTTGAATGAGGTCGGCATCGGAGCCAGCGGCGGAAGCGCCTGTACCACCGGGCAGCAGGAACCAAGCCACGTGTTGCTGGCGATGGGCGTGCATCCAGACCGGCTGATGGGGCAGATGCGCTTCGTGTTGGGCAAACACAGCACGCTTGAAGAGGTCAAATTGCTGATTTATCACCTGAAAGCACTGGTCGAACGGCATCGGGCGATGGTTCCAGAGATGAGCAGCGAGTCGTAAGAAAAGATAAAATGTGGGCGTTCCAGACTGGAGCGCCTTTTTTATTGTCATAC
Organism: Chloroflexota bacterium; assembly: GCA_039933955.1. Lineage (GTDB taxonomy): Bacteria > Chloroflexota > Anaerolineae > Aggregatilineales > Phototrophicaceae > CFX2. The sequence continues at coordinate 9,610 of JBDTNB010000164.1, forward strand.
GGGTTTAGAGGAATTTCAAGATGCGAAAAATATTTTTCGGGATGCTGCTCGTTTTGTGGATGGTTCCAGTGAGTGCCGCGCCCGCACAGCAAGACAAAATAGGAACGGATGGCTTACCCTGGTGGAATGATCGGGTGTTTTACGAGGTATTTGTGCGGGCGTATGCCGATAGCAATGGTGATGGCAACGGCGATTTGAAAGGACTTATCTCCAAACTGAATTATTTGAATGATGGCGACCCAGCGACCACCAGTGATCTGGGCGTGACCGGTTTATGGCTGATGCCGATCATGCAGTCGCCGAGTTATCACGGCTATGACATCACCGATTACGAACAAATCGAATCAGATTATGGCACGAACGACGATTTCAAGCAGCTTGTCGAAGAAGCCCACAAGCGTGGGATCGCGGTGATTATCGACATGGTTTTGAACCATACGGCGCGCGATCATGCCTGGTTTCAGGACTCGCTGACCCCGGGTTCGGAACACGACTCGTGGTATATCTGGTCGGATACGCTGCAACGCTACAGCGGCCCCTGGGGTGAGACGGTATGGAATATCGGGCGTGACCGTTTTTACTACGCGATTTTCCAGGGTGGAATGCCGGACTTAAATTACCGTAACCCGGATGTGACGCAAGCCATGTATGGCGTTGCTGATTTTTGGCTGAACGATATGGGTGTGGATGGCTTTCGCTTGGATGCTGTTAAACATCTGATTGAGGACGGGCGCACGCAAGAAAATACGCCGGAAACGTTTGATTGGCTGAAAGCCTGGGAAGCACATCTGGAATCGGTGAAGCCGGATGTGTTCACTGTCGGTGAAGTTCAGAATGACAGTGATATTGCGTCGCTGTATGTGCCGGATTCAGTCGATACGGTGTTTGCATTTGACTTGGCAGGGGCGATGGTCAATGCCGCCAAATTGGGTAAAGTGGGCAACCTGCCAGATGTGCAGAAGCGGGTTTTGAAAGCCTATGAGCTGGGGCAGTACGGTGCTTTCCTGACGAACCATGACCAGAACCGCATCATGAATGAACTGCACCGCGATTTTAATAAAGTAGGCGTGGCGGCCAGCCTGCTGCTGACTCAGCCCGGCGTGCCATTTATCTACTATGGTGAAGAGATTGGTATGACCGGAATCAAGCCGGATGAGTGCATCCGCACCATGTTCCAATGGGACGATACTAAACTGGTTGCACCATTTATGAAAGGCAAGAATTGTAAGACCAATCAGGATGTCGCCAGTGTTACGGCTGAAACTGGTGACAGTGCATCGCTTCTGAGCCATTACCGCGATTTGATTCGCTTCCGCACGGCGCATCCGGCGCTGCAAACTGGCGATATGACCGTCCTGGACATCACTGCCGAGCAGGTCTACAGTTTCATCCGGCATGACGATACCGAAACGCTGTTAGTGGTGATTAATTTATCGGGTGATACGGTGAGTGATTATCAAATCAGCGGCGGTTCAGGACTCACAGCAGTCGGGGATGTTCAATTGTTGTTGGGGGCAGGCGAACCGTCTGTACCGACAGTCACGGCAGATGGTGGTTTGAGCAGTTATCAACCGTTGACGGAACTTGCGCCCTACAGCACGACGATTATTGCTTTGTCTCATTAGTTGAATAGAAAAGGGCACGAAATGTTGTCGTGCCCTACTGCATTTCCCCATTTATGCTGGGTACTGCGTTGTGGACGTGTCCTGTACTGCCCAGGAGTCTGCAAGGTCGTTAGCAGCCGACTTTCACAGTTTGCAATGCGCCTTCGCGCTACTCATCAGCCCGATCCCCACATCGAAACTTGTTCACGCCCATTGATGGTTATTATATCTCAATATGCGTAGGGTCACAAGGGGCTTTAGCGGCTTTATTGAGTTTCTAACGCTGCCTACTGTGCCAGTTCCTTCGCCAACTCCAGCAGCCTCATGTCGAGCGGTTTTTTTGAGGCTACACAGGTTGATAAAGGCGTGCGTGTGATTTCATTTTTATTGAGACCCACAAGAACTCCGCTTTCATCTTCCGCCAGTGCATTGGTCGCCGCAGCACCCAAGCGCGTTGCCAGCAAGCGGTCAAATGCACCGGGAGCACCACCGCGCTGGATATGACCGAGTTGAGTGGCACGCAGTTCGAAGCCCAGCGACTGCTTGTTTTCTTTGAAGTACGTTGCAAGGGCCTCAGCATTATGCTTCGCCCCCTCAGCAACGACAATGATGGCGTGGGCTTTGCCACGTTCGTAGGATGCGCGCAGGGTGTCCGCTAAAGTTTCTGGCGTGGTTTCGATTTCAGGAATGACAATGGCTTCCGCGCCGCCTGCGATACCGCTCATCAGGGCGAGATAACCGCAGTCGCGCCCCATAACCTCGACCAGAAAGGCGCGATTATGCGACGAGGCGGTTGTCTTGAGGCGGTCAATCGCTTCGAGGGCAATATTCAAGGCGGTATCGACGCCGATGGTAATTTCTGAACCGTATAAATCATTGTCGATGGTGGAGGCAACACCAACCACCGGGAAACCTAGCTGTGAAAGGGCATAAGCACCGGTTTGCGAACCGTTGCCGCCGATGACAACCAGTCCTTCAATTTGCGCCTGATGAAGTTCGCGCAGTGCCTTTTGGCGACCTTCTTCATTTTTGAATTCTGGAGCACGGGCGCTGCCGAGCATCGTGCCGCCTAATTGAATGATGCCGCCGACTTCACGCGGGCCGAGCGTGCGAAATGTGCCTGCCATCAACCCCGCGTAACCGTGCTGCACACCGAACACTTCCCAACCTTTGGCGATACCGGTGCGGGCGACGGCACGGATGGCCGCATTCATGCCTGGAGCATCCCCTCCGCTGGTCAAAACTGCAATGCGTTTCATGTGATTGCCTCGTGGTTTGTTGTTTTAATCTTTACTATGGTACTAGTTTCGCCTCGAATTGCCTAAGCCGTTTGTTAGTTGAAATCCCGGAGGTTCGTCGCTTTTTTCAAATTCGTAGAATGCAATCTCAATGCAGGCTATAATCTGTTCAAATTACCGATTATTTATGGATATTTTACCTATAAAGGAGTACGTTGATGGTGTCCGTTTCGGAAACCGGCTTGAAGCCGGGGACAAGCGCGTTCTTGAATCAGCCGAAGCAGTTGTTGATAGGTGGTGAGTGGGTTGATGCGGCCAATGGCGAGACTTTTGAAACGGTCAACCCGGCCACCGGGAAGGTTTTAGTCCGAGTGGCGGTAGCGGGAGCGGAAGACGTAAATCGTGCCGTCGATGCAGCTCGTAAGGCTTTCGAGAGCAACACATGGAGCGGCCTGAGCGGAAGTGAACGGGGCAATCTGCTGTGGAAAGTTGCCGACCTGATCGAAAAATATACCGATGAATTGGCGGAACTGGAAACCCTCGATAACGGTAAACCACTGAAAACATCGTCGCGGGTGGATGTACCGCAGGCGGTGCGCCATTTCCGATATTACGCGGGTTGGGCCAGTAAAATTGAAGGTTCGACGATTCCGGTGTCGTTCCCCAATCAACTGGTTTATACCCTGCGCGAAGCAATGGGCGTGGTCGGTCTGATTATTCCCTGGAATTTCCCGCTGTTGATGTCGGCCTGGAAATTGGCTCCGGCGCTGGCCTGTGGGAATACCTGCATACTGAAACCCGCCGAGCAGACGCCATTGACCGCCCTACGGTTAGGCGAAATTTTAATTGAAGCGGGGCTTCCAGCGGGAGTCGTGAATATTTTGACGGGATTTGGCGTGCCAGCGGGATCGTCTATCACCGCGCATCCCGGCATCGACAAGGTAGCCTTTACCGGCTCCACCGAAATCGGACGCAAAATCATGGAAGCGGCGGCGACCAGTAATTTGAAACGGGTAAGCCTGGAATTGGGCGGCAAATCGCCAAATGTGATTTTCGCGGATGCCGACGTATCGCGGGCCATCAAAGGTGCGACCTGGGCAGTCTTCAGCAACAGCGGACAGGAGTGTATCGCCGGATCTCGCTTATTCGTCGAGCGCCCGGTTTATGAACAGGTGGTTGAAGGTCTGGCGGCGGAGTCGCAGAAAATCCGTGTCGGCGATGGTTTCACGAATGTGCATCTTGGCCCGTTGGTCTCGCGGGAACAATTGGAGCGTGTGACCGGATTTATCCAAAGTGGACGTTCAGACGGCGCAGAAGTCGTGAGCGGCGGCGAACGGTTGGGCGGCGACCTCGCAGGCGGATATTTCCTGCCGCCGACAGTCGTCGCAGGCGCGGACGATTCGCTATCGATTGTTCGGGAAGAAATTTTTGGGCCAGTCGTGACGGTTACGCCGTTTGATGAGTGGGAGGAATTGACACATCGTGCTAACGGCACTCGCTATGGCTTGGCGGCAGGCGTATGGACACGCGAAATCGGCAAGGCACACCGTTTCGCCCAGGCGATCAAGGCCGGGACGGTGTGGATCAATCAGTACGGGCTTATCGACGCGGCTGCGCCCTTCGGCGGTTACAAGGAAAGTGGCTTTGGACGTGAGATGGGCAAAGATGCTTTGGAACTCTACACACAGGTTAAGACTATTTGGGTGAATCTGGTTTAAGATAAAAATAAGGGTA
>JBDTNB010000165.1:0-14150 GCA_039933955.1 Chloroflexota bacterium
CTTTACTCGAATTGGCTCACTTTTGTTGACATTCCTACCTTATGCCCCACCCTCATCCACATAGCATTTTCTGCAAAAGTTACTTGTGTTTTCGCCTGTGCAACCATATTATCGCCTCGCAACTCGCCTAGTTTATTTCGGGCCAGAATATGAAAGCACGTTACCAACGCTGAGAATTACAACAATTAACGCACCACCGAGAACCATTACCGTCAACAGCCCTATCCAATATAGGCCATAATAAACGATCATTATCCGGGTCGCCTTACCTTGACTTGCTTCACTGAAAGTGATCTCGTCTCGGCGGTTGATTTCCACGCCAAAGCGATTGCCCACGAACTTGCGAATCAGACGACCAATCGTCAAGTGATAACCGCCAAAGAAGATCAATGCAGTGCCCGCCACCAAACACGGATAGAATGAAGCAATCATCTCACATCCTCGGCTATCAGTTAAACTTGAGTGAGGCTACGCAAACACTTCAAGTTCATTGTAAACCGTGTCGCGCTCGACGGGTATATAACCGGCCTTGCGGATGAAGGTCTTGAGTTCTTCGACGGTCATAGCCTGTTTCTTCGCGCCCGCATCCTGATAGATATGTTCTTCGAGGATCGTGCCGTCCATGTCGTTCGCCCCAAAACTGAGCGCCACCTGCGCCAGTGCTGGGGTCAGCATCACCCAATAAGCTTTGATGTTGGAGATGTTGTCGAGCATCAGGCGGCTGATGGCGATAGTTTTGATGTCATCCACGCCGGTTGTCCACTGGCGATTGAGTTTGCGTCCCAGGTTGTTTTCTTCGGGATGGAAGGCCAGGGCGATAAAGGTCTGGAAGCCGCCGGATTTATCCTGTTGCTCCCGCAGCGCGACCATGTGATGGATGCGGTGTTCCGGCTTCTCGATATGCCCATAAAGCATGGTGGCGTTGGTCTTCAAACCCAGTTTGTGGGCAGTGTCGTGGACGTGCAGCCAGGTTTCCTGATCGGCTTTTTCCGGGCAAATTTTCTTGCGCACATCCCAATGGAAAATTTCCGCGCCGCCACCCGGCATACTATCCAACCCGGCTTTAACCAGTTCCTTGAGCACTTCCTCATGCGACATGCCGGTCAGCTTGGCGAAATAATCAATCTCGACAGCGGTGAAAGCCTTGAGATGGATATGCGGGAATTCTTTTTTGAGCGTTTCCAGCACGTCCAGATAATATTCAAAACCCAGTTCGGGGTGCAGCCCGCCGACGATATGGAATTCGCGCACACCTGCGGCGACTGCCGAGCGTACTTTGTCGGGAATCTGGTTGGGCATAAAGGTATATGCGCCGTCCTCGTCGTCGCTGGTACGGGCAAACGAGCAGAAATTGCAGTGGAAAGCGCACACATTGGTCGGGTTGATGTGGCGATTTTTGTTGAAATACACTTTGTCGCCATGCAAACGGCGGCGCACAACCTGCGCCAGTTTGCCCAGCTTAATCACATCGCGCTGCTCGAACAGCCATACCCCTTCATCATAGGTCAGCCGTTCCTGAGCCTGTACTTTATCGCTGATGGTGTTCCAATTGGTCATGAGATTGTCCTCATCTGCGGGTCTATCGTTCACAAATTTCTGAATGTACTAAATTTAACGATTATTGTACACCCGTTTTTTGGGCGTGTAAAGCAGAATTATATAGGCTTTGGCGTCAGGAATGGGTAATCAAAGCTTGTTTGGCATTACTGTTGGAAGCCTCTTCTATTCCTGACATCTGTCACACTCATTTAGTTTTCATCAACCTTAAACTTAAAAAATACAGAATAGGGTCTCTATTAGTTAGAGCAAACTTTCATGGAGCTATGTAAATGTCCAGTAAACGCAACATTATTCTCGGTGTCATCGCGGTCATTGTGGTCGGATTTATTGTCCTGCAAGTCATTCCCGGTTTCGCGCCTACCAATCCAGCGGTGCAATATAAAGTGACCTGGAGTTCGGCAGAAACCGCCTCCATGATGCGTAGAGCCTGTTATGACTGCCACAGCAACGAGACCATCTGGCCCTGGTACGCGCAATTCGCCCCAATCTCCTGGTTGGTTGTGCATGATGTAAATGAAGGCCGACAAAAGTTGAATTTCTCCGAAGGCACGGGCGAAATGGAAGCCAGGGAACTGATTCGTCAAATCGAGAGCGACAAAATGCCGCCGAAAATATATCTGACGATGCACCCTGATGCCAACCTGACCGCCGATGAGAAAGCCGCCCTCATTGCGGGCATCCAGGCTACTTCGTTTACGGGCGCTGGCGGATAATCCTTAAGCCAAATTTGAGCTTATATGACGCTAGGATAAGCGTATTGGCAGCAGCGCGCTGGTTTTGATGAACTTTCCAGAAAAATCTGAGTTTTTGGGGTATGGCGGTAAAAAACAGATCTCAAAGTAACTTCCGGTTTATGAGTTGGGAAAAGGAATACATCATGTTCTGGATTGGTGGCATTTGGGATAAACGGGTTCAACATAAGGTCGTCGGTTTCAGCGGATTGATGCTGTTGTTCATCATCGGGCATGTCGCGGCGGTTATAACAGGTGCGCCTTTTGCCAGTCGTTTCTTGTTTTAGACGTAATCCTACAGGGCGTGAGGCCGTCGCTCCCTCCACAAAAAATCCGCCCCGTACAAGGCACAACCTCGTGCTAATCTTATATTTTTTGCTCCCGATTTTGACCATAACCCAACGCTAATCCTGTCGGTGTATACTTAGGCAGTCTGTTTGAGTAGTGTAGGTTAGGATTGGAATCTATGTACAAACGCTTTGTACTTTTGTTTGCAATCACCCTGTTGAGCGGAGTCGCCAGCGCGCAAGAAGCCACACCCATTGCCCCGTCCAATGCCACGGCCTATGGAACCATCAATGTCCGCAGTGGGCCGGGTGCGCAGTATGACATTGTCGGGCAGCTCAATGCCGACGAGCAAGTCACGGTTGATGGCCGCGAAAGTGAGAAAGGCGGTTGGCTGCGGGTGACGTTGGAAGGCGGCATTATTGGCTGGGTGGCCTCGTTCGCGGTGCTGCTGGACGGCGATGCCGAAGACCTGCCTATAATCCCGTCTGAGCTTCCAACCCCTTCTGGTGACTCGGTGACAATGTCCGCCTATGGGCGGGTGAACGTGCGCAGTGGCCCTGGAATGCAATATAACATTGTCGGCCAATTCGATGTCGATGATACGGCTCAGGTCACAGGCCGGAGTGATAACAATAACGATTGGCTCTACATTGAAAATGACAGCCTCAAAGGTTGGGTGGCCTATTTTACGGTGACGATTGAGGGCAATCCTGGTAATCTTCCCGTTCTGGTGGTCGATGGAACCGGCGAGGGTGTCGCCGCGCCCGACGAAGTCGTCGTGACCCGCTTCAATGTACGGCTGCGAGACGAACCCAAAGTCGCTGGAAGCGTGCTGGTTATTGTGCCCTTCAAAAACAATGTGACACCCTTAGCCCGCTCTGCCGATGCCACCTGGGTCTATGTGCTCTATCAGGATATTTATGGTTGGGGATCAGTGCGTTTATTCGATATTTCCCAGGAAAAAATTGATGCGCTGCCCATTTATACCAATCAACTGCCAACTCCTGATCCTGAAGTGACGCCCAACCCGGATGCAGAAGGATAACCCTATGGAACGACAAATTATTTCATCAGGCGCGCCCTGGGAACCTATCGTCGGCTATTCGCGGGCGGTGCGGGTTGGGCCATATGTCCATGTCGCCGGGACAACCGCGACGGACGCAAATGGTCAGGTGGTCGGCGCGGGCGATCCTTATGCCCAGGCGGTACAAGCGCTGCGCAACATTGAAGCAGCACTGCACAAAGCAGGCGCAAAATTGGAACAGGTTGTCCGCACGCGCATGTACGTGGTTAACATCGACCAATGGGAAGCCATCGGCAAGGCACACGGCGAATTCTTTGGGAATATCCGGCCTGCGGCGACGATGGTGGAAGTCAGCCGCCTGATTGATCCCAACATGCTGGTGGAAATCGAGGCCGACGCCATCATCGACTCATGACACGATATGACAAATAGCTGCTGTTGGGATGACAAATGTTGGCTGACAGCCTGAGCGGAGAAGCGTAGACTCGTATTCAGGTCATGGGTGCAATTCCGTTCATGCTATGTGCAGGGATGACACGGGGCTATGGACACCTTATGGTGGACATGCTGGTTATCACTGCATGGGGTTCGGTAGGGAAGTCCTCGACCACAGTGCTTCGTTACCTACTGAATCTCTCCTCAACAAATGCGCCGGGCTGCCCTTCCTCAAGGGCCTAGTCCGGCGCTGTTGATTCTGACTCGTTTAGTGTTCGCCGCGAACAGCCAGTAAACTGATCCAATTGGAATGACCGCCCACATTCGTCCAGTTATCCGCCACCACGAATCCGGCCTGCTCAACCAGCGTCTTAATGTCATCGACCTGATAAAAAGTGAAGAACCGTTTTCCACCGTCACTGTCTGACCAGCTTTCGCCCGTCCCCTCCTGCACCGAGACGTATAAAATGCCGCCCGCGCGCAGCACCCGACTCGCCTCTGCCAAAACAACCGGCGCATCGGAGCGCGGCATATGCAGCAGCGACGCGCACATCCAGATTCCATCGAGACTCGCGCGGTAGAGGGGCAAATAGCGCATATCAGCGCAGGCCAGCATTCCGCCGACCCGCCGACCTGCCTCGTGGAGCATTCCGGTTGAACGGTCTACGCCGAGCATATTGAGGACGCGCGTCCTCAGCAGCGCGATATCTCGCCCTGGCCCGCAGCCTAAATCCATCACGCGGCTCCCGCTTGGAAGACCTGCCGCAAAACTATCCAGCGCACGTTCCAGCACGACATCCCAATAACGTTCGGCAAAATCCGCCGCGATCCGGTCATAAGTCTGAATCGTGATTGTGTCGCTCATTTGCCCATCACCTTGACCAGTTCTTGCACCACATATTCCAGCGCCGCTTGTTTGGCCTTCACATCGTTCATGTCCGTAAAATAAGTCATGCGCCGATCCACATAATCGCCTTCCAGCAGATCACTTTGGATGCCCGCGATGGCCGGGTTGTGAAAAATGAGATGCACATGCTCTTGAGCGCGCAGATTAAAAGTCGCGATGTAGTCTTTGTAGCTGAAGCTGGGCGCGTTCCATTTCACCTGCTCCCAGATGCCGGGATGCACGCCCAAAATAATCGCGCGCACCGCCTGGACTTCAGCTTTGAAGGGGTGATCGAGTTTAGCCATGTATTCATCGACAGTTTCTTTCACCTTTTTCATCGCCGATTCCAATCCTACATGCTTTTCTTATAGTAGTTGATTATACTCTAAAGACGGCTCTTTTGTTCTAATTGTATCCCCAAAACCAAGCCGAAAAGCAAGGAGCATCTCGTGAGCGAAAATCCTTCAGCATCAAAGCAATTTGCGGCGCAGGTCGATCAGATTCCGGTGATCGGTTACGAACCGAAAACGCGCCGTGATGGCGTACAGTTTGTGATCTGGTTGCCCGGTTTGAGCATGACCAAAGAAGCCATGAATCAACAATTGCAAGACCTGGCCGGAGCCGGTTTCGTGGCACTCAGTTTTGATCCCTGGCAGCATGGCGCACGCGGCACAGAAAGTGGGCAGGCGTTTATCACGCGGGTATTCGGCAATTTCCGGCGTTATATGTGGCCGATCATTGGGCAGACGACGCTGGATACGCTGCGGGTAATTGATTGGGCGGTGAGCGAGTTGGGCGTGAATAATGAAGTGTATATGGGCGGTTTGTCGATGGGCGGGGACATCGCCATCGCTGCTGCCGGGATCGAGCCGCGCATCAAACGAGTCGCGGCGCTTGTTGCCACGCCGGATTGGCTGCGGCCTGGGATGCAGGCTATCAACAACTCCGGCACGATTTTGCCGCCGGGAACGCCTGATGCTTATGCGCAATATTTTTACGATACGCTCAATCCGCTAACGCATCTGGAACACTATGCGCGGAGCGCGCACGGCCCAGCCATCACTTTTGAGTGCGGCGCAGACGACACCCATGTCCCAGCGGATGGCGCGCAGCGTTTTCAGGCCGCTTTCCGCCAGCAGTATCCCGCCCTGGCCGAGCGCATTCGCGTGAATCTGATCCCGGATGCGGGACATATGGATTCGATGAAGAATCCGGCTTTCTGGCAGAATGCGCTGGCGTGGTTCAGTCAATAATCCGAATAACCGATGGTGACAATATTGGAAAAAGGAGTGCAGCGAGTAACAAATCCCTCGCCTGCCAATTCATCAAAACAGATGTAGTCATCGCCAATTTCACCTATAGTACGCTGCATATCGGGATTTTCGTTGGAATACGGATACGACCACCACATCGTATCATCTTTTATGAGCGGAAGCGCGAATTGAAACGTAACTGTGAAGTCTGTGCCTCCGTTGTCTTCGAGTTTTAGTTTCAACCGTTCCAAGAGTGTCCGCATGTTCTGATTTTTGTCGTCTGCCTGGGTTGAAGTGCTTTTCGGCGCAGCTTGAATCGCCGTTACCGCTATGACGCTCAGGATTAATGTGATTGCGATGGCTATCCAGTGTTTGCCCTTAGGTCTAAACATCTTGAAACCCCCTGAAATTTTTAGTGGTGGTCATATTCTAATTTTCGCATTTCACCCAGGCGATTGGGCGCGGGACAGGGAACGGCGCAAAATCCCACAAGTCCGCCCCCGCTGTATTGACCACTTGCAGCGAAGGTTCACGTTGATCCCGCGACTGCGTGAAGGTCAATAACTGGCTGTCTGGCGACCACAATGGATCGCCCAATCCGGTCAGATGGTCGCGCACCAACTGCGGCGCACGGCCATCGGTATACGCCAGCCAGAGTTGTTCTACGTCACCCATATAGGTTCCTGGAGAAATTTTCATTGCCACAATTTCCCCATCCGGCGACCAGAATTCACCCTTTGGCAGCGCTAAATTTTGAGGATAGGCGATGCGATACAGGCGCGTCCCATCCAGGCGATAGGCATCTTTTCCCGCCGAGCCATCCGCCATCCGCCACCAGAAGGACAGCGAACCGCCCGCTTCGTCGTAAGCGAACTGCTGAACATCGCTGAAGCCGTCAGCAATCCTCCGCCGCGCACCGCTTTCGGTGTCAGCGATTTCGATGTCGGCCTTGTCGTCGCGCCATGCCACGTAAGCCAATGTTTGATTATTTTTCAGCCAGCGCAAATCACTGACATCGCGGAAATCGGCGTCGATGTCCTGCCGTCCACTGCCGTCGGCGTGCATCCACGACAGGAACACTCGACGCGATGCTTTTTCACCCCTCGCCCACACCGCCGCTACCCATTCACCGCCCGGTGACCAATTGGGATCGCCCGCGTCGCTAGCCTTCGTGACCAGCGGCATACCTTCTTTTTCGCTCGTGATATTTGGGATCACCGTAATGTCAAAAGGCCGCTTATACACCGCGACACCCGAATCGCTATCGCCATAAAACGGCGGCTTGGGCAGGTCGCTATACAAGGTTGTGAAAATTTGGCTGGGTGGGTTAAAAGTGAGTAAATCAAAGTGATCTTTCGCGCCGGGACGTGTGTAAACCAACACCCCATCCAACCAACGAATCCCCAGCCAATCGTTGCTTTGCCCTAACAATTCAGAGTAGACCTCGGCGGCGATAGATGAATGGGTTTCGCCGATTTGTTGACCCGCCCGCGTAAAAATTTTGACCGTTTCGGCATATTGGTCGCCGATGTATTGCAGATAGGTCGCGGCAACATATTGATCGTCCGGCGACCACCTAAATAATTCCCGGAACGGCGGGTTGGGTTCACTGGCTTCGGTGAGCACAGCATCAGCACTGGACGCGCCATCTACAGCCGCTATCGTGAATCCATAAGGCGCGTTATTACCGGCGGTATCCACATGGGTATTGTCGCGCCACAGATACAACATCCACTTGCCATCCGGTGACCAAACCGGTGGCTGGTCAATCTGGAATTTATGTCCGGCGCTGCTATAGGTACGTTTACCATCCAATGTCCAGATGCTCACATCGCCCAGGTAATTATCCTGAAGCGCGATATGGCTGTCATCCGGCGACCAACTCACAAAATTGAGCGGGAATTGCAGCGGTTCCAGCGTGTGTGCATCCGATCCGTCAATTCGCATGATCGTCAGCGGCGGATTGGTCGTCCCGGACGCGGCTAGATACTGGCTGTCCGGCGACCAGAAAGCGGTATACGGCAGCGAATAGTCGCTTGGCTGTGCATACAGGATTTGGTTTGTACCGTCGGGTCGCTGTAAATAAACCCCCTGGGTATCGCTGTAAACTCGTGCGCGTTTATCTGGGGAAAGTGTCGCGTAATAACCGCCGGTCTGCTGTCCCGTGTATACCACCTGATACTTGCCGCCAGTGGTGTCGCATTGAGTCGGCAGCGGTAAATCCTGCGTGGGCATGGGCGTGGGATAGACATTCACATAAATGACTTCAGGGGTCGCTGTGGGGATGGGCGGCGTGACGACGGTTTGTAAATTCAGCAGCAGCGATAATCCCGCGCCGAGAACCAACCCTACGATGAGAACCGCGAGAATTCTGAACCACAAAAATCTGGACATCGGCCTACCCCTCACTTTGCGCACGGAATAACGTGATTGTAGTGAGTATTCACGCCGCCAGCGGATTTCGTTTCAGGGAGTAGGTGAAGCGTAGGGTAATTGCCGCGATTTATGCCGTGCGGAACAGCACAATCGTCGCGCCGAAAGTCAGGATGTCGCCATCGCGCAGAGGGCGGCCTTTTTCGTTCACGGCGGTGTTGTTAACCAGCGTGCCGTTGGCGCTGCCCAAATCAAAAACCACCCAATTGCTCTCGATCATTTCCAGGCGCGCGTGTGGCCGGGAAACCGAGGGGTCTTGCAGACCGATTTCCCAATCAGCTTTGCTGGTCGCCCGTCCAATCGTCACCTTGCTGAGCAGCAGCGGAATCGTGCTGCCTTCCTGCGGCCCGGTGGTGATGATGAGCTTGCCTTTGCCGGTGCTGATGGTCGCAGTGATGAGCGTGCCGTGTTGTTCAGCGTTGCGCTGGTCTTCGTCGGTCACGGTTGCTGAGAAATTCATCACTGGAACATATAAACGGATGATGTCGCCCGACGCCAGCGGGAACGCCTCGGTCAATTGGCGGTCATTGACGAACGTGCCATTGGCGCTGCCCAGGTCGGTAATCATGAAGATGCCGTCGCGATAATTAATCACCGCGTGCTGGCGCGATACATGCTGTTCTGGGATGCAAATATCGTTGCCCGCCTGCCTGCCGATAGTGGCGGTGGAGCCTTCGGTCAACACATATTCCTGGATCGCAGCGGTCTGCGGATGCTGCCAGGTGACTTTGGCAAGACTGATGGGAGAATCGCTCATTCTATCGTCCGCATGGTGGTGTGCTTAGTCTGGGAAAAAGTATAGCACAAATTGAAGTACCGAGTGATGAAGTATGCGTGATGCGTAAAATCCGAAAAACCAATAAGGTCTTTCATTTTTTCATGTCTACGCCGGTAACATATTACATGGATATTCGATCCTGCAACTTTCAATTCCATATCTTATATGGGTGTCCTTGGTAATCGAAGATATGTAAATATGAGATACACTTCGCGAAAAAGGAATATAGCTCATCCTTGACTATCCTCATTGATGCACAACTAGAAACGAATGATTGGAGTCTACTGTGACCGACTACAAGCTCCCCCTGGAACTGATCCAAGCCGCCCGCGCCCGCATCATGCCCTATGTCCGCCATACGCCGCTCGCGCCCGTCCCGCCCTTGACCGATGACCTGCCCCGTCAACTGCGCCTCAAACTCGAAAATATGCAGGTGGTCGGCTCATTCAAGCCGCGCGGCGTCTTCAATACCCTGCTCCAATTGGACGAAAAAACCCGTTCGCGGGGAGTCGTGGCTGCGTCGGGCGGCAATCATGGCGTAGCTTTAGCGTATGCCGCCAATCGGCTCGGAATCCCGGCGACGGTTTATTTACCCGCAACCGCCAGCGCGGATCGAGTCACGCGCGTCGCCATCTGGGGCGCGAAGGTCGTGCAAATCGGCGCGGCCTGGGATGATGCCCATGCGGCAGCCGTCCAATTTGCTGAATCGGAAAAATTGCCCTACGTCCATCCCTTCGACGCCGAAGCGACTCTCGCCGGACAGGGCACGCTCGGCCTGGAACTGCTCGAAGATTTGCCGGAAATGGACTGCGTGCTGATTGCGATTGGCGGCGGCGGACTCATCGCGGGCATGGCGGCGGCCATCAAAACCCTCAAACCCGATGTCCATATTATTGGCGTGGAGCCGGTAGGCGCGCCTTCCATGCTGCACAGCCTGGACGCCGGACGCCTGACTCCCTTGCCTGAAGTCCGCACCATTGCCGACACCCTCGCGCCGCGGGCAGTCAGCGAGCGCACCCTCTCCCTGACCAAACAATTTGTCGATGAAGTCGTGCTGGTGGATGACGCCGCCATGATCGACGGGATGCGCTGGTTGTGGCAGGCTGTCAACCAACTGGTGGAGCCGTCCGGCGCGGCGGTGATCGCGGCCATTCGCGAAAAGGCCGTCGATGTCAGCCGCTACGCCTGCCCGGTGGCGCTGATTTGCGGGGGCAACGCCGCCGCCGACACCATTTGGAAAACCTACGAGGACGCGGCGCTGGCGAAGGGGTCAATGGGCGTCAAGGCGTAGGAATCTGACTGTATAAACAATCCTCACGGCTGGTAAAAAGTCATACAGATTGACTTTTTCCTCAACAAAACCTATAATAGAACAAATGTGCTGTTGTTAATTTTCCTTTAGGCCGCTCAATCTGGAATTTTTATGATGGCAATTAGCGAAATCATAACTGTCAACATATAATACGCTTAAATAATGTGAAGGTGTTCGAATGAACAAGCAGCATAAAGCCTCCGGCGGGCGTGGAATTGAATGGACTGATTACACTTGGAATCCGGTGCGCGGTTGTCAGCATGGCTGTCGCTGGCAAATGCCTGATGGCACAACCGCTGAATGCTATGCTGAGACCATTGCAGAACGTGTTGCTCAACATGCCTATGTGGAAGGCTTTGAGCATCATTATTGGAATCCCCATGTATTAGATGAGCCTGTCAAACTCAAAACACCCGCGAAAATTTTCCTCGATAGTATGAGTGATCTAATGGGACATTGGGTTCCAAAAGACCAAATTGAGCAGGTTTTAGACGTTTGCCGCAAAGCACCCTGGCATCATTTCCAATTGCTGACTAAAAACGCGCCACGTCTGCGCGAATTTGAGTTTCCTCCCAATGTTTGGGTTGGGGTAAGTGCGCCTCCAAGTACCATGTTTGGGAGACCATTATCTCACGCTCAACAGAAAAGGATGGTTCAAAGACAGCTTGATGTGCTTAGAATTGTGGATGTACCTGTCAGGTGGATGAGTATAGAGCCTCTTTCATTCAACATCGCCCCACTACTTGAAGGCAGCAATTTGCAATGGGCTGTCATTGGTGCTGCAACCAATGGCCCTAAAACATATCAACCAGAGCAAGTATGGGTGGAAAATGTGTTACGTGTTCTTGATGGACAAAATACTGCGGTATTTTTTAAAGGTAATTTAGACTGGCCTTCTACTGAATGGCGTGAAGATTTGCCATTTGCTGTATTAAACGAAGGTAATCAACTCCTTATGGCTTAAATCTTTGTAGGAGCATTTTTGGGTACGTTTAAGCTTAGACATTCCTTTTTTAATCTGCTCTAAATAATAGGGGGTATCAGCCAAACGTGCTAAAACTGTTTTATATGTAATCGTTTCTCCCTTACAGAGTTGATAAATTGTATCGGCGATATCATCAACAGAATAAGCTGTTTCTTGTGGTCGAGAAGGGTCTTCAATCAACTGATCAAACATTGATATCTGTTGAGTTCGTTCACTTTTCGCTTTTTGACGATGGTCATATTCGCTGATTTTGGCATCATCGAGAATTTCATTCATTTTAAGCGCTCCTGTCCCATCATGAGTTGTAAGAAACAAATAAAACATAGTGCGCTCATGGGCAGGAAATTTTAAAGGAATTCGTTTCAAGGCAATTTCATTGTCGTATTCATGTAAGACATTGCGATATAACTCAACAAGCTCATGTTCTAAATCCTCAGTATCAATTTCACCACGATCATAACGCTGTGCAATCTCTCTCCATAGTTTCCCTCCGTACATAGCATCATAATATCCAAGCAGAGGAATATGGCTGGGGTGAGGTGTTTCTTTAGCTGCTGAACCTGTTTTTTTGTGTAAGTCTTGGTAGGGCAAATTAATAATCGTATCTGTCTTATCTTGAGAAACGATGCGTGAAACAATATCAAAGGGGATACCTTTTGGGCCATAAGGATCAAGAAAATAAAATGACCATGTGTAAGGGCGTTTAGTGAAGTTTAAGAGTTTTTCAAAGTGATTTCTAGAATCATCGTTTATTACTGCTATCTCACCTGGTCTTAATTCATTCAAATCTAGGGTCAGTTTTACCCTATTCTGATAACCACATTGATTTAGTGTATCCAGAAGCACTTGAAAATTATTATTATCTTCTTCAACTAAAATCGCATATGTTTCCGGCGTAACGCCATTTCGCTCTTTAAAGTTGTTCGCTAATTTATCTAATCCATCAATCCCTATTATCGGAGAGCCATAGACAGGTTCGTCGTTCTCTGGAGCATATGCCCCCATAAAAGAGAAACAATCAACATATACAAAACGGGTGGCTAGGCTATGGGGGTCTCGCGCCGCTTTATATGTATAGTTCAACCCATTAGTGATAATGTATCCCCAATGTTTTAGATATTCTTGAAGAATTTCGTGTTTCACCTTTGTCTGAGTATCACGTTCTTTCAATTGAAGCATAATTAGTTCCTCTACACGGCTTCAGGATGATTGTTTTAAATAAAACTCACTAAGATAATTTGTATTAAGTTATTAACAGAATACATCAAATAATTACTTATAGCTATACCCATCAACACGCTTATCTTGAGAGTCCAAGACTGCTATATAAGCAGCTTTTCTAGCCCCTTCAGTGGGCTTGTCCTGACCGCTAGCCGGGTGGTTTCAACCCCCGGCGGCAACCACCACAAACGCCCCGCCAATGCGTGGACTCAATCCACACATCGCCTTCCCTTTTCCAACTGTCCGGTTGAATCGGACACTTGAAATCAGACCGTTATTTCAAATCACACTCTGCCGCCTCTTGCTCCCCTCTCCGTACACGGGGAGGGGCTGGGGGAGGGGTTTGAAAACTCCAACCGGAAATTCAAACAAATGTTTCACCTTGATACGAACATCCGTGCTACGCTGTCCTATACACCCGCACATACTCCCTCTTTGCTCCCCCTCTCTGTACACGGAGAGGGGGCTAGGGGGTGAGGTTAATTAGGAGTCCAACCCACATGCCCCATAAATACCCGCCCGATCAGAAAACCGTTGCCCTGATTTTACTGGAACGTAACCTCCGGGACTTCTCCCGTACATCCCAACAAACCGGCATCTCCCGCAGCACACTCCATGCCTGGGATTCCGATATACAGGCGTATATCCAGGAAACACCCACCCTTGTCCGACAACCAGCCGAGCTTCCCGTTTTCGAAAATGACATGGACGCCCTGGCCTTCATCCGCCAGAACATCCTCGCCGAACTCTCGCGCCTCTCCGCCTCGCTCAAGGATGATCCCGGCTTTTCCACGCCCTATCAGCGCGCCCTCGTCATGTCGCAGTTGATGGACAAGCTGCTCAAGCTCGATCTGCATCTCAAACCGTATACGCCGCGTGAACAGCAAAAAATCCGCATCGAATTTGTCGATGAACAGGGCAACGTCCACGACTCGCTGCCCTACACTGATGATGAGGACGACATGGAATATGCCTATGACAACCTTTGGCATGGCGACGACGCCGCCGCCGACAACCCGCCCGCCTAACCCAAACACTTCTCTGATTCCCCCTCTCTGTACGCGGAGAGGGGGCTAGGGGGTGAGGTTTAAAGAGCATTTCTCATCACTCATCACTCATTACTGTATTTAGCTAAAACTTAATTTCCCTGAAACCCAATCTACGATATATAATAGGTTAGCTATCCTGACCAATGATTGAGTAACCATGTCGAACCGTACTGAGCGCACCCGCATCAGCCAACT
>JBDTNB010000166.1:0-14072 GCA_039933955.1 Chloroflexota bacterium
TCGTCCCGCCGCGCTGCAAAATGCCGCTCACTTCAAAGCTGGTCAGCTTGTGGAAGTCTCCATTTAACAAACCGGCATATCCCTGCCGGATGCCGAATACTTCGATGTCATATTCCAGACCTGTCCGCACCACCGAGCGGATCGCGGCATTCATGCCGGGGCAATCTCCGCCGCTGGTCATCACAGCGATTCGTTTCATAATCAGTACGTCCTCAATTCCCTTGAATCGTCAAACAACAAAACACAGACCGCCTCGAAACGATGTGGTCTGTGGTCGTTATAATCATCATGCGCGGTATTGTAGCGAAAAAAAGTGCAGTTTGCCGCTACTGCGGGGCGTCAAACACCTCGATATTCCCCTCACCAACGACACTTAACAAATCTCGCCTCAATTCTTCACAATCCGATGTCGTGTGATTCGGGAATTCCATCTTGTAAGCCTGTTTGCCGTCTTCCAGCACAATCGTGAAGCGGTCTTCGCCTGGATAAGAAGTGAGGATACCGTGCAGTCGCGTCAAACGCCGCCGGTCTTTGTCCGGCTCGTTGGTGCGCTTGAAGTAAATCATCAACCAGCGCGGCGGTTTCGCGACAGGCGCTTCTGGCAGATAAATATCCTCATCTAACACATTGGAGGGCGCGCCTTCCACCACCCAGGCGGGCGCACTACTCTGCATCGCCATGACCTGCGGCACGACCAACTGTGGTTCGAGCGAGGGTGTCCGCACCGCTGCTGCCCCTTGTGTCGCCGGGGCTACCGCTGTGACATAATCCGGTTCGGGCATATCCGGTGGCGAAGGCATTTCGCCGGTTTCATCGTCATAGGGTTCAGGATCAATCGCCCAGGGTGGCGGTTCAGTCCGCATCGGCACGTAAGAAGTTTGCTCCGGCGCAACTGTATCCCAGTTGGTTTTGACCATCTCGCAAATCAACTGCAAGTCGCCGCGTGTCGTATCCAGCTTGCCGCTGAAAAACAACACACTGCCTTCGTGAACCAAATCAGAGAATTTGTCCCATGTTTTTGGGAACAAAACCACTTCGGTCTGCGCCGCGCTGTCGTGCCAATCTTCGATGGTCGCGACGCCCATCATTTGCCCCTGTTTGGTTGGGATTTTCCGCAGCGACACGACTTCGCCCGCCAGCACAGCGCCCTTACCGTTCATGGCCGCACCGGCTTCTTTGGCCTCCAGGATTTCCACCGTGTTAACCAGTTCCAGATCAGCCCGAATTTTATCGGCAGGCCGCCCACTCACATACAAACCGAGCAGTTCTTTCTCCCAATTCAGCCGTTCGCGATCCGGCACTTCGGGGATTGGCGGCAGGGTAATCTTATCGCTGATTCCGCCCGTACTCTCGCCGAACATGCTGATCTGCCCGACTTCTGCCGCTTTGTGATGGTCGCCGCTGACGCTCATCAAGCGATCCAACGATTGCAGCAGTTGGTTGCGATTACCAAAAGCTTCCATCGCGCCGACTTTGACCAAACTTTCCAGGGTGCGCTTCTGTACATGGCGCAGGTCAACCCGCTCGCAGAAATCTTCGAGCGACGTAAACGCCCCACCCGATGCCCGTGCATCAATGATCGGTTGAAGCGCTGCCTCACCTGCATTTTTGATCGCCGCCATCCCGGATCGAATCCCGCGTTTGCCGTCCGGTTGCTTTTGGATGTCGAAATCCAATTGGCTGTAGTTCACATCCGGCGGGAGCACTGGGATACCCATCCGCCGCGACTCGGCTAAAAAGGTGGTGATTTTGGCGATGTCGTCTCGGTGCGTGGATAGCAGCGCCGTCAGATATTCGTGGGGATAATGCGCCTTCAAATATGCCGTCTGGCAGGTAATCACTGCGTAGTCACTCGCATGTGCTTTATTGAAGCCATAGTTGGCAAAAAACTCAATTTCATCGAAGATTTGGCTTGCTGTTTCGGCATCTACACCGTGCTCCGGCCCACGCTCCATGAATATATCACGGTGCTTTTTCAGGTCTTTCTCTTTTTTCTTGGAAACGGCCTTACGCATCAAGTCGGCTTCACCGAGTTCGTAGCCGAAGAGTTTCCCCGCAATCTGCATGATCTGTTCTTGGTAGACGATCACGGAAAAAGTTTCTTCTAATATCGGCTTCAACAACGGATGCTTATATACGGGTTCTTCTTCTCCACGCAGACGTTTATTGTAAGTCGGGATAAATTCCATTGGGCCGGGGCGATACAGTGACACCGCCGCGATAATGTGTTCAAATTTTGTCGGGCGCATGTCGCGGAGCATTTGCTGCATACCCGCGCCTTCAACCTGGAACACGCCAACGGTATCGCCACGTCCTAACATTTCAAAAGTCTCTTTGAGTTTGCGATCCTGGTCGGAGTCACCGTTTGGCCTGTAAGGGATGTTATCCATTGTGAACTTGATGCCATGATACTTCTCGATCAAGTCGCAGGCTTTACGCATGATTGTCAGAGTGGACAATCCCAAAAAGTCAATCTTCAGCAGGCCAATCGATTCGCAGGTTTCCATGGGGAACTGTGTCACGGCTTTAAGCGGATTGTTGACATCATCATCGCCTTTGGTCGGGCGATGCAGCGGAAGATATTCGACCAGCGGCTTGTCGGCCACGATTACTCCCGCAGCATGGGTCGAGGCGTGTCGGTTCACGCCCTGCAAGCTGGCCGCCAGATCAACAATCTGCTTGATTTCGCTGTTGCTATTGTACAGAGCTTTGAATTCCGGGTTTTCCTCCATATACACCTTGACCGGCTTGGGCTTCGGCTCGGTGGGGATTAGGCGTGCGGCCTGATTCACAAGTTCCAACGGTACATTCAACGCACGGCCTACATCGCGCACGGCTGCTTTCGCGCCCAGCGTTCCGAAGGTAATAATCGCCGCGACTTTATCCTCGCCGTACTTACGCGCCGTATAGTCGATCATGTCGCTGCGCCGGTCATCCGGAAAATCCATGTCAATATCGGGCATACTGACGCGCCCCGGATTCAAAAACCGCTCAAACAGCAGGCTGTTCTGAATCGGATCAATACTGGTAATACCCAGCGAGTAGGCCGCGACACTGCCCGCGCCCGATCCGCGCACATTCCACCAGATGTCGGCGTGCGTCGCGAACTGGCACAAATCCCACACGATCAAAAAGTAGGTGTCGAAACCCATGGTGTGGATAATGCCGAGTTCATAATCCAAACGGTTATGGACTTCCGCATCATCAGCGCGGCTTCCATAACGCCAGCGTAAACCCTTCTCGCACAAATGGTGCAAGTAGCTGCCGGAATCGAATCCTTCTGGCACAGGGAACACCGGCAGGTGATACCCCTTTGTGTCCAGATTCAATTCACACATTTCGGCGACTTTGAGCGTATTTTTCAGCGCATCCGGCGCGACATTGCCGAAATAGCGCCACATCTCATCCTGGCTGGTCAGGTGATAACTAGGGTCGGACATACGCAGACGGTCAGCGTCAGTTTTCAATGCGCCGGTTTGGATGCACAGCAGCGTATCATGGGGATCATAATCGGTATCCAGCACATAATGCACATCGTTAGTCGCAATCATCGGCACATGAGTATGGTTGCTCTTGCCATACTCGATGATCCACTTATTCAGCGTTTCCAATTCTGGAATATCGTGCTGCTGAAGTTCGAGATAAAAATTCTCTTTGCCGAACACTTCTTGATACCAACCGATTTGTTCGCGTGCCTCGTCATCTTTACCTTGCATAATCATCGACGGGATTTGCGCGGCGAGGCATCCACTGGTCGCGATGATTCCTTCCGCATGTGCCGCCAGGAATTCGCGATCCGTGCGTGGGCGATAATAATAGCCCTCAAGCTGCGCGGTGCTGGCGATTTTCAATAAATTTTTATAGCCGATTTCATTCTGCGCCAGCAGCAGCATATGATATGGGCGCTTGTCTTCTTTAGGGTCGCGGTCTTTCATAGAACGCCGCGCCAGATAGGATTCGACACCGATAATCGGCTTGATCTCGGCGGCTTTGCAGGCGCGGTAAAAGTCGATCACGCCGAACATCGTGCCATGATCGGTAATCGCCAGCGCGGGCATATTCAATTCTTTGGCGCGCGCGACAAGGTTATCAATGCGGCTGAGACCGTCCAACAGCGAATATTCGGTGTGGACATGGAGATGTACAAATGGGTTTTCAGACATGGATTTTAAAACTCGATAAATGTATTGAATGGGCGGTGACGTGAAGACACCCGCTGGGATGTCCAAATCCAACCTCGATTATACCACTCGCACAGCCATTATGAGGCTGGAAGTAGAACAAATCATCGGTTATGATTAACCAACATCTGAACGCTTCCTAGAGTTTCCATACCTTTTTCCTACCGCATCGCCAAATACTCAAGGCGCACTAAATTCATTTTAGGTCTACACTAGTTTAGGGATGGAGTTCGTGGGCGAACCAGCGCGTTCGCTCCTATTGATACAATGCCGGAATTACCAGAAGTCGAAACCGTAGTCCGGGGTCTGCGTGCCCCGCTCGTTGGCCGAACGATTCAAAGTGTATGGTACGATTGGGCAAAAGTGATCCAAACACCGAGTCCTGAGCAATTTGCCGCCCGTATCCAGGGGCAAACCGTCCGCGCCATCAACCGCCGCGCCAAATATATTTTGTGCGAGTTGGATCACGACATCCTCGCCATCCACCTGAAGATGACCGGACGCCTATACGTCGTCGATAACGCCACTACCCAACGCGACGACAAATGGGTGCATATTCGTTTTGATCTGGACAACAACCAGCAGTTGCGCTTTTCTGATGCCCGCAAATTTGGCCGGGTTTATCTCGCCAGCACCATACAGGAAATCGCGCCCAGCCTCGGCCCGGAACCACTGGTCGATGAGTTCACGGTTGCCGTCTTGAAAGAACGCTTGCAAGGGCGTCATAAACAAATCAAGGCGCTGCTGCTCGATCAGACTTTTGTCGCTGGCGTTGGGAACATCTATGCCGATGAAAGCCTGCATCGCGCCGGGATTCATCCGCTGCGGACAGCGGACAGCCTGACCGATGATGAAATCGCCCGTCTGTACGAAATGGTTCGCCTTGTCCTCAATAATGGCATCGACTACGAAGGCGCGAGCATCAACTGGTATCGCAAGCCCGACGGAACCCAGGGCGAATCACAAAAGCATTTTCTGGTTTATGACCGCGAAGGTGAACCCTGTTTCACCTGTGGTCAGCCGATTATCAAAATCCGCGTCGCCCAACGAGGCACGCACTTCTGCCCGAATTGCCAACCGGAGCGATGAATATGATGGTATTAGCCCAAGCCGCTGGTAATGAATTAACAGGATTTATGGAACAGCCTTTTGTCGGCCCTGTCCTGGGAATGACATGTGTCCTCGCTATTTTGTTAGTTGCGGTTGTCGCTACATTGATCTATGTACGCCGCCGGAAAAATGCTCAATTTGCTTCATCCATGCCTATGCCCCCCAGCTTTGTAACCTCGGAAAGCCTGGGTCATGACATGCCTGATCTCGACGATCTGGTGAGCACAACCGGCTTCATGCAGCCTGCCCCGGTTGCAGCTCCACCAGCCCGTGCCGTCCGCAAAGGGACATTTCTGGTTGCGGTCAATGATGGCGACGCCACCGAAGCCGTCGAAATCATGACCATTATGCGCGACGTAATGGACGGTCATTTAATCGTACAGATGGGCGACAAAGCCTATCAGAGCGTGAACAATGACACCGAATTTAAAGAACGCTTCAACAAAGTGATGCGCGAACTTGCCCAGGTGATCGGCAAGCCGGTGTCACAGCCCCCTGCCCTGGGTGCTGCACCGCAACCCAACACCACTGAAGTTGAGGAAGAAGACGAACCGCAAGCACCCACGCCTTCGCTTGCCGACCTGATGCAGCCGGAAGAACCAGCCCCAGCGCCACCCAAGCCGCGTCCAACCGCACCGCCTCCACCGCCGCCAGCAGGCAGGATGCCCGGTGATTTGCCCAGCTTCAAGCTCGACGACAATCCATATGAGCGCCCCAAACGCGGCCAGAAAGCTGACATCAAACCTGTCCCGGAACTCAATATAGCCGGGGCAATTGAAGCCTATTTGCAGTATAAACTCAGCCATACGCCCGACTATCAGGGCCGCAGCATCCATATCTATCCTTCACCGGATGGCGGCGTGAGTATTGAGGTTGACGGACATTTTTTTGACGCAGTGGGTGATATTCCCGACACCGATACGCGCGAATTCATCGCGGGCGCGATCCAGGAATGGCAGGAACGGCACTGATACGCGGTCATGAAAATTACGCCCGCCGAAATCACGAAATATCTGGCGATGCTCGAAGCAATTCCACTTACTGTCGCCTCGCGGACGGCTGGATTGTCCGAAGATCAACTACGCTGGTCGCCCGGTAAAAAAGATTGGTCGATTGTCGAAGTCCTGGCCCATCTCCGCGCTTGTACGGAAATCTGGTCGTTCAGCATATATGCCATGCTCGCGGAAGACAAACCTGTCTTTCCATTGCTGGATGAACGCCGCTGGGCAAAAGCAGCCCGTTATGCCAGCTTCACGTTTCAGTCCGCCTTCCAGATTTTTTGCTTGCAGCGCCAGGAATTAATGGCCGTTTTGAAGCCGCTCGAAATCGAAACCTGGGCACGTTCCGCCACCATCGAAGGCCGTAACCATACTGTGTTCAGTCAGGCTCGGCGCATGGCGCTGCATGAAACCGAGCATTTACATCAGATTCGGGATTTACTCGACGGCCTGCAAGAATCCGGTTCGAATCGATAAGGTAAACGCTTACTCTCTTCTCATTTGCTCCGTTGCCAAGCACAGTAGCGTGAGCGATAATTCAACAAACCCATCTGGTTCATTGCGGGGGCGTTCAGGTCGGACACCCCTATAACTGCAATATGGAGGTTCAAAAGTGGATTTATTTGAATACCAGGGCAAACAATATTTTGCCCGCTACGATATTCCCGTGTCACCCGGCGGCGTGGCAGATACAGTCGATGAAGCCGTCGTTCAGGCGGAAAAAGCTGGTTATCCAGTAGTCGTCAAAGCCCAGGTGCAGGTTGGTGGACGCGGTAAAGCGGGCGGCATCCAACTGGCAAACAATGCCGACGAAGTACGTAAACACGCGACCAACATCCTCGGCATGGACATTAAAGGCCATGTCGTCAAGCGGTTGTGGGTCGAACATGCCTCAGACATCGCTAAAGAATATTATGCCTCGTTCACCCTGGATCGCAGCGCCAAACAGTTCTTAGGGATGCTGTCGGCGAAGGGCGGCATTGAAATTGAGTCCAACCCTGAATCAATTGTCACGCTGTACGTCAATCCAGCGGAAGACCTCGATCCGGGCGCGGTGCGTAAATGGGTTGACAGCGCCGGGATGAAGCAGGATGAAGCTAACACGATTGATCTTGGTGACGCGGCCAAAGCTGAAGTCGTCGATACACTGCTCAAGTTATACCGCTGCTTTGTCGAAGGCGATGCCGATCTGGTGGAAATCAATCCGCTGATCCTCACACCTGATGGTCATATCCATGCGCTCGACTCCAAAGTCAGCCTGGACGACAGCGCGGCTTACCGCCATCCCGAATGGGATGCTTTCCGCGGCTTGCAGGTCATGGACGAGCGTGAAAAACTCGCCAAAGAAAAAGGGTTACAGTATATCGGTCTGGACGGCGACGTGGGCATTATCGCCAACGGCGCAGGTCTGGCAATGAGCACGCTGGACACTGTAACTCAGGTGGGCGGAAGCGCCGCCAACTTCCTCGACATCGGTGGTGGCGCGAATGCCGATGTGGTGACGAACGCTCTCACGGTCATCAACACCGACCCCAAAGTCAAAGTGATTTTGATCAACATTTTTGGCGGCGTGACGCGCTGCGACGAAGTGGCAAAAGGCATCATCGAAGCCACCAAACGGGTGCAGTTGAAATCACCCATCGTCGTCCGACTGGATGGCACAAACGTTGATCTCGCACGGGAAATCCTGGACGCGAATAAATCTGATACATTGATCCGAGCGGCGGATATGCTGGATGCCGCGCGCAAAGCCGTACAGTTGGCAGGAGGAAAGTAAACATGGCGATATTTGCCGACGAAAACACGAAAGTGGTCGTCCAGGGTTTGACAGGCAGCCAGGGCAGTTATTATGGCTTGCGTAACCGCGCCTACGGCACAAAAATCGTCGCCGGAACCAACCCCAAAAAAGCTGGTACGGACGTGGAAGGCATTCCGATTTATGCCACTGTCCAAGAAGCAGTCAAGGAAGCCGGAGCCAATACATCGTTTATCATTGTTCCGGCCTCAGTTGCGCCCGCCGCCATCATGGAAGCGGCTGAAGGCGGCGTAGCCTTCATCGTCTGCGTGACTGAACACATCCCGATGCACGAACAGGCGCGCGTTTACAATGTCCTGAAACGTGACTTCCCCAATGTCCGCCTTTTAGGGCCAAACTGCTCCGGCATTCTCAGCCCTGGCAAGTGCAATATCGGCTTCACACCAACCGAGGTTTCCAAACCGGGCACGGTAGGCATCGTCAGCCGCAGCGGAACCCTGGCTTACCAATCGGTCTACGAACTTACGCAAAAAGGTCTCGGCCAGAGCACCTGTGTCGGCATCGGTGGCGACCCGGTTCCGGGAACCAGTTTCATCGACTGCCTCAGCGCCTTCCAGGATGACCCCGCCACCGAAGGCGTGATTATGATCGGCGAAATCGGCGGAACCGCCGAAGAAGAAGCCGCAGAGTTCATTAAAGCCAAAATGACCAAGCCAGTTGTAGCGTATGTCGCGGGTGTGACCGCCCCTCCCGGCAAAAAGATGGGACACGCGGGCGCGATCATCTCCGGCTCAAAAGGCACGGCAAAAGCCAAGATGGAAGCCCTGAGCGCGGCGGGCGCAAAAGTTGCCCTGAACCCCACCGAACTCGGCGATTTGATGGCGCAAGCCCTGGCCGAACGGAAATAAGTCATTCGGTTTCATCACTGGGTCAATATAAATTGCAGGGCGTTCGAACGAGCGCCCTCTTCATTTACGGATGAGCAAAATGAGTAAAATTGAACTGGAAAATCTCCAAAAGGAAATAATTGTAAAAAGGAAAACCTGGGGAAATGAACTGGTTCAAGTCGATTTCAAGGACTTAACCGGGCATGACAAAACTCAGGATCAGACATTTCTGAAAAACTACTTTCACTCCCTGAATCTGGATGATTTCAATGCACAATTGTACTCGGTAGACACTCATTCAGGACTTGAGCAGCTTATCGGGCTTCTCTACAAAGATGTCTTGCATCATCATCCTGCAATGCCACTGCGATGGGCGGCAGAACTAGCGGCAAAATTTGTCGCTCCCTTTGATGATTCTAAGACACGATGCTACAGCAATCATGTATCCTTAAACCTCATAGATGGTCATCGGGCAATCCTTTATAAGAGTGTCATTTTTATAGATGACAAACTTGTTGGTTTGGTCTTTGTAGGGGAGGAGGTAGTGGATTAACCACTATTATTCCTTTTTTGGGAAACGCCGCCGGATTTTGCCGTCGGTATAAACATGGGTTTCGTGGGTTTTGGCGTTGTTCTTGGCGATCACTTTGTAAAGCTGCTCGATCAGCTTCTCAACATCCACACCTGACGCCGAACACACGCCAATCGCCGTCACGAACACATCCGCCGCTTCCTCGGCAATATGATCCTGATCTGTCCCTATTTCTGCCGCTTCGATGAGTTCATTCACTTCCTCGCGGAAATTCTGAATCGTCTCGTTTACCTGGGGCTGCACCCCAAATCGCGCATAAAAATCGAGCGTCGATTGGGTTAAATCGCGCAGGCTGTCGCTTGTATGTGGTGTCATTTCAACTTTCTTATTTGACAAAATTGCATATAGGGCAATGTTTAGCTCATCAACTGGGATAGAGTATGCCACAATTAAGGCTCGATTTCACAAGTTTTTCAAACAATTTCCAATTTTGGAGCAATATATAATAGTAAAATAAAGGAGTGAAATAATAGCAAAGAGGCATCTATGTTTTTCGTTATATCGGGAGTTTTTTGGACAAAATCCGCGCTGGAGATTCTTGGCGGAATATTTTTGATTTTCGTCGCAGGTCTTGGGTTAGGTGTGGCTGGCGCAGCCGTCATAAATGCTAACTCCGCAGTTCCTAACGCCGACTCCCTATTAAGAAGTATTCAAGATACTGCCACTCTCGTTACAGAAAAAGCAACTTACGACGTTTATGTGTCATCGGGAATCATTGACGGATTCAAAGGTGCGAATAGTTATTCAGGCGAGTTTACAGGAACAGGAGAAATACACGCTGGGATTGATTTCTCGGACATGACAACGGAAAATATTCATTACGAGAATGGCGTATACAACATACAAATTCCCCCACCCAAATTCACTACCTGCGTGTTATCGAACTTCAAGCAGATTAGCCGATCCGCGACTCTTTTTCTTGTGGACTGGAATCAACTTTACAACTTAGCCACTATTGACGCATATAACTCCGTCACTGAACAAGGAGTAGAAGGTAAGCTACTTGATCTCGCAGAAACGAAGGCAGGAGATGTGCTGGTAAATCTGGTCTCCGATTTGACAGGTAAAAACACAGAGATTACTTACTCACAAGAAGGTCGCGGCGAAAAATCCGATCCTCGTTGTACTCCTGATTTCCCTAACGGATGGGGCAAAGAGGATTTAAACTACAATTGGGTAAAGTTACCGTCATAGACGTTACACCCATGTCTCATTGACGGGTTCAACTTTTGCCTTGCCGTCCTCGCCCATCACATAGCGTCCGGCATGACGCTGCGTATCATGCGGGAAGACCAGAATCGCGTTTGTTTCGAGTGCCCACTGCTGCCAGCGGCGTTTGCATTCCAATGTTTCCAACGGCTCGACATCGTAACCCGTCATCCAACCCAGGCGCTCAAAATGAATCGCATAACTCGCCAAATCGCAAACAAACATCAAATGCTGACCGTTACTTTCCAGCAAAACGCTCATATGGGCTGGGGTATGCCCGCGTGTGATGACACCGCGCACCCCTGGCACGAGTTCGGTGTCGCCATCCAGCAAGCGCAACTGTCCCGACTCGTACAAGGGTTGGTAATTGATGGGGAAATAGGTCGCGCGGGTGCGTTCATTAGGGTGCATCGCATCCTCGTATTCGCGGCGCTGCACCACATATTCAGCATTCGGGAAGACCGGGAGAATCGTTTTGCCATCTTCGCCAAAGCGCGTGTTGCCGCCCGCATGATCGCCGTGCAAATGGGTGTCAATCACCAGATGAATGTCGTCCGCCGATAAGCCAATCCGTGCGAGGCTGTCCGGTAGAAGTCCCTGCGGGCGCTGTAACCGGAAAATGGCTTTCTGTTTATCGGTCAGCTTATCGCCATAACCCACATCAATGACGATATTTTTGCCTGCCGTTTGCACCAACAAACAGGTCGCACACATCGGCACGAGATGATCCTCGTCGGGTGGCAGCAGCGGCGACCATAACACACGCGGGACAAGGCCAAACGCGCCGCCCGGATCAACTTTAGACAGATGTTCATTCATCAAATGAACTTGCATATCGCCAATTTGCAGCATAATGTAAACCTCGTAATGGGGATGTATTTTAGGTTGTAGCTATTGAACAGTAGCCAGCCAGGTTTCGAACTTGGCAACCAACGCCGCCCGTTCTGTGTCTGGCAGGAACGCTGCCCGCGCCGCCGTCAGAATATGCTGCTTTATATCGTCCAGGGTGAACGACAAATTTGCCATGACCTGCCCGATTTCATCACTTAAGGTGATGTTGCTCACCAGCGGATCATCGGTGTTAATCGTCGTCAAAATATGTTGGTGATAAAGTCGCTTCAACGGATGCCGCGACCACTTATCGACCACACCGCTGTGCAGGTTACTCGTCGGGCACACTTCCAGCACGATTCCACGCTCCACCAGCAGTTTACACAGAGACTTATCTTCCAGCGCGCGCACGCCGTGCCCGATGCGATCCGCGTACAGTTTTTCAATCGCGTGGCGAACATTATCCGACCCTGCCCATTCACCCGCATGGATGGTGATGCCGAATCCGGCGTCTTTAACCCGTTTAAAGACCTTTCCAAAAGGTTCGGCGGAAAAACCGCCTTCGTTTCCGGCCAGATCAAGGGCAACCACACCGCGATCCCGGAAATCGAGCGCGGTGAGCAGCACTTTTTCGCCAATTTCGGTGCTTTCATGGCGGTTCATCGACAGAATCAAACGGACTTCGATGTCAAAATCCGCCGCTGCTTGTGCTGTCGAAGCACACACCCAATCCACGACCTCGTGATACGAGCAGTTCATGACGCTCGACAGCGCAGGTGGCGTAAAACGCAGTTCGAGATATTTGATATTGTCGGCAGCCGCGTCGGCGACAGCTTCATAGGCTACCCGTTGGATTATTTCCGGGGAACGGAAAAACTGGCGCAGGGTTTGAAACTTAGCGAGGAAATGCTGCGAGTTGTGGGTTTCGTTGGGCATCATCTGGACAAAGGGGCGCAGGTCTTCGATGGTGTATTCTGGCATCTCAATGCCATATTCGCTGGCAATTGCAACGAGGGTCTCAAGCCGAACCGAACCCTCCAGATGACGGTGGAGTTCAATCTTGGGCAGTGTGTGTATCATGTTCAGCAGCAGGTCGTCGTCCAAACCCTGCCCCCTTCTGTTTGGGCGCGCTATTTCAATCTATAGACCCAATTATATTCATCCGCGTTCAGCCAACAACCAGCTCCAGTAGCGCCACGCGGCGACCATCCCCAGGGTGACGGCGATAGCAGGCAGGCCTATGTAGAACAGCACCGAAACCGGGTTTTGTGACAGTGTAGCCACAATATCATCACCGCGCCCAATGTTGAGCAAGCGTGCCACGATGCTGATTGCCATCAAACCAGCGGCGACATAAAATCCAAGATAATAACGGGGGGTTCGCATCACGCTGCCCAACCGTTTACTCAGTAAGGCCATGACTGTCATGGCAATCGCGATGGAAAGCGGCCCAATGAGTGCAAATAAGCCCCCCCAATCAACCGACATCGTTCCCCCTAACGATTGCGCGACATAAGGTGATACAGAAAAACACACTGCACCACTAACGAAACCCCGGCCAGAATAGTCAACCCATCGCCGAGGCCATCCCCTGCAATCTGGTTAATACTGGCATAGCGCACGGTGGACATTCCAAACAGGACAATGGGCAAGATGAACAGCCGAAAATAGGTCTGCTCATTGGAAAAGCGCTGGTAAAAGCGCGCGATGAGCAGGAGGAACAGGAGGACGCCAACCAGCACAAACCAGGTATAGAGCATCACAAACTGGCTGACGGAAACGGCTGCCACCCTATGCCCGCGCCCTAACGCATTCCACGAATGACGTGGTAAATCGCCTTCACCCGGAACATACGGTCATCGCAGGCGCGCACGAAATCGCTTATCAAATCGCGCATGGATTGCTCCGATGTGAGCATGTAAATCGTCTGCCCAGAAAGCTCGTTCTGTTCCAAAACGCCAACGTCAACTAAGCCCACCAATTCACCCGCAATCGTGCGAACATCTCGTCCGGTATAGCGGGCAATATTGTCAGCACTATCGGCTGCGTGGGGGTTGTCGTGGAAAAAACGCACCAAATCCCATTTGACGAACGAATTGACCTTTTCATGCAGGAAATCCAGCATTACCGGATCAATATCATCCATCAGCCGCGAGGTCATGTCACTTTGTGTCATCCCCGAATTCCTCGTTCACATTTCTCACAGGCACATCTGAACGTGCAACATCGAAGGCAAGGATGTCTCGATGAAACCTGCGGGACTGTAGTGTACTGAATTTCACTACAGTCCTGCCAATCACTACGAACAATCAACGCCAACCGGATGTACCTGAACCAGCTTATTTACCGTTGGCCTGATCCTGTTTGTAGTGACAGTATTTATATTTTTTGCCGCTCCCGCACCAGCAGAGATCGTTGCGGCCCAATTTATTCTGCGCACGAACGGGTTCCGGTTTGCTTTCGCGTGCTGCATTGGTCTGCAACTGCGCCTGTGGGCGTATTTGCTGC
>JBDTNB010000167.1:0-14029 GCA_039933955.1 Chloroflexota bacterium
GAGTTTGCTGGCTGGACTATGTCTTCGCCATCACAGGCGGCAGGCGTATAGTCTCTACGCATCCCCTTGCCTGAGGTTTGCTCGGCGTTATCGTGGACATGATTACCATGAACGACGACGTTCACCGAAACAGCCTGCTGCACTTCTATCGTTCGTCCGCAGGTTTACACCTGGGGAATGAGAAGCCAAGATTTCTCTAGCAAACTTCTCAATCTTCCGACAGAAGGCTCCTATTCTTTAAAGACCGCTGCTCTATCCTCTGAGCTACGGGGGCAATGAACGGGATTGTAAAGCGGCAGCAAAAGACTGTCAAGCAGGACTTCACATTATGGCTGTGTCTGCGGCGCACTTACATGGGTCATCAGATAGTCCACTGCCGCGTTCAACTGCGGATCGTTGGCCTCGTCGCGACCTTCTACGGGCCAATCCACAGCAATATCGGGTGTGATGCCCAACTTATGAATCCAATGGTGATCGGGCGTGAGCCAGCGGGCAATAGTCAGCCGAATGCCACCACCATTGACCAGCGATTGCCAGGTTTGGACTGTACCTTTGCCAAAGGTCGTCTCGCCAACGAGAGTCGCACGTCCGGTATCCTGCAATGCGCCAGCGACCAATTCCGAAGCACTGGCACTGTTTTTATCCACCAGCACCACGAGCGGAATCGGAACCCCGATGTAATTACCGTTAGCTTTGAAGGTTTGCTCGTTACCATTGCCAAAATCTTCAATCAGGACAGTTCCGTCTTTTATAAAGGCGCTGGCAACGTCAATCGCGCTGGTCAATAAACCACCGGGATTACCACGCAGATCAAATACCAGTCCATCGAGTTTGGTCACGTCCAACGATTGAAATGCCTTGTCCATTTGTTCACGGGCATGAGTGCTGAAATCGTTCAACTTGATGTAACCGATATTGTTATCGAGTATCTTGGATTCAACGGTAGGGATAGTGATTTTGGCGCGGGTAATGGTGAAGTCTTTTTCTTCATCAGCACGCTGCACGGTAATCACGACTTTTTCGCCTTCTGGCCCACGCACTTTTCCGGCGAGTTCAAGCTGACTCATTCCGGCTATATCTTCACCGTTGACCTTGATGAAAATATCGCCGGGTTCCAGCCCTGAGGTAGCGGCGGGTGTGCCTTTCATCACCTGCACGACACGGATGGCTTTGGTCTCTTCGACAGTCTCGATAACCACACCAATGCCGGTAATCTCGCCGGACAAATCCTGATTGATGAGATTATAGGACGCAGGATCCATGTAGCCGCTGAACTGATCGCCCAGTGAATCGACCATGCCCTTAATCGCACCATCCACCAGGGTATTGGTTTGAACATCGTCCAGATAATTGGACTGAATGAGGTTATAAACCTGCCAGAAGGGTTCAAATTCTTTGGTTGCTTCGGGCGGTGGTTCGGTGTCGTTCTGCGCCAGCCCGACAAGATGTTGGTTGCCGAGCACGAAACCGCCGATAAACACAATAACCAGTAGAAAACTCGTCCGATAGGGGACAAAACGTCGCCATGCAGCGCGTAAAGATGTCATTCGATTTACTCCAAAGGCAATCTGTTGTTGTTTGAATTATAATCCTTTCGCATGTGGTACGTGTGAATAGGTTGTTAGAATTCGAAAACCTCCCCGCCCCTTAACCCCCTCCCCACTTCATGGAGAGGGGGAATTAAGCGAAGTGTTCGCCAAATTTTTAACTAAGTGACGCTTATGGTAAACAGAGTTATTTATCGTGGACTAGTGTGAGGTGATGATCTTGGATCGAAACGCATTACGAGCTTATTGTCTATCCCAAAAATTGGCGATTGAAGATTTTCCATTCGGCGATGATGTAGCAGTTTTCAAGGTAATGAACAAAGTATTCGCGCTGCTGCCTGTCGATGGGACACCGCAGATCAGCTTAAAATGTGATCCCACCTTAGCCATGATGCTGCGCGAAACCTATCCAACCATTACGCCGGGTTATCACCTGAATAAAAAACACTGGAATACGGTAGGTGTAGATGGCTCAATACCCGACGACGAAATCAAAGAAATGATTGAGCATTCTTACGCGCAGGTCGTAAAAGGGTTGTCGAAAGCCGAACGGGAACAATTGAAAGCGGGCGGGTCGTGAGCCAATGGATTTCCCTGCCGGATGCGGCTAAATTGATTCAAGATGGGCAAACGATAGCATTGGGTGGCATGACCATGTACCGGCGTCCCGTGGGATTCGTGCGCGAATTACTGCGCCGACAAATACGCCCGAAAGATTTGACCTTGCTGTGTTTCACAGCGGGATTCGAGTCGGATTTGCTGGTTGGTGCTGGCT
The DNA here is from genome assembly GCA_039933955.1 of Chloroflexota bacterium. GTDB lineage: Bacteria > Chloroflexota > Anaerolineae > Aggregatilineales > Phototrophicaceae > CFX2. The sequence continues at coordinate 2,323 of JBDTNB010000167.1, forward strand.
GCGTGCGAACGGTACGATCCTGTTATTTTGGGCTGGAAAGTTTTGGATTCGCGCCGATGTTCACCGAAGCCGCCCAAAAAAGCACCATCGAGATCATGGAAGAAACTGAAACCAGCCTTGCGATGGGCATCCGCGCCGGAATGTCAGGGGTTGGGTTCATGCCATCACGGGCGTGGGTCGGAACCAGTTTGCCAAGTTTGCGCCCAGACGTGAAAACGGTAGTTGATCCCTACAGCGGCGAGACGCTTATGGCCTTCCCGGCCATCCACTGCGATGTAGCAATTTTGCATGGGTTGGAAGGCGATAAGGCAGGCAATATCAAAATCAACAATAATGTCGGCGTGGATGTGGAATTGGTCTATCTAGCTGACACCGTGATTGTGACGGTGGAGCGAATGGTGGAAAAGGTCGAAAAATCGACTGATGCCCTGCTTATCCCGGCTCCGGGTGCGAGTTATATTGTCCATACGCCGCGCGGGGCGTGGCCGACAAGCTGCTATCCCGATTATCCGTTGGGCGGCAACGAATTTATGCGTTATGTGGACGCCTGCAATGCTGGACAATTTGATGAATACCTGAGCGCGTTCCTGCAAGCTGAATAATGGTTCATCCCCACCCCCAACCCCTCTCCGCTTCGCAAGCAGGGGGCCAAACCTCAAGTGTGCGCGCATCATTCCGAACCATGTTTTTGAGGCAGCACAAAATAATGGTCATAGGAATCTGATAATGGGCACGTTATAATCCACTTCAATCACATAATAGACCAGGGGAGTCCGCGTCATGCGGGCTGAGAGGGTGCGTAGTGCCGCACCGACCCTTAACCTGATCCGGATCATACCGGCGTAGGGAGTGTTTTCGGCAACAGCCAAGCAACCACCCCTACAAAATTGTAGTGGGTGGTTTTTTGTTTCAGGCTCCCAGGTAGGTCTGTCTTTATCATGATTGGCTTCTTATGAAAGGGAGTAGGCAATGAAGTTTCGTATTTTGTTAGTGGTGGTTTTGTTAGCGTTGGCAATCGCGCCGACGTTGGCACAAGATACCCCAACGCTGGTGACACTGACGCTGGTCACGCATGACAGCTTTGCCGTCAGCGAGGATGTGCTCACCAAATTTGAAGATGAATCGGGCATCAAGGTTGAAATTTTGCGGAGCGGCGATGCTGGTGCGATGGTCAATCAGTCGATTCTGAGCAAGGAAAATCCGCTGGGCGACGTGATGTTTGGCGTGGACAACACCTTTCTGGGTCGTGCTCTGGATGCAGGAATATTCGAGCCTTATGAATCGCCTGCGTTGAAAGATGTTCCGGATGAATTCAAACTCGACGCCGAAAACCGAGTAACGCCGATTGATTATGGCGATGTGTGCCTGAATTACGACATCAAGTATTTCGATGAGAAGAAGATCGCTCTACCAGAAAGCCTGATGGATTTGACCAAACCGGAATATAAGAGCCTGCTAGTGGTCGAAAATCCAGCAACCTCTTCGCCAGGATTGGCATTTTTGCTGGCAACAGTTGCCCAATTCGGCACAATGGACGATTATACCTACCTGAGCTTCTGGGATGATCTGGTGAAAAACGATGTTTATGTCTCGGATAGTTGGACGGACGCTTACGAAACGCAGTTCAGTGGGAGCGCGGGCAGCCAGGGGACACGCCCGCTGGTGGTCAGTTATGCCAGCAGCCCGCCGGTTGAGGTATATTTTATGGAAACCCCACCCAAAACTGCACCAACCGGCGCAATTGTGGCAGACGGCACTTGCTTCCGGCAAATTGAGTTCGCAGGTATCCTAGCAGGAACAGAAAAACAGGAAGCGGCACAAAAATTCATCGACTTTATGTTGAGTCAGGAATTCCAGGAAGACATGCCGTTGCAGATGTTTGTATATCCGGTGAGGCTGGACGCCAAGCTGCCAGAAATTTTCACAAAATACACGACTGTGCCGGAAAAACCGGCGGTGATGGATGCGGCGGACATCGACACTAACCGTGAAACGTGGATTAAAGAATGGACTCAAACCGTTTTGCGATAAAAGGTAAATCTCTGCTCCGGTACGGGCTGCTGCTCGTACCGGTGGCATTCCTGGTGATTTTCTTTTTTTATCCGCTAGGGTCAATCTTCAAAGTCAGCCTCGCGCCGGAAGGTCAACTCAACCTATCGGGATTTGCCGAACTGGTCACGTCAGCTTATTACCGGGATACGCTGTGGTTTAGCCTGTGGCAAGCGGCCTTGTCCACGATTTTGACGCTGGCGCTCGCTCTCCCCGGCGCTTATGTGTTCGCGCGATTTCAATTTCCGGGAAAAACACTGCTGTTATCGCTGGCAACACTTCCATTTGTGCTGCCCACTGTAGTGGTCGCAGCGGCATTCTCAGCATTGATCGGGCCACGCGGCGTGGTCAACAGTGCGCTGATGAGTCTATTCACGCTGGCAACTCCACCGATCCAACTGGATCGCAGCCTGACCATCATTTTGATCGCGCATGTGTTTTACAACTACGCCGTAGCCCTGCGGATGATTAGCAGCTATTGGGCGAACCAGAACCCGCGCATGGAAGAAGCCGCGCGGGTTCTAGGCGCGCATGGCTGGCGATTATGGCGCGATGTGCAGCTCCCAATTTTGCGACCCGCGATCATCGCATCCAGCACGCTGGTGTTCATTTTCACGTTCACCAGTTTCGGCGTCGTGCTGATATTGGGCGGGCCACGCTTTGCGACCATCGAAGTGGAGATTTACCGGCAGGCTGTGAATTTATTCAATCTGCCGGTAGCAGCGGCATTATCGCTGGTACAAATCGGCTTAATGTTCGCGATGATGCTGGTTTATACACGCCTGCAAAAACGGATCGCTAATGAAAGCGTCAGCACAGCACAAGCCGCGCGCGCGCCCAAAAATCGCAAAGAGCGGGCATTCGTGACCGGTAATTTACTGTTCATCGCGGTGCTGCTATTCGCACCCCTGCTAGCGCTGGTCATCAAGTCGTTTTCGGGGGAAGCAGGTTTCACCACCCAGTTTTATCAACAACTGACAATCAACAGCCGCAATTCGGTGTTGTTTGTACCTCCGGCGCAGTCTATCGGAAACTCGGTGTTATTCGCGGCCATCACGACGATATTGGCCCTAGTGCTGGGTTTGATAACGGCCTATTTGTTATCACGCGGTCAAAGCAGGCTGACGAACCTACTCGATCCACTGTTTATGCTGCCTTTGGCGACGAGCGCGGTCACATTGGGATTCGGATTTATCATTGCGCTGGATGAACCACCTTTGAATTTGCGGGCGTCTCCAATTTTAATTCCGCTGGCGCATACATTGGTGGCGATGCCATTTGTGGTACGCAGTGTTTTACCTGCCCTGCGGGCAATCCCGCCGAGCGTGCAGGAAGCAGCACGTGTATTGGGTGCATCCCCCTGGCGTACATGGTGGCGAATTGATATGCCACTCATCAGCCGGGGATTGATTGTAGGGGCTACTTTTGCCTTTACGGTCAGCATGGGCGAATTCGGAGCTTCGTTGTTCGTGGCGCGCCCGGACACACCGACGATGCCAATTGTGATTTTCCGGCTGTTGGGGCAACCGGGAGCGCTCAATTATGGACAGGCGTTGGCAATGAGCAGCCTGCTGATGTTGGTTTCAGCGATGGCATTCATCCTGATTGAACGGGTACGCACGGCGGGCGTGGGGGAATTTTGATGCTCGATATTCGAGGTGTTCAGGTGACATTTGGCGATACACCCGTATTACGAGGCATTGATTTGCGCGTGGATGATGGCGAAATCGTGTGCCTGCTGGGGCCAAGTGGATGTGGCAAGACAACTTTGCTGCGGGTGATCGCGGGGCTGGAAACACCGCAAACGGGGGATGTGCAAATTCAGGGTCAATCAATCCTTAAAATTCCGGTTCACGAGCGGGGATTCGGGTTGATGTTCCAGGATTTCGCGTTGTTTCCGCACCTGAACGCGGGCGATAATGTGGCCTTCGGGTTAAAGATGCAGGGATTATCATCTGAACAACGGATTGAACGAGTACGCGACACCCTCAAAATTGTCGGGCTGGCGGGGTTTGAAAAACGAGATGTGGCGCAGGTTTCCGGCGGGGAACGCCAGCGAGTGGCGCTGGCACGAAGTTTAGCGCCCAATCTGCGCTTGCTGATGCTGGACGAGCCGTTGGGTTCATTGGATGCGGCATTACGGGAACGGTTGGTGGTCGAGCTGCGGACGATTATCAAGCAGATTGGGCTGACCGCGGTTTATGTGACACACGACCAGAGCGAAGCCTTCGCGATTGCGGATCGAATCGCGGTGATGAACGCAGGGCGCATCGAGCAAATTGATACGCCGGAAAGTATTTATCGGCGACCTCAAACGGCATTTGTGGCACGATTCTTACGGCTGGATAATGTGTTCGCGGTCACGCGACAAATAGGAAACATTGCGAATACGGAAGTTGGCTGTTTCGAAATTATGGGAACAGCAGAAGCGGTTTTGCTGCATCCTGACGGCATTTCAATCGCTTCTGACACAACCGATTATTCTATCGAGGGCGTAATTCAGGAGCGGGTGTTCATGGGGGATACTTACCGAATGCGATTGGCTGTTGGTAAGGATGTGGGACTGGTGTTTAAGCTACCGAGTTCGGGCAATCCAGTGCCGATGATTGGGGATTCAGTGCGGGTCACGGTCATGCCGGAGATGGTGATTCCGTTAACAACCCCTATCCCCCCAGCCCCCTTTCCCCGTGTACAGAGAAAGGGGGAGTAATGCAAACGCCCCCATGCGACTTGTAACAAGTATGGTTTGATTTAAAGGGCGGACAGGACAAGCACTGTCCCTAAGAAACACAGCGAGTTAAGGAATTTGCGGCGTTCAAGATACGGGGACGATATGCTATACTAGCAACACTTCGGCCTCTTACAACAGCAGGAATAGAGTCATGCCAACTATCGATGAGCAAGTTGAGATTTTGATGTCGGGCGCGGAATACGGCGACCCGCAAATCAAAGAGAGTATGAAGCGCGAACTACGCGAGCGCCTGATTAATGCCGAAAAAGAAGGACGCCCGCTGCGAGTTTACGCTGGATTTGACCCGCGCACAGCCGATTTACACCTCGGCCATACGATCCCGATGCGGAAGCTGCGCCAGTTCCAGGAATTTGGGCATGACGTGACCTTCCTGATCGGGAGTTTCACAAGCCTGATCGGCGACCCATCGGATAAGGATAAGGCACGCGACCAGCTTACACGAGAACAAGTACAGGAAAATGGCCGCACTTATGCGGAACAAGCTTTTAAAATTCTGGATCGCGACCTGACACGGGTACGATACAACGATGAATGGCTTTCAACGCTGGATTTCGCCGACATCATCCGGCTGGCAAGCAATTTCACGGTTCAGCAGTTTTTGGTACGCGACAATTTCAAAAAGCGCGTTGACGCAGGCGAACCGATTTACCTGCATGAATTGTTCTACGGATTGATGCAGGGCTACGACGCGGTTGCTCAGGAAACCGATGTTCAGGTTGGGGGACAGGATCAATTGTTTAATATCCTGGTCGCAGGACGCAAGCTGCAAGAAGGCATGGGACAGAAGCCGCAGGTGGCAATCATCATGGGCGAAAGCCTGCCAGGTACGGACGGCGACATCAAGATGAGCAAAAGCCTGGGCAATCATATCCCTCTGATGGCCGAACCCTGGGATATGTTTGGCAAGGTGATGAGTGTGCCGGACAAGGCGATGGTGATCTACCACAAACTGATTCTGGGCTGGACACCGACCCAATTGAAAGACTTGAAAACCGGACTCGAAAACGGGAAGCTGCATCCGAACGAAGTCAAAATGCAATTGGCACGGGAAATTGTGGGCATTTTTCACAGTCCGGCAGATGCCGAAGCCGCGCAGAAACACTGGGATGAAGTCTACCGCAGTCACGGCGGTTTGCCGGAAGATATGCCGGAAGAACCGCTTGAAAAATCGGAAAAGGTGGTTGACATCCTGCGCCGTTTGAAGATGGTGAGCAGCGGCGGGGAAGCCAAGCGTCTGATGGAGCAGAATGGTATCCGGTTGAACGAACAACCGGTGACTGATCCAATGGCGAGCGTGACGCCAGAGATGCTTCCGGCGGTGTTACAGGTGGGCAAGCGCAAGTTCGTGCGATTGGTGGGGAAATAGTCATCAGTTGCCAGTTACGAGTTTCCAGCTAAGGCCAAAATACAACGTCCTGTGGTGGCGGCATTGGCAGTTGGCGGAATACTGGCATGAGTAGCCATAAAAGCATGTATTTCGGCGGCGACGGCGGACGAGTTCTGCCGTTGCTTTATTTCCCCTCAAAGTCGGCGGCAGTAACATTCTCTGACATTACGAAAACTTACATTTGTAGCGGCGGCGGCGCAATTGTGGACGTGTGTGTCAAGTGGAGAACGGACGAGGCGTGCCTCGTCCCCGCAGTTACGATTATGGTTAAGGCACAGTATAAATTTAGAACAAAAGTTCTTATCCGTCAATTAGAATACGGTTTGCATATTTGGAAATTAACGACCCAGGTGATTTATTTACCGGGTGCGAAGAGCATATAAATGCTCATGCCGAAGAGCAGAACAAGCATCATGCGCTCGAAAATCTTTGGGTTGACCCGCTGGACAAAACGGCGGCCCAGCCAACTACCCACCGGGATGACGGGAACGACCCAAATAATACTGGCAAGCAGATGCAAATTCAGGACATTGCTGCTCAACAGGGTGATGGGCAGCTTCAATAAATTGACTATCGCAAAGAATAGCGTGGTCGTGCCCATAAATATGGTTGGGCTGACATCCTGGAGCAGCATATAGGCGGTGTAGGGCGGTGCGCCGACATTCGCCAATGCCGACCCAAAACCGGATGCCCAGCCTGCAACATAGCCATGCCAGTTGCGCGGCTCGTATTTGACGTTTTTGAGCGAATCGCTGCCCACTTTGTAGAGGACGAAGACCAGTGTAAATGCGCCGAGAATGCGACGCAAAAGCAAATCCTGTTTCGAGTCTGCCAGAAGCAGCAGCAGCGCCCCACCCAGGATTACACCGATAACGGCGAAAGGAAGCATTTGCTTTATATAGCGAATATCCCACTGCCGCCAATAAATACGCAGGGCAATCCAATCGCCGATAATCAGCAACGGGAGCACCAGACCGACGGCCTGGGACGTGGGCATTATCTGGCTAAGAAGCGGGGTGATGAGCGATACCGGAACTGGGCCGCCGAAGCCACCTTTTGAAAGTCCAATGAGCAAGGCGATGAGGAACACGAGGAGAATAAAATCCATTTTTCGGCGCTTCGTACCACTCCCCCAACCCCTTTTCTCTCAGCGACAAAGGGGCATCAGAATCAATTTTCAGGAATTATCAGGGTTGGGAGAGGGCGAGAAATTCTAACCGAGCAATCCTTGAGACCATCATCAGGCAGAAGGCGGCTGCCAAGTAAGCTGTTCGCGTACCTGCAAATCGGTGTGGCGAATTTTCATGGCAAGGTCGGCGGCGAGATTACGCATCAAACGATAGCCAAGCTGCGGATAGGTATCGCACAGCAGCATCAGCTTATCGCGCGGAATCACGATCAGATGAGTATCCACCAGGGCACTGCGCGCACCAGCCGAACGTAAACCTTCATCTACCAGCGAAATTTCGCCGAAGGATTGACCGCGCCGCAAAGTCGCAATGGTGAACGCTTCCCCCTTCTGGTCTTTGCTGACGAGGGCAGAATTCACCTGGATGCCAACTTCGCCAGCGGCGATGACATAAAGCTGATTACCGGGCGTGTTTTCTTCAAAAATTGCTTCGCCCTCTTGATAGGTTTTTTCGCTGCAAATCGACGCGACTAATTCAAGCTGCGTATTGGTCAGTTCATAAAAGATGTCTGCTTGTTTCAGGATTGTGATGAATGACATCCAGGACTCCTGTTGATAACGCCGACACAATCGGTGTGAATGGGTTCGGGATAATATGGACATTATAACATCGTTGGAGAAACGAGAAAAGCGTTATTATGCGGTTCGAGGAGTCGAGACGGTGGAGGCATCTACATACAAATATTGACAAATCGCAACTTGATAAATCCCTTGTGACCCATTATGATCCCATAAATCCCCTCCACCGCGCCTGCGGCAGCCTCCCCGCTTCGCGGAGAGGGGAGCAAAACCAAAGACTTGCGGGCAACGGGGTAATATTCGAAATAGTCTTGAACGAAGATTGGAAAACATTTTATGTCAGTTTACGATGAAGAAATTCGCGACATCCCCCTACCTTATAAGGTTTGTGGCGAAGCGCAGGTTGATGCCAATTCGCGGGCGCAAATGGACACCGCGATGCGGCTGCCGATCAGTGTGGCGGGTGCGTTGATGCCGGACGCGCACGTTGGTTATGGGTTGCCGATTGGCGGGGTTTTGGCAACCGAAGCAGCGGTGATTCCGTATGCTGTCGGCGTGGATATTGCGTGCCGGATGCGGCTGTCGATTTTCCCGGTATCACCGATTCTGCTGAAACAAAAAGAAGGTCAATTCAAGAAAGCCCTGGTTGAACAGACGCGATTCGGAATGGGGAGCAAATGGAGCAAAAACGAACACGCCGAACACGAAATCCTGGATGATCCAGCGTGGTCGGAGAGCAAGTTTCTGGGTTCGCTGCTAAACAAAGCCTACGAACAACTGGGAACCAGCGGGTCAGGGAATCATTTTGTGGAATGGGGCGGGTTTTCACTGACGGAAGATGATACCGAACTGGATTTGAAAGCTGGTGAATATCTGGCGCTGGTTTCGCACAGTGGATCGCGCGGGGTTGGCTTCAAAATCGCCGAGCATTTTTCGGCAGTGGCGGACAAGATGCACCCAAACCTGAATCACAGTGTGCGTCATCTGGCATGGCTGCCATTGGAATGGCATGAAGGGCAAGCTTACTGGCAGGCGATGGAATTGGCGGGGCGATTCGCAGCGGCGAACCACGAGATCATCCACAAGCGAGTGGCAAAGGCAGTCGGATTGAAAGCAGCGGCGAGCATCGAAAATCATCACAACTTTGCGTGGAAGGAACAGATTACGACCTCAGATGGCGAAGTACGCGAGGTGATTGTGCATCGCAAGGGCGCAACTCCGGCGGGCGCGGGCGTGATGGGAATTATCCCCGGGTCGATGGCTGATCCGGGATTCGTGGTACGCGGTAAGGGAAATGCTTTGGCGCTCAATTCAGCTTCGCATGGCGCAGGTCGGGCGATGAGCCGCAAAGCCGCCCTGAGCAGCATCACCAAAACCGAGCGTGACCGCTATCTGAAAGAACGCGGTGTCACCCTGGTCGGCGGCGGAATCGACGAAGCGCCACAGGCATACAAGCAAATTGACGCTATAATTGCTGCTCAGGCGGACTTGATCGACATTGTGGGCAAGTTCACGCCGATGATGGTTCGCATGGACGGAACGAGCAGCAAAGCCGAAGATTGAGATGAGCGATTTTACAATTGATGAACTGATTTCGGTGTGCATCGCACGACAGGTACACGATGGCGAAATATTAGCGCAGGGAATCAATACGCCGCTGGTGATGGCAGGGTTTATCCTGGCGAAATGCACCCATGCGCCAAATGCACATTTCACGTCGGCTATCGGGCAAGGGTTATGCGAGGATTGGGCGCCGCTGGGCGTGGGACGAATCGAGGATTTGTGGCTGGGGAAAGCACAAATCCATTTTGGATTCGTGACGGGGGCTGCGGATTTGCTGCCGACCTATCACCCAAAAGAGTTTTTTCGTCCGGCACAAGTGGATGCTGCCGGGAATTTCAACAATATTGCCTTTGGGAGCGACTACAAACATCCGCGAATGCGGCTGCCGGGAACGGGTGGTATCCCGGATGTAACGACCTATCTGGACGAGATTTTTTTGTATGTGCCGCGACACTCGCGGGTGACGTTCGTTGAGAAAGTCGATTTTGTGAGCGGATTGGGGCATGTGCCTCAGCGAATACGCGGGGCGGGCGTCAAATATCTCATCAGCGATCTGGGGCAATTCGATTGGCATGAGGGTAAGATGCGACTTACCAGCTACCATCCGGGCGTCAGCATCGAGCATATCCAGAAAAAAACCGGATTTGAACTGGCTATCGCGCCAGACGTACATGAAACGCCAGCCCCTACAGACGAGGAAGTGCGTTTGCTGCGCGAGGAAATTGATCCTTTAGGGGTGCGGAAATTGGAAACGCTGGGCGGGGGCGCGCGAAAAGACCTGCTGCGCGACATCCTGACGAAAGAGAATGCACTGTGAAAAATTTTCTAAGCCGCGCCTTCACCACCGCCAAACATCGGGTCATGGTCGTGAGCGCCAAAGGGGGCGTGGGCAAATCGACGACTACGGTCAATCTGGCGGCAGCATTAACTGCACGGGGATTGAAAGTCGGCATTTTCGACGCGGATATTCACGGCCCCAATATCCCTGCCCTGCTGGGCATCCGTCAAAAAAGCAACCTGGTCATGGGTGCAAATCCGGGCGCGATGATGCCGGTGTATGTCTCCGGCGGCGGTGCACTGGACATGCGGCCAATCAAACCATTCAGCCGCTATGGGATGAAGATTATGTCGCTGGCGCTGCTGGTCGGCGAAGCACAGATGTTGAATCCACAGCCGCAAGAAATCAGCGCGATGGTGGAACTGTTGTTAGGGCGTGTGGATTGGGGCGGCGTAGACGTAGTGCTTATCGACATGCCGCCTGGAACGGGCGAACCGCTGCAAACGATCATCAAAAATGAACTGGTAGACGGCGTGGTATTGGTGGCGGTGCGGGAACAACTGGCTCACCTGGATAATGGGCGGTTACTGAGTTTTTTGCGGACTACTCCGATACCTGTGTTTGGCGTGGTCGAAAATATGACGCATGTGATTTGCCCACGCTGCGGGGAATTGATCGAGTTGTATCCTGCCCCGGCGGCTGAAGAAGCGGTATATGGCGATGTGCCAGTTTTGGCGGCGATTCCTTTTCATCCCGATTTGATCCGGCAAGTGCGGGGTGGCGCACCATTAGCACTTGCGGAACCCGACTCCCCTGTAGCAGGGATATTGTTGGGATTGGCGGATCAGGTGATTGAGAAATTGAACCGCAAAACCGGGAATAAATGAAAAGGACGCAGCGGCGCTGTGTCCCTACAACAATGATTTTCAGGTGATTATGAACCGGCGGGGATCACCCAATCGCGGATGTTATTAAAGCGGTTGGAAGGTGAACCGATAAAGCCCAATTGGACACCGTTGACCTGGGGAGCCGTCGCATAGGTATAGAGCGGATAATACAAGGGGATGGCAACAGCACGCTCGATAAAATCTCGTTGGAAGTTATCATAGAGAATGATGCGATTAATACCGCTGGGATCGCGGCGGGCGCGTTCCAAATCCTCGGCAATTCGGCGATCATCTTCCCCACCGTAATTCTTGCCATCAGGGTATTGGCCCTCATCCCAGAATTGATAGACATCGGGATCGGCGCTGTCACCCAACGACAATTCAACCAATGCGGCATCAAAATCACTACCATCGAGACGAGTTTGATAAGTCGCCGCGTCGGCGGTCTCTACCGTCACGGTGATATTCAACTGTGACCATTGGGCAGCGATTTCCTGGGCGAGACTGACTAACTGGGGATCATCAGGTGTCAAAATGGTGAAGGCGAATTTTCCGCCGCCGGGAGGAGCCGGTTCTTCGGTGG
>JBDTNB010000168.1:0-14022 GCA_039933955.1 Chloroflexota bacterium
TTCGCCTGCTTTCATCTCTGCTCTCGTTCAGCTTCACTCCTTCTGAACATGAGCCGAAATAAAAGGTAGTGGTTGCAAAGTACATGATGAAGGCACGGGCGACCCGGCGGGTCGCCCCTACAGAAATGTTTGTGATTGATGCGTTATCACGCAGCACACAACCATGACCAAATAAAGTATCGAAAAACTCATCTCATTCTAAAATAAACTGAGTAGAATTAAGTGAGGATTACGAGGAAAAACTCAGATGAAAACACCTGCTGGCAAGGAATGCCGCCATTATTATGAAGATTTCCATCGGGGGCGCGGCCTACAAGAATGCCGGTTGATTCAAGCCAACCCGGCATCGCTGCATTGGCGTCCAAGCGACTGTCAACAATGCCCCGTCCCCGATATTCTGAACGCCAATTCCAGCCCCGATCTGGAACTTGCGGTCACGGTGAAACCACGCCTTCTGGGGCTTGGCCGCCAAATTGAAGTGAGCGCATCATGCTTAAAACATCACATCGAAATTAAAGATGCGTTTGTCGGCTGCCCGAAATGCAACGCGGAACGCCCCGGCTTAGATGTATTCTGGCAAGCGCTGGGAAAAGACGAAGATGATTAAAGGGGTGTTCCTCGATCTGGACAACACACTGCTGGTTAACCCCGACAGCGTTTTTGCGCCGGGATATCTGCGGCTGGCCGACCCATTTTTCGCCGAAAAGTGGAATTATCCTGGTTTGTCATCGGTGATTTTGCAAACGATCCGCGCGATGATCGGAAAGCGCGATATGCAGCAGACGAACAGTGATGTTGCAATCGACATCATCGCGCAAGCAACCGAAAAAACCGGTGATGCCATTCGCGCGGGGTTTGATGCATTTTACGCGAGCATCTATCCAAAACTGCGGGATTGTACCCAGCCGATTCCCTTTGCGGTCAAGCTGGTGAAGACATTACAAGACCTCAAATTGACGGTTGTGATCGCGACGAATCCGCTCTACCCAGCCGAAGCAATCCGGCAGCGACTCGCGTGGGCAGGATTATCGGATGATTTGAGCGCCTATGCGCTGGTCACACACGCAGAAAATATGCACTTCGCGAAGCCTGATCCAGCTTTTTATGCCGAAGCACTGGCGCGGGTGGGGCTGGAACCGGACGAAGTGTTCATGGTCGGAGACAATCCCCGCAATGATATTGAACCCGCGCAAACGATTGGAATGCATACTTACACGGTGACAGATGCCGCTGATAGCGAATTCAGCGGTTCTCTGGAACATTTTTTAGAGCAAGCCGAATCCCCGGATTGGTTCGATATGCTGCCACCGCCGCCGCTACAAGCAGCGATGATTGAGCCGGAAATGCGCGGCAATATCGGGGCGTTGTTTGGCGTGATCGCATCGGCACAGCCGCATTTCTGGCGGCAGCATCCTGATCCGCAGGAATGGTCGCCGATTCAGATCGTCTGCCATCTGGTCGAAAGTGAAATCAAAGTTCAGCGCCCACGCCTGGAGCGCATCTTCGCGGAAAATAATCCATTTTTGCCCATCACCAAACCACCCTTGAGCGCGCGCGATGCTATTCCCTGTGCGGATGAAGGGTATCCGGTTGCGGTACATTTTATGACCGAGCGGATGATAACCCTCAACTGGTTAAAGCAGTTAGTTCCCGGTGACTGGCTGCGGCCTGCGCGCCACAGCACTTTCGGGCTGACAACCCTACTCGAAATGGCACAGTTCACCGCACAGCATGACCGGCTGCATATCAACCAGTTGTGCCAAACCTTGGGTCAGTGTAAATAGTCGTTAGCTGTTAGCAATTAGCTTCTAGCTAAGAGACAAATATAGTCAATTGAGCGATAATCAGCGGTTGATTGGGCAGTGATTTATTGTCAGAGCTTTGCGAAGTAATGCGGAAAATATTTGCTGGACAAGGCAAGGCTTGTCCCTACGAAAATCAAATTATCCAACGGTTATCACATTAAGAAGACAAAACGCATAAATGATCCGTAAATTGCTTCACTTGTTTACGTTAGCATACCGGCGCGAAATGTTTATCTACGGGTAAATAATATCTGCTTTTCCTTAGGGTGGCAGTATGTTAATATGTAACTTGACTCACCGGTGTTTCAGTCAGGCTCAATAATGCTGCATCCAAACGGTCACCGCCACAACATAGTCACGCTGCTCAACCATAATTGTCCAGACTGGTTACGCGAAATTTCGCTCTACCTGGGAGAAGCGAATTATCGGTCTAGCATCGCGCAAACCACCGATGATGCCTGGAATCTGGTGCGGACGCAGCGACCAGACGCGCTGCTCGCCGTTGATCATGCTGATAGTGTGGAGATGTTTCATAATATCCGCAAAGAACTGCCCATGAGTGAGCAACCGCTGCTGGTCTTCATTAGTGAGCGGAATCAGGACAATGGAAGTTCGTTCGCCGCTGATTTCACTACACAACCTAAGCCGCTGGAGGCATTGGAGCAGCAGCTTCGGATGTTAATCGAGCTGCGGACAAAGAATGCCGCACTTTCGAAGGAAAACGAACGTTTGCAACGAGAACTTCAAGGTGAACGGCAATCCGCAGGGGGCATCAACATCCTACGCAATTCAATTGTGCGGAATGTCGCGCACGAACTGCGCACACCCCTGCTTCAGGTCAAAGCGGCAGTGGGATTACTGGCGGAAGACATGGGCGACAGCACCACACTCATCGGACTGGCGCAGCGGGCGACCACGCGCTTGGAAGGTGTGGTACAAAATATCACCCTGCTGAACGAACTGGTTAACGAGAGTTTTGAAAGCCGTGCTTTTGAGCCGGTACAGATCAAGGAAGTCACCGATTCAGCAATCCGCAATTTACGGCGCAGTTGGGAACACAAAGACAATGTGGAACGGATTGTGCTGCAAATCCCACACCGCCTGCCGCCTGTGACCGGCGATAAACACCGTCTGGCTATCGTGATGCAACTTCTCATAGACAACGCCCTCAAATTCAGTGAAGACAAAGTTGAGATCATCGCGAAACGGGTGGGCGAAGAAGTCAATATCGCCGTGCATGACTTTGGAATCGGAATCCCCGAAGACAAAATTGGACACATTTTCGACCAGTTCTATCAGGTAGATAATTCGACGACGCGATCTTACAGCGGCATGGGAATTGGATTGGCAATCGTGCGCTTTGTCCTGGAACGCCACAACACCAAAATCCAGGTCACAACGCAAGTCCGGAAAGGCAGCACGTTTTCGTTTAAACTGCCGGTAGCAAAGCTGAAATAAGCAAAATCTGCCCGTTTAAAAGGCGCAAATGGCGATTGTGCATTTCTTGACAAACGAATTTGCAACTCTTATACTTGGCATCATTACCCCTCGTAATATTTTGTTTTACCAACCTTAAATTTGCTTTACTGTGAAAGAGTACACTAATGGTGGACTTAGTTAAAAATTATATCGGTGGTCAGTGGGTTGGAGCCGAATCCGGCGAAACTTTTGAGACCTACAATCCGGCCACCGAAGCCGTCATCGCGCCTGTCAGCAAGAGCGCGGCGAAAGATGTAAATGCGGCGGTGCAAGCCGCAAAATCAGCGTATAAGAATTGGCGTTTGACACCCGCGCCACGCCGGGGCGAAATCCTGTTCAAGGTCGCGCAGTTATTGACCGAGCGCAAAGAAGAAATTTCGCGTTTAATGACTCAGGAAATGGGCAAAATCCTGGTTGAGACACGCGGCGATGTGCAAGAAGCCATCGACATGGCGTATTACATGGGCGGCGAAGGACGGCGTTTACTCGGCTATACTGCGCCGGTTGAAATGCCGAATAAATTTGGCATGGCAATCCGCGATTCGGCGGGTGTTGTCGGTCTCATTACGCCCTGGAATTTCCCAGTAGCGGTTCCCAGTTGGAAGATGCTGCCTGCCTTGATCGCCGGAAATGCGGTGGTGTGGAAACCGGGCGAAGATACCCCGGCGACTAGCGCGGCCTTCGTCAAGGTTTTTGAAGATGCGGGGATACCGCCGGGTGTGTTGAATCTGGTCACGGGCGCGGGCGAAACCGGCGCAGCGCTGGTCGGACATCCCGATGTGCGTGTGATTTCATTCACGGGATCAACCGACACGGGCTTAAAGGTTTATACGCAAGCGGCCAGCACTGGCAAAAAAGTCTGCCTGGAAATGGGCGGCAAAAACGCTATCCTGGTCATGGATGACGCTAATCTCGAACTGGCCGTTGAGGCCATCACCTGGAGCGCCTACGGAACCACCGGACAGCGCTGCACTGCTACCAGCCGCTTGATTATGCAGAGCGGAATCAAATCCAAATTGATCGAAGCGCTGGTCGCCAAAGCGAAAACGTTGAAGATCGGTGATGGGTTAGACGAAAACGTAAATATGGGGCCGCTGGTCAACCAGAAAGCCCGTGAAAAAGTCGAACGCTATGTCGAAATCGGCAAACAGGAAGGCGCGAAAGTCGCCGTCGGCGCGGGTCGCCCCGATTTGGACAAAGGTTTCTTCTACTCACCTACCCTGTTCATTGATGTGAAACGCGACATGCGTATTGCACGGGAAGAAATTTTTGGCCCGGTGTTGTCGGCGATAGAAGTCAAAGACCTGGACGAAGCGATTGAAGTGAATAATGAAGTCGCCTACGGGTTGTCGAGCAGTATTTTCACTGAGAATGTGAATGCGGCTTTCCGGGCTATCCGCGACCTGACTACCGGAATCGTGTACATCAATCACGGGACAACCGGCGCGGAAATTCAATTCCCGTTTGGCGGCACGCGCGGCACGGGGAATGGAATGCGCGAGGCGGGCACGGCGGCATTGGACTCGTTTACAGAATGGAAATCGGTTTATGTCGATTACAGCGGACGGCTGCAACGCGCCCAAATCGATACCGAAACCATTCTGAAAGAGACGTGATTTAAAAAGATGGACATGAGACTAATTTGTCGAAAATTCGTCCATCCTGAGGTAAGATATGTAGTGAGGGTTGCGCATGTCCCAATCGGGTAAGTTGTATTGGGATGCGACCTATGAAATCGTTTTAAGCCTGATAGACCAGCACCCTGACGCCAATTTGGACTCAATCGGTCTACAGCAGTTGTACGAGCTTATTGTTGCGCTCCCAGGATTCGCAGATGACCTGGAACTCGCCAATGACGGCATCCTGACTGAAATCCTGAGAGAGTGGTATGAGGAGATCAATTCCTGATGGCTGAACTTGACATGAAAGCCTTAAATCAAACCGAGTTCCCAATCCCTGACGAAATTCAGGCTAACGTGGCGATCACGAGTTTGAGCAAAATTTATAACTGGAGCCGCCGTTCGTCGATTTTTCCGCTGCTGTTTGGTCTGGCTTGCTGTGCGATTGAGATGATCGCCACCGCGGCATCGCGCTATGACCTGTCGCGCTTCGGTATGGAAGTCATGCGCGCCAGCCCACGCCAATCCGACCTGATGATTATCTCCGGCACAGTGACGAAGAAAATGGTCGTGCCGATTGTACGGTTGTATAACCAGATGCCAGAACCGAAATATATTCTGGCGATGGGCGCGTGCGCCAGCGGTGGCGGCCCGTTCAAAGATGGTTACAACGTGGTATCTGGCATCGACCAGTATTTGCCGGTTGATGTGTATGTTCCGGGCTGCCCGCCTACCCCACAAGCCTTGCTGTTCGGCCTGATCGCCCTGCAAAAGAAGATTGACGGGCAATCGCTGGCGAACATGAATGATGTGCCCTGGTATGGCGTCGGGCCTTCCGAACCGACTCCGATCCCGATCCTCGGCCCGGATATTATCGACCCGCGCCAGATGGATATGATCCGCCGCCAAGCGGAACTCGCCGCGTTGGGGCAACCCTACGGTATGCGCGAAATCCCGGAAGCGGTGTTGAAGCACAATGTGCCGAAGCTCGCCCCGAAGACCAAACCGGTCATTGCCGCCTCGGCTGGCGCACCAGCCGAGGCCGATGATCCCGAAAAGGCTGCACGCCTCGCCAAGCGCGAAGCTGCATTGGCACGTAAACGCGCAGAAGAAGGCGGCGCTCCTGCGAGCGCAGCGAATGCAGCTAGCGCGAGTGCCGCGCCCGCAGCCGAAGCGGTTGCAGAAGCCGCGCCGGCTGGCGCAGCGAACGCAGAACCCGCAGGCGGCAAGAAGAAGTTTGACAAAGCAGCCATGCTGGAACAGATCCGCCAGCGCAAGGCTCAAAAGGGATAGACAACATGACCGATTTTCCGATTGTCGAAACGACAAATGTGCAAAACACTATTGCATCCCTGAAAGAAAAATTTCCGGATGCGGTCAAAGATGACAGCCGCCAGGGGTATTCCGGCGTTGTGGTCGATAAAAGCAAGCTGGTCGAAGTCGCTACAGCGATACGCGACGAACTCGGTTATGATTACCTGTCCAGCGCGACGGCAGTCGATTACCTGGGCATCGCCGACGAGATGGAAATGGTGTATCACGCCTATCGCACCAGCGGTGGGCCAGCATTGGTTTTCAAGGCGCAGACTCCCCGCGACAAACCGGAAATTCCCTCGCTGGTCGAAGTCTGGCCGGGGGCCGATTTCCAGGAACGCGAAGCCTATGATCTGTACGGTATCCAGTTCCCCGGACACCCCAACCTGAAACGCATTCTGCTGTGGGACGGTTTTGACGGCCACCCAATGCGCAAGGATTGGCACGAAGCCTACTACGAAGAAGATCACAAGCCGTTTGAGAGCCGCTGGCCGGATGGCTGGGTGCGCCGTTCGGAAGAACTGAATGTCTACGGCAAGAATGTGCATTATCCGGCAGACCTTGACCTCGCCAACTTAACCGACACCTCCGAAGAGACGTTATACAGCGATCTCGGCCTGGGTGTCAGCGTGCAGGCATTGGATGGCGACGACACCCTCAAGACAGACCGTTTGGTGGTCAACATGGGGCCGCATCATCCCAGCACGCATGGCGTGTTCCGCATGATTCTGACGCTGGATGGCGAGACGATTGAGTCGCTTGAACCCGTCATGGGATACCTGCACCGCAACCACGAAAAAATCGGCGAACGCAATTCCTTCCTGCACAACATGCCGTTCACGGATCGCCTCGATTACATCAGCAGCATGGGCAACAATCATGGCTACGCGCTGGCCGTCGAGCAGCTTCTTAGCCGAGGCGCGAAATATCAAGCGCCTACTTATCGCGCGGAAGTCATCCGCGTATTGATGGTGGAACTGACCCGGATCGTTAACCACTACTGGGCGATTGGCTTCCTGCTGAACGACCTGGGCGCATTCTTCACCCCGGCACTGTATGCCATTGCCGAACGCGAAAGGATCCTGGATTTCTTCGAGGCAACCGCTGGCAGCCGTATGATGTGCAATTACATGCGCTTCGGCGGCGTGTTCAAGGATATTCCCGAACGCATCCGGGGCGTCGCCAACCTCGTCAACGATATGGTTCGCGACTTCAACACGATGGATTACCTGACAGAACTCATCAATGAACGCATTCCGCGCTCGATTGACGAACTGGATAACTTCCTGACCGAAAGCGAAATTCTGAAGACCCGTACCATCGGCGTGGGCTATCTGCCACCAGAGACGGCTATCGCTTACAGCGCCGCAGGGCCACTGCTGCGTGCCAGCGGCGTCCCATATGATGTGCGCCGTGCTGAACCGTACAGCATTTACCCTGAGCTGGATTTTGATGTCGCAGTCCGCTACAACGGCGACATCTATGACCGTTACCTGATCCGCCTGGATGAAATGCGCGAAAGTGTGCGGATTCTGAAGCAGATTTTGCCGCGCCTGGAACGCACCAAAGGCGAGGCTATTTTCGCTGGCAACAAGCAGCATACACCGCGCGTCCCCGTCGGCGAATCGTATGGGCGCGTCGAGAATCCCAAAGGTGAACTCGGCTACTACGTGGTATCAGCAGGCGACGAAAAAGGGCCGCAGAATCCCTGGCGTTATCATGTCCGCGCCCCCAGCTTCATCAATCTGACACCGCTGGGCGCGATGTGCGTGGGACATAAAGTGGCAGATATTGTTGCCATCCTGGGCAGCATCGACATTGTGTTGGGCGAGACGGACAGATAGCTAATAGCTGTTAGCCATTAGCATTTAGCAGGAAATTCGGGGCGGGCAGTGCTCCCGCCCATGATTGAATTAAGGAGCAGCTATGTACGGACAAGGCATTGCGAAGGGCCTTTGGGTTACATTCAACCACTTCGTCGCGACATTTACGGATGACATTCGCTACGCAGGGCGTAAATACATGCGGCAGGACAATTTTGAAGTCCGCCAGGGTTTGCGTTCACAAGGTGCTTTCACCGTGCAGTACCCGGATGAAAAATTAGCTGTGCCGGAGCGCTTCCGTTTCGTGCCGTTCCTGATTACCGAAGATCAAGACCCGGCGCGCATCGGTGAAGATTGGTGTACAAGCTGCGGTATCTGCGCGAAAGTCTGCCCGCCGCAGTGCATCTGGATTGTGCGCGGCAGCGATCCCAACACCGGGCGGCCTGTGCCGGAGCCGACGGCGTTTTTCATCGACATCGACATCTGCATGAACTGCGGTTTCTGCGCGGAATTCTGCCCGTTCGACGCGATCAAAATGGATCACGACTACGAACTCGCCAGCTATGACCGTACAACCCATCACATCCACGACAAGCAAAAGCTGTCGAAGCCGTTAAGCTACTGGCGCACCATCGCCCCGACAACCGCGCTGGAAGAAGCCAAAGATCGCGGCGGTTGGGAACACACGGACGTTATCAAGGCGTTGAAGAAAGCGGGCAAGACCGCTGTACCGCCCACTGAAGACAATGGCAAACCGGTTGCTCCCTCAGCGGTAGCTTCCGCACCAACTACTGCGACAGCTCCGGCTGCACCTGCACCTGTTGGAGCCACGCCCGCCCCTGCCCCGGCAGCACCCGCCCCCAAAGCGGACGCCGCTCCGGCCCCTAGTGCTGGTGGCAAGGTCAAGTTCGACAAGGCGGCGATGCTGGCAAAAATCCGCGAGAAGAAAGCCCAGAAGAACCAATAATCACAGACCTCTTGACGGGGCGGGGAAACTCGCCCCGTTGTTTTTTCACCCACGTACCAAATGTAACAAACATCACTGAACAATTTTTATGATGTCGGTTATAATTATTCCCAATACCTGTCAAAATTGAATATCAGGAGCAATGATGAGCGACATAAACCAACAAATCATGGCTGCCCTCAGCACCGTGATCGAACCCGAACTTCACAAGGATATTGTCAGCCTGAACATGGTGCGTGACCTCTCAGTTCAAGGGGATACCGCCACATTTACGCTGGTGCTGACCACACCAGCCTGCCCGCTCAAGGGCGTTTTCCAGGATCGGTGTAATGCTGCCGTCGTCGGACAAATTCCCGGCATCAACAAACTGGACATTAAGTGGGACGCTCAAGTGCCGACAGACCGCAAAATTGGTGTGTTGGATGTGCCAATGCGAAGTCTGATCGCGGTTGCTAGTGGCAAAGGCGGTGTGGGCAAGAGCACGGTTTCGACCAATCTGGCGGCGGCGCTGGCCGAAGCGGGTGCGAAAGTCGGTTTGATTGACGGCGACATCCTCAACCCGAACATCCCGACGATGACTGGACTGGGCTATGGACGACCAAAAGTAATTGGCGAAAAGATGATCCCGCTGGAAGCCTATAATTTCAAGGTGATGAGTACAGGCTTCCTGATTGACCCGAATAAGCCGATGATTCTGCGTGGGCCAATGCTGCACAGCGCAATTCGCCAACTGTTCATGGATGTGGAATGGGGCAAATTGGATTACATGATTGTCGATTTGCCACCGGGAACCGGCGACGCGCCGTTATCGCTGGCGCAATCCTTCCCACTGACGGGCGTGGTCATCGTTACGCAACCGCAGGATGTCGCCGTGTCGGACGCGCTGCGGAGTATCGCCATGTTTGAAACACTGAACGTGCCGATTCTGGGCGTGGTCGAAAATATGGCGGGCGATTTCTTTGGCACAGGCGGCGGCGAAAAGCTAGCGCAGCAACGCGGCGTGCCCTTTTTGGGGCGTATTCCGCTGGACGCTGAAGTCCGTAAAGGTGGCGATTATGGCCGCCCGATTGTGGTCACTCAACCGGAAAATCCGGCTGGGCAAGCGTTCCATACTCTGGCTCAAACGATTGCTGCGCGCGTGAGCGTGGTGATGCTGCAAACCAGCGATGTGATCCCATTGACGGTGATCGGGTAGCGCGATTCGTCCCCTCCCCCTAACCCCCTCCCCACTTCGTGTAGAGGGGGAATCAGGTTTGGGTTCACGATATATCTCGCATTTTTTAGTCGTCCATGCCGAGGACACGGATGTCATCGCTGCTGCCGACGGGGTTGTAACGCCCGACCAACAGCCAGAACAAGAAACTCACCACAACGGCAACAAAGAAACCGAAGAGTGCTTCTCGCTGGAGATTAGCGGTATTGGCGTACCAAGCGATGAATAGTACCAATAGAATGGCAATATAGCGCACCAGTCGTTTGCGTTTGATTTCAGCGCGCTGCACCATGATAAACAACACTGTAAAACTCAACATCAGCAATATAAACGAACCGACATCCATCTTGAAACCGCCTCAATTCCGCTAGTACCTACGGATGATTATACCCCTCATATCCGGGGTGCATCCAGGATTATCATCCGTTATGATTTAGGGTATACTGAAATATATAAACCCCAAGCTTGGATCATGTGAGGAGTTGCCAACATAATGAACATCAATGTATCCGAACACGACAGTGTCACACTGGTGGAAGTCAGTGGCCGGATTGACAGCATGAATGCAAATCAGCTCGGCGAAGCCCTGTCGAACACGATTGACGGGGGGCATCTCAACATGGTGCTTGACCTGGCGAATGTCGAGTACATGAGCAGCGCCGGTCTGCGGGAAATTGTATCGGCATTGAAGAAAGTACGCGGCAAAGGGGATGTGCGCCTCGCACAACCGTCTCACCGGGTGCGTGAAGTCCTGGAAATGGCTGGCCTTGACACCATTTTCCAAATTTACCCGACGCAAGCGGGTGCAGTTGGCAGTTATTAACCCGTAACGAATTAAATCCGGCAGCAGCACCAGCATGGGGGCTAATATGGCGGCTCAAGAAAGCCGGTTCGAGATAGCCGGTGTGCTCGAACAAATACCGCTGGCAGGGGATTTCGTGGCTAACATCGCCCGTAACGCAGGTCTCGATGAGCGCGGGGTTTATCACTGCCAGCTTGCAATTGACGAAGCCTGCACCAACATCATCGAGCATGGTTATGGGGCAAGCGGCGCAGACCGTGTTATTCAACTCATCTGCCGCGTGGATGCCCAATCTCTAACCATCACGATCCTCGATAACAGTTCAGCTTTCAATCCACTAGAGCGCCCTAACCCTGACCCCGGAATGCCGCTTGAAGAGCGCGCAACCGGAGGGTGGGGAATTTACTTCATCAAAAGGCTCATGGATACTGTGAGTTACACACGCGAAGGCCATGTCAACCGCCTGACAATGATCAAGCGCCTGGGCGTTCCTACTTCACCACTTCCCGACGAAAAATAATTTATGGCGTAACCGTCGGCAGTGCCGCAGTGGGCTGCCCGGTGCGCCATCCATTGATGTTGTTCAGATCAACGGCGTCCTCGTTGGGCGGTAAAAAGTTACCTTCGCACGCCTGCGCTGCTTCCGGCAAATCGGTGCGGGCGGCAATCAGCGGATCATCGGGGCTGAAGTAATTCCAGGCAGCGCGCGAAATACCTTCGATAATCGGCCACAATTTGGTGTAATCCTGGAAATCGGTCTTCTGCCACAGATAGACAGCGATGACATAATCGCGCCCGTTAGGTGGATAAACGATTCCTGCGTCGCCGCTCATATCGCTCACCCAGCCATTTTTATGCGAAATACGCACCCCTTTGGGTATACCACCCTGCAACAGACGCAGCAAATCATTGGCACTCATCAATTCCAACATCTGCTTGCATTCGGTCTGGGTGAATTCACCATCGGGATAAGCCGCCATCAGGCCAGAACCGTAATTAGCGCAATCGTAGATCATGCTGAATAACGTTCCCATATCTTCGGCTGTCGTCTGGTTATAGGGATCGGGATTGGCGCTGAAGGTTGGGTTAGGTGCTGTTTTTGGTGCAGGAATCGAACCAAGCTGCTGTCCCTGAATACCCAGAAAGAGCGGCGCATTGATATACGTGTTGCGCGCACCGACGAATTCGGCGTTCTGGGTCACATCGGCGATGCCTTTAAAGATGTCCTGGTCAGCATTTGTCACCCGTCCGCCGATGATTTGCATCATTAAATTGGACGAAGCATTGTTGCTGCACAGGAGCGAATTTGCCATCAACCAGGCTTCATCTTTGGGGACGGCAAACCACAAACGCTTGAAGTAATCAATCAGAATTGGGACTTTGATAGTGCTGGCGGCAGAAAAAGCCACATCACCGAGGATATTTACCTCTTCTCCGGTCTTCAAATCCATGACGTAGACCGAGGCCAGCGTGGTCTGTCCGTCATAAATGAAGCCCGCCGAATCGAGATAGGCGACAATTAAATCGCGCAGGGTGTCAATATTGCCAATGTTCACGCTGGAGTTGGTGACGGGCAGCACAACCGAACGATTGGTTGGGTTACGCAAAGCGGCATCAATCAGGGGAAGCGCGGCATTGATGTCCAGTTGATAACCCCCAGAACCGGAGCGTACCGTCAGCGTTTGCAAGTCATAATCGGCATTGCCGGAAGAACGATCATAACGTGCTGCTACGTCGTGCAAAAACTGCTCTAAGAGGCTGCTTTGATAATCTGCCGACAGCGGCACATTGATCGTCTGTATCGACTGACGGCCCATCAGATAATTGATGAAGCGCGTCCAGGTTCCGCCCTGCACATCATTTTCTGCAAGGGCTGACGCGATCATCGAATCAGCATTTGTCCGAAAGCCCACGACGCCAGGTTCAAGTTTGATGGGGCTGTCGGCATAATACAACACGACAGGCTTACTAAAAGATTCTTCAAGGCGAGTCGCGGCCTCACGCGGCGACAACCCGCCGACGGACACCGATGCGATGGACACATCACTCGATAGCTGCCCCTGCCCTTCGCTATAGCGCAAAAGTTGAAATACAAAAAGCCCTATCGCAGCGAGGAGCATCAGCACGGACGCAATTTGTACGATGGGCAAACGACGCCGACGGCGCTTGGTTCCTAATCCTGTTACTGACATAATCCGTTCACTGTAAAGCTAGTTTGTGTATTTCCATTGCGGAGGTGATGGCCTGATAATGGAATTTATGCAAACGCGGTAAATTTGCGAGGTCGTACCAATCGTACTGTAAAAGTTCACTGCTGAGTTTGCCAACGCGCCCGTCTGAATAGCATAGATAAGCAAAGTCAAGGTGGTTGCCAAATTCGGTCTCGACCATCAGGATTGGGCCAACCTTAACGGTGAGTTCAAGTTCTTCACGGAGTTCACGCTGAACCGTCTCAGCAGGGCTTTCACGCCGGTCAACCCAGCCGCCGGGTAAACCCCAGGGCAAATAGGGATGGAAAACGTGTTCAACCAGCAGCACGCGCCCCTGCCCATCAAAAACAACACCCACTGCACCAGCGGAAAACTTGGCCTGACGAAAACGCCAGAATACCCGCCCCAGGGCGATTGTCCAGGGTGCTTTGCGGACGAATGCTGCCACATACTGCATCAAATTTCAGAGCCTATTCATGAATCCAGCCATAATAACAAGCGGGGCGTCGCCGCCCCACAAGACAGTGTATCGAAAAGGCGAAAGACCGTCAACAGTCACTAAAAGTCCTTTAAGGTAGGGAGTTTCCGCTCAACAGAAGGTAATCCCGTCCTGCATAAAACGTTATACCGACCCGTTTTGAACCCAATCTCAACCTTCTCCTGTTCCATCCTGTTTTTCAGGACAGCCCCATAAGAATCGCAAATAGCCGAACAAGTTTATTTTATGAAATGCATTGAAGC
This sequence comes from Chloroflexota bacterium, assembly GCA_039933955.1. Classification (GTDB taxonomy): domain Bacteria; phylum Chloroflexota; class Anaerolineae; order Aggregatilineales; family Phototrophicaceae; genus CFX2. Next base: position 13,974 of record JBDTNB010000168.1, read on the forward strand.
ACATTTGTTTGAATATGCTATACTCAGTAATGTATAGTTATATGAGTCC
>JBDTNB010000169.1:0-13963 GCA_039933955.1 Chloroflexota bacterium
ACGGAGCCGAATACGAAGATGATGAATAGAGGCATGAGTATCCTGATATGCGCGTGCGGACATGGCGCACCATGTCCATATATTTAGTGAGGCTAAGTATAATCACTTCTTTTGGAGTTGGCTACGGTTCATCAGAAATAAAAAGGCCGAGAAATAATCTTCTCGGCCTTCGTTACTTTCATTCAAGCTACCCGGACAAGGCAACGCCTTGTGCTATTTGAAACCTTAGTGGTTTTCGTTGCCTTCCAGGTACATCCGCAGCATCCATGCCATTTTCTGGTGCTTCTGCAAGATGCCGGTGAGCAGATCAACTGCGCCCACTTCATCATCTTTCTTGTCGATCATTTCGATGTCGCCGCGTAAATTGCGAATGACACCTTCATGATCGGCAACCAGATTCGTGACCATTTTTCGCGCATCAGGATAGACACCGGGTTCTTCACTCATACGAGTGATTTGCTTGAATTCTTCTAGTGTCCCAGGTGCAAAGACACCGAATTGGCGAATGCGTTCAGCCACTTCATCAACCACTTCAGCTATTTCTTCGTACTGCTTTTCAAGGGCGATATGCAGTTCAAAGAAATGCGGCCCGGTCATGTTCCAGTGATAATTGCGCAGTCTTTGATAAACAAGCGCTTCGTCCGCCAGGACGATTTTGAGGATGGTTGCTACATCTTGCTGCTGATTTTTTGAGATACCCAAATCAGGGGTTTTCTCAGCAATTTTTGTTGTGCCATTAGTTTTTGCCATTTCTTCCTCCTAGATTTCAGACAGATGACTGCCAGAATAATTTTTACGGTCAATCAAGGAAACTATATGTCACCCACGTCAGAATCCCGTTATAATGACCTTCAATCCCCAATAGAAACCAATCTGACTGCGGATCGTATAGTTCTTTTATCAGTTTCTATCAACTGCAAAACTCACAAGGAAACACTTCATGCAGATTGTCTCCAATCCGCTTACTGACCATAAGATTTATGATCCGCGCGGGTTAACCGAAAACGAAGCTGTAAAACGCCGCCAGAATGGTCAAGGCAATAATGTCAAAATGGAGACGAGCCGCTCGTATGTCGAAATTGTGCGGCAGAATGTTTTCACGTTCATCAATACAGTTTTGTTCGCCATCGGTATTGTGCTGGTTATCCTCGGCCTGTATACCGATGCTTTTTTGTCTGTCGGTATTGCATTGTTAAACGTAGTGGTCGGGGTAGTACAGGAGATGCGCGCCAAGCGGACACTCGACAAAATTGCCCTGCTCACGCGCCCGAAAGCGACTGTTATCCGTGATGGTCAGGAAAAAATCGTAGACCCAACTGAAGTTGTTCTGGGTGATATTCTAGTTGTGCATTCCGGCGACCAGATTGTGGTTGACGGCAAAGTGGTCGGCGATGGCAAAATGGATGTTGACGAGTCGCTGCTAACCGGGGAATCGGATTTGATTGCCAAGCAAGCAGGCAATCCGGTGTATTCGGGCAGCTTTTGTGTGACTGGCAGCGCCCATTATGAAGCAGAAAAGGTTGGCGCGGACAGTTTCGCCAACAAATTGACATCTAGTGCGCGTGCTTTCCGCCAAGTCAAAACGCCACTGCAACTGAATGTCGATTTTGTCATCCGCGTGCTGGTTGCGCTTTCCATACTTTTGGGTGTCTTATTTGGCATTTCAACAATTGTTAACCAGCTACCGCTGACTGAAAGCGCCAAAATCGCGGCTGTCGTCACCGGTTTGATCCCCAACGGCCTGTTTTTCATGACCAGCATTGCCTACGCGATGGGTGCGGTACGGATGGCGGGGCAAGGTGCGCTGATTCAACAATCCAATGCAGTCGAGTCGATGAGCAATGTCAATGTCTTATGCCTCGACAAAACCGGTACTCTGACCGCCAACCGCATCAACCTGAATGGGGTGAATGCTTTGGGTATGGACGAAGCTGAACTTCGGCGTATGCTGGGTGTTTTTGCCGCGTCGTCAACGGCGGGCAACCGGACTTCTGAAGCACTTGCCGCCGCTTGTCCGGGCGAGAAACATGCTTTTGTAGATGAAGTGCCGTTCTCGTCTGCCCGCAAGTGGAGCAGCATGTCGTTTGATAGTGCTGATTTACGCGGAGTCTATGTGTTAGGCGCACCTGAACTGTTGCGCTCGCGTTTGCAGCAGAATGTTGACCTTCCAGCGCAAATGGGCGAATGGGCGGATCAAGGTCTGCGCGTACTGCTTTTCGCGCATCGACCTGAGTTGACGCCGCTGCATGATTCGCTGGGGCAACCGCAGCTTCCGCCGGATTTAATCCCGTTGGGGGTTGTTAGCTTCAGCGATGAGCTGCGTGCCGAGGCTGAATCCACACTCAAAGGTTTCGCTGAAGCTGGCATTCGTTTGAAAATCATTTCGGGTGATAATCCCCAGACGGTTGCAGCGCTGGCAAAACAGGCCGGTCTGGCGGGCGATATTGGGGTGATTTCCGGCCTCGACCTGGACGACATGACTGATTCTCAGTTCAGCGAAACGGCTGAAGAAGCTACTATTTTCGGGCGTATTACCCCGCAGCAAAAAGAAAAACTAGTCGATACACTGCGCGGGCGTGGGCATTATGTCGCGATGATTGGCGACGGTGTGAATGATGTATTGTCGCTGAAAAAAGCTCATGTGGGTATTGCGATGCAAAGCGGCAGTCAGGCCACGCGCGGTGTCGCCGACATTATCCTGCTCAATGACTCATTTGCTGCGCTGCCATCGGCCTTCCGCGAAGGGCAGCGAATCGTCAGCGGGATGCGAGACATCATCAGCTTGTTCCTATCGCGGGTATTTTTTCAGACGCTCGTTATTATCAGCGTCGCGATTATTGGCCTGGGTTTCCCTATCACCCCCGTCCATATGTCGCTGTTATCGCTGTTTACGGTGGGCATTCCGACGATATTCCTGGCGGCATGGTCACGCCCCATAGTGTCGAAAGCGCGTTTGATTGATTCGGTCATGCACTTCGTCATCCCGGCAGGTTTTACCCTGGCGCTGCTGGGGATGATTATTTATGTGGGTTATGATCTCGCCACTCCTCCCGACACTGCGCTGGGGCTAGCACGCACCGCTTTGACCACCATCACAACTTTTGGTGGGCTGCTGCTCATTCTGTTCGTTGAGCCACCAACAAAGTTCTGGACAGGCGGCGACGAATTCAGCGGCGATTGGCGTCCAACCATTATGGCGATTGTGTTGGGCGTTATCTATGTGGTGATTATGCTTGTGCCTGGATTACGCGATTTCTTCGAATTAAGTGCATTCAATCTATCTCAATGGGTCATCACGATCATTTCTTTAGTGGTTTGGGTTTTTCTTTTGCGCTTCCTATGGCGCGCACAAATTTTTAACCGTTTTCTGTGGTTAGGTAGTCCGTAGAGCGCAATCGGACAAATCTGCCATTCATAGAGTTCTCCAACTTAGCATTAACACAATTTTGATGTTTATCCTCTAAGGTGGATTTAACGCTTTCCGTAACCGTCTCCTTTACACAGGTATTCAAGGTTTAATGGTTTAAGTGTAAAGTAGTATGGGCGGTATCAGAGGAGGATTTTAAGATGTCAGAAACTATACTTGCGGTATACGATACATTGGATATGGCACACGCAGCGGTGCGGGATTTGACCAGTTCAGGGTTTGACCGCTCTAACATTGGTGTGGCTGCCCGCGATTACAATGCAGCCGATTGGGAACATGAGGATGTAACCGGCGCAGAAGGCAGCGGTTTTGGTGCGCTAGTCGGTGGATTGACTGGTATTGTGATGGGTTTGACCGCGATCACCATCCCTGGCATCGGCGCGATCATTGCGGCTGGCCCGTTGGCAGCGGCGCTCGGCGCAGCAACCGGCGGCGCGATTGGCGCAGTAGCAGGCGCGGCAACGGGCGGTCTGGTTGCCTCATTGGTTGACCTCGGTGTGCCGGATGACGAAGCTGAAACCTATGCCGAGCATGTGCGTCGCGGCGGCGCGCTGGTCAGCGTAACGGTTCCAGATGAGAGTATGATCTCCAAAGCCACCGAAGTTTTACGCCGTTATAACCCAATCAATGTTGATCGTCGTGCAACCCAATGGAAAGAAAAAGGTTGGACGGGCTTTGACACCATGGCCGAACCTTATACCGCCGTAGATCTGGCTGACGAACGGAAACATTATCCGTCGAGCATTGAAACGCAAGAAGATACGGCTGTTCGCCGCTACCCGACGACTGAGCGCTAGTATGTAAGCTGCAAAATAAAAGCCCCGCTCCCTAATCAGGAAGCGGGGCTTTTTTTGTTATCGCGAAACGCTGAAAGGGACTTCGTAGGGCTGCTGTAAGAAGCCGCCACCCGCGTCTACAATCACCAACCGTAGCCGGTAATCTCCATTGGCGAGTCCGGGCACATAGAGATTTTCCAACTCACCGTTGGTAACGTTATTGGTATGGGTTGTACCAATCGTGACCCAATCCGGGAATGGCCCACCGATGACTTCCAACTTATAAAATTGCCCTTGCCCATTGGGGAACTGCGCCGTGCCATAGATTTTTGTCTCGCCGGAAAGGACTGCACCGGGCTGCGGCGAGGTTATGGCACCAACTGCCACGCCTGAGCTTCCAGCGCCATTTATGCCACCGCCTTGCAACAAATCTGGTGAACAGGCAATCGTTGGCAAGAAGGCCAATCCATTGTTGCGGGCATATTGTTCGGCGGCGACGGCATCTTCTGGCACGGGCGGCGGCGCGATGAACAACTGCGGCTGTGCGCCTTGTGCTTCGCCCGCCAATTCAGCCGGAACCTGACAATAGAGTGGAGCAGGTGGCGGCGATTGTCCCGGCCCAACCTGGAACTGGATCAAATTGGCGATTTCCGGCGCGAGGTGGAAAGCCAACACCTGATAGACCCCTGGTGAAATTTCGTTAAGCTGCGGCCCGCTGGTGGATTGCTGCGGCGCGGGCGGTGCTGGCGGATAGTATAGATTGCCCTGATCGTCAGGGATACCCGCTGGCCCATCCAGGAACCATTCGACAATGCGGTTACAATCGGTAGCCGGATCTCGCAGCGTGCGCACATCGCAAATCTCTCGCTGTACCAATCCCGGCGGCGGTGTCTGGAAATCATCGGCCACAAGCTGCCCATTGACCGCGAATGACGACAGCATATTCTGGTTGCCGTAAATGCTGGTGATGACGCTGTTCCAGATTGGCGCAGCGCCCGTCAAACCAGATGAATTTATCATTGGATCGCCGTTGTTATTGCCGACCCATACGCCGACGGCCACATTACGGCTGTAACCCACTGTCCAGTTATCTTTCACATCGTTGGTTGTACCGGTTTTGACAGCCGTGATAATGTTGCCGGTGTTCAAGGGGCTGTTTGCGCCCATCGCGGCGCTGCGGGCGCGGTTGTCGCTCAGAATGTTGCTTATGATGAAGGCGATGCGGGGGTCAAGTGCCTGATGGTCAACTTCGGTAGACGCGCGGCTGATGGTCGTTTGGGTTGGCGTCCCACGTGGGCAGCCATTTTCATACTGATAAATGATCTGGTCATCATTATTCAGAATGCAGAGGATGCTGGTCGAAGGAACGGCTACACCCTGGTTCGGAAAAACACTGTAGGCGCTGGTGAGTTCAAGCAGCGACAGTTCACCGCCGCCTAACGTCAGTGATAAGCCATATTTGCTGGCGTCGTCACCGAGGCTGGTCGTTCCAAAGCGTTTCATAATGCCCAATAGTTTATCTACGCCCACCAGCCGGAGTGTTTGTACGGCAGGCACGTTATAGCTGTTTGCCAGTGCATAGCGCATTATCACCGGGCCGTGAAACGCGCCGTCATAATTGCGCGGGATATATTGGTCGCCGCCGGGGATGCCGATTTTGGTCGGCGTATCCCAGATCACGCTGCCAGGGGTAATTACACCATTTTCCAGCGCCGCCGAGTAATTAAAGGGCTTCATTGTGCTGCCGGGTTGGCGCAGGGCAATGGTGACGTTCACACGTCCATCAATCGCGTCATTGTTGTAGTCAACGCTGCCGACCATTCCCACAATTTCGCCGGTTTCCGGCTGAAGCACCAGCACCGCCGCATTGGTCACGTTCTGACCGCTCAATCGCGCCACTTGTTCGCGGGCTGCATTTTGAGCCATATCGTTGATATCCAGGTCGAGCGTGGTATAGACTTTCAAACCGCCTTTGGTGATTTGTTCCGGGCTGTAACCCAGATCGCCCATTAAGTGTTCCAGCTCATTTTTGGCATACACCGTGAAGTGGGGTGCTCGCAGCGATACGTCAGGTGTGGTGAAGGTGAGTCCCTGTTGCAGTGCTGCACCCCGCTGCTCAGAGGTGATTTTCCCAAGCACGACCATTCGATCCAGAACCAGTCGCCAGCGGGCATAGACCGCATCCTGAACAGTTGGATCAACACTCAGCGGGTCGAGGTCAGCCGGTGCTTGCGGCAGACCAGCGAGCAGGGCGGCTTCACCCAGCGTCAAATCACTGACATGTTTATTGAAAAAAGTCTGTGCAGCGGCTTCTGCCCCATAGGATAGATTGCCATAGTAGATTTCGTTCAGATAGAGTTCGAGAATTTCTTCTTTGGTTTTCCGTTGATTCAAGGCTAACGCCAGCACGATTTCTTCAATTTTGCGCTGGATGCTGCGCTCGGAGCGATACTGGAAGTCGAAGAGAATATTGCGTACCACCTGCTGGGTGATGGTGCTGCCACCCGATGCACCCTGCGCCAAGCCGACATATTGCAGGAGGGCACGCGAAGTCGAGGCTACATCAATGCCGGGATTCGTGAAAAAACTGTCGTCTTCGATAGAAACCGTTGCGTCAATCAGGTACTTTGGAAACTCACTGTATTTGACGTTGGTGCGGCGGCCTTCGCCGAAGGCTTCGTATAACAATTCGCCTTTGCGGTCATAGAAGAAGGTGCTTTGAAAATTCTGATAATTATCGACGCCATTAATGCGTTCATTCGCCAGCGTCTCAACCCGGTTGACGCCCCAGGCTCCCAGGCCGAGGGTTATGAGTGTCAATCCGCCGCAGAAGATTGCCATAAAACCAACGATTAGCCATAGGCAACCGGGCGAACAACCCAGGCATCCTCGGCGGCGTGCCGCGCGACGCGGTAAATTTTGCCCCTGTCCACCACCGGGAAGGGCGTTTTTCTGGGGTGGCGCAGGCGGGATATTGGATGCTTGCTGTGGACGTTGATATTGCGGATACTGCTGTGGCTGAACCGCCGGATGCGGAGCGGTTTGGTCAATACGCACCGCCTCGTGCTGCACCGTGTAATCGGCACGCTTGGAAGACGTGGAATCAAACGGCAGAAAATCTGGATTAGGGTCTAAACCGCCGCTGCCCGCCAGTGTTTTTTTAGGGTCTGGCACACCCGGTTCGCGCGGGATCGGCATAGTGGGCATGTTGCGCGCGTCTACTGGATGCGCGGGATCCCAGACATCGGTATGATCTTTGTCATCCGCCGCCACATCGTCGGCCATATCTTCGCTCATTGGCAGCTTGAACGGGATGTCGTTGTCATCATTATTGGACGACCCTGGTTCATCAGGAATAGTTTTTGAATCGAATTCTTCTGGCATGGAAAACTCCGGTTTTTAGGCTCATGTCCTATTGTATAGCAACCTGCCAGCCAGCGTCCATGCTGCTAACCTGACGCTTGGGGCGCGCCTGACACACGCCAACTAAACGTATCCCCTGCTCTAAATAAACTCATGCCCATGTAAAGTCTTTGCAAGCTGACCACCCTATAGTACAGATATGCATGATAAAATTAAATTAGGTATACTGACATCATGGGTTTAGACAAACCAGTAGTAATGGATTCGGCAGCAGAAATGAACGGTACTCAGGCGGACGGATTCGACCTCCAGCCCTCAGAAATCGAATTGCAAGTGGCCAACTGGATACCTTATCCAACAGGTTTGGTTCGTCTAATGGCGCGCTTTCCTTTGGTCGCTTATCGGTTGGGTTTGGGGAACCTGCTCAACAGCTTGCATCTGATGGTTTTGACGACTCGCGGGCGCAAGAGTGGTCAGCACCGGCATACCCCAATCGAATATCGGCGGCACGGGCGAAAGATTTATGTGATCTCAGCGTGGGGCGCACGGCCTAACTGGTATCAGAATATTCTGGCTGATTCAGTTGTGACGGTGCAGCTTGGTGACAAAACCTACAGCGGGCGTGGTCATCAGGTGCAGGATGCAGCAGAAGCCTTACGGGCATTGTCGCTGTTTCGCCGGATTGCCCCTGCACGATATGACGCAGTTTTAGGGCATTTAATCGAAGCTGAGGTCAGCGGGCAGACCTTGCCAGAATTATCGGGACAATTTACGATTGTGCGCCTGGATTTGGTCACTGAAGCTCCGCGTTTAGCCGCGCTTGCCGCAAATTTGGCGTGGTTGTGGCCGGTAAGTTTGTTTGCTATTCTCAGCGCTGGGGTTTTGCTTTCTGTCGCGATACGCCAGCGCCGCTCCTCTTAGGGAGATTTATGACCGATCAAGTTCAACTGCTGCGGCAGGTACGCCTCGCCCTCCAAAATAACGATTTTGAATCGGCCATTGATGCCCTGCAACAGGCGGCAACCCTGGCGCGCGAGTCGGGCGATAGTGCGGGCGAAGGTCGTCACCTGGGCAACCTCGCCCTGATTTACTACCGTGTCCAGCGTCCTGATAAAGCCCTGCACTATTTTGAGCACGCGCTTGCAAGCGCCCGCGCTGATAAGGATCGTCTGACAGAAGATGGCATCCTGGGCAACATGGGCAATATCCTGCGCGAAGTGGGGCGTCACGACGAGGCCATCACCTACCTGAATCAGGCTTTATTGATCGCCCAGGAAATCGGCGATGTACGTGGCAGGGGCATCTGGTTAGCCAATCTGGGTCTGGTCTACGACGATCTGTCCCATTACCAGGATGCCATTGAAGTCCACCAGGAATCGGTGAATGTCGCGCGGATCATGCGTGACCAGCGCGGCCTCGCATCGCGCCTGGGCAACCTGGGCAACAGCCTCCTCGCCGCTGGTAACAGTTCCGAGGCTTTGAAATGTTTCCATGAAGTGGTGGCGATTTACAAGGAATTGGGCGACAAAAGTGAAGCCGCCCTGCGGATGGGCATCATCGGCAACATCAACAGTGAATTAGGCCGCGCCGCGCCCAATGATTTTGAGGCTACTTTTTATTACGGTTTAGCGTTGGATGCGTACCGCGATACACTGGTCATGGCACAGGAATTGGATGATAAAGTGGGGGAAGGGGATTTGCTCACCAGTATGGGCAACGTATATGGCAATATGGCCGATTACGATCAGGCCATAAACCATTTCACCGCTGCCCTGCAAATCTTCGGCGCGCTCGGCCTGGAAGATCGCGCCGAATATATTCGCACTAACCTGAGTCTCGCCCAAAATTATCGTGCTGGACAGCGGTAAAGCTAACTAAAAATCCTCTTCATCCTCGTCGTCTTCGTCCCGCCCAATCAGGCGATCCAACATCGCGCTTTCGTCCTCGAATCCCAGAATGTCTGCCAGATAATTAAATTCGCAGACGATGGTATCGAATAAGTGATTTTCGTCGTAAGCGTCCGGCGGATAATACGAAATCACTGCCTCAAAAATTTGCTTCAAATCCACATATCGGCGTTCCAGATATGCCAGATGTTCCGGTGTATAAGACCGCTCTACCATGTCGTTATCGTGTCCTCAAACTTTGCGAGGGTCAATTATAGCAGCAGAGACGCTGCATTGTGAGCATGTCTTCCGGGAAAATTAGGCACTTCCTGCGAATGCCCGCCATGTCCCTGTCACACCGCCCGGATCAAATGCCATGATGATAATTTCGCCACGCTGCGGCAGATAAACCATTTGTCCCCGGTCAAATAACTGGATCGGACTTGCGCCACCGCCTTCGTCGCTTGTTGCCCAACCCAGACCATTGCGCACATCGGGATTAGAGCGCCACACTTTACCAAAACCACGTACTGGTTCTCTCAGACCATTCGGTGGGGTTTCGCCGCCGCTGAAGGGATCAGTGTTGGCGTCATAAGTGTCATCATAGCGTTGGAAGCGCCCGGTTCCCTGGAGTGCATAAATTGCTGACGGCGGGCCTTGCAGCCAGAACATGCCGCCATGTTCGTAAATCTGCGACGCGCTGCTGACCGACATAGGCGTTCCTGCTGGGCATCCAATCAGTTGAATCAGGTTTGGGTCGCTGGCAAATGCTGTCCCAAAACCGGCGCTAGGGGGTACAGCACAACTGGTCGGCGCGGGAGGGACACTGCCAACGCCTGTTGCCGTAGGTACTGTTGCAGGCTGAATCATGCCTTGCGGCAGAATTGTCGCCTGTTCTGCTAGTTCAACCAACGATAACACCGCATCGTTGTCGGGCGGTGGTGGAGTCGTAGGTGTAATCGTTGGGGTAGTAGTTGCGGTTCGTGTTGGTGTGTCGGTAATTGTAGCACTGGGTGTCACCGTCGTCGTGATCGAAGGGACGGCTGTGGGCGTCAGGCTGGCTGTTGATGTTGCTGCGCCGGGTGTCACGGGCGGCGGTGTCGGAGTAGCCGTTTCCGTAGGCAGTTGCGCTACAGTTGGCAGCGCGCCGACAGCTTGCGGCGTTGGATTTCCCGCGCAAGCTGCCAGGAGCAAAATGAGTAAGGGAATGAATGGTCGTATATTCGTCATGGCGCTTATTATATACTGTCTCTTTTAGATACCCATTTGACTTTCGGACTACACTGAAGGGTATGAAAGGTGTTTATAGCTCGTGAATGATATTATCCTGCGATTTGTGCATATCAGCGACACCCACATTAGCTCCAACCCGGATTATGGTCGGGAACATTGGCAGGTGGCGCATACAACCCGTCAAGGCGCGGAAGCCCTCGTCAAACAACTGAATAATTTACCCTTTGAGCCAGACTTCATTTTGCATACTGGCGACGTGGCTTATGACCCCGATCCGAACGCCTATGAAGCAGCGCATGAAATCCTGGGGGCGATCCGCTATCCGGTTTATTACCTGGCAGGTAATCACGATTATCCGGCTGAATTGCAGCGGCGCATGACCAACCGCGATGAAATTGTGTCGCCATTTCATTACACCTTTGAAGTCAATGGCGTGCAAGTCATCTGCCTGGACAGCAATGGCCCTGCTGAACCCCCGCGCGGTTTTGTCACCGATGAGCAAGTTGCGTGGCTCGAAGCCATTTGTTCAACGCCTGATTCCCGCCCACTGATTGTTGCTGTTCATCATAATATTTTGCCAGTGGGCGTCCCCTGGCTCGATGAATTTATGCGGACGACAAATGGCGAAGCCGTGCATCAGGCTTTGTTGCCCGCTCGCGAACGGTTGCGCGGTGTGTTTTTCGGTCATGTGCATCAAAATCTGGATATGTACCGCGACGGGATTTTATACACCAGCGTCAACAGCAGTTGGGTACAATTTCATGCATGGCCGGAACAGGATAAGACGATTGAAGATTCTGATGCTGATCCCGGTTTTAGTGTCGTCACGTTGACGCGGAATCAGACCTATATCCGGCGCTGCCGGTTCCGCCTATGAATCCTTAATTTTTTGCGTTATGGTTGCTTTTTGGCGATTTGTTAAAGGCTGACTGTTGATGGCTATCGACTATATTATTGACTACGCTTGCTATCCTAAGCAGGAATTATCCGTTGAGGGATTGCTGGATCGGATCAAGGGACGCGCCCGCGCTGAGGCGGTGGTTGATCTGTTCCGCCGCAATGGGGATGAGCGCCCGGTCAACGAAATTGGCTTTGAAATGGTGCGTAGCACGCCGGATGGCACGGAAGAAACCCGTGTGGTGATGGTGCAGGCGTTGTTGGACAGAGCATCTGAACTTGCCCCTTATGAGCAGTATTGTGCGGGATGTCCAGCGAACAATACTGGGTCGCCGTTTGGGTGCATCGAGCAAATTGAATATCCAATTTCTGGTGTTGCGGAAATCTGGCTGCTCAACCAGCTACCCACGCCGGATGATACCCTAATCTGGCTGCTGCTGCGGCAGGCGGTGGAAGAATTCAAGAATGATGGCAGCAGTGTTAACCCGCTGCGGGCGGCGGGCAATACTTATTTTCAGGAACAGGGTGTGCTAGTACGTGGATTAGGCGAGTTCAACATCAACACCAATCAGGTATTTGAATTGTTGTTCACGTTAGGGCATATCCGGCCATCATTCGCATCGGTGCTGCTGCTGTTGTTCAAAGTGATTCGGCGGGATATGGATGCTGACGAAATTATGCGTTTATCCAAATCCCCCGAAAATGCGTTTGAACAGTATCCATTTGTGCTCATCCCGGAGGCTGACGACGACAACAGTATCCGGCAGATCAAACGGTTTTTTCGTGCGTTGTATCTGGCATGGGGACTGGATAAGCGCCTACTGCTCGATGTTTAGAGCGGCTTGTGATGATTATCTTTGCGGTAGAGGATAGCAATGTGCGCGCCTGGTGCAAGCAAAGCGGACTCTTTCAGGTCATTGCGAGTGTGCTGCGCTGTCCCCTGTATAAGTTGACTGCCGTTAGGGGAATAAAACGTATAGGTGAGTTGCAGCGTGAAATCACCATCGGAGTCGGTTGATCCCTTGCTGGCGACCACCTGACCGTCGATGACATGACCCTGTTTTTCCAGGAGGCGATTTTTCCATATTCCTGCAAGCGTTGATACAAATATCGGCCAGACCAGCAGATTCCAGCAGATGGCAAAGCCCATTGGAAACCAGGGCACATTAGCCCTCCCGGTGATTACAACGATATTGGGTTGATCGGGCACATAGATGATGTCAAGTTTGGAGCCGATTTCGGTGCGGTTATAGAGTCCTGAACTCACACTTTGTTCATGGGTGTAGGAATTCTCGCCGTTCGAAAAGCGGTAGCTCAGATAATAGGTATCGCTGCCATCACTGCTGGAAATATGCTTATCGGAAATGTCGGCTACGCCACCGATCCCTGTCTGATTGACCTCGTTCCACTGATATAAATTAACACCTGCCCAGATTAAAACGCTCACACCCACCAGTAAAAATGGGAGCAAAAATAACAGGATGTAGCCTGTTCGAGGGTTTTGTGGGGCAAGCTGCTGAGTTTTGCCTTCGAGGAACTGGCGGTTTCCGGGATTGAAGAGAAATACGTCACCCGCATAAGAGGACGCAATACGATCCTGACGGGCAGGTATGGAAAGAGGCTGCAAAATGGGATTAGTGAGGTTGCCCATTGGATAACTGCGATGCTCCACGATGTAATAGTTGGTTATAGTGTAATGGTAGAGCAAATTTGTGCTAAAAGAAGATAAGACTCGATTAACTTCTCCTCAAAAATTCGTGAAGTCTAATCTCTGCGTCCATACTTTTTCATGACCGCTTGTAACTCATCCAGCGGCAGCGCATAAGCAGTACGGCCCTTAAAGCCCACAACGGTTTCGGCAGCAGTCAACGAGTTCAGGACGGCTTCTTCAACGGCCTCTACAGTGGCTTCAAACAAGAGGTTCATTTGCTGGTGGGGCAGCATTTGCACATCGTAGGGCTTCTTATAAGGTACTGGGATGTTATTGCCGGTTGCAAATGCCAGGAACAAATCACCACTGCCGTTGTAGCCCACGCCGCCCACTCGTGCCAGCCCAATGGTCGCGCGCTGTGCCAATCGTCGGCATTGCAGCGGTAGTAGAGGGGCGTCTGTCGCAATAATGACGATGACCGAGCTGCCCGCAGGGGGTTCATCCCAACCAGACGGCACTTTGTCGTAGCCAATTTCACTACCTACGGGGACGCCATCCACACGAAATAATCCCCGATCCCCATAATTGGTTTGCACGAGTGCCCCAACGGTGTATTTTCCGCTGAGTTCGCTTACAACCCGCGAGGATGTGCCAATGCCACCTTTGAAATCATGGCAAATCATACCCGTCCCGCCGCCCACACAGCCTTCCTGGATAACGCCGCTGGTCG
>JBDTNB010000170.1:0-13856 GCA_039933955.1 Chloroflexota bacterium
GGATTCGCAGTTTGAGACCCGCTCGCTGCTCGGCGTGCCGATGACGATCAAAGACCGGGTAATCGGTGTGCTGGAAGTGCTGAATAAACGGCAGGTTCCCTGGACATCGGAAGATCGGGATTATATAGCCGTGCTGGCAGCGCAGGCAGCGGTAGCCATCGACTCGGCGCGGTTGGTCGATGACTTAAAGAAGGCCAACCAGGAACTCAGCGAACTGGATAAGTTAAAAAATGATTTTATCGCCATCGCATCCCACGAACTGCGGACGCCATTGGCCGTTATTTTAGGCTATGCCAGCTTTTTACAGGACGAATCCGAAGGCAAGGCCAGCGAACACGCCGCCAAAGTGCTGGCGAGCGGTTTACAACTGCGGCGTATCATCGAAGATTTGACCAACCTGCGTTATTTGCAGCAGCACGCCTCGGAACTCAGCCGCGAATCGATCAACCTGAATGAATTGGTTGAGGATGCCGTGCAGGATGTGCTGGGGATGGCCGAGGCGAAAAACCACCAGATTAAAATGGAACTCTCGACGGAAGTCGCGGTAGTGGATGCTGACCGCATCCGCGCGACGATGGCGATCACCAACCTGTTGAACAACGCGGTTCGTTTTACGCAGGATCGCGGGCAGATTACCGTCAAGGCCGAAGCGCACACCGCTAATGAAGCCTGGATCAGCGTGATCGACAACGGCATTGGCATCGACGACGACCAGATGGAGCGCATTTTCGATAAGTTTTATCAGGTTGAAGATCACATGACGCGCATTCACGGCGGGTTGGGGATCGGCTTGAGCATCGCGAAGGCTTTAATCGAGGCACACGGCGGGCGCATCTGGGCGGAAAGCGCCGGTTTAGACCAGGGCGCGACCTTCACGATTGTATTACCGTTGGCACAAACAACGAATCCAGAATAGACTAATCTTACTGGGGCAGCATTTATATGCGGAGAGTAGTGTCATGAGTATTAAATTCACATGGTTAGGTCATTCAGCATTTGCGCTCGACATTGATGAACACTCAATCCTCATTGATCCTTTTCTGACGGGCAACCCGCTGGCGGCGGCAGACCCTAAAGACTTGAACCCGGAAATCATTTTCCTCTCACACGCACATGGCGACCACCTGGGTGATACGGTTGCGATTGCCAAACGTACTGGCGCAAAAGTAGTGGCTAATTTTGAAATCGCGACCTGGCTGGGCAAGCAGGGCATTGAAAATGTGCATGGTCAAAATCCAGGCGGGGGCTACGATCATGGGCCGGTATATTGCAAATTTACCATCGCTCATCACAGTTCATCCTTTCCGGATGGATCGTATGGCGGCAATCCCTGTGGATTCGTGTTCACCGCGCGCGGGAAACGGCTGTACTTCGCTGGTGATACAGCTTTGTTCAGCGATATGCAGTTGATCGGCGATATGGGGATTGATGTGGCATTCCTGCCGATTGGCGACAACTACACGATGGGGCCGGAAGATTCGCTGCTGGCGATAAAATATCTGCGCCCACGTTACGTCGTGCCCATGCATTATAAAACCTGGCCGGTGATTGACCAGGATGTCAGCGATTGGGCCAACACCGTCAGCAGCCAAACCCGTACCCAGCCGATTGTGCTCGATCCCGGCGCGTCATTTAGTTTGGGGTAGGTTTTCGCAATTTCCCAACGGGGCGCAGCCGTACTGCGTCCCTACACAAATATATCTCCGTGACGAAGAGAAAACGCGCCTATTCCACAGTCTGTAAATTAATTTGTATGGCCGAGTTCGGTGAGATAATCGGTGAATCCCAGCAAATCGCCGATGGCATACTGTGTCATTGTCCAGAGGTCGCCATTGGGGACGCGCGTCAGGTTGGGGTCGGGGCGTGGGGTCTCGTAAAAGAGGCTGTAGAGGTCGTTGAGACGGTTTTCGTGCTGCGAACGCATCCGGTTAAAGCGCGATAGCGCCTGATTCACCGCGCGATCCGTTTGCACCATCCGTTTGTTATCAATGGAATCATAATAGAAACGATGTCGCCAGATGCGGTGATCTTCCACAATACCCGCCACTTCTTCACGGGCATAATGCAGCAGTTCTAACAGGTAATTCTGGCGCTCGCCGCTGTTGACGAGGATCATTTGCTCCAGCAAATCCAAAAAGGTCTGTGCCTGGGCAAGCCGTTTGCGGTACTCATTGTTCACTCGCCAGAGCATATCGTTCGGCGCGTACATCGCAACCCCGCCACATCTCGTATCACATGATGCGTCATTCAAGTATGATGTCATTGTAACACAGTTTAATTCTAGACGGGGACTTTTTTTACGAAATTCTCTACAACGGTGGGCAATCACGGGGCGGTTTACGGGGCGAACCGCCATTTGTGATATGATTCAAAAATGATGACCGGCATGATGTGATCACACGATGTACCTGACGATTGATGGTAGCCCACGCCAAATGATCCCTATAAAAGATTTTCGTGCCACGCATAACCTGCCGCCCGATTTTGGCGTCGCCTATTTTGAGCCGAAAGATTACGACGGCCTGGGGCGGATTGACCACGCCGGAGCCGAACTCAACAGCGTGCGCACCGCCATGCTCGATGCGCTGCCACAGTTCATGCCCGCGCGCAACTGGCTGACTTTCCTGCCAGATTATGCCCGCCTGTTTGAATCCCAGCTTTACGGCATCAACGCCCAGGTTGGCCTCAAGGATGTCGAAATTGAGTTCGCCGTCGCTGGCCTGAGCGATGTGTGTCAGGCAGCGGCTTATGCTCTCTTGCGTTTTGACTCCCCTTCTCTGCGCAGCGGGGAAGGGGCTGGGGGCTGGGGATCAAAAAACTTTTTCCACGCCGTCTACAACCAATGGCTGGACAATTCTCTCAAAGTATTTACGCAGATATATCCTTACGCCCGCGCCGATGAAAATTGGCAGGTGCAGATTTTCGCCCACGCTTATGGACGTGCTGGTTTGGTCATTCACAGGTCGCAGGTCACCTATTACGTCTATGACCCCGCGTTGGGCTGTCCGGCGGAAGGCTTTATGGCGGCGCTGCTGGGGGAAATCGCTGCGCGGATGCTGGCGGCAAGTGCGGCGTAAATAACTCATGAGAGTCACCCCACAACCTGTGAAATTGGTTACAATCTTTGCTCGGAAGCATCATGACACAGAAAGCAGTTCATCTCATGGAGCAGTTGTATCCATTTTTGCACGGTGTACATTACTGGTTAGGGCGCATCGGATTGCTGGCAGCCGTCCTCATGTTTGGCACAGGCTGGTTTATCGGCATCACCCGCAAGCGTGATGTGACATCCTGGTATCGCCGCGCCACCTACACCGTCGCCGGAATCATGGTTTTGGAATCCCTAGTAGGCGGGTTGATGTTCGTGTTTATCGGCGTGCGCCCCGCCGAAGATGTACATCTGGTGTACGGCCTGGGTGCGATTTTGGCGCTGCCGTTTTTCATTTTCGTGGAAGTCACCGCCAAAAAACGCCCCGCGATGGGCAGTTATATCTGGGGATTCGCCGTCTTGGCGGGCATTTTGATTCGCGCGCTTTTCACGGGGGCGGCCTAGCAATGCGAGAACACCGTTGACGCTGAGGGGTAAACTTGATAGACTGTTTATAAGTTTTCAAGCAAATATCGGTTGTTTGTTATGTGAAAATATATTAGGGGTATTGGTGTAATGGCAGCCACGAAAGTCTTAAAAACTTTTGTCCTAACGGACGTGTGGGTTCGACTCCCACATACCCCATAATAGCTCTATTACAGAAGCGTCCACCTGGGCGCTTTTTTATTTCCCATTTGTCGGCTGAATCAATTTCATGTTATTCTGATTCCATACATAAAAACGGCTCGACGCTGTGCTACCAACACAACGCCAAGCCTGACTCCCGACACCGGGTTAAGCGGTGCGTGAGCTGGGTATCAGTATATACTCGGCTGCTTGCGTTTTCACGTCCCGATACGTCTGTCGGGGCGTTTTCTATTTCTCGCAAGGATGCAAAGGAGTCTTATCATGCGTACATATGAAGAACTAAAGCAGGTTTTGGAGCTATGGGAAGCAGGCCATACTAAAAAAGGGATTAGTCTGTTAACGGGCATACCGCGCGCAACCGTACGCGATTGTATAGAACGCTATGGTTCTGTTGCTCAACTGGAAGCAGTGGTGAACGGTCTACCATTCAAACCGTTTGCCACTGTGGAACCAACCGAAGGCGACAAAAAACGGTATATTATTCCAGAATTCAGACCTCAAAAACGGCGTTCTTCCGATGAGGAGCTGACAGAAATTGTTGCTAGTTCCTATTCTTTTGCTGAGGTTTTGCGCAGACTCGATGTGCGTCCTGCTGGTGGCAATTATGCTGTTTTGAAACAACGCATAAAAGAATTAGGGCTAGATACGTCGCACTTCACAGGGAAACTTTGGCTCAAAGGAAAGAAGAATCACACGACTCAACGCCGAGCTTTAGAAGAAATACTGGTCAAAGATTCAACTTACGTTAGCTCCAACAATTTACGTCAACGCCTCATCGCCGAGGGCGTTTTCCTGCATCGCTGCGTATCCTGCGGCCTATCCGAGTGGCTGGAACGCCCGATTCCGCTGGAAATCGACCACATCAACGGAGATCGGCGCGATAACCGCCTCGATAACCTGCGCCTGCTCTGCCCCAACTGCCATGCCCTCACCGACACCTATCGCGGCAAAAACAAACGCACTCAGGAAAGCTAGCACGCAGCGGTTTTGTTCCCCCTCTCTACGAAGTTTCACAACACGACACTTTTCAATAAACGCGGAGTTTTTCCCGTAGGGGAGGGTCTTAGACCCTCCCCTACAAACCCATTTCTCCGCTCAATCTGTCAAAACTGTCGTCCCCTAAACTACGAGGTGGGGAGGGGACAATCTACGCACCCACGTCTCGGAGAAGGCCAAAAACGCCGTGCTGCGCGGTATCGTCCCGTCGTGAAATGAATACACATCGCCCCCAACCCGCGCGCCATTAATGACGATGCTGCCCTGCCCAACCGGACAAATCACATTCGACACATCCAGCACCGTCCCGCGCTCGGCCTCGTGGATGAAATCGCTGTAAGTTTTCGGCAAACGGACATCCAGCACGTTCTCCCAGGTGATGTCGATTTCGTGCCCCGCCGAGCATACGTTAACCCGATAAATTTTTTGTCCATCGCCGCTGTGTGATAAAGCTGCCGTCTCCACTTTTATTGTTGTAAAAGGGATGTGACCCACACCGGGAAAATACTGTACCAACTCATCGACCAGCGCGCGTCCCAGAGGGAGGTTATCGGCCAGCAAGACGGTCAAACCATCGCGATAGATTTCCAGCACCTTCGGTTCAATGTGCAGAGCCAGCAGTTGACCGCTGCCATACGGGCTGTAGGCGCAGCGCCAATAACTGGCGAAGGCGATTTCTGCGTCCGGGTTATCCGGCCTCACCAGCCGCATTTCGGGATTTTCACCGCAAAAAATCACCTGCGTATCCAGCATTATCAGTATCCTTTTTTGAGAAAGAAATGCTTGACTATATAGAACTTTTGTGCTAAGCTTAGAAGCTTCACCTAACGAATAGAATCCAAGAGTTAATCGCCGTCGTTTCCGCCCAAATCCAGGTATCAGTTTTATTGGTAGCAGATTGGTTCACGCTTTATATCGCGTGGCAACAATTACGCTCAATTGCCGCCGCCACCCCCACACGGCGGCAACAATCAGCCGATGTTGTTGCCGCTCACGAATCAGTTTTATCGGTTTATTCTGAAGAAGTAACTGCCATCGTTCTGGGGGCGAGGCTTTTTAAGCGCCCCGGCAGCAGCGGAGCCAACCGCGCCCATTCGTCGGCATCCAGCGGGCGCAGCAGCAGCAGCAGCCCACCATAAACGCCGATGGCGACCACCAGCGCGATGAACGGCTGAATCGGCCAGCCGATGAACAGCACCACCACCATCGCCGCCGCCGCCGCTGCTGGCTTCCATAACATTTTGAACCAGGAGATTTTCCCGACTGCGCCACTCAGCAGTACGGCGAAGGGAATCAGCAGCATCGCCTCCGACAAAATGGTGATAATCGCCGCCGCGCGGTAGCCATAGGCCGGGATGAAAATCAGGTTGGTGATGATGTTGAATCCCACCGCGATGATAAACGCCCAGGTGATACGCCGCTGCAAATCCAGCGCGATCAACACATACTGGGTCAGGCTGTTGATCCAGCCTATCGGGATGCTCCAGATCATAAACTGCGTCGCAATCGCGCCGTCCGGCAAAAATTCCGAGCCGCCCAATACCCCGGTCAGGGTGTAAGCCAGAAAGGTGAAAATCACCGCCAACGGCAGCGCCACTGTCACCAGCATCTTGATCGCCAGGGCATAATTACGTTTGAGCGCGGCGCGGTCTTCGTGCGCCTGCCGCGACATCACCGGCAGCAGTGCCATCGTGAAGAACGCCGGAATCACGTTCAGTGCCGACACCCATTTATAGGCCACGCCGTACTGCCCGACCATTTCGTCGCCGTGTATCGCCTGGATAATCACCACGTCAATCTGAAAGAAGATGCTCGCCAAAAAGTGGTTGAGCATCAGCGGCCAGCTATGCCCGACCATATCCCGGACGAGCGGCCATTCCGGTTTCCATTTCCGGCCTGACGTGTTTTTCTCCCCCTCTCCATGCAATGGGGAGGAGGTCGGGGGGAGGGGATTGCTCAAACTCCGCGCATTCCACAACATCACCGCCAACGTGATGCAGTTGGTGATAATGCTCACCGCCGCTAACCCGACCACGCCGAAACCCAACGCCAGCGCAGCGACGCCGAACACCGCCTTGCTGATGGTGGCAATCGTGGTGATCGCCGCCGGAATTTCGGCTTTCTCGAAGGCATAATACAGCGCCGATAAACCGGTGCTCAAACTGTTCGGCACAAGGCCGATATACAGCAGCGCAATTGCTAAAACCGCTTCCGGCAAAAGTGGCGTCGTATCGGGGATGTTCTGGCGAACGGTCAGGAATCCGACCAGCAGAATCACACCCACGCCCATCAGCAGCACCCGCAAAACGCTGGTGTTGAATAACAACCGCCCTGCTTGTGAGCGATCCCGCGCGACTTCCCGCGTCAGGAAAATATTCAGGCCGAAGTTGGTAAAAATATCGAACCAGCCGAAGATGAAGGCGGCGTAAAAGTAGATGCCGCTGCTTTCCGGCCCCAGAATACGCAGCATGATAAAGGCGAAACCGAAGTCGATGCCCCGGTTGAACAAATTCAGGATAATCGGCGCGAGGCTGTTCTTGGCGACGACGCCAACGCCGCTGGCTTTTTCGTCGGGCGTGACGAACAGCCGCCACAAATAAATCCCGGCGACGAATACCAGCAAAATCCCGCTGATGAACGTCCCGAACAACCCCAACTGGAAACTGGCGGGGCTGTAGGTCACGCGCACTGTCCAATCACCGGCTTCAGGTAGCAAAACACTTTGTAAAGTGGTAAGCGAAGACATTTCCAGTGGTTTTTCATCTTTTTCCGTACCTCCTTGTGGTCGGATGAAGACCCGCCAACCTGGCATATTCATCTCACTGATTTCGAGATAGGATGGACGATCAATGCTGACATTGACTAGCTTTTCACGTCCGCTATCGGACGTAATGACAGCCGCTTTGTGTGTTTCATACACGTAGTCAAAGCTACTAAGTTGCCCTTGATCCACAGCGGTATCATCAGGAAAAGTATAAGCGCGAGGGAAATAGGTTCGGTTCTCCCAAATTCTTACCGCTTCATCTTCATAAACGAGTTTCCAATACCAATCAGCGATGTCAGTTTGCTTGTCGGAAATCACATATCGCACATTGAGCGCGCGCATATCCCAGGAATAAAGGCCTTGCACAAGCCCTTGTTCATCGAGCTTAGTTGTATAGAGTGGCGCAATGCGGTTATATTCCAACTGGGTTTGCGGCGCGATTCGCTCCATCCATTCAACATATTTTTTAGGAATAATGCTCTCATAACCGCGCACATCATCCAGGCCATAGCGCCAGCCCATGTTGGCGTTCATGATCTTGCCGCGATCTCCCAACGACGGATCATCAATCGTGGTGTAGCGGAACGGCCCTTCTGTCTGCTGTTTTTGCATCAACCATTGAATCGCGGGCGGCGTAAAATCCAGCAGCGCCGGATCAGACGCCGGGTTGAATCCCCATGACGCGATCATCAGGTCGATGGCGACCAGGGCGATGGCAAAGATTTGCCAGAACGGAACACCGGGTACGACATGTCGTACCCCTACATTGTCGGTAGGCGGTTTTCGTCCTACCCACCGGAACAGCACCCCCGCAAACAGGGTCATCAACCCAAACACCAGCACATTGGTGAACTCGTAACTGTAAAACATCCGCGCGTCGGCAAAGGCTTCCGGTGCTTTTGCCAGCGCGTGAAAAACCTTGTCGATGAGCGGCTCAACCTGCGCGAAAAATATCCGCGAGGCCAACAGTGCCAGCAAAATCACAATTCCCGCACCCGCCAATCCGTAGCCAAAGCGCCGCGTCCATTTAGGAGACGGGGATTTTATCAACCCCTCCGCGCCAAATCCGGCCATCACCGCGACACTCAATGTCACCGCGAAAATCCAGCGGAAGGGCGAATGTAACTGGCTGATTCCGGGCAAAATATACAGCGCCGCATAAGTCGGCAGCCCAAACATGAATGTGAGCGAGACAAGGGCTAAAATCAGAAAAATGACTCGATAAGGTGGATTTGTAGGGGTGTTGGTTTGTCGCACCCCTACCTTGAGCCATGCATCCAATAACCCATACAGTGCCAGCGCCAGCGGCAAAATTCCCAGATACAACGCGCCCTCGACGTAATTTTTGATACCCCAGTCAATCGTGTCGATGGGATTACCGGCTGCATTGACTGTCGCTGGGACGGTTTGCCCCGTGAATACATCAACATAATTGTGATGGGCCGGATTGCCGTAAAAATTCGGCAGCGCAAATTGAATCACATCGCGCTTGGGATGCGCCCAACCCAACACCTGTTGCAGACTGGCGCTGTCGCTGCGG
The DNA here is from genome assembly GCA_039933955.1 of Chloroflexota bacterium. GTDB lineage: Bacteria > Chloroflexota > Anaerolineae > Aggregatilineales > Phototrophicaceae > CFX2. Next base: position 9,037 of record JBDTNB010000170.1, read on the forward strand.
AAGTTGTATCCGGCGTATTCAAACAGCGGGATAAATTGAATCGCGCCCAAGCCCATGCCTAAGGCGACCATCGCGACGAGCCATGCGCCGCGCGTGATAAACCAGCGAATGTTTTTTTGTTCGACGGGCAATGCAAATTGGTCTTTGGTGGAACGCCAATCATTCCAGGCGATCAATATCAACCGCGCGGCAGCATAATAAGCGGTAATGAGCAGCGTGTAGTAGGTGATTTCGACGTGTCCGGCGAGGATGTTGCAGCCCAACGCGATTGCGCCCAGGACAGCCCAGGGGACGCTGGCCGGACGCCCGCGCAAAAACGGACGCTGCTGGATAATGAACTCGGCAGCTAGCAAAATCAACGGCAGCCACGCCGCCCCAGCGATAATCATCGGGAAAACGGCGCTGATGACAAAAAACGCGCTCAGTTGATAAATCACGCCCGCGATAACTCCGCCGAAGCGCCTCACGTTCAGACCGCGCATAAACAGATACATGAATGTCCCGGCTAGCCACAACTGTACGACGGTGAACCAGCCATAAGCGGCAGGCAGCGGCAGGACGTAATACAAAATGCTAAACGGATACAACGTCGATTGCTGTCCAGCGGCCAAAAATGGAATGCCCGAAAATTGGTGTGGATTCCAGAGTGGGATTTCGCGTTCGGCGAGGCTCTGGCGGATGAAGGTTTTCCATTGGAAATTTTCCAGCACCAGATCGGACACCAGTTTATTTTGTGGCGGCGGCGCTTTGGCGACTTCTTTGTAGGTCGCGAAGGGTTCATACTGGAATAAATTTTCCGTCGGGAGCAGGGTTTTTCCGCCGACGGTCTGCTGCCAGAACATGACCAACGGCAGAGCGAACAGCAGGAGTATAATCAGCAAATCTGGGGATAGGCGTCGTCGCATGAACACTTCCTTATCGCGATTTCGAGGCGCAACTATACCTGTTCAAGTACAACGATTACAAGACTCACCAGAATTAATCGGAGGACATAATTCACACTGTGTACCTCTGATGGCGGCGCAAGTTGGCAGATGGACGATGGATAGCCAGGATAGATTCGCGCTACAATAGCGGTGGGATAGACGAGGATTTCAATTCATGTCCGATAACGTGCTGCATTTTCGTGTCGAACGCTTTGACGATGACGTAGAAGGCATCAACTACGTCGTAACCGGCGTGGAAATTGCGCTGGTCACAGATGGCGAATCCATTGAGGAAGCCTTGCATAACTTGCGTGAAGCTGTGGAACTCTATTATGACGGCGACAATTTGCCGGAACTGCCGCGACTGGAAGTCAGTTTAGAAGTGACCACGCAATATGCCTAAACTGCGTCGTCTGTCCGGCAAAGAAGTAATCAAAATTTTGGAGAGCTTCGATTTTGAAATATTCAGTCAAAAAGGCAGCCATATTAGATTGCAGCGCATAACATCGGACGGTCAGCAGCAGCGATTGCTAGTCGCCTTGCATGGCAAGAAAACAATCAAAATCACGACACTACATAGTATCTACAAAACGGCTTGCCAATTTATTCCTGAAGAAGATTTGAAACGTCATTTTTATACGGATTGACGAAAGTGGAGTTCCATGATTGACCGTGCAATGGTGTTTGGCCTCGTCGCCTCGATTATCGCCCTGCTGTTCATTATCGAGCTGGTGCGACAGCGCCGTTTGAAAGAAGAATACTCGCTGCTGTGGCTGGCGACGGCGGCAGCCCTCATTATCCTGAGTGTGTCGCGCCCGCTGCTGGATGTACTGGCGAGCATGGTCGGCATATTTTATCCGCCCAGCGCCTTGTTTTTGGTGGCGATGGTGTTTGTGTTGTTTATCCTGCTGCACTTTTCGACTGTGCTAACGCGGTTGGCGCAGGAAAATAAAGAGACCGCGCAACAGTTGGCGCTTCTACGCTGGCAGTTGGAACAGTCGCAAAAAGCCCTCGCCGAGCAAAAAACACCACCAGCAACCATAGTTGAAAAGGTCGATTCGTAGGATTTTTCAATTGTAGGGGCATGTCGCCGATATGCCCTCTAAAAAAACCAAAAAATTATTCTTGGAAAACCCTTATGGACATTCCCCAATCGACCACCGAAAACGCCATCCTGTGGCAGCCCAGCGACGATGTGATTCAGAATGCGAATCTGACCCACTATATGCGCTGGCTGGAATCCACTCGCCAACTCCATTTTGAAACTTATCCAGAACTCCATCGCTGGTCGGTGGCGCATCTCGAAGATTTCTGGGCGAGTCTGTGGGATTATTTGGGTCTGAAATTTTCCGGTCAGTGGGAAACGCCGCTGGTCGCGCGTGTGATGCCGGGAGCATCCTGGTTTCCCGGTGTGCATCTGAATTACGCCGAAAATATTTTCGCGCGCATGACGGAAGAGCATCCCGCGCTGCTTTATAAAGCCGAAAATCAGCCGTTGGTCGAAATCAGTTGGGCGACAATCTACGATCAGACGCGGCGGATAGCCCAGGTGCTGCGCGGCATGGGCGTGCAGCGTGGGGATCGGGTTGTCGGCTATCTGCCCAACATCCCAGAAACGATTGTGGCGTTGTTGGCGACGGCCAGTCTGGGCGCGATCTGGTCAAGCTGTTCGCCGGATTTTGGTAGCCGCAGCGTGTTGGATCGCTTCACGCAAATTGAGCCGAAAGTGTTGATCGCCGTCGATGGGTATCCCTACAACGGAAAAATTTTTGACCGTCGCGATGTGATCGCCGAATTGCAGGCCGCTTTGCCCACGCTGGGACAAACGATTCTCGTGCCGCAAATCGCGCATGACACAGGTGCGTTAAAAAACACGATTCTATGGGATGCAGCCCTAGCGAACGCCGATGCTCCGGCTGAACTCAGATTTGAGCAAGTGCCGTTTGACCATCCGCTGTGGGTGCTGTACTCGTCTGGCACAACCGGCTTGCCCAAACCGATTGTGCAGGGGCACGGCGGGATTTTGCTGGAGCAGAGTAAGACGACGATCCTGCACAACGATCTCAAACCGGAAGACCGATTTTTCTGGTTCACCAGTACCGGCTGGATGATGTGGAATTATCTGGTCGGGAGTTTGTTATCGGGGGCGACGGCGGTGCTGTATAACGGCAGTCCATCTTTTCCCGATATGAACGCGCTGTTTGAACTCGCTGAACAGTCGGGTATGACGTATTTTGGCACATCGGCGGCTTTCATCAGCGCTTGCATGAAAGCCGATATTCACCCCAACCAACGCTATGATTTGAGCAAAATTCGCGCGTTGGGTTCAACCGGATCACCGCTCACACCCGAAGGTTTCCGCTGGATATACCAAAACATCAACCCAACTTTGGCGCTGGAATCAGTCAGCGGTGGTACAGATGTGTGTACGGCGTTCGTGGGCGGCGTGCGTATCCAACCGATTTATCTCGGTGAAATTCAGGGCGCGTTATTGGGCGCAAGTGTGGCAGCCTTTGACGAGGCGGGCAATCCGGTCATCGACGAAGTTGGCGAATTGGTCATCACCGAACCAATGCCCTCGATGCCGGTGTATTTCTGGAACGACCCGGATATGGAACGCTACAAAGCCAGCTATTTTGACGTGTATCCCGGCGTCTGGCGGCACGGCGATTGGATCAAAATTAACGTGCGCGGCGGCAGTGTGATTTATGGACGCTCCGATTCGACCATCAACCGCCAGGGCGTCCGTATGGGAACCAGCGAAATTTACCGCGTCGTCGAAGCGTTTCCTGAAATTTTGGACAGCCTGATTATTGACTTGGAACTGTTAGGACGTGAATCGTATCTGCCGCTGTTTGTGGTGCTGCGCGAAGGGATGAGCCTGGACGATGATCTCAAAGTACGCCTGAAGCAAAAATTGCGTGCAGACGTTTCCCCACGCCATGTCCCGGATGACATCCTCGTGATCCCGCAGGTTCCCTATACCCTGAGCGGGAAAAAGATGGAAGTGCCAATCCGCAAAATTTTGTTGGGTATGGACGTGGATAAAGCGGCTAATCGCGGCGCGATGCGCAACCCCGAAGCCATCGACTTTTTTCTGGTTTTCGCCGAGACTATTCGCCGTTAATGTTGGATACAGCATTAACGCGGGACGCCGACGGTGTGTGTGTGCTGCTGGATGATCTGGTGAGCTTCTTCAACCGAATTTGCCATATAAATTTCGGTGTCGATGAGATATAGGCGTTTTGCAACTTGCAGGATTGACCTGACGAATACACTTGCGCCAACCATGATACTGATGCCGGTGTTAATTGCCTTATGATTTTCGACATGCTGTCCCACCGATAATAAATGGGTCGGCAGGGAACGATTACGGCTGAAATCGTTGACGATATGCACGGTATGCGGTGTCTGGCTGATGAGGTCATACATCGTTTCGACTGCCGCCCCGAATTCTTCCAGAGTCCAACTTTCCCCGAACTGGGCATGAAGAATGGTTTGCTGTGGATCGCCCCAGAAAACTTCGATGGGCATCTTTTGTCCTCAAGTACATACTGGCTGTGCCATTTATTGTAGTCTTACAATTTTGCACAAATCATTAAGGTTCATGAATTCAGTGCATAGCGAGTGGTCTGCCCAAAAATTTGAATAAACAGGATACAATAAAGGGCAAATTGAATTTGATCCAGTCGATGAACGTTGTCCCTGTTCATCTGATTTTTTGATTTGGAGAAAACGACAAAATGCACTTACAGCAACTCTCAGAAGCCATCGGCGTTTCCGGCAAGGAAGAGGCCGTTCGTAAAATCATTTTGAACGCCATCGACGGTCATGCCGATGACATCCGCATCGACGCGATGGGCAGCATCACGGCGGTGAAAAAAGCCAAAGGCA
>JBDTNB010000171.1:0-13640 GCA_039933955.1 Chloroflexota bacterium
TTGAATCAACACAGGAACAGGTAAGCTTTATCTTTGATCTCCCGATAAGTTGATTTGCATTAAGTAATCAATGTGGAAAGTACATTATAAATGTTGCAGCTTGGAAACTGCTAACCTTATAGGAGTCTAACACAAATATGCCCTTTTTATCATCCAAATGAACCGTGTCACCGATGTCCAATTGCCTTTATAAATATCTACAAGAATCAAGCGGCCTGATCTTGTGGGAAAGGTAATGGAAAGACATTGGATTAAAGTGAGCTATCAATGTCAGCTTCTTTAAAGACCATACCCCACGAGCATTAGATGTCTTGATCTGCAATATCAAAACCAGATTAAATTACTTGCCCTTTTTGAAACATGATGCATCGATTCAAAGGGCGAGGTTTACATTGTCCCCCAATTACTGTACGCACAAAACAAGGCTACCGAACAGCCATTGTTGAAAAAATGGTCAAAGCAACACCAGGGCTGTAATATCCACTGGCATCTCGAAAGAAAAGACCTGATTCAATGGACATATTCATAGATGTCCATCCAAGATCAGGTCTTCTCGTCTTTCATCACCACACAGGATGATTTGCTGGCTTCTTTATTCGCATCAGTGTTTAGGCAGGTTTGACGATGGGTAATCCACCTTTAACCCAATTATTGAAACCGCCGCCGATACTGGTCACATCGGTATAGCCCAGCAGCCGCAGCGTCGTCATCGCCATTGCGCCGCGGTGGCCGATGGCGCAGTACACAATGATGGACACATCTTTGTCCACCGGCAGCAGTTCGGGTTTATCCAGCAGGGTCTTCAAAGGAATATTCACTTCGCTCTCAATATAGCCGTTGTCTTTCAATTCCTGTTCTCCGCGAACATCAATCAGGAAGGGTTGGGGTTCTTCGCCCAGGCTCTTGAGGACTGCGGTTGGTGAAGCCGCATAGAAACCATCCGGCATGGTGGTGATGAACGCATCAACCGCCGTGAACAGCGCCGGATCAAATTCTGGTGCAACCGCATCGCTCACGACGGGTTCGGCAGGTATTCCGGTTTCTACGGGCAGACCTGCGGCCTTCCAGCCAGTAAAACCACCAAAGATGCTGCGGACATTGGTATAGCCCAGCAGATTCAAGACCTCGACCGCGACAGCGCCGCGATGCCCGATTCCACAGTAAACCAGGATGGGTTGATCCTGGGCCGGAAGCTTATCCAGATTTTCCGTCAAAGTACGGATCGGGATCAGGACTGCACCGGCGATATAGCCGCCATCGGTGATGTCTTTTTCGTCACGCACGTCAATCAGGAAAGGCTTGACTTCGCCAGTCAGTTCCTTCAGGGCCGCTTCTGGCTTGACGCCACTGAAACCATCTGGCAGGTTTTGAAGATAATCTACCAGCACAGGCTGAATATCAAATGCGGTTGTGACTTCGGGTGTTACAGTCGCGTCCTGGGCGGCGACCTGGGCGATTCCCATTAGCGCCAGAACCATGACCACCAGTAACAGGGCATACTTACGAGAATTCATTTTTACTACTCCTTCAGCTTGAAAAATTATCTGCATTCATTTGCAGTTACAAAATCGAGCAAATGGGGCCGCGCTTCGGCGTTTATGTCCCAAAACGCAGCCGAACTGTCGGATGGTTCAATGCGGTTATGGTAATCATGCCCTCATTGCGTCGATTGGATCAGTGAGGTATGTCATGCCCACAGGCCATCAAACCACATCCGCGCACTGGGTGTTTTGAGGGAGAAACAGCTAAATTGCGGGTGACGAATTGCACGATTAACCCTGTCTTTCATTACCAGACAAAACGGCAGATATATTCGATAATCCGAATGGATGAACAGATGAAAAGTCAGATGGTGATTATGGATGAACAGATCGTTAAAGAAGTGGAAATGCTCCACGCGCAGGTTTGTCTGGCACTCGGAGACCCGAAACGGCTCCTGATTTTATATGCTTTGAGGCAGCATCGGTGTTACGTCAGCGAACTTGCTGTAGAGTTGAACTGTCCGCAACCGACCGTATCGCGGCATCTCAAAGTGCTGCGCGAACGCGGGCTGGTGAATACACAGCGCGATGGCACGACCATCTACTACTCGGTGGCCGATGATCGTATCATCCAGGCACTTGATCTGATGCGGGCCATGCTGCATGATCGGATGCTGAACCAGGCCGACCTGGCCGAATTCCGCGCGCTTGATAATACGCGCATGGGATCGTGATGCGGGTTTCGCGATTCGCCAGACGGTTTTCCTTTATCTGGAAATATGGACTCTAAGCTGGCACTCATGTCATCCGAATTCCGCTCCAAAGGTCGTGAAATCATTGTCCCAATCCTGCTGATCGGCGGGCTGGGCATGATTCTCATCGCGTTCGTACTTTTCTTCCATAAGCCCATCGTCGAGATGACGCCAACGCTTACCGGAAAGCCAGAGCGCTGCCTGAGCTGCCACAGCGGTATTGAATCGATCAGCACCTCCCATCCTACCGAGAAATTCGGCTGTGTATCCTGTCACGGTGGCAATGCGATGGGTTTGGATGCCCAAACAGCACACACTGAGATGGTGCGCAACCCTTCATCGCTGGATGAAGCCCCTAAATATTGCGGTAGCTGCCATTCGGCACAGGTTTATCTGGTTCAACACAGCATCATGGGGACGTATTCGGGGGCGATTAGTCTGGTACGGCGGGCGTTTGGATTGCAGGCAGATGATACGGCGCAGTACGCCGTACATGAGATTGATAATCTCAAAGCATTCCTGCTCAATTCAACCGATCCACAACCCGTCCAAAACTTTGCGACCAACTGCCTGAACTGCCACCTATATGCTGAACCTCAGTCAGTTGACTATTACCATCGCAGCACCGGCTGCGCAAGCTGCCATGTTCTGTACAACGAACAAGGACTCTATCAGGGGGGCGATTCATCTATTCCAAAGGATGTGTCAGGATACCCACAACAGCACACCTTTACGACAGCTATTCCCTATACGCAGTGTAACCACTGCCACAACCGGGGCAATTATGACCTACGCACGATGACGTTTGTTCCGCGTTCGGACATCCCTGCGACCGAATCGTTATCAGGGCAGAGCAAACGGCTGCATGATTATTATCAACCCATCGGCCAGTTTACGAAATGTGAGTGGGAACTTGACTGTGTGGACTGCCACACCTCGCTGGAAATTATGGGGGATGGCATCCTGCATAACAACCGGACAGAAGCGCAGTACGTTCAGTGTTCGACCTGTCATGGCACACTGGACGAGCCGCCCCTGCAACAAACCGTTCAGTTTGACGATGAGTTGGCGATGACCCGCGCGAACCTGAATCCCTTCGTCGATTTGCAGGTGGGCGATACCATCCTCGTCACTAACCGAAGCGAACCACTCTATAACATCCGCAAACTGGATGATGAGTGGGTCTTGACTGGCAAAGCCACCGGAACATCTTACACGTTGCCGCTCGTACAAGGATCACAGTGTCAGCAAAAGCCAGACGAACAAAGCAGTAATTACTGCCATGAGTGCCATATTCAGGATCGGGAAGCGCCAACACCATGAACCGTCGTGATTTTCTAAATATCCCGCTCGAAACCGAACCGCCACCGCAGCCTGCGCCGATCATAACCACGCCGGAGGCAGGCTATCCGCGCAATTATGCACGGCACACGTGCGTGCTGGTGGAAAATGCCCGCGCCTGGTTGTGCCGCGACGAACTTGGATTCTATGCGGTGGATGCCCTGTGCCCGCACCTGGGCGGCATGATACGCTCCGTTGGCGACGGGTTCGTGTGCCTGTGCCACACTAGCCGGTTCACGACCAGCGGCAACACTCTGTCCGGGCCAGCAAAGCGACCCCTGCGCTATTTTCAAGTTGATCTGGATTCGGCTGGCAAACTGTTCATCCGCCGCGAACAAATCGTATCGCCGGATGATCGCTTTTTCGCGTAAAGGACTGGCTATGACTGATTTACAACACTTACTCGACCAGACCGCCGCGCTGCACAATCATCTCTGCCCGCGGCAGGTATTGGGTGTCCGTATCGGGATGTATGCCGCCGAACTTTTCGCCCTGGAACTGCCGCAACCGGACAAACGCCTGTATGCTTTTGTTGAGACCGATGGCTGCTTTGCCGATGGCGTTTCGGTTGCCAGCGGTTGCTGGCTCGGCCATCGTACCCTACGCCTCATGGATTACGGCAAAGTCGCGGCGACCTTCGTGGATACACAAGCTGAGCGTGCTGTTCGCATCTGGCCGCAACCGGGGGCACGACAGCAAGCTGCCTGCTGCATACCGAACGCGAAAAGCCGCTGGCAGGCGCAGCTTGAAGCCTACCAGACAATGCCATACGCTGAGCTACTGTGTGCAGCAGAAGTGCATTTGAGCCTCTCTATGCAGGCATTGATGAGTCGCCCTGGCCTACGTCAAAGTTGCGAAATGTGCGGCGAAGAAATCCTCAACGAGCGCGAAACGATTGTTGATGGACAAGCCCTGTGCCGCTCCTGTGCCGACGGCGGCTACTATAAAATTGTTGAATCGGTTGTGATAACAAATCATGACTGAACCAGTAACGGTTGCCATCCTGGCGGGTGGCGAATCCAGCCGGATGGGAACCGACAAAAGTTTTGTGATGCTGGCGGGGAAATTTCTCATAGCTCATGTTATCGAGCGGGTGAGCGTGTTAGGGCTGCCCGTGATGATTATCGCCAACCAACCGGAACGCTATCAGGTTTTTGGGCTGCCGGTGATGAGCGATGTTCTGCCGGATCGCAGTTCGCTGGGCGGGCTTTACGCAGCTATCTACCACAGTCGATCAGACTTTACGCTGTGTGTGGCCTGCGATATGCCGTTTCTCAACCCGGAACTGCTAACGTATCTCATTGGCCTGCGCGACGGGCACGATGCAGTCGTGCCGGTCATAGGCGGTCATCCACAGGGGCTTCATGCGCTGTATAGCAAAACGTGTTTAGAACCAATGCGCCGACAGCTTGAGCAAAACCAGCTTAAAATCCGCGACTTCTCTGCGCATGTGAATACTAGTTGGATTGATGAAGACAATCTGCGCCGTTACGATGCCGATTTGACTGCTTTCGTGAACGTCAACACGCCAGAAGCGTTAAGGGCGGCGGAACTTTCACTCCACCGCCCCAACATTGATCCTTAAATAACCTACATCTGAATGATATTAGTGCTGTTTGGCAGCTTGCCCTGCTTCAATGGACGTGGTTTCGGTGGGCGCTTTGTAGGCAACCGTCTCTTCATAAACTGGGAAGTAGCGCGCGATCAGGCTGTAAACCATCACGATACCGGCCACAACCCCAACAAGAATGGCGATTTCCATCCAGTGCGGCGAGTAAGACGCGCCAGCAATCGGTTTCATGGCGAACCAGGTTACATCAAAACGGTTCAGGATCGTGCCCCCCATGATGAGGAATGCGCCAAATAAGGAAGCCGCACGGCTGAGACGCACCTGTTTCATGGCAAATAGGATAATCGGAATGACCGCGCCAACGATGATCTCCGTCCAGAAGAGAAACGTGTATTGACCACCTTCGAACAGCAGATCAAATTCGCCGGCAATGATCAGTTCGCCAAACTTTAGCACCAGATAGAAACCCAGAATCCAGGGCAGGAACCAGCCTAGCTTGGCAATCGTTTTGGTCTTGAGGCTGCGCCCAAACAACCAATAGCTGATGTTTGCTCCAGCGATGACCAGTGATATGCCGGATGCCAGTGAACTCACCAGGAAAAACACAGGCAGCAGCATTGACGACCACAGCGGGTGCAAACGCGGCGACATAATCACGAACATTGTGCCCAGCGATGACTGGTGCATTGTGGACAGCGTGACGCCGATAATCACAATCGGCACGGTATATTTCTTGATCGTGGGGAGCAGCCATTTCCAGCGCGAGTTTTCCAGGAACACCGGGCTAAGTTCGTACAACAGAATCAGGGAATAAGCAGCGATGCACCAACTCACTTCCAGCAGCGCCGAACTCACATTCGGATGGAGAAATACGTTGTAAAAACGATCCCAACGCCCCAAATCGAATAACAGAATTACGAGTACCGAACTGTAGCCCAGCAACCCCGCCAGTACGGTCGGGCGCGTGGCAACGTGTAGGTCTTCAAACTGGAAGACATACACCAATGCGGCGAGCGTGAATGCGCCGCCGGAAAGGGCTACAGTTGAAAGATCAAAGCTAATCCAGATGCCCCAGGGAAAGGCTTTGCTCAGATTGGTGGTTGCCCCTAGTCCGGCATAAAAGCGGTAGAGACCAACCCCCAGGCCGAACACCGTAATCGCCCCCAGGATGTAGACGAATTTGGGCATGATGCGTAGTTCGTGCAGCAGTTTTTGAAGCATGGTCATTTCTCTTCTTCCACCATCTGGTCGGCTTTTTCTTGTTCGGCCTCCAGACGTTCTCTGGCGGCTTCTTCTTTGATATGCTTAATGGTCAGGTAGACGCCGGACAATCCAACCAGCATCGCCCCGGCAACCATTGGCGTTCCTTCCGTCACCAGACGGTTGGAGAAAGCCGGTGAGGTTGTGCCCGCAGTCGGGAAACCGAGTGCTTCAAACGGGACCGGGGAGATATACAGCGTGGCCGTGCCGCCATTTTCATGTTCGCCGTAAATGTGGTCAACGTATTTACCTGGATTGTCGTTGATGCGCTGGTGTGCCTCCGCCAGCATATCCTCGTATTTGCCGAACTTGATCGCGCCGGTGGGACAGGTCGCCGCGCAGGCGGGCTGCTGGCCTTCGCCGAGACGGGCTGCGCACATATCGCACTTCACAACCAGCGGAAGCTGCTGATCCCATTCGTAGTTGGGGACTTCAAAGGGACAGGCGTACATACAGTAGCGGCAGCCGATGCAGATCTCATTATCATAGACAACAATCCCGTCTTCGTTTCGCTGAAGCGCACCCACCGTACAGGCGGACACGCAGGACGGGTCGATGCAGTGCATACAATGATACGGGCCGGTGAAACGCTTCAGGTCAGGAAACGTACCGGTGACGCCTGTGTCCTTGATCCAGATGCGCGTGCTGTCCATCGGCACATTGTTCTCAACGCTGCACGCCACCATACAGGTACGGCAGTCAATACAGTGGGAAACGTCAATCAGGAAACCGTAACGCGGAGTTTTGGTATGTTCTGACACGATGTTACACCTTTCTCACAGTTACGAACGTCTGACTGAGTGCCTGACCGCCGCTGGCCGGGTCAGTATAGGTCACATGTAAAACAGAGTCACTTGCGCCAACCCCGAATGCGGTGGTCAATCCTTTGGAGAGATGACCGTAGCCGGGAGTCATGTAAACACAGTCATGCCGGATGGCGGGTGTAGCCAGCAAACGAATATGAACCGTGCCAACTTCACTTACGACCTCTACCCAATCCCCGTCTTCAAGCCCACGCCCTGCCGCAACATCTATGTTCATCCACAGGCGCGGCTCATCCGCATATTTATGCAGGAGTTGGTTATTTTGACTCGCAAATTGAGTAGACTGCGCCACTTTCCCCGTCAGCAAATAAAATTGACCCTGCGCTGGCTGCGGCGGTTCCTGCCAGGTAGGAACACCGGGGAACCCGACCTTCGCCAGCGTGTCTGAGAACAATTCGATCTTGCCGCTGGGCGTATTCCAGGTGAAGCCCGGTTCTTCCTCAGAGACGGGAAGCTGCACATAGCCTTTGGATTTTATGTCTTCCAAGCTGACGCCGAGCGGAGCCAACTGCTGGCGGATGTAGTCTTCCTCGTCTTCATACTGGAAGAAATCGCCGAGACCGAGCCGTTCGCCCAACTGCTTGTATATCCACAGCGCCGACTTCGCGTCGCCCTGCGGTTCAATGACCGGCTGGCGTAAGAAGACTTTATCACCCACAGGCACTACCGGGTCATAACGTTCCAGATAGGATGCTTCCGGCAGTACAACATCTGAGAACCAGGCAGTATCATTCAGGAAAATGTCGATGGTGGCGATAAAATCCATCTTCTCAAACGCTTGCATAGTTTTGCCGCGATCCGGCAGAGACATCATCGGATTCTGGCGGGCGATGAACCAGCCATGCGCCTGATAGGGTTTACCACTGACTATGTTGTCGCGTAGTTCCTGGAACACTCCAATTCGGAGCGGGACAACCGGGAACTTGCCAGGAACACCGTCTAGCCGCAAAGCCGATGCGCGCGGATAAGCGGGTTGGGGTGGTTTGCCCAGGCCACCGCTTGCCTCTCCGCCTGCCGCTTGCAAGGTGACATTCCAATTGCCGACGAGGGCATTCAGGATGGTGATCGCGCGTTGGGTCTGGAAGGAGTTGATAAAGTTGGAGGTACGCCAGCCGTTGTGCGCCAGTGCGTGCGGCGCGGCGGCAGCAAATTCCTGGGCAATACGCCGTATAGTGTCGGCAGGGATTTCGGTGATTGATGCAGCCCATTCAGGGGTGTACGCCTTAACTTCTCGCACCAATTGGTCAAACCCGACGGTGTACTGCTCGACAAACGACTGGTTATAGAGTTTCTCGCCGACAATCACGTTCAGAAGCGCCAGATGAAATGCCAGATCAGTACCGGGCTTGACGGGCAGCCATTCGGTCGCCTTCGCAGCGGTTTTGGTGAAGCGCGGATCGAGGTAAACAACCTTTACCCCGCGTGTAATGGCAGCGCTCAGATCGCCCGTTTCGGAAGTCGAAACGGCTTCCATCAGATTGCGACCCGTCAGGATGATATATTGGAGATTCTCGTCGTAAATGCGTGCCGGTTCTTCCATACCATAGGTCATCAGGTTGGCGACGATCATGGCATTGAAACATAGGCTGCGCTGCGTGCCGTAATTCGGTGAGCCGTAAGCATACAGCAGGTTTTCAAACTGCACCTGGCTCAGATTATGGGTCGAAGAAAAGACCATCGCCTCTGGCCCATATGTGTTTTTAATCTCCAGCATTTTGCTGGCTGTTAAATCCAGCGCCTCTTCCCATGAGGCTTTACGAAAGCGTCCTTCGCCGCGTTTCCCGACTCGGATGAGCGGCGTCAAAACGCGATCCGGGTCGTAGGTGTTCATCAGCCCCGACTGGCCGCGCACGCACAGATGTCCCATCGAATGAGGGTGATCGGGGTTGCCGTCCAATTTGACGACTCGCCCGTTTTTAACTTTGGCAATCAGGCCACAGCGCCACACGCACATCTCGCACATGCTGGGGATGTAGCCATCGCCCGATGGGTTTAATAACCCGGCTTCCTGCGCGGCCTGAGCCACCATTGGCGGGAGCAGTTGGCCTGCCGCCAGCGCCCCGGTGGTGGTGGCGCTCCATTTGAGAAAGCCACGCCTTGATATCGTATTCGTCATCACATGCTCCAGTCTTCAATAATCGTCAATAAGCGAGAGATGAAAACTGGCTATCCCTTGTTCTTGCGCTGCAATCCTGCGCGGTCGATCAGATAGAACAGGAAGATCGACAGCAGCGCGAAAAAGGCAACCGTCAGGAACGGGTTGAGATTCCACACGTCCGGGATCACGATACTGCCAAAGTTAGCAACGGCGGAAATGGCCGGGAAAATTTGTTGATAGGTCAGACCGTAAATCACCGCGCCGACTAGGAACCCCAGCAGGCCGGGAATCAGGTAATCGAGTTTGCCCTCTCCGGCACCTGCTGCGCACGTGCCGGGGCAGTAACCACTGAGCGCCATGCCGACGCCGAAAATCAGGCCGCCGACAATGTTGCCCACGACGTAGGTAGCCGGAATGTTCGGGAATGTCACCAATCCCAGACCGCGCAGGATATATAAACCCGACATCGACACAATCAGAGCGGTCATCATGAACTTGAGCACCGCCATGTCGGTGAAGCGGAACACGTTGACGATTTTGTGGTATTTGGTCAGTCCGGCTTTGTTGAGCGCGAATCCGAAAAAGACACCCAGGAAGAGCGCGATCACATAGGTACTCATGTTAATATCTCCGGCGATAGATAACTAAAGCGGTGAGGATGCCGGAAGCAAACATCCCGGCGATAAACAGAAAGGCCGATGGCGCGAGCAGCATCCCGCCCGAAATCGCCAGACCGCTGGTGCAGCCTCCCGCGATTCCTGCCGCATATTCCAGGATGATCGCGCCGACAAACGCGACAACCCAGCGCTTCCAGAGCTGCGGCCCGAACATACTCTTCCACTGCTCATCGCTGTTGGCGGCGTCTTTTTTGCCCCACTTCAGGGTTCCGCTGGTCGCCGCGGCCAACATCCCGCCGAAAAAGATGCCGACCAGGAGTACAACACCCCAGGTAATTTCCGGCGGCATGATGAATTTGAAGTACATGTTGTCGAATAAGCTCGGCGCGACTGCTTTGCCCATCAGCCCGGCCAGATTTTCAAATGCGCCTGATGCGCCTAACAAGCTGTTGCTCAACCAGACCGCCAGCACGCCCACGACGCCCAACAGGATACCGGCTACATAAGGCGACCATTCATCCCTGCGGATGTAATTGATGATGTGTTTCATGGCTGTCACTCCTGCGTGTTCTCATCAGACACAAGGGTCTCGACCGCGCTCAACGCCTTGTCTGATTTCTTCGGATGGTTCAGGATATTTTTGAGGGATTTCAGACTCTGGGATTTCAACCCCGCGATGGCGGGCAGCATGTCCACGACTTCGGCGGGATATTCACCCGCGATCTGCCTGGTTTCAGCCGATACCAGCCGTAACCGCATCTCGTTGAAGATAACGAACCCGCCACCCGCGACCACCACCAACCCGATCAGGCCGATGAGGATAATGTTGCCCCAGTTGACCGGGCGTTCCCCCAGCACAATTTCGTTATAGCGCTGAACATAATCCACGACATTGGGATCATCAACTGCTAGTTTATTGTCCGCTGGGACAATGACGCTGGCCTGGGCCGGTTGGCTGACCGTTGCACTGGTCGGTGCGGGCTGTGCGCCGGATGCCGTCGGTTCAGTGGTCGGCGCGTCGGTGGGTGATGCTTGGTTGGAACTGCTGCCACCGCTGTTGAGATCAATCCCCAGAACTACGGCATAGACTTGAGCGCGTGCTTCCAGGTCATCGGTGTGGCACATCTGGCAGGCCGATTTGATGTCCGACAGCGGTGGAACTATGCCCACATGCGCCGCATCTTTATCGGTGGCCTGCTCATTCCCGGCGTGGCACATAACGCAAAAATCGCCAAAGGCGTGCGATTCGTGCCAGCCTGTCGCATCACTGTTGACCGGGTCCTGGCCTTGTACTTCATGGCAGTTTTTGCAGGATGAAGCCTGTGAGCCGCATTGTGCTACCAATGGATGGGCTAACGAAGGATGAGCAGCCACAGGCTGGGGCGTTAACAGGAGACCAGCACCGATGAGCATCATAAACCCACCGGCAGTTAGAAGGAACCATGATGAAATCTTGTAGCGCATATATTTCTCCTCATAGGCAATTCCAATGAGGGCAAAGTGTCAGGTGTCTACTTTGTCCATCAGATTAGCCCGATAGGTAATTCGTTCACGCATTACCGACCGTAATATGTTGAGCGCCTGGATTAAGCGCTTGTCGATCAGGTGGTATTGAATGTTCGTCCCCTGTCGGACAGTGGTAACCAATCCACGATCTCTTAGAACTTTCAGATGGCGTGAGATCGTTGGTTGAGAAACCTGGAGTTCGTGTACCAATTCACCCACATTGCAGGGGTGTTCATCCAGGGCGTACAAAATCAGAATTCGAGTCGGGTCGGCGAATGCGGAGCAAAGCTCGGCTTCCATCTGCGATACTTCTTGGGTCAGGGTTTGCGAGATCATTTAATCACCTTTGTGGTAAGTAAATGGAACTTAGTAGGCGTTGAGGTGTGTTCGTTGCCGATAGAACATTGGGGACACTTGCGAATGCAATGGTCGCCAAGTGCATCTAGCCCTTGAACGGTGCCCATAGTTTTCAGTGCCTCTATATAGCACAATGCCCCCATTGGTTTATGTGAGTAAACGCATATTCCTACATTCATATGCTAACCCCAGGGGGAGTAATATAGGTAGTACACAGTGTCACGCAACGTATGTGCATTTTGTCACAAATGATTCAAGGGACGATACGCTCTGATCCTTGAAGACCGTGATTTTGATAGGGCTGATAAGCTTTGGAATCAGGGATACACATTTTGGGTATGATGGGGAAAACGTGACATCAATGGTGTCCCGGCAAAGACGATTCGTGGAAATTGAAAACCGATTGTCATAACATAGGAGGTTGGGTGCGCGTAACCAATGAAATACGCAGTGTGGATCGTCGTGAAGGTAAAGGGTCAGAAATAAAAGACCTGCCGTTACGCGAAGCGATTCTAAAATTGGCAGTCATGTGCAAGTCTCCCCTGATTGATGACCTGCGTAGTCAAATAGTTGACGAACGTGGACAATTCCCTATTTATTTTATGTTCCATTCTCAACAACTGGATAGTCGAGGCCGTGTCGTAGCCACTCGTCCAGGCACACTCTCGCTCGAAGATGAAGATGCAGAAAGTGCAGTTCGTGCAGAGATGTATCGCAGAGCTATTTGGTTTCAGGAATTGTATGCTCAAGGAGTTATTCTTCCAGCTATCCATCAAATAAACCTCGATCATCGTATCCGCGAACAGGACTTACATGAATTTGTCATGCACAATCCTTTCGTCCCTCCCGGTCATGAGCTAATTTTCGCTCGTGGGCTATACGCTGGCTTAACAGGAGATTTCATGGTGGCATCGGCGTTATTAGTCCCTCAGATTGAGAATTCTCTGCGCTATATACTTGACCAGCATGGAGTTATCACGTCGAATCTTAAGTCCGACGGTACTCAGCCGGATTTTCTCTTGGGTAAACTACTTTTCGAAGTCAATGAGTTGTTACAGATATTGGGCGAAGATATACTTTTCGACCTGCAAGGATTATTAGCCCACGAGTTTGGTTCAAATCTTCGCAATCGGTTCGCGCACGGTATGGCAAATGCAGCAGAATTTTTATCCTTACGAGCCGTATATGCATGGTCATTGGTTTTGCGACTCTGCTCTTATCCGATTCTTGCTTCAATGGAAACTGAAAAAAGCGAAGGGGCTACTTCTACTACTCTCAGCGTGAAACAAGAGTAAGCACTTAAAACGAAAGGTTTTCCTCCTCCATGCAGGGTTACTACAAATAGCGCAGAGCATCCCTCACACAAAATCCACCAGCCATCCGCCGAACCGTTTCGCCGCCCACAAACTCAACGCCGTTGCAATCACCGTGTCATCGTGTCCCCAATATTTTTATTCCCCCTTCGGTTGCAGCCAGGGGACGGGGGTGTTGCCCGATGTCCAAAATACCCTGCTCACAGTGGTAATTGGCCTGCTCTGGCCTTTCTAGCCCCTTTAGTGGGCTTGTCTGGACAACTAGCCGGGTGGCTTCAGCCTTCCTTCTTCCCTCACACAAAATCCACCAGCCATCCGCCGAACCGTTTCGCAGCCTACAAACTCAGCGCCGTTGCCATCATCGTATCGTCGTGTCCCCAACAGTTTTGATTCCCTCCTCGATTGCAGCCTGAGGACATTGCACAGTCCAATGTCCAAAATACCTCGCACATACTGCCTGGGCTTTTCAGCCCCTTTAGAGCCTATCCGAATAACGGGTATAATAGAAGGGATGACAAAAC
>JBDTNB010000172.1:0-13521 GCA_039933955.1 Chloroflexota bacterium
AATGAATTGTTTTTGAGTAAAGACATTGAATGAAAGCCGTTTAAATCTGGAAGACATCGCCAAAAAAGCCGGGGTTTCCCGTTCAACTGTCTCCCGCGTGATCAACAAAGAACCGTATGTCAGTGCAAAGACGCGGACGCGCGTGATGGAAGTGATCGAACAGGAAAGTTTTCGCCCCAACCCGGCAGCGCGCATGTTGGTTACCCAACGCACGCACATTATTGGCATGGTTGTCCCCCAAATATCCAATGTCTTTTTCGCGGACAATTCGTATTTTCCGATGCTGCTGCAAGGTGCAAGCTCGGCGATTAACGAACATGACCATTCAATGCTGCTCTGGTTGCAGCAGGATGGCGAAAATCGCGAACAATTCAGCCAGCGTATTGCCCGCAACCGGCTGATGGACGGTATGGTCTTGTGCTCGATTATTGAGAGCGATCCGATTGTTGAAATGGCTCTTGAAACCGGCATGACCTTTGTAACAGTAGAGCGGCCCATTGGGTTCGCCAATAAAGTGTCCGATCAATTCAGTTATGTGACGGTTGATAACGTTCATGCCGCCAACATGGCTGTCGAGCACCTCATCCGGCTTGGGCGCAAACGGATCGCCCATATTACCGGGCACTTGACAATTGCGGACGGGCAAGACCGGCTGCAAGGCTACCGGCAGGCTATTTTGCGAGCAGGTATGCCGCTTGATGAAAATTTGATATTTCCCGGTTTCTTCACGCGCGAGTATGGTTATCTGGGCATGAAAACATTGCTGAAATATAAACCAGATGCTGTATTTGCGGGTGGCGATACAACCGCTCAAGGCGCGCTCCAGGCTATCCATGAAGCAGGTCTGCGCGTGCCAGATGACATCGCCATTGTGGGTTTTGATGACCTGGACATCGCAACCCAGATGACACCCAAACTGACAACCATCCGCCAGCCCGTGCAGCAAAAAGGGGCGACAGCGGCATCCTTATTAATCGACAAAATTGAGGGACGGGCCAATGGGCCGCAGCGCGTCATCCTACCAACCGAGTTAGTCATCCGCCAATCGTGCGGTGCTATCCCATCATAATTATTTCGAGTCGATAGAGGAGGTCATATAGACAAGAAATTCATGATCGGGTTCGAGTCAACTGTATGTCTCGATGGCAAGTTAGTTGCCGAAATGGTTAGTCATTTTAAGAGGAAAAAACATGTCTAGAAAACCGCTTTACGTATTTGCGCTGGTCGCCGTACTCGCGCTCCTCGTGGGGTCAATTGTCCCCGCCGCCGCACAAGATAAAGTTACCATTACATGGCTCGTCGGCCTGGGTACAGGTACGAATGACCAGCAAATCGAAGCCCAGAACAAGGTTGTCGATGAATTCAATGCCAGCCAGGACAAAATTAATCTGGTTCTGAACATTGGCGCCAGCTTTGAAACCACCCGCGACACCTACAGCACCCTGATTGCCGCCGGAACCCCGCCGGACATCCTCGGCCCTGTCGGTGTGGGTGGTTCGAATGCCTTCGCTGCTCGCTGGCTCGATCTGCAACCCCTGGTTGACAAGACCAAATATGACCTCAGCATCTTCGATCCGGCACTGGTTGATCTGTATAAGACCGCTGACGGTCAATTGCTCGGTATCCCCTTCGCGGTTTACCCCAGCGTCACCTATTACAATCGTGGACTGTTCGATGAAGCAGGTCTGAACTATCCTCCCCAGAAATTCGACGAAAAATACAAGATGCCCGATGGAACCGAAGTTGATTGGAACTACGAAACTGTCGCCAACATCTCCAAGATGCTGACCGTTGACTCCAATGGCAACGACGCCACCAGCGCCGATTTCGATCCCGAAAATATCACCCAATTCGGTATGAACTTCCAGTGGGCAGCTCTGCGCTTGATCTGGACTGACTTCCAGCCCGAAGATTGGTACGATGAAGCCACCAACAAGGTGACTCTCCCCGATAGCTGGCGTCAGGCCACCCAATGGCTGTGGGACGCGACCTGGAAAGATCATATCACCCCCAGCACCACCTATGGCAGCAGCGATCTGTTCGGCGCAGGCAACATCTTCCAATCCGGCAACCTGGGCATGGCGATTGTACCCCTGTGGTACACCTGCTGCCTCGGCGACTCGGTTGGCAAGTTCGAATGGGACTTCGGTGTTGTTCCGCAGAGCCTCGATGGCAAATATCATGTCGCTACCGACGCCGACACCTTCCGCGTTGACAAGGGAACCAAAGACCCGGATGCGGCCTTCACCGTTCTGAGCTATCTGCTCAACGAAGCCGTCCCGACCCTGGCCCCGACCTACGGTGCTTTCCCGGCGCGTCCCGAATACCAGCAGGACTGGATCGACTCGAAGAGCAAGCAGTATGACTTCAACGTTAACTGGCAGGTTGCAGTAGACAGCTTGGCCTACAACAACCCCGGTAACGAACATCACGAATCCTTCACCCCGAATTGGCAGAAGGGCTATGACCGTACCGCCACCTTCCTGACTCTGCTCAGCGGTGACACCGGCAAAGACATTGATGTCAACAAGGAATTCGATACACTGCAAACCGACCTGCAAGCGATTGTCGACGAAAAGTCGTAACGTAAACAGGTAGGAAAGGGTGGGGGCACACAGCATTGTGTGCCCCCATTCTCAACAATTTATCGCTAAATCGTGAATAATGCCGTACCATTAAATTAAATTTCTTTAAAGATCAAAATTTCTTTTGTGTCCGACAAGTTTTTTGGAGATTGGCTTATGACTACAGCCGACCAGACCCGTACAGCGGCTCTCCCCGCAGAGTCCACCAGTACACGCGCCCCTAAGAAATCAACTTTGGCGCAGCAGCAGCGCAAGTGGGGGTGGATTTTCCTGTCGCCCTGGATCATTGGTTTCGCGCTTTTCACTGCCGCACCGATTGTTGCCTCGCTGATTTTTACCTTCACCGAATTTTCGATTAATACCGGTGATGCTATCAAATTTGTGGGTCTAAAAAATTGGCAAAAACTCTTCAGTGATCCGCTGGCGCTGACGGCGTTAGGGGTCACGATCAAGTTTGCGCTGATCGCCGTACCTATCGGCCTGCTGCTGCCATTAGGCTTAGCCGCTTTGCTCAATTCCAAGAATTTGTTTGGCAAGCGGGTATGGCGGATGCTGTTTTACATGCCGTACATGGTTCCGATTGTATCCAGTATTTTCGTATGGCAGAGCTTTATGAATGGTCAGACCGGTTGGCTAAACCGGATTTTGCGCATTATCGGTATCGCTGACCCGCCCAACTGGCTCCAAGATGCCAACTGGATTTTGCCCGCCTTCGTATTGATGGGCATCTGGGGTGTCGGCAACGCAATGCTCACCATGCTGGCAACTATGCAAGGTGTACCGACTGAACTCTATGAAGCCGCTGATGTCGATGGCGCGAATGGTTGGGTCAAATTCCTCCGTATTACGCTGCCGCTGATTTCACCGGTGATTTTCTACAATCTGGTGTTGAGTGTGATCGGCCTGATGCAGTATTTCGTCGTGCCCTACATTGTCACACGCGGTACAGGGCAACCGGGCAATGCAGCCTATTTCTTCAACATGCATCTGTTTAAGACCGCCTTCACCTTCTTTGATATGGGTTATGGCGCAACCCAGGCGTGGTTGATCTTCATTATCGCGCTGATCCTGACCATCTTCTTGTTCATCACCTCAAAAAAGTGGGTTTATTACTCAAGTGGAGAGTAAACAATGGCCGCAGTCACATATTCTAAAGCAGTCAATACAGCGCCTTACTACAGTGTTCAACTGCGTAAGTTTGGTGTAAAGGCGATTGTTACCCTGATAGCCGTTGTCGTCGCGGTTGGTTTCTTGCTGCCATTCGGCAACATGGCGCTGCTGTCTGTGAAAACCAAAGACCAGATTGTCGCCAGCGCGGATGGCCTAATCTGGCCGATGGAACCAGAACATTTCACATACCAGGAAAAAGCCTACGATGTTTACAGCGTGCCGTTTGATGATGGTACGACACGCGCATTGGCACTCGTGAAAAAAGGCCGTACCACCAGCCAGTTCGTTGACCCCACTAACCCGGATGCCGGACTGATTGATTGGACGGGCAACTGGCGCGGGCTGGATCAGGTTTCTAACTTGCAGCCGCATTTTGAAAACTTCACCACCGCCTGGGAAATGATTGACTTTCCATTGTTGTTCCGGAATACGCTGGTCATCGCCTTGTTTGGTATGGTTGGGACGCTGTTGTCATCGATCTCAGTGGCTTATGCCTTCGCTCGTTTCCCAATTCCAGGCAAGAATATCATTTTCCTGATTCTGATCGGGACGATCATTCTGCCAGGACAGGTCACGCTGATCCCCACCTATGCATTTTTCGCGCGAATAGGCTGGACGGGAACCTGGCTGCCGCTAATAGTGCCGCACTTTTTCGCCAACGCCTTCAACGTCTTCCTTTTGCGGCAGTTTATGATGACACTGCCGCGCGAGTTGGATGAAGCCGCGATGATTGACGGGGCAAGCCCCTGGCAGGTGCTCATAAAGGTGATTATCCCGCAGTCCTGGCCGGCGATTATTGCGGTGGGCTTGTTCCACTTCATCTTCGCCTGGAATGATTACTTTAATCCCCTGATTTATCTGCTGGGTCATCCTGACCTGCAACCGATCTCCGTCGGCGTCCAGGAATTCAACTTCGCTTACGGCGCACGCCCGGAATTGGTACAGGCCACCTCGCTCATGGCGATGGTGCTGCCACTGGTGATTTTCTTCTTCGCGCAGAAAATCTTTATGCGCGGTGTGGTCATCACCGGCGTCGAGAAATAAATTCCTTTCGTTTGTCATCAGAACTTGGGCATCAACCCGGTTCTGGAATGAGCAGGTTCGGGGCATATAAGGGCGTTCGCAAGAGCGCCCTTATGCAACAAAATCTCTCTGATATTATTGCAAACACACTCACAGGTTATAAAATGAAAAGAATATTTTTGTGGTTAGCCCTGCTGCTGTTGGTCACTGCCGGTATCGCAACAGCGCAGGATGATGTTTTACATGTCGATGCATCACAGGATTTAGGGCCAATCAACCCCTATGTCTATGGATCAAACTGCGGTTTTTACTGCCTCATACCGATGGATTTGATGCCCAAAGCACAGGAACTTGGCCTGCATTATGTCCGTATGGGCGGAACCTACATCGACCAGCAGAAAGTCGGGCATTTAAGCTACGATTTGTTCATCGCCCAGACACGGATGATGGGTGCAGAACCCGCGCTGACGGTACGGCTGTTAGGCAGCAGTCCCGAAGAAGCCGCCGACATGGTGCGCTACATCAATGTTGAGAAAAAATACAATATCAAATATTGGAGCATCGGTAACGAGCCTAACTTTTTCGTCGCGGTTGTCCATGCGGACTCCTATACCACCGAAGATTTGAACCGCGATTGGCGTGCCTTCGCCGAAGCGATGCTGGCGGTAGACCCCAACATCGTGTTTGTCGGCCCTGATATTAGCCAGTATGTAGTTTTGAACGCCGACCCCGCTCATATCCAATATCTGGAAGGCAGCGACGGCGGTGATCCAACCGATGATCTGGGCAAAGATTGGTTGCAGGAATTCCTGAAAGCCAATGGCGATTTATTGGGTTACGTGTCGATCCATCGCTACCCGTATCCCGGCCTCAGCAAAGATAAAAACCCGACGGCGACCATTGATGGGCTGCGCGGGAACAGCCGCGAATGGGATACCATCATCCCCAACCTGCGCAAAATTATCCATGAAGCTGCCGGACGCGATATTCCGATTGCCGTCACCGAAATCAACTCCAATTCCGGTAACAGTATGGGCGGCGCGGCCAGCCTGGATTCGGTCTATAATGCCCTCTGGTTCAGCGATGTTTTAGGTCGCTTAATCCGCCAGCAGGTCGCGATGGTTCTCACCTGGAATTTACAGGGAGCAGATAACAGCGGTTGGGGCATCCTCGGCAAATATGATGTGCGCCCCATGTACTATGTCTATATGCTCTACCAGCAGTTTGGAACCGAGCTGTTATTCAGCGAGTCCAGCGATCCTGATGTATCGGTTTACGCGGCGAAACGCGATGATGGCACACTGACGCTCATGGTCGTCAATCTTGGGCCGGACGAAGCGACAAAGTCGCTGAAACTCGATGGTTTCAAGCCCGCTGGTCAGGCTGAAGTGTGGCGCTTCGATGCCGAACACAAGGCCGAACAGGTTGATCCAGCAGATGTTGCCTATGGCGGCAGCATCACCGTCCCCGGCCAATCACTCACGCTGTACGTCATTCCTGCTGGAACCTGATCTAATCTATAACAGTCGGAGGGCGTTGGATTGAGCGCCCTCTTTTCATTTAATCGGTTGTAAGTCACATTCATGAAGTTAGCTAGCCTCAACAACAAAAGTATCCGTACACTGCTCTTCATCTGGGCCGCCTGGGTTGTGATTATCATCGGTTTTCAAACCCTGGCCGACGCCCGCCTGATTGATGTCAAACGGCCTGACAATGCCCGCGAATGGACACCCGAAGAAACCGGCAAAAACAGCGTCAAAGATCGCATTTACCTGAACGAACCTTTCATGAATCGCCAGGTCTCTTTCGACTCCGAATATTATCTGTCGATTGCCATCAATGGCTACGACGACACCGCTGTCACCCAGATGCAGACACGCGGCGGCACAAAAATCTCGCTCAATCACGCCTTTTTTCCTTTCTACCCCGCCTTGATGAGCCTGATGGATGCGCCCTTAGGCATCCTGGGCATGAATCCGATTGCCACCGCGACATTGGCTGGCGTGATTGTCTCGATTTTAGGGACACTGTTGGCGATGTTCAGCCTCTATATTCTGACGCGCGATGAACTGGAAGAATCGGGCGGCATCCGCACCGCATTTTATTTGCTCATTTTCCCCAGCGGGCTTTTTCTGGCGCAGGTTTTTACTGAAGGTTTATTTGTAGGCTTGGCCTTCGGCTGTCTGGCACTCCTGCGTTATAAAAAGATTTTCTGGGCGGGCGTGCTGGCGGCACTGGCAACCTGGACACGCGCGATTGGTTTGGCGCTGATGATCCCGCTGGCGCTGACATGGCTCAGTACCCTTGATTGGCGCAGTATTCGCGAAAAAAGATTGGACATTTTACGCCCCTACGTGCCGCATGTGCTGGGTTTGGTTGCGATTTTTTTGCCGGTTGTGGCCTACCTGATCTGGAATCATTTCCTGGGAAAACCCTTCAACACGGTTGAAGAGCAGTATTTCGGGCACAAATTGTTTGACCTGAAAAATTCCTTCGAGGGTTGGAAAAAGCTGTTCGAAGGTATTTCCGGCGGTAATTTACAGGAGCGCGTCTACAATTTGTTGGAAGTCTCCTCGGTAATCATTGCCGTGTTGGCCTGTTTGCTGACGCTGCGCCGTTATCCTGGCATCGCCTTATTTGGCCTGCTGGCAGTCGCGGTTTCTGCCCTGAGCGGCGATCCGCAAAGTATGATCCGGTATGTGCTGGCTGTGCCTTCCATTTATATACTTTTGAGCCGTTGGGGGCGCAGCCAAGCTTTTGACCGTGCCTGGACTCTGGCGAGCGTGCTGGTAATGGGGCTGTTGACGATTTTGTACACTTTCAATATGTGGGTGGCGTGAAGAAAAGTGCTGAGTACAGAGTAAAAGATAAGATCAAAGAAATCTGAATAGGGTAGGGGCTTGTCGGCGACAAGCCTGCGACAAAAAACGGGTGTGAACGTGAATTTAGAACTGATATGACCATCATTTAAAAATACTTTTTGTAGTCGTAGACAAATTACAGGTTTATGGCGGGCTATGATCGTAAAGTAAGCAAGACGAAGGAGTCATAATGGCTTTTCCGAAAGATTTTTTATGGGGCGTGGCAGCCTCCAGTTACCAGATTGAAGGTGGCGCGCTGACCGAAGGACGCGGCGAGTGTATCTGGTATAACTTCTCGCACACACCCGGTAAAGTGCAGGACGGCGATAACGGGGATGTGGCCTGCGACCATCTGCACCTCTATAAGGAAGATGTGAAGTTGATGGCCGACCTGGGCGTGCAGGCCTACCGTTTTTCGGTTGCGTGGCCGCGTGTCATCCCAGAAGGAACCGGGCGCATCAATGAACAAGGTTTGGACTTTTACGACAAGCTGGTCGATGAACTCCTAAAGTACGGTATCCAACCCTGGCTGACGCTCAATCACTGGGATTTCCCACAGGCGCTCCAACTTAAAGGCGGCTGGGCCAACCCGGATAGCGTCAAATGGTTCGCAGAATACACCGATGTCATGACCCGTTCGTTAGGGGATCGCGTGCTCGGCTGGATCACCCATAACGAACCCTGGTGTGTTTCCATCCTGTCAAACTTGCTCGGTATTCATGCTCCTGGTCTGAACGATCCACCGACAGCTTACCGTGTAGCCCATCATTTGAATCTCTCGCACGGCGCGGCGATGGGGGTGATCCGCCAGAACTGCCCCGGCGTCCCGGCAGGGATCACGCTGAATCTATCGCCTGCTGTACCCGCTTCCGACAGCCCGGAAGATGCCCAGGCTGCTCAATTTTTTGACGGTTCATTTAACCGCTGGTTCCTTGACCCAATATTCAAGGGCAGTTACCCGACGGACATGGTTGCAATGCTGGGCAGCACATTGGACGGTATTGACCTGGATGCAGTTAAAGCGGCGGCTGTGCCGATGGATTTCCTGGGCATCAACTTCTACAACCGCATGGTTGTCTCGGCCAGCGGTCAAGCCAAGC
The DNA here is from genome assembly GCA_039933955.1 of Chloroflexota bacterium. Lineage (GTDB taxonomy): Bacteria > Chloroflexota > Anaerolineae > Aggregatilineales > Phototrophicaceae > CFX2. The sequence goes on from JBDTNB010000172.1 coordinate 8,740, forward strand.
TGCCCGATGATGCTGAATTCACTGAAATGGGCTGGGAAATTTATCCGCAAGCGCTGACCGATCTGCTGGTGCGGGTATCCCGTGATTATGCGCCGCCCGCGATTTACATCACCGAAAATGGCGCGGCGTTTGCCGATCCTGAGCCGGTGGATGGCATTGTCGAAGACCCCAGGCGTGTGGATTATCTGAAAGGGCATTTCCAGGCGGCGGAAAATGCGATCATCCAGGGCGTCCCACTCAAAGGTTATTTTGTGTGGAGCCTGATGGACAATTTTGAATGGTCATTTGGCTACAGCAAACGCTTTGGCATTGTGCATGTCGATTATGCGACGCAAAAACGCACGCCCAAACGCAGCGCACGTTTTTATCAGGAAATGATCGCGCGGGAACCCGTGTAGTCGTTAGTCTTTAGCTTTTAGTCATTAGCTAAAGACAAAAACGGTCTATAGGTTCATTTTTTCGTGGGCGGCAGCGATAGGGTCTGCCGTCGCTTTGTTTTCCCTCAACATTGGCGGCGGAAGGTTTTTGATTCCGAATCTGCTGCAAATTCCGCTGATTCCGCCACTGCCGAGATCGGTAGTTCGGCATTTGTGCATCTGCCGAAGGCTGCTGACATTTCCCCGTATCCCTAAATCTATTCCGCACAGATTGGCGCGGTTTGCACGGAAACCTCGGCTATTTTCCGCACAAAATGACCCTAAAAGGGGGTGTTGGCGGCAAATACGGGAAGGTTCTGCAAAAACGAACATTTTTGGCACGAATTCGGCAGCAGTACGGGAGCGATTTGCCAGAAAAGGCAGTGACTATGTGCTGCCGCCATAGTTGCCATACAAGAAGTGCAAAGTACAGAGTGCAAAGTAAAAGATGAAAGAAAGTTCTGAGTGCTGAGTTCTAAGTACCGATTCAAAGGCGAAAAATGCGATATTGGCGACGAAAACGACGACGACGAATCGGCGAATCCGTCTTTTTCGCCAATGGGATTTGACGATTTGGGGCTGCTGCCAAGTCGGTTTTCTGTCAGGCGGACAGGGCAGGCATGACATAGCTATCCTTACGAATGCGCTCTATGAACAGTATGCCATAGATTGAGGGCAAAATGTGAAACATTTGTTCGAATATTTGTTTCGATTTTGAGGGAAGGGTGGTTGGAATTGGGTTTGTAGGGGCGGTAACATCCCAAGCTGTTAACAGCTACACCTGGGATAGAGCCAATCGTTTATTGTCGATGGGTGGCGCATCCTACAAGTACGATGGCTTGAACAATCGCGTCCAGCAAACAGCAGGTGCGAATATCACCAAGTATCTGCTCGACCTGCAACCGGGATTGGCTGTCGTTCTGAGTGAAACCACTGGCGCGAATGTCATCCGCAACGTTTACTCGCCGCGTGGCATCCACGCTCACAAGGACGCAGGTGGCGCTTGGGAGTGGATGGTGCAGGATGGCCTGGGGAGTGTGCGGGGAGTCGTGGATAACAACGTTGGGGTGCTGGAAAGCCGGAACTACGACCCGTATGGAACGGGATTCAGCGCGACGGGAAGCAGTCAGATGGTTTATGGGTTCACGGGTGAGCCGATGGATGACAACGGGCTGCTGTACCTGCGGGCGCGGTACTACAACCCGACAGCAGGCGTGTTCACGGCGCTCGATCCGTTTGAGGGGATCGAAGATGAGCCGATGTCGCTCAATGGCTATTCCTGGGTTGAGGGGAATGTGCCGAATGCTACTGATCCGAGTGGGCAGTTTCTACAGCTTTCAACACTCAACACGTGGGAACTCGCAGCGGTGCTGAGTGGGGGGCTGTGTAATGCTTCATTAGTTATGTCTCTTGTAGCTGAAGAAGTACCGACTGATCCATGTGATAAGAGAAAAAAGGACATGCTTCGACTTTTGCAAGATATTGCTCAACGGGTAGATCAGCTTCTTAAGGATTTTTGCGACCTCTGGGAAGTAAGTCAGGGACAGGTTATTGTTCCCCGTCGAGGGTGTGTAAATCAAGGTACTTGGGAGAGTCACTTGAGGACATTAAGGGAAAAACAACGTGCATTGAGAAAGCCATACAACGGATTCTTCGATGTTGACAACTGTCCTGATCCAGACAATAAGGTCAGAGACACAGTCGATGGCTGGTTGGCTATAGACGGTGAATCCCTATTACCTGAACGTGAGGCTAAACGTCGCGGTATTCAGCAACCTATTCCACCCCAACCAACTCTCGAATTCGACGTTACAGCAGCTCCATGTCCGGGCTTAGAAATATTTGGGGCGTGTGTCCCATTGATCCTTTCTTAGGTTGCCGCAAACGATTAGGAGTGGGGTGTCAATGGGCATTATTGACACCCCATTCAAAAATACATATTGTTGAATGATATTGTATCTAAATATCAAGGAGGCGAACATTGTTCAAATTAGAAAACAAAACCGCATACCATTGGTTTGATGTGTTTGTACTCCTTAGCTTGGACAATATCAATCCTTTATTAGAGGAGATCGGTTTTCCCCTAAAAACTAAAGCTTCAGAACTATCTAGGGTCGCTCAAGAGTTCGTATTAGAGTTTTACAATATCCGATCATTAATTTATATAGCAGGCACAATAAGCGAAAACGTCAGTCTACTCTTCGAAGAAACCTATAATAAACTTGTTACCGAACTTGGTGAAGAGGATGCTACTCTGTTGTACGAGTGGGGTAATCAGCTTCTGATTGACGCGAGATTGGAATATACCGTTGGTCTACTTTGGGACATCATACTTTTCGCATTTGATCCTGAGCAATATTCAAGAGATGCAAATCTTCCTGCTCTTCCAGAGGATAAACTTAAGACCATTGAATTACTCGTAGCAAAATACAAAAATCAACTCAAAACTATGCACGCGGCTGTAGACAAATTAGACGAAGAGCCTAAAAATGCCACGGAAAGTCAAACCTACCATAGGTATAATACACTTGGTGATGAAAGAAACATCTCAGATGCTGATGTAAGTCCACTAGATATTTTGGCTAATCTTATTATTTTCGGCGCAACAAAAAATTTACTCACAGATATAAAAAAAGCACTTTCAGTAACAGATTTGCAGGTGTTTGAAAAGTGGATAGAGTCGCAGCGAGCTTGGGAAAAAGCACAAGCAAGACCTGAGAATTTATATCATAAGCCACTTAGTCTTTCGCAGGTACTTGAGTTTATCCATTAAACAACATCTAAAACGAGTTATCATGTATGATTTCAGGTCAAATGCTGACAGCCCTATCAAAAGTTGCTTCGTTGCTTGACCGCTAGGGGTGATCTCATCAATACTCCTAACAAACCCCTCCCTTCGCGCACTCTGTTGCAACCACAACTGCGTGCAGGTTGGGGGGCGGCTTGTTGGCTGTGGCTGCACAGTGTGATATCTCAAGGATGTGGTTATCACTTCAGGCGATGTGGGGTTCCGGCTCTGGTATCTGCTCGTTATTTTCTAAAGCCACTTCCAGCCAAGCGCGTTTCGCGTCTTCAATCATCTCAAGCGCTTCAAGCTGTGAATCACCATCTGTGATGCAGCCCTTCAACAACGGAATTTCAGCCAACCAACCGCCGCCATCCTCTGCGCCGATTGGGGTTAAAACAATCGAATAGGGGAGTGACATATAGTATTCAATCGTCTTGGTCATCGTTAATCATCCTCACTCTCGCTTTGTGCCACCAAATCGATGATTCTAATCGCTTCTTTGATGTAATAGGTTGACGCCGAGGCGCGTGCGGAGGTGGCGATAGATAAATAAAAAGCGCAGCGGCAGACCGTCGAAAATCAGGCGGGTCAACAGACCGGGCAAGCCGGGTTTATGGGCAAAGGTCACGCGATCTGTCAGTTGAATACCACCGGACACTTCGGTAAAGATATGTTGATGCAGCCAGGAATCGAGCGGGCCGTCGATCATGCGATCCTGAAACGAGGTTTCGGTAGGGCCGGGTTCGTGGCGCGCCAGCCAACGTACCGGAATCGGGCCAAACCATAATCGAAAAAGCAGCTCGCCATCGGTCAGGGAGGTGCGGTCATCGCGCAGGCATTGGACAAAGATGGGCGGCGGCGTCAGGCGGTTGATGGCGCGGGCGTCATTGTGGAAAGCGATCATCTTATCCATCGTGGTCGGGAAGATTGATTGATGCTGAAAAATTTTTGTGGCGGGCATTTGGTTTCCAGTTAACGCAAAATATCCGCATAGTATACATCTTATCGCATTGGTTTTTCGCTTCGCATTTTACCTCACATATTGCTTTTTGAACCTTCGCTCCCCTTATCAGGTAATTACTATCAGAATCGAACGACCTCACTTGTCCCATCTATAGCACCGGGCTCAATCGGCATATAGGACGAGACAAGGAGGCCGTATCTGCGCGACAGGACGACGTGGCGCTAGCCATGTCTTCTGCCGTGAAGCCGAAGCTTGTTGTTTATTTTAGGAGGAATGGTAAGAAATGGCAACGAATAGATTTAAGCGTCTGGTTGGGTTGAGTATCACGCTGGTGGTACTGCTCTCGTTAGTGATGGGGGCTGCTCATGCCCAGGATGACAAAGTCCTGGTCATCGGTTGGGATCAGGAACCCGGCCAGCTTAACCCGCTGGTCGCGATGGTGCAGTCCGTCAATATGGAAGAGTTCTACGCCCGTGATGTTTGGAACTGGGATTTTGACCGCAACATTTACCCGGTGATGGTGCAGGAAATCCCCACGATTGAAAATGGCGATGTCACCACCAATGACAAGGGCAATACTGTCGTCACCTACAAGCTGCGCCCCGACATGAAAT
>JBDTNB010000173.1:0-13321 GCA_039933955.1 Chloroflexota bacterium
TTACACCTCCAATGCGGACAGCACTCGATTTAAACGCTCCCGCGCTTCCTGAGCAATGGTTGTTAATCCCTCATTGTGAATGATATTCATCATTGCCAGCGGATCAACGATAGCAACCTGCACCCGGCCATCATCCATCTGGGCGATGGTCACGTTGCAGGGCAGCAGCAGTCCCACATCTGGCGCAGCCGTCAAGGCACGATACGCCAGGGACGGATTACACGCGCCGAGGATTTTGTAGGGTCGGAAATCCACATCAATTTTCTTCTTGAGCGTGTCTTTCACGTTGATTTCAGTTAACACGCCGAAGCCTTCAGTTTTCAAAGCCTCGACCACACGCTGCTGGACAGTCTCAAAGTCCAATTGAAGTTCTGTTTTTAGCCCAATGGTTGATTGTAAATGCACCATAGTTTACCCCTAATTGCGTTCAAGCGGCAGCCCATGCTGCATCCAGTTAAATGTCCCGCCAACGACGTTGTAGACGGTGTCGAAGCCTTTTTGTCCGAGCAGTGTCGCCGCAGATTGGCTGCGACTGCCACTGGCGCAGATGACGGCGATAGGCTGGGTGGGGTCAAATTCGTCTGTGTGTCGGGCAAATTCACCCAGTGAGATTAAGCGTGCGCCGGGAACATGCCCCTGGGCATACTCCCACGATTCGCGCACATCAATGACAACCGGGCGAGTCCCGTTAGCATTTCCCAGGAGGGCGTTCAATTCCTGCGGCTCAATATCGCGCACATCGCCAGCCGTCGTGGGCAGGCCAAGCGCCTCCCAGGTTTCGAGGGACTCGGCCAGGTATCCGACGATATTGTCGTAACCCACACGCGCCAGACTGTAAACCACAGGGCGGTAATCGTTCACATCCGCCAGCATCAGGATGATGGGCAGGTCAGGCGGCAGCACGAAGCCAACCCGATTGCTCAGTTGTGGATTGGCTTCCAGATGCACCGCGCCAGGAATATGTTTGGCCTTGTAAGCGGCTTTGGAGCGGGTATCCAGGAGGACTGCACTGCGCCGGAATTCGGGCACTGCATCCTGGATGCTGAGTGGACGCGGCGCGACATCTCCCAGGGGACGCGGCCCCTGCCGGTTGATTTGTTTGATGCGTTTATGGTTGCCGGGCTGTTCAGGTAAATCTGCCGTTGCAAACTCAACATAGGCATCCCGGTCATGAACCTGCAAAGCTGGATTGTGCTGGCGCTCAAAGCCGAGCGTTGAACTCAACACCGAACCAATAGCCTTGCCGCACAAAGACCCTGCGCCATGTCCAGGAAGGATCATGACCCCATCAGCCAGTGTCAAATACTCGTTGTTCAGCGTGTCATGCATGTGCCCCGCGAGTTCGCGCGCGGCCTCGACACCGACTAAATCGGGACGTCCGGCATCGCCAACGAACAGCGTGTCTCCGGTCAACGCCATCCAGGGTTCATCGGCGCGGGTTTTGTCTACCACCAGTAGTGTGATGCTCTCTGGCGTATGTCCGGGTGTAAAACGCACTTGCAGTTCCACATTGCCCAGCGTAATAGTATCGCCACCCTTGAGCGTTTGATGGGAGAATTCAGCATTCGCCGCTTCGTGAACATAGATTTGGGCACCAGTATATTCCGCCAAATCGGCGTTGCCCGAAACATGATCGGCGTGCAAATGGGTTTCGATGATATGTGTGATTTTCATGCCGCGCTCAGCAGCGGCATCCAGATACTTTTGTACATCGCGGTCAGGATCAATCACAGCGGCGATGCCTGCGCCCTCACATCCAACCAAATAGGATGCGCAGCCCAGGCCATCAATGAAAAACTGCTCCAGATACATCTGATTTACTCCTACACTACAGTATTTTGGGAAGATTGTCGTACAGTAAGAAAACGGCGAGACCAACGACGAACAAGGCGAAGGCTTTGCGTAGTAGACTAGCATCGAGCCGCTTGCCCAGGCGCGCTCCGGCAAATGTCCCCAGCAAACCCGCCGCGATAAACACCGTGATGAGGGGCAGATCGAGCGCAATCCCACTGAGATGGCCGAGAAACCCGGCCAGGCTGTTCATCGCGATGACCACCAGCGATGTACCAACGGCGTGGTGCATAGGCAAACCAACCAGCATGACCAGCGCGGGGACAATCAAGAATCCACCTCCTACGCCGAGGATGCCGGTCAATAATCCAACGCTCACGCCCCCGACCAAAACTTTCCACAGCTTTAATTCATTCACTTGCAGCGCGCTGACCTGAGCTTGTTTTTGTCTGACAAGCACCATACCCACAAACAGCATGAGGAGCGCGAACGCGACCATCAGGACATTCGGCGAAAATTGTTTGGAAAAACCAGCGGCGAGATACGAAACGACCATCCCGCTTCCGCCGAAAATGAGGGCTACGCGCCAGTTCAATGTCCCCTGTGAGCGGTGAAAAAATGCGCCGAGGGCGCTATTCGCGCCGACAATTGCCAATGAGGTGGTAACGGCAACCTGTGGGGTTTGTCCCACCAGATACACCAGTGCCGGGACGGTGAGGATTGATCCACCGCCGCCCAGCAACCCCAGTGACGCACCAATGCCAAAGCCCAACACGAGGTTGAGAATCAGGGTCAGCATTATTTGCCCTTTTTGACTGGATAACCGGCCATCTGCCAGCCCATCATGCCGCCGCGCAGGTTAAGGGCATTGTAGCCAGCACCGTTAAGCTGCGAGACGGCTGCGCCGCTGCGTGAACCGGAACGACACACGCATAAAATCTCAGCATCCTTCGGTAGTTCGTTCAGGCGGCCTCGGAGTTCGTTCAGGGGGATCAGTTTGGCCCCTGCGATATGCCCTGCTTGGAACTCGTCGGGCTGGCGCACATCCAGGATCAAGAGCGGTTGCTTGTCGTCGATACGCGCTTTTGCGTCGGTTGCGGTCAAGTTGGTGGCGCTGCTGCCGAAGAGTGATTTGAAGATATTCATTCCATTTCCTTACACTTGAAGATTACTCGACAGGAAAACCCTGCGATTCCCAGTTATTGATTCCGCCCAGATCGTAGATGGTGGTGTAGCCAGCTTGCGTCAGAATTTGGGCTGCCTGTGCGCTGCGATTGCCGCTGTGGCAGTAGACTACCACCGGAATATTGCGCGGCACTTGGCTTAGGCGGCTCTCCAATGTGTCCACCGAGATGTTTACCGCGTCATGAATGTGTCCACTGGCAAATTCGTCCGGTGTGCGGACATCAAGCAATAAGTGCGGGGCGTTGACTTGAGCGAATTGGGTTTGATACTCAGCCGGTGAGATATGCTGGGTTGCGCTGGTTGTAGGGCGCGAGGCGAGCAGAGCAAATGCTGCAATCAGCACAAGCCCAATGCCCGCCACAATGTAGACATATTTCCGATTGGATTGATGGGATTGTTTTCGTTTTGACATGATGCTTTGCGCTCTCTTTCGTGAACAACTTCACTTTAGCCTGAATTGGACGTCCTCAGTTACAGTCAACACCTTATAATGAGATATAAGCCAGAACTTATGGTAGTGAGGTCTCTCATGCTTGATCTGTACAAATTGCAGATTTTCTCGGCGGTGGTCGCGGATGGCAGTTTTAGCGCGGCTGCGGAACACCTTTATATGACACAGTCTGCCGTCAGTCAGCACATCAAAGAATTGGAATCGAGTTTGGGAAGACAGTTGTTCCAGCGCGGCTGGCGTGGTGTCAAGCTCACGCCTCACGGTGAAATTTTGCACCGCTATACAGGCGAAATTTTTGCGCTGGTTGCTAAAGCGGAAAATGCCTTGACCGACATCAATCACCTGTCAAGCGGACGTATCAGTTTAGGCGCGACACCCGGCATCGGCGTCTACCTTGCGCCAGATTGGGTACAGCGTTTCAGGGCGCGTTATCCACAATTGACGGTAGCGTTACAAACCGGGGTCACATCGCAAATTGTGAATGATGTTCTGGGACAGCGTTTGGATATTGGCTTTATCGAGGGGGAATTGGATGACCACCAACCATTACGGTTATCATCGCTGGTATTAGAGGAAATTGAGCAGCAGGTGGTAGTAGGTTTCAAGCATCCGTTCTGGGAATGCGAAAGCGTGCATATCGAAGACCTGCACCGGCACTCATTTATTGTGCGCGAAGCCAACAGTCAATCGCGCATCTGGCTGGAAGAAACGCTGCGTCGGCACAGTGTTGAACCGGTTATCGGCGCGGAGTTTGATAATCTGGAGTCGATGAAACGCGCAGTGTCGCTTGGGATGTGTCTGGCGGTGCTTCCACCTTATGTGGTGCAGACCGAAGTTGACCAACATCTACTACATATCGTCCCGGTTGAGGGGAAGCCATTCATGCGCAGCTTAAAACTCGTCTGGGACTCGAATGTACACTTTTCACCGATTACCCATGCATTTCTGGTTGAGTTGAGCCAGCGTTATTCTGTGCTGAATGCGCTTCTCAAACAATCCAACGGGTAAATTACACCCTATCCAGCCACATGGCTTGAGGGATTGTAAGGCGAAAGCTGTTGGTTGTGGATGATGTAGACCTGATTCATTTGATCCAGAAATATATGGCGGTGTGTCAAAATGAGCAGGCTGCGTCCGGTGGTCACGCGGAGAATGGTTTCCATCACAGATCGTTCGGTTACCGCGTCCAGATTGGCGGTGGCTTCGTCCAAAATTACAATGGGTGCATCTTTGAGCAGCACTCGCGCTAAGGCAATACGCTGACGTTCCCCGCCGCTCAACTGCGCTCCGTTTTCCCCGACCAGCGTATCGTAGCCATCCGGCAGCGACATAATAAAATCGTGAATCTCGGCCTGACGGGCAGCGGCTTCAACAGTTTCGGCTGTAGCATTACTGCTGGCGATGCGGATATTGTCGCGAATGGTGGTGTTAAAGAGATAGGTGCGCTGAGTCATGACTCCAACTATTGTGCGGATGTCAGTTTGGCTGTAATCGCGCAGGTTATGACCACCTAAGCAGATGTCGCCGCCTTCATAATCCCAAAAACGCAGCAGGATATTAACGAGCGTCGATTTCCCAGCGCCACTCTCTCCAAGAATGGTGATGCGCTGACCGGGATGAAGGTCTAATGAAAGGGAATCCAAAATGCGGAGCGCATCGGGAGCGTAGCGAAATGATAAATCCCTGATTTCCAGAAGGGGTTTTGAGGGTATGACAGCCGGAGATTCGGGATCGGTAATGACAGGCGGCATATCGGCTATTTCGAATAGCCGTCGGGCGGCCTGCGAGTTTGCGCCCAGAAAAACGGCGGCCTCTGCCAATGGGGTAAATGCTTCGAATACAGCGAAGGTCGCCAACGTGACGGTTGCTAGATAGAGGCCATCTATACGCGGAATGGCAATCGCAAGGACGGCTAATGCTGCGCCACTCGTCAAAAAGACACTGAAGGCCAATTGCAGGGCATCGGAATGGACTGTCCGCCGCTCCTCCTGCATAAGCTGCTGGTTTAAGGACTGAATACGGTTGAGCTGTGCTGCTGTTTGTCCGTAGACCAGTGTTTCCGCGATGCCCTGAATGCTGTCGACAAGGGTTGCATTCAATTCGGCGCGGAGGGCTATTCGTGATTTGCCGGAGTCGTGGCTACCTCGCCACGCCAGCAGCGGCACGAGAATCCCCGCCGCCAACATGAATATCAAAGCTGTGAGGGCAATCAGCGGGTCGAACAAATTCAGAAAGAGCGTGAGCAGAATAGCGATCAGCAGCGCGGTAATAGGCGGGGCAATCGCCCGTAAATACAGGTCTTGCAGGCTTTCAATGTCGTTAATCACGCGGCTGAGTAAATCCCCGCTGCGCAGGGACACCAGCCGCGCCGGGGCGAGCGGCTCAATGGCTTTATAGAATTCCACCCGTAAATGGGCGAGGAGGCGGAATGTGGTTTCGTGGGAGACGAGTCGTTCCAGATAGCGAAAGACACCGCGCGCAATGCCGAAAAAGCGAACACTCACTACGGCTACACCGAGATCAGCGATGGATGGTTCCAGTGCGGCTTTCGAAATCAACCATGCGGAAGTCGCCATTAGGCTGACACTGCTGACAATTGTCAATACACCGAGCAGTGTCGCCAATGCCATGCCGCGCCAGAAGGGCAGCGCCAAACGTAGGACGCGCAACAGCGGATTACGGTTCATTGGGGATGTCTCCGTAACTTGCCGCCAAGTGTGCATAATGACCACCTGATGCAATTAACTGCTCGTGTGTGCCCTGCTCGACAATCGTTCCCTTGTCGATGAGGATGATCTGGTCAGCGTGAACAGCCGCATTCAAGCGATGTGTGATCAGCAGTACAGTGCGCCCCCGCATATTCTGCTCCAAAGATTGAATAATATTCGCTTCGCTGTCCGGGTCGAGCTGAGAAGTCGGTTCGTCCAAAATCAAGAGCGGCGCATCACGCAAAAACGCGCGTGCCAGAGCGATACGCTGTGCCTGTCCACCACTCAACCGCAGGCCGTGTTCACCGCACTGGGTTTGATAACCATCTGGCATTTGGACGATAAACTCATGCGCTCCCGCCGCCTGCGCAGCCGCAATAATATGCGACTCAGAAGCATCGGGGAGGCTAAAACGGATATTTTCGGCAATTGTGCTGTTGAACAGATAGGGTGACTGCGATACCCATCCGATTTGCTCACGCCATGCTTCAATGGGGATATGCGCAAGGTCGTTTCCATCTACAGTAATCTTCCCTGAATTAGGTTGGATGAAACGCAGCAGCAGATTGGCGATGGTGGTTTTACCGCTGCCGCTTGTACCAATTAAGGCGATGTGCTGTTCCGCCTGGATGGTGAAGGAAAGCTGATTCAGCACCGGACGCGCACCATCGTCATAGGCAAAAGTAATATTTTCAAAACGGATGTGCATCTTTGAGAGAACGGGGAGGATTGTTTCCGGCAGGTGAGTCGATGAAGATGTATCCAGTACCTCATACAATCGTTCCGCTGCTGCTTTGCCTTCGGTAACATTATGGAACTTCGCGCCTAAGGCTCGGAGCGGTAGATAAAATTCCGGCGCGATGATGAGCAGGAATAAAGCTTGATCAAAAGCGATACCGCCGTTGATCAGCCGTACACCGATTTCAACCGCGACAATGGCTACGCTCAGGGTCGCCAGCATTTCTAACGTGAGGGCGGAGAGGAAAGCAACCCGCAGGACGCGCATGGTCGCCTCGCGGAACTGGTCGGTGAAGCGCTGGATAGTTACGATTTGGTAGCGACTGCGATTGAAGAGCTTGAGGGTGGTTAGCCCCTGCATGACATCGAGAAAGTGCGCGCCGAGAAAACGCATTTCGGAAAATTGGCGTTTTGCCAACGCACCTGCCGCCATGCCGATCAGCGCCATAAAAAACGGGATGAGCGGCGCGGTAATCAACAGGACGACAAAGGTCAATGCATCCAGCGGCAGCACAACCAGCAGAATTAAGATCGGTAGAAAAAAGGCCGTAAATAAACCGGGAAGATAATCGCGGAAGTAGCCGTCGAGTTTTTCGATGCCTTCCGTAGCCGTTAGGACAAGATCACCGCTGCGTTCGGCGCGAATGTGCGATAAACCCAGCGCATAGAGATGCGTGACAAAGCGCTGCCGCAGGTTGGATTGTACTGCGAGGGCAAGCCGCGCCGACGTGATGGCACTCAGATAGCTAAAAAGCGTTCTCAGCATCACTACTGCCAGCAGTATCACTAGCAGGGTTGAAACTGCGTCTATATCCGCGCCTTTTAGAAATATCTGGTCAATGATCTGACTGAGCAGGAGCGCTTGCATAATAATTACGATACTCAGGAAGGCATTGAAGGCCAAAGTGGCTGCTAAAGAGCGGGAACCAAAACGCGCCTCCCTGAGCAGGCGTTGATCCAGACTGCGTTTTTGCCGACGACTGCTTTCTGACATGCACCGTCAATTCATGCTATTCATTGGCAGATATTATCCCTGCCCAATGCTATACCAGACAGGGATAATAAGTGTGGAATGGGGAATTAGTATTCGAGGTGGCTTTCGGCTGTTAGCCGTTTGCGGAAAACCCAGTATGACCATGTCTGATAGACCAACACAATCGGAACGAGTGTCAATGCAATAACGCTCATGACTTGCAGTGTGTATTGGCTGGATGAGGCATTGTAGATTGTCAAATCAAAACCCAGAGTGGAGGGCATGACACGCGGGAAAAGCGTGCCGAAGATCAGCGCAACAACGCCCACAATGGTAAGCCCGGTTCCCAGGAATGCGCGACCAAAACGGGCGCGGAAGATGTAGAACGCAGTCCACAATAATGCAGCCACGGCCAGGATCAACCCCACTACGTTGACGACATTCAGGTGTTGGAGCAGATCAGTTTCGAACGCACTGAAAACGACAAACACCAGCGCCAATACGATTACCGGAATAATCAACTGCCGGGCGACCCGCCGCGCGCGTTCCTGAATGATGCCATCGGTTTTAATTTCCAGGAAGAGCGCGCCATGCAGGATGAATAGCGTCAGCGTGACCAATCCCCCCACCAGTGCGTAGGGATTGAGTAAATCGAAGAACGAGCCGACATAAGTCATGCTGGCATCAATCGCCACGCCGCGCACAATGTTGCCGAAGGCCACCCCCCAGAGCAGCGCTGGAATTAGACTGCCGATAAAAATGGCTGTATCCCACAGGCTTCGCCAGCGCGGATTGCTGTCCTTACTGCGGAATTCGAAGGCCACGCCGCGCACAATGAGCGCTATCAAAATCAGGAACAGCGCCAGATAGAAGCCGCTGAACAAAGTCGCATACCAGTTGGGGAAGGCGGCGAACATCGCCCCGCCCGCTGTCAGCAACCAGACTTCATTGCCATCCCATATGGGGCCGATGCTGTTGACGACGATGCGCCGTTCATTGTCCTTTTTGGCGATAAAGAGCAGCAAAATACCCACACCGTAGTCGAAGCCTTCTAAAAAGAGAAAGCCCGTGAACAGTACGGCGATTAAGATAAACCACAGGGTTTGTAAGTCCATGATAGCCCCCTCTAGTACGCGCCTTCATAGCGCTTTTTATCGTCCGATTTTGGCTCATTGCTGTCGAACCAGGGAATGATCGTGTCGCTGCCATCTACATCGTGGCGAGCGAATTTTTGCAGCAGATAAATGTCCGCCACCATCAACAAGCCGTACACCAGCGCGAAGCCAACCAGCGAGATGAGCAGCATAGCCGGGGTCACGTTGGGCGAAACGGCTTTGTCCACCGTCATCAAGCCTTGCACAATCCAGGGTTGGCGTCCGACTTCGGTGAGTATCCAGCCCGTTGAATTTGCCAGATAGGGCAGGATAATAGCTGGAATCAGTATCCGCAGCAGCCATTTGCCCATACGATTACCCAACCGATTGGTGTAGGACACGAACAAGCCCACCAACCCCAGCAGAAACATCAACATGCCTGACCCTACCATTGCCCTGAAGCTCCAATAGGTTAGCCAAATCGCCGGAGGGATATAATTACCGGGGCCGTACTGCTTCTCGTACTGCGCCTGTAATTCGTTAAGGCCCTGAACTTTACCATCAAAGGTATTGTACGAAAGGAAACTCAGCAGCGAGGGGATGCGAATGTTGATGACCGAAGTACGGTCGGCCTCATTGCCGATTTGGAACATGGACAGACCCGCCGGGTCTTCAGATTCCCACAGCCCCTCCGCCGAGGCTAATTTCATCGGCTGGGTGTCAGCCATCCGCTGTCCCTGTATATGACCGAAACCCATCGTCGCCAGCACGGCAATCGTCCCGATGATGAGCGCGATGCGAGTTGACGCGCGGAACGCTTCCGGGTTTTGGGTCTTGTTACGCAGGAGATGAAAAGCGCTGATGCCCAGAACGAAAAACGCACCGGTTGTCAGGCCACCTAGCGCGACATGCGGAAATTCCAGCCACAGATTGGGATTTTTGAGAAGGGCGAAGAAATCGGTCATCTCCGCGCGCCCACTGGCGGCAATTTGATAGCCAACCGGGTTTTGCATAAAGGCATTGGCGACGATAATCCAGAACGCCGAGATGTTGGCGGCAATTGCGACCAGCCAGATTGCTGCGAGATGCACTCGTTTCGACAGTTTATCCCAGCCGAAAATCCATACGCCCAAAAAGGTCGATTCGATGAAGAAGGCGACCAGGGCCTCAATCGCCAGCGGTGCGCCAAAAATGTCACCGACGAAACGGGAATATTCCGACCAGTTCATGCCGAATTGAAATTCCTGAACGATGCCTGTCACGACGCCCATCGCAAAATTGATGAGCAGGAGCTTCCCCCAGAATTTTGCCATCTGCTTATACTTTTCGTCGCCTTTGACGACATAGATGGTTTGGATCAGGGCGACGATGATGGAGAGTCCCAGGCTCAGCGGGACGAAGAAGAAGTGGTAAACCGTGGTAATGCCGAATTGCAATCGTGCGAGTGTTAACGCATCCATATCTTTACCTCACGCTAGATTACATTACTGATTGACCCTCATTCTACAGTTTACGATAATTGACTGTCAGTGAGGGAAATCATACACTGTAGAACGATTTATCATCATTTGTGCAATTTTTAACAAACTGCAATTTGTATACTGTATCGCACCTGCTGTCGAGTGGTTATGACCATTTGCTGATATGATGGCATAAGAAAAACCTAATGGCTTCGAGTGGGGTGAGCTAACTTCCTTATCGACGGGAATAATGTACAGACCTAATGCACCGTATGTCCGAGAACATCCTTCAAACGGGACAATTCCTTTTTTAAAACAGCCTCTTCCTTCCCATACTCTAGCGTCACCGCACATGGCTCGGTCTTCTTCAATACACTTTCAAGGAGCACATAATCTTCGTCCAGAAGGGACTCGTGGGCATCAATTAACAAACCGTTCTGCCAGCGTGGGCCGCTCACATGAATCTGCCGGACACGCTCAAAGGGTAACTGGTCAAGATAATCATTAATGGGCATACCCAACCGTGTAGCGCTCACCCGCGCATGAGCGATATCGAGCAGGAATGCGAGATTGGTGGTTTCAAGAACAGACGCAATGAAGGCTGGATGACAGATATATTCATAAGCACCGCCAGGGTTGTAATCCAGATTTTCGATCAATATTGGAACCGGAATAGCAGATACAAACACCTTTAGATTATCGCAGATGGTTTCGAAAACAGCATCCTGCGAAAGCAGTGGGGTAGCAGGCTTCATCCGTTCGTCGAACATTACTTCTTCAGCACTGAAACCCAAGTGAAGACTGAGCCAGGGCACTTGCAAACAATCAATCATGTGCTGACTCGTCGCCAAAGCATTTTTCTGATTGAGGCAGTCCCGGTGTGCAAGCGACCAGTTCCAAATAGGGTTGTGCAGCAGAAAGGGCTGATGCGGAAATTCATCAGGAGCGCTGTTCGCATAAGAGCCAGTTACTTCCAAATAGTCAAGGCTGATTTCACCTATCCTAATCAGGTGCCTAACCATCGGGCGGTCTGAGACAGCAAGTTGGATCATGTGATTCCACATTTCTTCCGTTAAGCGAAAATGTCTGCCAGTTTACTCCCATTTCCATGTATTTTCGTATCTACGCTGACAAATGTCACATGGAATGCAGTCGTTCATCACCTCGATTTGTATGGGTGGAAAGAACAGGCATAAATGACCTGTCCAAAACTTATCGAAAACAATCCGTTGAGTCAAAAACGAGGCCCATAATGTCCCCCATTACTGTACGCACAGAACAAGGCTACCGGACCGCCATTCACATTCGTAATCATACCGTCATTGCTGATGAACTTATTCAGGACGGTGGCAGCGATACCGGCCCAACCCCGATGGAAATCCTTCTCGGCACAGTGGGTGCTTGTGTTGCCGTGACAACGCAAGCATATGCCCAGCGCAAAGGCTGGCCGCTGGAAGGGGTATCTGTTGACTTAGAAATGGAACGCATCCGCCGCGAGGATTATCCAGCTTACAGCGGAGATGCTGCGTTTATCCACGAAATCAGCGAACATATAGTCTTTCAAGGCCCGCTCACTCAAGAACAGACAGCACGCTTGATGGTGATTGCTGGCAAATGTCCCGTACATCTGACCCTGGAGAATCCGGTGTTCTTCGTCCAGCAAGGTGCTAAAGAAATATCCCACGAGTGACCGAACAGAGCGATTTTTCAAAGACATTGTCTTGTTGAGTGTGTCTATGTGATGAATAACGTAGGATCGCTGCACGGTTGTTCCTGTGCAGCGATCTGTGTCTGTTATCTTACACAGATTTTTTTCGGTGTTCCTCAGAATATCGCATGATGTATATGGCGTTCCATCCTGCCGGTGCCGTTATCCAGAGTAGTATGCCCATGACAACAGCAGAGATCAGACACCAGACACAACTCGCACCAATCACAAACGGTTCTAGGAATGTCAGGTAGATCGAGAACACGACACCTAGTAACGCCATAGTGAATAACGCTGCATCAATCTGGTGTTGGTATTTATACTGGTTTACCAACCATAATGCTAGTATGGCGAGATAGCCAAGAATGCCGATGATCCCGACTGGAACACCCAGAATCGCTGCATACGAACTCTGCTGTACAGCGTTACAGTCACCCATTACACCGCAGGTTGCCTGTACGACTGTCATTTCCACATAGGCGAGATAACCAGCGACCAGCAAACCAGCCGCAATTATCAGGGGCATCAACCACCTTGAGAGTTGATTCATAGAGGAAGATCGGAAAAGCTGGAAAACCAGGAACACAAAGAATGCCAGCACACTACCGGAAATGAAAAGCGTGATCGGGTCTTGAAAACTGCCTAAGACGAGCGATCCGACCAGCCCAATGCCCACCAGTGTGCCAACGAATGCCATTCGACGACCCCACAACCCATTCATCGTGCTGATGAGACGCCGATTTGGTCGAGTGACAAGATTCCATCCGATAGTGCCCATCACGGCGATACCTGTAACCAATCCGAGTAAAACAATTAAGGCTGCAAGATTAGCCGGGTCGGCCAGCAATGGGCGCTGCTTGATTTCGATTGGAGTGGAACTGGATGTTGTTTCGGGTATCACAGATTGAAAGACTGCAGCTATTCCAGGGATAGGTGGATAGCCTATACCACCTGAGCTTAATTTGCTGCGAATAAGATCGGGCGCACGAAGAGGAATGTCAACCGAGCCAACTAACACATCCGTCCCGATGATGAGCATGGGCACACTACTCGAGGTTATATGCATCGCTTCACGAGCCGTATGCATCATTTGAGTACCCTCAGGTGTCATGACATTAATGAACAACACTTGAAGCTGGTCACCGAATTCGTCTCGAATAGCCGGCCAATGGTTATTGATGACATCCTGGCAGTGCGGACAGGTGGGAGAATA
>JBDTNB010000174.1:0-13292 GCA_039933955.1 Chloroflexota bacterium
ACTTCGCCAAAACGCTCCTGGACTTTCTGCTTGCCCCACGCGATTTGACCCTGCCCGTTCGGAACTTTTCCATTCACCAGCAGTTCGGCAATAATGGCAACATGTGCCGCTTTGAGCAGGTAAAACACATAGTGATAGACCAGATTGTAGATCGGAATGATGGCGATTAGGGCGACGATGAAGAGGATCACGCCGACGATCTGAATGGCATTCCCCACCAGATAGGCGACCCAACCGGCAATCGCCAGATAGATCAGCAGCCCAAGCCAAAACAGCAGGCTGGCTCCCAGGCGAATCCCGATGATGGGCAGTGTTCGCATTGTCAGTTTGAATGCTGTACCCAATTGTATTGAATCGAGCATTTCCGTTACGCTTTCTCTTACTGATGCATTCGGATAGCTCTAACTTAACACAGGCCACAAGTTTGTGCTGGCTAAATGAGTGTTTCCTTACATCTTTTTTCGAGTCTTTTAATCTTTAGAGATAGTTTGGACGGTCAGCCGGGGTTTTAGGGAAAACCCCCGCCTAATATTAGAATTCCGTTGGAATTTTCGTTCTGATTGTACGAATACGCGAAGTTCCGCTTGCTACGGGAGCGCACCCGTAGTATAGTGAAAAAGTGCGTCTCGGCTAGCCGAGCGTAAAAAGTGGAAGTCCTTAAGTTGTTCGATGCAGAGCATCAGAAGGAGCATTAAGGTGGCATCAGTAGAGTTTTACGATGTGAAGACTCGCAAGAAGGTGAAGATTGATGACAAGAATGTCATGAAAACAAAATTCACCACCAAGAACGGACAGGTTCGTTATGGACTTCGCGGCAAAACCGACGATGGCCGTAATCTGACCAAGTTCGTCAGCCAGAAGGACTGGGAGAAATCTTCCTATAAGGAAGCAACCTAAGTCCTTCTGTCCACAATAGGGATGGCGATAAGCCAGCCCCAGAAAGCCCGCACCCTGTGTGCGGGTTTTTGATGCACGCACGTCTGCTATAATTCCCCCGCGATACAAGAAGCAATTAGGTTTTAGCCGTTAGCGATTAGCCAAGAAAATGCATCTTGAGCCTAGCGTGTAGGAATACAACGAACACACAATGTTTTTGTAGGGATGAGATACATCTCGTCCGCGCTTCTGCTATCAAATTCAAAATCGCTTCCGATAAATCCGCAGCATCGACATGATTTTCAGCTAAAAGCTAACGGCTAATCGCTAACAGCTAAAAGGGGACTTTCGACATGGCACAACCACAAACCGCGCTCATCACTGGCGTCACGGGGCAGGATGGCTCCTATCTGGCCGATTTACTGCTGGCGAAAGGCTACCAGGTCATCGGCTTGGCGCGCCGCTCAACCAATTATGATTATCCCAACATCCGCCATCTCATCGGCAAAGTTACCCTCGAATATGGCGACCTGATCGACTCTGACTGCCTCAATAACCTGATACAAACCTACATGCCGGATGAGGTCTACAACATCGCCGCGCAGTCGGTTCCGGCGGATAGCTGGAAGCAGCCCATTGTCACCGCCGAAGTAACCGGCGTCGGCGCGGTTCGCCTGCTCGAAGCGGTACGCCGTTTCAAACCCGAGGCGCGTTTTTATCAGGCCACCAGCCGAGAAATTTTTGGAGGTGTGGAGGATGAAGTCTGTGACGAAAATACGCCTATGATGGCGAACAATCCGTATGGCATTGCCAAGCAGTATGCCCACCTGATGATGATGAATTACCGCGACTCCTACGGCATGTTTGCCTGCGGCGGAATCCTGTTCAATCACGAGAGTGAGCGCCGTTCGCTGCATTTCGTCACCCGAAAAGTGACGATGGCCGCCGCCTGTATCAAACTGAATATCCAGCATCCACCGCTGAACGAAGCCGGTGAGCCACTGGTAGAGGACGGCAAACTTAAAATTGGTAATCTGGATGCTGTCCGCGATTGGGGTTATGCCAAAGAATATGTCGAGGCCATGTGGCGGATGCTCCAGAACGAGACACCCCGCGATTATGTGATCGCCACCAACACCTGCTACACCGTCCGCGATTTGTGCCGCGTCGCTTTTGAAGCTGTCGGCCTGGATTGGCAGGCACATGTCATTACCGACCCGCGCTTCGTCCGCCCGACGGAGATCGCCGCCTCGCGCGGGGATTTCAGCCGCGCCAAAGCTGAACTCGGCTGGGAACCGCACACCCATTTCGAATCCCTGATTCAACTCATGGTCGCGTCGGATTTGAAGCTGCTTTCGTCGCGCGGCTGACATAAAGGTTTGTTCGATTTTGTACCGCATTGGGTTCAAAACCCAATGCTACTTGAAAAACTGGAAACCTCTGAAGAGGTTGAAAAATCCTTTTGTAGCTGAACGTTTTGAACGTTCAGCGGCGCGAAACAGCCAAATTTTTGATGTTAGATATGCTCCGCGTGTTAAAATACGCATTTCATGAAGCAAAAAGGGAAGCTGCCATGTCCCGGAATACCGCCATTTTAGTTTTCGATGAAGTTGAAGTGCTGGATTTTTGCGGCCCGTTTGAGGTCTTCAGCATGGCTGGAAGCGGCCTGCCCGAAAAACCCTTCAACGTCTACACCGTCGCCGCCAAAGCCGGAGCCGTCCGCGCCCGTAACGGTCTGAGCGTCAACCCGGCCTATACCCTGGCGGACTGTCCCGCGCCCGATATTTTGCTCGTCCCCGGCGGCTATGGCACACGTACCGAGATGCATAATGCTGTCCTGGTCGATTGGATTCAGAATCAGGCATCGCGCGTTGAACTGCTGCTGTCGGTCTGTACCGGATCGCTGATTCTGGGCAAAGCCGGACTGCTCGACGGCCTGTCGGCGACCACCCACCACGCCGCGATGGACGAACTGCGGGCGGCGGCTCCCCATACGAGCATTTGCCCAACCGAACGCTTTGTCGATAACGGCAAAATTGTCACCTCGGCAGGGGTATCCGCCGGGATTGATATGTCATTGTATATCGTGGCGCGGCTGCTGGGTGTCGAAGAGTCCGTCGCCACCGCCCGCCACATGCAGTATGATTACTGGACGCCGGAACGCTGGCCGGTAGCCGTTTCGTAATCAGGTTGTTAGCTTTTAGCTGTTAGCGCTAGCTTAAAACAGAAATTCGTGAAATGCGGAACTGTTTTCGCAATTGGGCTAACCCCTAATCGCTAACGGCTAACCGCTAAGAGGTGTTCATGCGCCAATGCATTTGCCTGTTGATGGTCTGCCTGCTGGCCGCCGGGTGTGGCGCGCCCCTTGTCGCCCAACCCAATGCGACCAACAGAGCCGCTGCTGAGGTATCCACCCGCATACCGCCGACGGATACACCGTTCGTCTTGCCCACACCACCGCCGCCCGCCCTGCCGCTTTGCCCGGACGCGCCCCGCCCGCGTCTGATCCTGAATGAACGGGCCCGTGTGCTGCCCGATGACCCGCGCCCTATCAACTTGCGCGGCGGCCCCGGAACCGACAACAACACCATCACGTCGATACCCATCCTGGAAATCTTTTTCGTGCTCAACGGGCCGGTCTGCAAGGGCAATTACGCTTGGTACGAAGTCCAGTATGGCGTGTATCAGGGCTGGGTTGCCGAAGGCGACCTCTCCAGCTACTACGTCGAACCCTATTTACCGGAATAATTCACGTTCATTCGATCTTTATTTTATTATTCTCTCAAACACTGCGTTTTGCTCCCCTCCTCACTTTGTAGAGAGAGGCTGGGGAGGGGATAATTATGAAAATTCATACCCAATGATGTGAAAAGACACTCCCCGATGGAATCCAAAAGCCAGAATCAGCAGTATTTGCGCGACGAACAATATAAAAACTCCAACAATTTTATGGCGCGCGTGAATTTGCACGCCCGCTTTTCAACCAACTCTTACCGCTGGACGAATTGGCTGTTCGACCAGATTACAGCCCCCGCCGACGCAAAAGTGCTGGAAGTCGGCACTGGCCCCGGTATCTTATGGCGCGCCAATAAGGATCATATTCCGCCGGGTTGGCAGATTACGTTGTCGGATTTTTCGCCGGGTATGGTCGCCGAGCAGCAGCAAAATTTGCGCGATGTGCCCGGACATTTCACGTTTGAAGTCATCGACGCGCAATCGATCCCCTACGAAGATGGTACATTTGACGCGGTGATCGCCAACCACATGCTCTACCATGTGCCGGATATTGCCCAGGCTTTGCGCGAAATTCGGCGCGTGCTCAAACCGGACGGCAAACTTTTCGCCGCCACCAACGGCGCGACTCACATGCATGAACTCCACGAACTTGCCGCCAGCTACGGCAAATTCAATGGCTCACCGGGTCTTGGTTTGGCCTTCACCCTGGAAAACGGTATGGACTGGCTGACTCCTGTTTTCCCAAATGTCACCCTGCGCCTCCACGAGGATGAACTGGTTGTGACCGAAGCCCAACCGCTGGTCGATTATATTTTGTCAGCCTGGAGTATCCGCCATACCGGTGAAGATGCCCCCGTCGAACGCTTCACCGCCTTCATCGAGCGCGCACTGCACGATCATGGCGCAATCCATATCTCCAAGGATGCCGGTGTTTTCATCGCCACCAAAGCCTGAAAAACAGTCAGCAATTAGCTTTTAGCCCTTAGCAGAAAATACATTTTGCAGTTATCGGTTGCAATCAAGTCTCATCTTAAAAGGTTCATAAGCCCGTTCTCATAGGGGTTTTGTGGCCTTATATAGAGCCGATTTGAAACCGAGAAACTTGCCTTGTAGCCCCTTCAGTGGGCTTATCCTTACCGGCAGCCAGATGGCTTTAGCCTCTGGCGGCGCATACTGCCAAAATTGATTTGCACACACGCTTTTCGCTATTGACTAGCGGTGTTTCCAGCCAACCGCTATCTTTTTACACACTGGCAACAATTCGATAACGACTCGGCGAAATTCCAGTCTTACAATCGTTAAAGATTATCGAATTGAAGGGGAGAAACTCGTGAAATCAAAGATGCTGATCCTGGGGCTGCTGTGTGCAGTCGGGCTAGCGGCTTGCAACCGGGGCGAAGTGACCGATGTTCAGCGTGATCCATCTGGCGGCTTAGACAACACCACCCAATTGTCCGCAATCTGATTGTCGCCATGAACGAGGCGAAGGTCTGCCATCTGGTCATCACCAGCAGCCGTTCGATGGTAGCGATTCAACCGCAGTTCGCAGTGACGCTGGCGTGGTTGATATTCCGTGCCAATTATGTTGATTTGGCACGGGCCGAAGGGATGCGGTAAGCAGCGGCCTGGAATAGAGCATTGTGCGCGGGACAATGCTGAACGATAAGGTCGGAAGCGGGCAGGTGCATATCGACTTCGAGAACAACGCTGCCTGCGGTGCGAAAGTGTTCAAATCCGAGCCGAGCAAGGCGGCTGCATAAGTTGATTTGGGCGCGGTATAATGTGCGGAAAGTGATGAGAGACGTGTAAAAACACAGCAAGAAGATTTTGAACCACAGAGTACGAAGAGAGCACACAGAAATGAGAAAACCATTCGGCATCCTACTTATGAGCATTGTGATCGTGATTCTGTCGATTGTCACAGTACGGGCACAGGATGCCACCGCCGAAGCCACCCCTGATACCAATTTCGGGGCGCGGACGTATGAACTGCATGTGCCGGACGTTTATCAGGATGGGCAGGCCGTCCCGCTGCTGATGGTGCTGCATGGCGCGAGTGGCAGCGGCGCACGCACGGAAAAATGGCTGGGGTTTGATGATCTGGCCGACAGTGAAAATTTTATCGCCGTGTATCCGGATGGTATCTACAACAATTGGGATTTTGGCGCTGGCGTGCCGACGCCTGATGGTTCGGCTGTGCATATAGATGATGTGGGTTATTTAGTATGGTTGGTCGCTGACCTCGAAAAAACCTACAGCATTGATCCTGCCCGTGTCTTTGTGACCGGCAATTCCAACGGGGCGTTGATGGCTTATCGTCTGGCCTGCGAAGCCCGCGATACGTTCCAGGCGGTTGCCGGAGTCGCGGCGGGGGTGTTCGTCCCGGCGGTGCAAAAGTGCCAGGATAGGCCGATTTCGGTGTTGTTCATGCAGGGGACGGAAGACAACATCCTGCCCTGGGATGGTACGGACATCAACGGGCGACACCTGGGCTTATCGGCGGCGGAATCATTGGCCTTCTGGACGCAGTTGAATCACTGCAACACCGCCAAAGATGCGGTGAAGCCTGAAAATCTGCCGGATACCGATTCCACCGATCACTCAAAGGTGACTCGTATTTCCATTACCGACTGCGCCGATGGATCGCAGGTGCAGTTTTATGCCATCGTCGGCGGCGGGCATACCTGGCCGGGACGCCCGTTCGACGTGGGTTTTGACCTGGGCGCGGTCAACCTGGACATCGATGCGACTCAGATCATCTGGGATTGGTTCGCTGAATTGGGCACAACCTCAATGCCTGAAGCGACACCCACACAATAAGAGTTGAACCGCCAAGCCGCACAGGAAGCCAAGAATTTCTATTGAATTCGCTCTGCATTCTTGGCGGCTCGGCAGTTTATTTTCATTTTAGAACAGACGTGCGAAATCGTGGTATAATTCCGTCACTGCCGCGCATTGATGGAGACCCTGCATGAGCACGTCCTATCCACCTTATGAAGAACGCTCTTCGGATTCGCCGTTAGTGCACAGCTTTGGCTGGGGATGCACCGAGCGTGAGGGTGTGACACCCATGAACGCCGACAGTCAATGCTATTTGCTCATCACGTATCAGGATGGGAAGACCAGGGTGGCGTTGGGCGGCGCAGTTACCAAAACCTGGTATATGCCCTACAGTGCGGGCGGAGAATGGTTGGGCATCCGCTTTACGACGGGGACGTTCATGCCGCATATGCCCACCAACTGTCTTGTGAATAATCTGATTTACCTGCCGGAAGCGGCGGGCAACCGCTTCTGGTTAAACGGCTGTGCCTGGGAAGTGCCGGCACTGGAAAACGCCGACTCGTTTGTTAAGCGCTTGCTACAGGAAGAGGTTCTGGTTCACGATCCGCTTCTCAACGCTGTGCTGTGCGATCAACCGCAGGATGTGTCTTTCAGCACAGTGCGGCGGCGATTTCTGCGGGCATCCGGGGTAACACCGGGTGTGATGCATCAAATTCAACGCGCACGCAAAGCGGCACTGCTCCTGAAAAATGGCGTTTCGATCCTCGATACCGTATATGAAACCGGCTACTTCGATCAACCCCATCTGACCCGCTCCCTCAAACACTTCATGGGCTACACGCCCGCTCAACTTCTCCGCGCGTATAGTCTTTAACTTAAAGACTTGAAGGCGCTTTTTAGCTAATTTCTGATGATGAAAATCCAGGTAATCTATCAAATGGTTTTAGTAACAAGCGGCCCTGTATTCAGCTCCATAAGCCACTAGCTCTCGCTCAAAAGACTTTTTTTGACTAAAGACTATCCTGCACGTTTTGTACAAGACAGACCGCCTTTTACCGGATTATGATGCATTGGTTGCTACGATGCGGATAACCTGAGCAAAAGGAGAACGAATATGCGCAAGCTGATTGTATCGGAATCCCTCACCCTGGATGGGGTTTATGAGGGCCTAGCCAAAACCTCCAACGAGACATTTAAGTTTGCTGGTTGGACGGAACCTTACGCCAGCCAGGAACAGAATGAGTATGTGTCCAAAAATACATCTGGCGGCGGCGTGCTGTTGTTGGGGCGCTTGACTTATGAACATATGCGGGCGGGGTGGGAGTTCGCGACAGGGCCAGTCGCCGATTACATGAACAACGTGACCAAGTATGTGGTGTCAACGACGTTGAAAAAGTCCGATTGGAAAAATACGCATTTGCTTACCGGGAATGTTGTCGAGGCCGTCCGCAAACTCAAAAACGAGTCCGATCAGGACATCGCGATTCTCGGCAGCGGTGCGCTGGTACAAAGCCTGATCGACCACAACCTCATCGACAGCTATATGCTGCTGGTCTATCCGCTGGTGCTGGGGACGGGCAAACGCTTCTTTATCGACTCGGCGCAAATCTCGCTCAAGCTGACCGACTCCAAAGCCTTTAGCTCCGGCGTCTTGATGCTGAATTACGCCCCAGATCGGAAATAAATCCACACACAAATGGATCGTAGGGGCACGACATGTCGTGCCCTGATTCTCTCTGCGTTCTTGGCGTCTTGGCAGTTGTATTATGTATTGCGGTTCAATCCCGTTTTAGGACGCGAAAATCGCCGCCATTTTATCGAGGCACTGCTCCATCCCCATGCGCGACATCTCCCGCATCTGACCGACTGTCCAGCCATGTTCGGTCACGGTCAGTTCGGTCTGGTTTGCACCCAACGCTTTGAAGCTGATGGTGTGGTGCTGATCCTGCGGGAAATCGGCGGGCATCCCCAACGCGGTGGGATCCATTTTGTTGCCGTCGGCGTCGGCCAGGTTGTGGATGTACTCGATGCGCTCCATCGGCACGATTTTCTGGTAATCCCAAGTGCTATACATATCCTGATCGCCGAATTCTTTGGGCGGACGCATCGCCAGCAGCGATGTGCTGCCCTCGCGGAAATCAATTTTCGCCATCGGGCAGCTAAAATGATCTGGCCCCCACCACTGCATAATATCGCCGGAATCGCTCCAGGCTTTCCACACCTGCGCCACCGGTGCATCGAAAACGCGGGTGATAATCAGGTCTTGTTTCTCGGCTGGGTTGGTCATATTGGCCTCCATCATCACTGTTTCCTATCGGGTTTTTGATCCTATAGTTGCATGATAAACCAACTTAGGCCGCGTGTATTGTATAAAATGGCAAGCTGCGCAGCTTGCACATTGGTTACAAGGATGGTCAAAGTTGACATCCGTCGCGACTCATGCTACTATTCACTCAACGAACGATGAATGAATATATCAGGGTTAGTTTCTCGTCTCAAAAAGATCAGCGCCAATGACAGAAGAAATAGCTTCCCAAAGAATGACAAGCCGGGATATTAAAGCCCAGGAAAGAAGACAGCAAATCCTCACGGTTGCAAAAAAAATGTTTGCCGCAGGCGGTTATCATGCCACATCGATGCGATCGCTTAATAAGGAGATGGGTGTCGCTGACGCACTAACCTATCACTATTTTCCCGGAGGAAAATTGGAAATCCTGCAAACTATCATCCGCGAAGGTCGAGACGCACAGATCGCCGAGATTGAAGCATTAGCGCCCCAATTGAAAGATGATCTGCCACTCCGAGAAGCCCTCTTGCTCGCGGCTCACATGGGAACCTATCTCTTTTCTGCGGATAAAGACCTGATTCAAATCTTGATGCGGGAAAGAAATTGGCTGCTTCAGGAGGAATGGCTGAGCACACTCGGTACAAAAGAACAAGAGCCTCCAACCGCCTTCCTGATGGACTATTTTGCGAAGCGTATGGCGCAAGGCGAAATCCGCCCAATGGATTTAAAGTTTGCCTTTGGGCAGTTCTTCTCCGGGATCGTCATGCATTCCCTGTTTGGCGATGAGGCCGGGAGCACGGATTCTGGTGACGATTTGTACCTCGAAAAATTGGTGGATTTCACCGCTCAACTATGGTCTATGTGAGGTCGCGTATTTTTTTGCAACTTGATTTCAACGAACGTTCAATGAATGAAATTGACTATCGGATTACGTGAGGAAAATCACATGGATACGCAGACTATGCCACGCCCCAATCGCAGGGCACTCTTTTTCATCATCTTAACCACGTTTCTCAATACAGTGGGGCTTACGCTCATCATCCCCTTAGCGCCGTTCCTGATAGCGCATTATGTCAGTGAGTCAGGTAGTGTTGGCCTGACCGTTGGTTGGTTCACTTCAGCCTACGCGATCTGCCAATTTATCGCTGCGCCGGGATTAGGCGCACTTAGTGACCGTTTTGGTCGCCGCCCAATTTTGCTGCTGTGCTTACTGGGGTCAGCGGGTGGCTATCTGCTTCTGGGAATCGGTGGTGCGTTGTGGGTCTTGTTTCTGGGTCGCATCATTGACGGGTTGACAGGTGCAAACGGTGCGATCCTCAACGCTTATGTGGCGGATATTGTGCCAGAAGCGGAGCGTGGCAAGTATTTCGGCTGGATTGGCGCTATCTCCGCCATCAGCATCGTTCTCGGCCCGGTATTAGGTGGCTTCATGGCTAAACTTGGCTATCAGCTTCCGTTTTTCGTGGCGGGCGGTGTGGCATTTGCCAACCTGCTTTTAGGGTTCTTTTTCCTGCCAGAAAGTCTTCCCAAAGAGCAGCGTACCCGTTCAATCAACCTGGCACGGCTTAATCCTGTCAGCACTCTGAAAGATGTTCTGGCGATGCCGCAGCTCCGCTGGTTGCTGGTCGCTATGTTCCTGACGGCGCTGTCTTTCATCGCCATTTCAGCCAATATAAGTCTCTTCGCCAAAGACAGCCTGACGTGGGACACGACCACCGTCGGAGCATTGTTTTCGGTTTTTGGGATTACCAGTATTATCGTACAAGCACTGCTGCTCCCCTGGTTGCTCAAGCGATTGGGGCCGTTGCAGGTAACGATTGTGGGCGTGAGTCTTGCCATTGCCAGTTTTTTGCTGATTTCATTGGTCGCAGTCGTTGCTTCCGACGTGCTGATGGTTATCGCGTTTGTCGTCCTGGCTGTTGGCGAAGGGTTGATTAGCCCCTCGCTGCTGGATTTGATTACACGGGCAACGGACGCACGTTCGCAGGGCAAGGTACTGGGCGGCAATCAATCAATCCAATCGTTGGCGAATATGGGGGGGCCGCTGTACGTGGGTGAAATCTACGATCATATGGGGCACGCCGCGCCTTATCTCAGCGGCGCAGGAATACTATTGCTGACCCTGGGTGCGCTTTTATTGGCACGTCCCGCACTCAAGCGACCCGCTTTTGGCGAGCACAAGGTGATTACCTCACAGGTGTAACAACGCCGAATGACGCTTGACGAGAAATATACTCACTTCATCAGGCACGTTCCCACCAACCGGAGATGTCCCTGTAGGGGCGTTACATGTAACGCCCTTTTGATTCCAGCGGCACAATCACAATTACCCCTCTGATTTCTCTCTGTGTTCTCTGTGTCTCGGCGGTTAAATTTTTTGCTACCTCTACAACCTGCCGGACGCGCGATGTATAATCCCATCATGACAACAACGATTGAGGTTTACACCTATGGCAGAAGATTACCGGCAGATGGTGAAAAGCCGGGTGCTGGATGACGCGACCTTCGTGCAGCTCACGCTCAAAGGCAAACTCGAAGGTGGCTTGCCCTACCGTCAGGTGGTGGCGCGCCCGGTGCTGATTAAGAACCGCCGCCTGCTGCAATTTTCGCACTTCACCGCCAAGCAGGACATCACCAAAAATTATGCCGACAGCGATGCCGAAATGCACCTCGACGAACTGCTGGCGCTGCCCTTCCACAACATCCAGGTGCGCTCGACGGGCGAAGACCTGAACGTGCAAATCACTCCCAAAGGCAAGGCCATCATCCACCACGACACACCCGCCGCATCCCGTCAGCCGCAGTTGGCGCACGATGCCAGCAAAGATTTGCCGATTCCGGCGGACAAACCCGACTCGTTCATGCAAACCATCGGCATCATGGGCGCGGATGGCCGCGTCAAAGCCAACATGCAGGACAAGTTCGCCCAGATCAACGAATTTTTAAAGCTGCTGGATCATACTGGCGCGCTGGAAACCTTTGACCATTCGCCCGTGAATATTCTGGACTGCGGCTGTGGCTCGGCGCACCTGACCTTCGCCGCTTATCATTATCTGAATGATATTCGCGGCATTCCGGCGGCGCTGGCGGGCGTCGATGTCAACGCCAATCTCATGGACAAAAACAATGCCTACAGCGGTCAGCTTGGCCTTAGCGAAGCAGACACCTGTTTTTATACCTCTGCCATCGCCGATTATGTGCCGGACGTGTCGCCGGATATTGTGATCGCCCTGCACGCCTGCGACACCGCCACCGACGATGCCCTGGCACTCGGAATCCGCTACGGTGCAGGGTTGATTCTGTCCGCGCCCTGCTGCCATCACTATCTGAACAAGCAGCTACAGGCCGTCGAACCCTTCCAGCCGGTGCTGCGGCACGGCATCCTCAAGCAGCGCATGGCCGACATTTTGACCGACACTTTCCGCGCGTTGATATTGCGCACCCTGGGTTATAAAACCGATGTGATTGAGTTCATTTCGTCGGAGCACACGGATCGCAACCTGATGATCCGCGCCGTGCGCCGCACCAATCCTGGCGACGCCGAATTCGTCCGCGAATACCTGGATTTGAAAACCTTCTGGGGCGTCACGCCTTATCTCGAAACCCTGCTCGGCGAGGATTTTGCTGCATACCTTGATTCGGCTAACCTTAACATTTAGATAGTTTCTAACACCCTGACATTTAGAAGTGGGTTCAAAATGTTGTCGAGTTACTGAGTAAATTGTCAGTCATGGTAAAGAATTATGAAAGAAACATATCACAATGATTTGGAAGTATTTCGTCAAGTAGCAGTCCAAGCTGACACTGAAGAGAAAGCCAAACAGCTTCTGAAATTATTGGCTTGGCTTGGAAAAACAGTCAGTATGCAATTGGCAGTACAATATTTTGAGTGGTATTTGCCCAGATTTAACGAATTGTACCCAGCGGAAACCTGGGTTGAGAAACGATTTGAGGAAGTAAAAAACGCAGTCTTACTCGATGACCTGGACACAAATTGGCCTGTCATCTTCCCCGAATATTATAACAAGAAGTCTGATCTCAACATGAGGAATATACAATATGGAATAATGTACAATTGTGGTCAATGATTAAATCAATAAATGATCCCAAGCTGTGTATTGAATACACGGGAAATGTACTACTCTGTACATTAATGATGGTGCGAAAAGAATATGATGGCAGAGTGCCACCCGAATTTCTAAAAGAAGGTGAAGTTCCTGATTTGAAGAATTTCGTAGCTAATCTTTGGCTAGCACTCGCGGACAAAATCGAAGTGCTTTTGATAATTAGATACTCATCAGACGAAATGTCAGGAAATTGAAAAAAGATAGAAGAACTTTTACCTTACAGTCCTTAAGATTCGTCCGCGAATACCCGGACTTAAAAGCCTTCTGGGGTGTCACCCCTATCTGGAAACCCTGCTCGGCGACGAATTTGCCCAACTCCTCACATGATTCATCGTAGGGGTTTGTCGCCGACAAACCTACCCGCAACCACCTATAACCCTTGCCGAAAACGCCCTGACTGTAAAACCAGTGTTCAGGCTTATAAAAATTCTTGGCTCATGTTCAGAGAAAGTGAAAACGAGATAGAATTGAGAGATGGACTTCCC
>JBDTNB010000175.1:0-13177 GCA_039933955.1 Chloroflexota bacterium
ATTCGTCGAAAGCCTGAGCAATTGGTATGTCCGCCTGAGCCGCCGCCGTTTCTGGAAAAGCGAAAACGACGACGATAAATTTGGCGCATATGCCACGCTCTACGAATGCCTGACGACTGTTGCCAAACTGATCGCCCCAGCCACGCCGTTTATCAGCGAAGCGCTGTATCGTAATCTGGTTGCGGATGTTGATACGAACGCGCCCGATAGTGTGCATCTCTCGACCTGGCCGGAATACAATCCCGACCTCATCAATATGTCGTTGGTGAATAACATGCGTGTCGTCGAGCGTGTGGTAGGGTTGGGCCGTGCCGCACGTGAAAATGCGAAGCTGCGCGTCCGTCAGCCGCTTGCCAGTGCTCAATTTGCCACGCGCGATGCCGCCGAAGCTGAAGCGGTACGCAAGTTGGCCGACATCATCAAGAGCGAGTTGAACGTCAAGGAAGTGAAGGTCTTAGAAGGGGCGGGCGATGTTGTCGCCTATGTCCTGAACCCACTGCCGAGCGTTTTGGGAAAGAAACTGGGGAAAGATTTTCCGGCTGTGCAGAAGGCCCTGCGCGAGGGTGCACAAACCGATGTGACCCGCTGGGCGGAAATCTTATCGCGCGGAGAAAATGTGACTGTCGAAGTCAACGGCCAGACCTTCGAGGTCACGCCTGAAGAAGTCGAAGTCAAGCAGAAAAGCGCCGAAGGGTTTGCTATCGCCCAGGATAACGGTTCCGTGGCGGCGGTTGATACCCGCTTGACCGAAGAACTCATCATGGAGGGGCTTGCTCGTGAAGTTGTGCGTCGCGTCCAAACACTACGTAAGGAAGCAGACTTCAACATCGAAGACTCGATTTTGGTGAAATATGTCGCCAGCGAACGCTTGGGCAAAGCCATCAATCAGTTTGCCGATTATATCCGCACTGAGACACTAAGCAGCTCTCTCGAATCAGCAGCACCGAATGATGGTTTCCACAGCGAGGAATTCACCTTTGACGGTGAAACACTGTCTGTAGGGGTCAAACGCGCTAAAAGTTGATTGTGTAAAGCAACTAGCTAAAAGACAGGGTAGGTGTTCAATAGATGCCTACCCTGTTTTATTTGTACAGTTTTACAAGGTGTTTAGGTATAATTGACAAAAGTATGCTGACTTCGTTGGTGAATATGGGTATCGTGTTGGGCAAATGTGCTGACTTACAATCAATGGATGAACAAGGTGTATGGATATGAGTGACAATAATACCGCAACGCTACAGGCTCTATTGCAGTTTGCGCTTCCACTCGGCACAACTTTAGCCGCAGGTTCGTCAGATACCGCCATCAACTGGGCGGTCACTGTTCGCGCTCAACCCCCGGCTTTTCCAGACATTTATGGCGGCGAATTGGCGCTAATTTCCATGGATGTGTTGAAAAGTTACAATAGCCGCATGACCTTAGGTGAAGTTCTACAGAGTCTCGCTCAGGTCGGGGTAACGGCGGTAGCTTCTGCCGATGAAATGTCCGATACGACTATCGCAATTGCCAACGATTGCCATGTCAGTTTGTTATCTTTGCCTGAAGACACCAGCTTGACTAAAATCGAACGGGCTGTGAATACACTGATCGTGAATCACACTGCCCAACTTACCCAGCGCGCGATGGAAATCCAGCGCCAGTTGACCCGTCTTGCTGCCGAAAATCGAGATTTGAACAGTCTGCTCCAGATTGTAGCACGCGCCACTGCCAAGCCGGTTGTCGTCCATGACGATGCCGGTGTTCTGATGGCACAGGTCTATCCTAATGTTTCCCGCCGCACGAATGCATCAGGAGGTGGACGCGCCCTGCTTCAAAGTCTCCCCTATGGTGCGTTTCAGAATTGGCTGGAACGCGATGCCCCTGAGACCGAAGGTTCAATTGTAACTAGCCCATTAGGCTACACCACCGTTTTGAAAGTTGAAAAACGTGTAGCCGGTTATCTTTCCCTGGTCGATAAACAGGAACCTCTCGACGACTTTGACCGTATGGTTTTGAACTATGGCGCGGACGTATGCGCCATCGAATTGGCTAAAAATCGGGCTATCGCTTTTGCCGTTGAGCAGGCGCGTGGTGATTGGGTGCAAATGTGGCTCAGTGGCACGCCCGCCGACGATGATTTGCTTGCGACACGCGCCCAACAAGCTGGTTTTGATCCCTCAACCAATTACATGGTGGCTGTTTTTCGTGCCGCAACCAAATCAGGTACGCCGCTGCCACTCGAATCCCTCATTTCATTGGTACGCGACGATATGGTGCGCCGCCAGATCAACGGTGCGGTGGGACAGTACGTTGATGTGATTGTCGCCATTTACCCGATTGAGAATGCGACACAGACCACCCGTGTTCGCCGCTTGGTCGAAGAGGTTCGCGATCAGTTGACCACCCGTTCGCCGAGCGGTCTTGTAGGCGCGGGGATCAGCCGCCCTGTTGACGGTTTATCGTCGTTGCGCGAAGCCTATCGTGAAGCTAAAGATGCCGTCAGCATCGCCAACGAACTTGGCGACAAAGAGGACACCACTTTCTATGGTGATTTGAAATTATTTCAACTGCTGCTTGCCCTTAAAGAGCGCAATCTTGATCATTTGCGACGCTTCTACCAGGATACCTTAGGGCATCTGGTCGAACACGATGAACGCAAACAGGGTGACCTGATTCGCACGCTGAACGGTTTTTTCGAGGCCAACGGCAACCTTGCCAAAGCCGCCCAGGATTTAGATGTTCACCGCAACACGCTCGTATATCGCTTGGAACGTATTAGCGAATTGACCGAAATGAACCTGGATGATGCCGACAATCGGTTGATTTTGCATCTGGCGCTCAAAATTCAACGAGTCCTTGCGACCCTTTCCGGGAGCTGAGATAAGCTCGCCCAGGCAAAATACTTTCAGGGTATACTCGTATCAGTCGCGTTTACATCTGAAAGTAATACATGGGTCTCATCAATCGCTTTGCTTCGGCATTGAACATCCGTCCTGGCGAAGGGCGTCTTGTTAATCTCCTGCTGCTGCATTCGTTTTTCGTCGGTGTCAACCGTGTCTTTCTTCTGTCCGCCTCAACCAGTTTGTTCCTCACCGAGTTTGGCGCGAACACTCTGCCCTATGTCTATATTGCGACAGCCGTAGCCAACAGTTCAGTAGGTGTCATCTATAATTGGCTTGGCAAGCGCATTTCTTTTGTGAAACTCCTGGTTGCCAATCTTGTCTTTCAATTCCTGCTGGTGACGGGCTTCTGGTTCTTATTTGGTCTCACAGATGCACAATGGCCTGCCATCGCGTTTATGGTCTCGATTGAACTCCTCTGGTTGCTCACCAATTTAGAATTTTGGTCACTTTCAGTCCGCATATTTAATATCCAGCAGGGCAAACGCTTATTTGGCGTGATTGGATCGGGCGATACGATCGCATCCATCATCGGCGGCTTTACCGTTCCGCTGATTGTGATGCTCATTGGAACCCGCAATCTGCTGCTGCTGGTGGTCGCCAGCATTATTGCCTCGCTGATCGTGATTCTGGTGATTGCCCGCGTATTCGGGGATCGTATCTCCGCGCAGTACGAATCGCTCAAGAATGCAGATATGACCGAACGCTACACCAATCCTCTGAAGAATCGCTACATTGTGCTGATTTTTGCCTTTGCTTGTGTGGCGACCATCTCCTATTATTTTCTGGACAACGCTTTTTATGGCCTGACTGAAATTCATTATCCCCAGAGCGACTCGCTGGCGGGTTTTCTCGGCGTTTATTTTGCGGTCATGGCGCTTGTGCAGTTGCTTGTGCAGACATTTTTCAACGCCCGTATCATCAACCGCCTGGGCATAGCCTTTTGTATCATCCTTGTCCCCTTGTTGGGAACCCTCATGATGGGGGCCACAGCCATCGTCACTGTGCTCGCTGGGACGGTCTCAATCACCTTTGTTTTTATGGCTGTAGTGCGCCTGATGGAATATGTCTTGCGTGGCACACTCACGAGTTCATCGCAGATGACCTTATACCAGAGTTTGCCGCCCACCATTCGCATTCAGACTCAGACGCAGGTCGAAAGTTTTGTTGAGCCGATCACAACCGGCGTGGCGGGCATCTTATTATTGGTGATTTTAGATGTGCTCAAATGGGATATGACCCGCTTGATTCTGGCCTCAGCAGCCGTAGGATTAATTTGGACGATTGTGTCAGTATTCTTGAGTCGGGAATATCCGAAAGCCCTGCTGCAAGCCTTGAGCAAACGGCGTTTGGGTAACATCCAATTTCTCAGCAAGGATCAATCAGTTTCAGCATTGGTCAAGGACAGGCTTGCACAAAGCAGCCCAGGTGACGCGCTCTATCTGCTTAATCTGCTTGAGGAAACCGACTTGCCTGCCCTCCAACGATTACTGCCCGATGCCTTAAACCATACATCACCCGAAGTCCGTTTGGAGGTACTCCGTCGCATCGAAAAATTAAAATTAGTCACGGCGCGATCAGTCGTTCGCAAGTTGTTGGTTACAGAAACTAATCGCACCGTTCGCGCGGCGGCAATTCAGGCGACCATTACCATTGATCCTGACTTTGTAATGAATCAAGCGCCAGCCTTGCTAGAATCAGATGATATGCCTATTC
The DNA here is from genome assembly GCA_039933955.1 of Chloroflexota bacterium. Lineage (GTDB taxonomy): Bacteria > Chloroflexota > Anaerolineae > Aggregatilineales > Phototrophicaceae > CFX2. The sequence continues at coordinate 4,596 of JBDTNB010000175.1, forward strand.
GTGTCGCGGCGATTGCTGGCCTGATCCGCAGCCAGAATACGACTGCCGCATCGTTAGCCGCGAACCGGTTGCGGGCACTCCTGAGTTCGGATGATCCGCAAGAAAGAGTGCTTGCCGCTCAGGCAGTCGGAGAAATCGGGCTGCAATCCTTGGATCAATCGTTGCTAAAGCTGCTGCAAGATGATGATATGGACGTGCGTCGTGCCGCTATGATCGCCGCAGGCCAATTGCGCAGTCCTCAATTATGGCCTGCGCTGATCGAAAATCTAAACGTGAAGGCTGTACGTTCGGTGGGTATTGCTGCTCTGAGTAGTGCCAACGATTCGGTCTTGCCATTTCTTGCCGCCGCATTGCGTGATGTTCAGCGCGAATATGAAATGAGTGTTCGCACGCGCGGCAACCTCGTCCAGCAAATAATCCGAATTTGTATTCGCCTGCGGAATACGACACCTCTTGAACCCCATATAGATTTTCCCGATTCGGTTATTCGAGAACAAATCCTCTCAGCGCTTGCGCAGACGAAGTTTCACACTAAGGATGTTGAGAGAATCGAAGCACGTGTCCGTGCTGAAATTCGCGATGACCTCTGGTATTTACAGGGCTTGGCACTTCTAAAGGATGATCCGCTGTTGCCAGACATGCTGGATTATTTATTGAAGCGTCTACGCGAACGGGTGTTCCTGTTGTGCTCTTTTATCTATGAGGCGCAGTCCGTGATGCGCGCCCGCAGCGATTATTACTCTGACTCCGATACTCAGCGCAGCTATGCCCTGGAAATGCTGCATGTAACCCTATCGCGCGATTTGCGATTGTTGGTCATTGCCTTGTTGGATGACGATCTAGAGTCGCGTCAAGGGCTGGATGCATTGCTTGAAATATTTGAACAATCCTGGTTGACTCGTCAGCGCTGGTTGGAATGGGTGCTTACCGCCGATGAGATTTCGCCCTGGCTCAAAATCAGCGCCCTGTATGGAATTCGTGCCCGTAGTGAGCGTTCAGTGGTGCGTGCCGTAGAAAATGCTTCTCACGATAGCAGCCCTTTCGTTCGCGAAACCGCTGAATGGACTCTTGTCCGCCTCGATGATTACACTTTAAGGAGGAGAAAAGTGCTCCTGACGATTGAAAAAATGCTTCTGCTCAAATCGGTGAGCCTGTTTAGTCATGTCCCTGACCCAATTTTGTTTGAAATTGCCTCGATTGTGAAAGACGAAACCGTCCTGGAAGGCAAAACCATCATTCAAAAAGATGATCTCGGTGATTGCATGTATATCATCGCTTCTGGGCGGGTGCGTATCCATGACGGCGTGCAAACCATCGCTTGGTTGGGCGAAAAAGATGTATTTGGCGAACTCGCACTGCTGGATTCGGAGCCGCGCAATGCCTCTGTTACCGCTGTTGAAGAAACCTATCTCCTGCGTTTAGATCAGAATACTTTTTACGAATTGATTTCAGATTATCCCGAAGTGCTGCGCGGTATTATTCAGGTGCTGTCACAGCGCCTACGGGAGACAACCCGCCGCTCGACAATGGCACAGCCACCCCCAGAAATTGTTTCAGCCTAATCAACGATGAACAGTTTCGCGCCGATATCAGTAGTTGAACGATGTGCTTCGGCCTGATCGGCGACCTGATAACTCATTCCTGCGGTTAACACGAATTTGCGCCCGTCGGCCAGTTCGGTTTCCAAGCGACCTTCCAGACACAATAAAATATGACCTTTTTCGCACCAATGGTCGGCGAGATAGCCCGCTGTATATTCCACCATCCGAACACGAATAGTATCAAACTGCTGTGTGCGCCAATACGCTTTTCCAGTAGTTCCTTCATGCTCTGTGACGGCGATAGTGTTCCAATCCGTTATGCCAAAGGGGATGTTTCTCATCTCCATCGGTTTATTCTCCTTTGTGTTTGCGACAGATGTTAGTGAACGAAGCTCAACCAAAGTATACCCACCAGTAGTGTCAAAATCGTGATGGGTATGCCCGCTCGTAGATAGGCCATAAAGCTCAAGGTGACGCCGCGTGTTTTGGCAACTTCGGCGACGATCAAGGTTGCCGCCGAACCGAGCAGTGTCAGGTTGCCCGCTAAGGTTGATGCCATCGCCAGCGTCAGCCATGCTTGCTGCGGATTAGGAAAACTGGCGATTTCGGGTCGTAAAAGCAATACAGCCGGGACATTCGACACGATATTGCTCAGGATTGCTGTGCTCACGCTGAGTGCCGCAACACCGCCATGCAGCAGGGGTGCTGCCGCCGTGAATAATTGTTGGCTTAATCCGGTCACTTCGATTGCGCCCGTTACGATAAATAACCCGGCGAAAAAGGCCAGCAGTTCCCAATCAATCGCCAATAATTTGCTTGGGCGCAAGCGTGAGATCAATAATAACCCCGCCGCGATACACGCTGAGGAGACAATCGGTAGCCCTGCCAGGAATGCGATCATCAGGCCGACCACAATGAGTATTGTGCGGTTGAGCAAGGGTGGATATGTTTGCAGTTCGGGCAGGTCTGCCTTTTCCAATTGCCCTTTGAATTCACCTGGATAGACTAGCACAATAATGCCCCAGCAAATTCCCATTCCAATCAACGCCACTGGCCCCAGGTGTGCTAAAAAGGTCAGAAACGGGATGCCGCTGACCTGTCCGATAATTAGATTCTGTGGATTGCCGGTGATGGTTGCTGTCGATCCCACGTTGGCTGCCGCTGCCAACCCCACTAGATACGGGATTGGGTTGCGTTTCAATCGTTGCGTAAGCTCGACGACCAGCGGTGTGAACAGAATGCACACCGGATCATTCAGGAAAATCGCCGACAAAACTCCTGACGCGACAATCACCAGTGCCAACAGCATTCGCGGCGTTCGCGCCAATTGCAGCACACGATCCGTCACCAGGCTGAAGAATCCTGCCATTTGCAAGTTGGCATTGATGACCATCATCGCCGCCAACAGCAAAATCGTCCCCATATCCAATGCTGTATAGGCTTGTTTTTCGTTGATCGCGCCGATAGCCACCAACGCTGCCGCCCCCACTAACGCGATGGTCGCCCGGTTCATACGCAGCCCCGGCACGCGCCCAACCGCTACGCCCGTATAGGTCGCCAGGACGATTCCGCCCGTGATGATTTCGAGAGATTGCATGTTATCTACTTTAAGATGAGTTAAATGACCTATGCAGCGGCCTTCAGTAAGTTAGGTCATTCTATTATGCCGCTGTGCAGAACGAAATGGCCACGCATAAAGCCATCAAGGGGATTGTTGATGGATTACTTACGCAACTTGCCTGTAAAACAGGGCAGAACAGGAAAAAGTATGTAAATGGTTACACTATCGCTGGATTGACGTTTGGTCGAAGCGGAAATGTGCTTGGTTCTGCCAATAAAAGAGGCTTGTCCATCGACAAGCCTCTTCGATCTGCTGTTTGAAGTGGAAACCTTTGAATTAATTCTTCCGCATCGGGGGGGCGATCTTCACGAAATGATCCTGCGGACGATTCAGCAAGCCATAGAGATGTTGTGCGGCCTCCGGTTGATTGTTGATTTCTAGGGTTTGGATGTACGAGTTCAGAAGTTCACGCACATCTTCGACTCCATCGTCGTCCAGCGGGAAAATATCGACAGTTGCGCCTTCGGCTATACGCCGCCGGATCGCGTCAACGGTCAGGCTCATTTCCGGTTGGATGCGCTGGTAAATAACGCCGCCGGACATGCCCGCGCACATCCAGGGGCCAGGATCGCCCAGGATCACCACGCGCCCGGAGGTCATGTATTCGCAGGCATAGCCTTTTAGGTTCGCGCGTGCTGCCAATCCCCCCAATTCGTCGCGCAGTGGTTCTTTGACCTCGCCGCCAAAAATCACGTCCGAGCCGCTCAAACGGATGCAGGCGCGGGTGTCTGCGTTGCCTTGAACAATGAACGTGCCACCTTGCGCGCCGTAAGCAAAACTCTTGCCTACCGACCCGTCCAGCCGCTGGCCGTTGTGATTTAGACCTTTCAGAATGGTTACTTTGCCTGAGCGTGCGCACTTGGCAACGCCGTCCTGCGCCCCGCCTTCGACCAGCACATCCAACGGCGCGTCGATAAACGCCGCTAGACCATTGCCGGGGACAGCCGAATTGCTGAAGTTCAAGTGAACCGCGTCGATCAGGTCAGCGTTCAGGAAATCGGCACGTTTCAATGCGCCTGCCAGATGCGTTCCCAGCGCGCGATCCATCGCCATAACCTGCTCGTCGTCATAGGTGACTTCGTGTTCACCGCGTCCCATGCTTTCGGCAATCGTCGCGGTGATTTGCTTGCTCAGTGTGTTGCGCGGGCGGTTCAAACGGCGACCCACACCGGCCATTAGACTCTTTTTCTGGTTGTAAGGCGCGCGTCGCATCAACGGGCTGAGGTCAACGCGGTCATGCATCGCAATCTGGTCAAGCAAGTCTGCCCGTCCCACCAAATCTTGCGTCTTTGTGACACCCAATTTCGCCGTCCATTTGCGGATGTCGTCGGCCAGCATATGGAACACATTGCAGATGCCCTCCACTGCCATTTCGTAGTCGAGGGGATCAAAATGCTTGATGCCCTTGAGCGCCGCTTCTTCTTTGGTCTTCACATGGGTTGTGATACCGACGTGGCATGTTCCTTCATGGCACTTCCGGCAAATCGTGCAGCCAACAGCGACCATTGCCATTGTGCCGAAGCCAACACGGTTTGCGCCCAGGCACAACATTTTGACCACATCGCGCCCGCTTTTCATACCGCCGTCGCACCACAACTCCACATCATCGCGCAGACCGCTTTCGGACAGCGCTCGATGCGATAACCATACGCCGATTTCCGCCGGGAGGCCGACGTGCCGCAGCGAGTGTGCGCGCGCCGCGCCTGTGCCGCCTTCATAGCCGGTAATATTGATGATGTCCGCGCCTGCTTTGGCTACGCCAACCGCGATCACACCCACACCCGGTACAACCGGAATTTTCACTGATACCCGCGCATGTGGATTGGCAGTTTTCAACTCGTCGATAAGCTGTGCCAAATCTTCAATCGAGTACAGATCATGGTTATTGCTGGGCGAAATCAGGTCAACGCCCGGTGTGGTATGCCGCGCCGCCGCCACCTGTTCGGTCACTTTGTAACCCGGTAACTGACCGCCTTCGCCCGGTTTCGCTCCCTGACCAATTTTGATTTCCAACAAGTTGCATGAATTCAGGAATTCGATGTTCACGCCGAACCGCGCCGACGCCACCTGATTGCCTCGGTTGCGCGGATAGCGGCCCATTACATCCGCAAGCTCGCCGCCTTCACCGTTGACGCAGATGATGTTCAAGCGATAGGCTGCTTCGCCGTAGGCCTTGTAAGCGAGTTCGCCTTGCGATCCGAAGGACATCGCGCCGATTACCACCGGCATCGTGTGTTCGCCAATGCTGATGTCTACTTCATCCGGGTCAGTTTCATTTTCGACAGTTTTTAAACCCATAATGTGTCGCAGCGCAATCGGAATACTGTCTTCCAGGTTCAGGAGTTCCTGGGTGTATTCTTCAAGTGAGACCTCGCCGTGCGCGACATCTTCTACTTTTTTCCACATTTTGGGATAGAAACGATCCGCGTTCGCCAGTTTGCCTGTGACTTCGCCGCGCAGCTCGCCTGCGCGCAGTTCGGCGTCGGTTTTCATCGCATCCCAGGTCAGTCCGCGCGCTTCTGATCCGAAATAATTCGGTGTGCCGAAATAACTGGCAACGTTGGTCGCCAGCCCAATAGAGCTAAATGAATGCCCGTAACCGCGCAGTTCGTGACAGCCAATCGTCGAAATCACTTTTTCGATGCCGCCCTGGAGCACTTTCAACGCACCGCTCATCTGCTTCATGATTTGCTCAGAAGTGAGTTTTTCTTTCGGTGTCCGCGGAGCAATGCCCAGTGCGACAGCATACAGCGCATACGGGAGCAGGGCGTTCGCGCCCAGCGCGTAACATAGCGCCAGATCGTGCAAATCCCGCAGCGATCCACTCCGTACTACGATGCCAGCTCTACGGCGCAGATTAGGCATATCGCTGGTATTACGCAGTGCCTGGTCAATTGCTGACGTGACCAACAGTGGATCGAGCCACAAACGCTTGCCTTCGAACACTTCTGCATCATCCAGCACGACACATTGTGCGCCGTTCTGGACAGCTTCAATTGCTTCATTCTGCAAGCGATCAATGGCATCCTGGATATTTTCGTCAGCCGCCGCGCTCATCGATAGGACTGTCAGCCGGTCACCAAATAGGTCGAACAAGTCTTCAATCGTCATTGTGCCATGTTTGTCGGCGACAGCGCGCAAATCTTCGACAGCGCCCAGCGCTTCGTAACCGCCCAGCAGCAGGGGAGTCTCCAACTGCACCAGTACATCATTGGGGTCTGGTGACTGCCCAACCGCCGGGCGCACGCCGATCAATGTCCGCGTTGAAAATTGCGCTTTTTCGCGTTCGCGGTCAATCGCTGGATTGGTGACGACAGCCACCGTTTCTTTGAAATAATCGGCGACATTGATGCGGTTCAGGCTCAGTGCTGCCAGCGGCCCATCCCAGCCCAGCGATCCAACTTGTTCTTTCAGGGATTCGCCAATGGTTTCTACAAAATTGACGTGATAGCGTTCCCAGCCCAGCGCTGCCATTGTATTGGTATTGACAACCGTTGTGCGCTGTTTCCAAGGCATCGGGCGCGGGTTGATCCCCCCCGCAGGCGTTGGCTCCATTTCGGCTTCGGCGATAGCGACATGCATCGGTTCAAGCTGCTTGCCATTACTATGACCGTTCGAGTCGCCGGAAAGGGGAGCCGAGGGTCGTACTTGCAAGTCGCTCAGCGACCATACGCCGCCTGGTTGCGTTCCGAAGCGGATACCGCGTTCACGGTTGCGGTTGAGAACATGCCGTTGAATAGCTGGATAATCCAGAACTTCAATCGCGCGTCCCGGCTCGACATGCAGTGCGATTTTCTCACCGGGGGCGAGGGGTTTAGGTTCGCTGGACATCATGTCGAGGGCATAGACGCCGCGTTCGGATGTGGCGAAATATTCTTTTTCCGTTTCGCCGAACCACAATGGGCGCAAACCGAGCGCATCGACACTGAACACACACATATCGCCCAAGCGTCCCGCAACGGCGGCTGGCCCTTGTGCGAACGGCCCAAACGACCGCCGGATTTGGTCATACATCGCATGGACTTCTGGTGAATTTTGGATCAGATCATGTTTGTGCGGGGGGAAGACAAATTCCATCGCCTCGACCAAATCCATGCCGAAATCCATGCATAAAGCCCGTAGCACCCGGTCAACATCCTGCGAATCAGAATTATTCGGGTCGAGCGCGATACCCAGCATGTCGGATTCTAGTTTGAAACGGGAGATAGTATTAAATTCACCATTGTGCCCGATCACGTTAAAAGGCTGCGCTCGTTCGAAAATCGGGTTGGTGTTGGTGCTGTAACGCGCATGACCGAGTGTGATGCTCGACGCATAATCGGGATCGCGGAGTTCGGGGTAATACCGCCGCAGCAGTTCGACTGTGCCTTGCACTTTATAAACTACACTATGTGCCGAAATCGACGGAAAGTGTATGCCCAGATCGTGTTCAAGCTGTGATTGCAGGGTGAACAGCGTGCGTTCCAAAATTTCTGTCGCGATGCTGCCATTCATCCCTGCGAGCTGCCAGAAAACGGGTTCATTTTTCTGTGCGTTTGGCCCCAGGATATTATGACTCACCATACCGGGTTCTTCGACCAATACATCTAATCCGGCTTCGGTCAAGCGCTGGCTGATTTGTTCGATCAGATGTGTCGCCCGCCCGCGTGCTGTCGCCGGGATCATTATGTGCGCAACCCAGAAGTTCCGGCTGCTTGCCATAGATGTGCGTAATCCAGCGCGTGCCAATTTCTTCATCCACAATTGGCGCGGGATGTCCGTCAGGATGCCAACGCCGTCGCCTTCGCCATCAACGAAGCCTGTGCGATGTCCCATGCGAGTTAGTGCTTCAATGGTTCGTTTAACATTGCCATGCGTGGGTTCGCCGCCCTTGCGGACAGCACAAATGAGTGCGCAGGCATCATGTTCCTGCGTATCAATTCGATGCAACTGGGGAAGATCTTGATCCTGACAGTCGGAAAGGTTGTCTTGCTGCATTGTGTACTCCTCTGGCTCACAGCACACAGACTCGGTGTGTTTTTACCCATGGAAGTGTTGAAATTCCGGTAGGTTACACTCTAACGGCGCACCCCTATAAAATCTACCAAAAATTTATTCGTATAACTTGCACACTTACACTGAATCAGCAGGTTACGTGTATGCGCAGGGGGCTTATCCTATATATGCATTGTGCAACTTGACAAACATCACGGGGAGATCAATCGGTAATTTGAACGAGTAGTAATCTGAATCGCTGTTTTTGAGGAAGTTAGGGTGATTTACCAGAAATGTGCGGGTCTTGAGTCGTACAAAATATCTAACGAAAACAGTCTGGGCAGGGAATTCCCTGCCCATTTTTACCATAGGCATGTACTGAACTCGAATCTAATTGAGGGTGGGGCATAAGGTAGGAATGTCAACAAAAGTGAGCCAATTCGAGT
>JBDTNB010000176.1:0-13060 GCA_039933955.1 Chloroflexota bacterium
ACAGATTACTTTCGTCACAGATCGCGATGGCAACAACGAAGTTTATGTCATGAACGTGAACGATCCATCTACGCCGGTGAATCTGACCAACAATGGAGCCAACGACAACAGTCCGGCTTGGTCGGCTAATGGTTCACAGATTACTTTCGTCACAGATCGCGATGGCAACAACGAAGTTTATGTCATGAACCCAGATGGCTCGAACCCAGTCAACCTGACTAACAATGGAGCCAATGACACTAATCCACACTGGAAACCGTAATCTAAACGGTTCTGTCGGCGAAAGCTTATGAAAACTCGACTTCGTTCTGACTAGAACGAAGTCGAGGGCTTTCAATACAAGCAGCATCCTCTAAAGAAAGTTTGTCCAGGCGCAAGTGAATGTGGTAGGATTTCCAGCTATGAGAAGACACCTTGTCGTTTTGATTTGTCTGCTGTTTTCAATCGCTGCCTGCCGCCCACAGCGTGAAACGACCCAAATTCGCGTAACTTTAAGGGCCGATGGGCGTGAGCGCACTTTTGCCTATACTGTGCCCGTCACAGTAGACGAATTTCTGCGCGACCCTAAAGTCGATATTCAAGTCAACGAAACTGACAGCGTGAATCCATCTCCATTCACGCAAATTAGCGATGGGATGCTGGTAACCGTTGTCCGGGTTACTGAAAAATCAGAATGCACCCAAACGGAAATCCCTTATAAGCAAAACACCATTCCCAATGAAGCTTTAAAGCCGGGTGAACAACAAGTTGGTCAAGCCGGCCAAAATGGTATCCTGGAGACTTGTTATCGGAGAACGCTCCGTGATGGCGTCGAATCTGATCGTGCAAAAGTAAGCGAAACAGAGATTGTCGCTCCACAAGACGAAATAATTTCGGTGGGACCAACTGGTGAGGTTGAACCCGTGCCCATCACCGGGACTATCGCTTACATCAACAACGGAAACGCCTGGGTAATGCGAGGCAGCAGCACCGCGAAACGTCTGCTCACCACTTCCAGTGACCTGGATAGTCGCAGCAGCACTTTTAGCCTGTCCTCGGATGGGCGACAACTGTTGTTTGCACGTAAGACCACATCGGCGCAGGGTGATAATTCATTCAATCAGCTCTGGCTCATATCCGATGTCTCTCAAGATAAAGAACCAATTGCATTAATTCCCGGAGATGTTCTATATGCTGACTGGATACCCGGTCAGGAAAACACGATTTGCTATTCAACTGGCGAAGCCACCCAGGCTGCACCAGGCTGGCAGGCTTACAATGATCTTTGGCAGATGCGGCTTGATCCGGCAACTGGTGGTTCCTTGAGTGTAAAAGCCATCGTTGAGCGCTCCTTAGGCGGTCTGTATGGTTGGTGGGGAACGCGCTTTCAATGGTCACCCGACGGCACAAAACTCGCCTGGGCACAAGCCGATTCGGTTGGTTTGGTTGATCTCACGACAGGAAAATTGAGCGCCCCCCTTCTGACATACCCTATTTTTCGAACGGTAGCGGATTGGTCGTGGCGCGCAACTATTTCCTGGTCTCCCGACAACGACCTGTTCGCGACCACACTTCATGGAGCACCCGTCGGACGCGAATTGCCGGAAAATAGCCCTGCATTTAATGTAGCCGTTGCCGATTCAACTGGTTCCTTCAATGCGTCGATTGTGAACAATGCAGGTATATGGTCAGCGCCTAAGTATTCACCGCTGCTGTCAACGCCCGACAGCGAATACCCACAAGGTTATATCGCCTATTTGCGCGCACGCGACCCTTTTAACAGCATCAACGGCGAATATGATCTGGTGGTCGCAGATCGCGACGGCAGTAATGCTCGTGCAATTTTCCCCAAGACTGGTCAACCAGGATTGACGGGGCAACAGTCGATCTTTCAGAACCAGGAATTCACCTGGAGTCCTGACGGACGGGAAATAGCATTCATTTATCAAGGTAATTTGTGGGTTATTGATGTCGAATCTGAAGTCGCTCATCAATTAACCCTGGACAGCGGCGCGTCTAACCCAGTTTGGACAAGATGAAACGACAATACATAATTTTTGCAGTGACGCTGGTCGCGTTATCAGGCAGCCTCGTAACTGTTTTTGCTGCCCGTCAGGAACGCGATTTCCAATTACGAGGTTATGTTGATGCGTCCGTAGACTCAAGTTTGCCCTTTAAAGTTCCGCGTTTGGGTGTGAATGTAGAACTCATTCAGTATTCAAATGATATTCTCCCGCAACAGCTTAAACAAATGGTCGCCGCCCACATAACGTGGGTACGACAGGTGTTCCCCTGGGATGAGATAGAACCTGAACGGGGGCATTATCGCTGGGAGGTTTGGGATCATATAGTCGAAACGGTTGCGAAGTATCCTTCCTTGCACCTGATAGCGGTTCTTACTTACACGCCTTCATGGGCGAGAGTTGCAGATGCGCAAGACGACCATACGTCGCCGCCTGCCGATCCTGGTGATTTTGCCAAATTCGCATCGCTCTTCGCTGCCCGCTATGGTGAAGATATTGATTATTATCAGGTATGGGATGAACCCAATCTCATAGCTTCATGGGGCGGTTTAGAACCGCGTCCAGCCGACTATGCGGCATTATTGCAAGAGACATATGGAGCAATCCACAGTGCAGACGCCGAAGCAACTGTGATTGCTGGGGCCCTGGCTCCAACCATTGAAACTGGCCCCAAAAATATCAGTGATATTTTGTTTTTGAGCGATTTATATGCGCTGGGCGCTCAAAACTACATGGATGCAGTTGGCGCAAAACCCTATGGCTTTGACGAATCGCCAGAGGATCGCACTGTTAAACCCAATATTTTGAACTTCTCGCGTGTTGTTGCCCTACGCGAAGTGATGGTGCGCAACGGCGACGCGGCAAAAGCCATCTGGGCAATGAATTGGGGTTGGAACAGTTTACCTGATAACTGGGCAGGACGACCATCGATATGGGGACGAGTTACAAACGCGCAGCAAGTTGATTACACACTGACCGCTCTGGATCGCACTGAACGAGAATGGCCCTGGTTGGCTGGAATGGTTCTTCAGCAGTGGCAACCCGTAGCCCCACCTGATGATCCAATCTGGGGATTTGCGCTGATTAACTATCAAGACCAACCCACTCCTTTGTATGGGGCATTGGTTCAACATATTCCACCTTTACAAGCTGAAAATGGTCTATTTCCTGCTGCTAATCCCTTTGCCCTTTACAGCGGCGTATGGACATTTGGCAAAATGGGCGCGGACATCGGCTGGGTTCAGGACAGCCAATTCGATTTCGCTTTCAAGGGTCGGGCAGTTTCCTTGCTGCTTCGGCAGGACAAGTTTGTAGCCTATTTATACCCAACAATCGACGGACAACCGGCGGACGCAACTCCAAAAGATGCATCCGGCAATGCCTATATTGTACTTACGAGCGGTAGTGAATTACTTGAAGAAAATTTAGTTCCAGTAGCGGCAAACCTTCTGCCTAGTACACATTCGATGCATATTGTTGCAGACCGTGGTTGGGATCGCTGGGTCTTGGCAGGATATGGCGTTAGTTCGGGTAATCTCGCCTTTCCATACGACAATAAAGTCGCGATTGCCTGGATTGCTGTAGCAATTTCGGTTGCCAGTGCAGCGGTTGCGGGGTGGCAGATCAATTGGGTGTTCTTATTTAATCGACTTTCATTCCTGAATCGCAGAATAAATGCCGTTGGGCAATTAGGCATTGGCATTGTTACTTCCCTTGCACTCCTGGTAGGTATGCTCATCACCTGGGGGGATAGCACGCCGAATCTCTTCCGGCGCGAATCCGTGCAGCTCGGTTTGGCGATTTTCAGCGCTGGACTGCTCTATTTGCAGCCTGGGTTAATTCTGGCAATAGTGGCTGCAATAGTCTTATTTGTTTTGATCTACAATCACCTCGATATTGGTCTTATCCTCACGTTGTTTTGGACACCATTTTTCCTTTTCCCTGTTGAATTGTATCGCTTTGCCTTTCCACTGTCAGAAATTTTAATTCTGATGAGCGCTGCAGCCTGGTTGCTCCGCTTGCTAGTTGAGCAGGGTAAAATGCGGCACATGCCAATCAGTAGCCTACCACAAACACCCGTATTCAGGATGCGACTGAAGGGATTAGACTATGGTGTGATTGCTTTTGTAGTCCTAGGCGTGATTTCACTACTCTGGGCGCAACTGCACTCCCAAGCAACGACTGAGTTACGCGTTATGATTGTTGAGCCTGCCCTTTTTTATGCTATTTTCCGAACCATCCCCCTCGACAAGAAATTGATCCTTAAATTGGTCGATGCCTTGTTGATCGCTGGTTTTGTTGTTGCAATTATTGGGTTGTGGCAGTTTTTGCAAGGGCAAGCCGTAATTACAGCCGAAGACGGCGCACGCAGGTTGGCAAGCGTGTATGGGTCTCCGAATAACGTCGGCCTCTTTTTAGGAAGATGTATACCTTTCGCGCTGGCATTCTTGTTTGCGCCGATTGATCGCCTCCGTAGAATTGCAGCGGCGGTTTCGTTAGGGGTAATGGGGCTTGCTATTATTTTAAGCCAGAGTGTTGGTGCAATTTTTGTCGGTGTTCCCGCAGCGATGATAGCTGTGTTGTTGGTTTATGGGGGGAAACGCGCCCGCTGGATATTATTTGGACTTGTCATCATCGCAGTAGTCGGCTTTCTGTTTTCGCTCCAATCGGCACGCTTCGCCCGCGTCCTTGATTTCGATAGTGGAACCAACTTCTTTCGTATTCGGGTTTGGCAAAGCGCGCTGAATATAATTCATGACCACCCTATAACGGGACTGGGTCTAGATCAATTTCTATACGCATTTCGTGGGCACTATATTTTACCGGATGCGTGGCAAGAACCTAATTTGTCCCATCCACACAACATTATTCTGGATTTCTGGGTGCGTTTGGGGATTTTTGGTGTCGGGCTATTACTGGTAATCCAATTTGCGTTTTGGAAAGCGATGCGCGGAGCGATTCGCATCTATCAGAAACATGATCCGCTTTTGTACGCTGTTGTTGTTGGCCTGATCGGCAGCATGATTAATTTGATCTCGCATGGCTTAATTGATAACAGTGTCTTCGTCCAAGACCTGTGTTATGTCTTTATCTTCCTTCTTGGGTGCGCCGCCCAGCTATCGAACACCAGTGCTATTGACGTACCACCTTTATGATGGTGTAATTTACTACAAAAGCGATGAGGGCGGGTGGTCGATGAAAGCGAAGGTGAACAAAGTTACAATTCAGATCGTACAAGACGATATTCTGGTGCAGTCTGCTGCTGGTCTTGTCAATCCAACCGACCCTAATCTATTTGTGAACTCTACTCTGAGCGAGAAAGCTGGCCCATCCCTCCAGGAAGCGTGTAAAGCTATTGGTTGGTGTGAAGTAGGTTCAGCAGTCATCACAGATGCTGGTGATTTAAAGATGGAAAAGATTATCCACGCAGTTGGCCCGCGTTGGGGTGAGGGCAGCGAGCGAGGGAAGCTGGCAAATGTTACGCTTCAGTGCCTGCGACTTGCAGAACAATACCATCTAAAGTCACTGGCGATTCCAGCTATTTCCATTGGCACACTGGGTTATCCCATCGAAAACTGTGCTAAAACGATGCTTAATCAGATTATTGATTTTACATTTGACACACCACGTTATCTGCGAACGATTATTGTTTGTCTGGATAATGTACTCGCTTATCAAATCTTTAAGGCTGAATTTGCTGCTCAACTTGAGGATTTAAAAGAAGCAGGTGAAGGCGAAGTAACAGTCGTATAAAAATGACTTATTCCCTCAGGTGAAGTTGTGGTAAACTGGCGTTTGTTTCAAGATCGCATTTCACAAAGGGGTTTAACTTGCGCGTACTTATCACAGGCGGTGCAGGCTTCCTGGGTTCTCATTTGTGTGACCGCTTTTTGGCAGAGGGACACACGGTTATCGCGATGGACAATCTGATTACGGGGAATACACGGAATATTGCCCACCTCGCCGGAAATCAAGATTTCTCCTTTATTCACCATGACATAACCAACTATATCTATATCAAAGACGCGGTAGATGCTATTCTGCACTTCGCATCCCCTGCGAGTCCAATTGATTACCTGAAACTCCCCATTCAGACCCTCAAGGTAGGCGCATTGGGAACACATAACGCCCTCGGTCTTGCATTAGCGAAAAATGCGCGCTTTTTTCTGGCCTCCACGTCTGAGATTTATGGCGATCCTTTAGAGCATCCACAAAAAGAAACCTACGTGGGTAATGTTGACACAATCGGCCCACGCGGCGTTTACGATGAGGCCAAACGTTATGCTGAGGCACTGACGATGGCTTATCACCGATTTCATGGTGTTGAAACCCGTATTGTACGCATTTTCAATACTTATGGGCCGAGGATGCGACTGGCGGATGGTCGCGTTGTACCAAACTTCATTGCACAGGCTTTGCGCGGTGAACCGTTAACGGTTTACGGAGATGGATCACAAACTCGCAGTTTCCAGTATATGACCGATCTGATCGAGGGCATTTATCGGCTTCTGAATTCGGATTACAGCGATCCTGTGAACATTGGTAATCCTGACGAAATGACCATTCGCGAATTCGCTGAAGCAGTCAATGAAGCTACAGGAAACAAAGCGGGCATAGTTTTCAAAGATGAGCGTATCAAGGGTGACCCCCAAACTCGCCAGCCGGATATTACACGCGCGCGATCCATTCTGGGATGGGAACCGAAAGTAAAACTGCGTGAGGGTTTAGATCACACTATCGCTTACTTTCGAGAGGTTGTGTGATTCTAAGTGGCGCAAGAACCTCTGTAATTGACCAATTGCAGAGGTTTCGCGTGACGTTTATTTGGTTAATCGCGGCTGCATTGGCTGGGTTGTTTATTGCGACGCAGCCCCTTGGAACCGTCGTTATTGTATTGGCGTTTTTGGCCTTTGTACTGTTGGCCTGCGTAAGCCCCCTCGCAGCAACGGTCATCATGCTCGTACTTGCGCCGATGCGCACACTTATTGCCACTGAAGCATCAGCGCAACTGCCTCTGGATATTGGACAACTCGCGCTGATTGGCTTCCTCCTCGCTTGGCTTATCCATCAATCTGTACGCGGGGGACGCCTGCTTCGCGTGTTTTCCTCTCCAGTGTCGATTCTGCTTGTCATATTCATCATTGTTACTGGGTTTACAGTCTTTTCAGCAACATCATTGACTGCTTGGCTTAATGAATGGCTCAAGTGGCTTCAGATGCTTGTGCTGGTCACGTTTACGCTAAATTATTTTCAGAAGCGCCGATGGGAATGGCTTTTGTTCGGCCTTACTTTGGCGGCTGTCGCCCATGCCTGGATTGGGATATACGAGTTTTTTGGTGGCAGTGGAGCGCTGCATCTTTTAGTGAACGGGCGTTTTTTCCGCGCGTTTGGAACATTTGGACAGCCTAACCCTTTTGGTGGGTTTATGGGGCTGATTGCGCCGATTACGTTGATGGCGACGCTAGGCTACAGCCTGAGGGTCTGGAATAATAGGCATTCGAAAACTATCCACCTGGATTTTGGTCTGGCGATATTTTATTTGCTGTCATCAGGGTTTATCTTAGTGGGCATCGGGATGTCATGGAGTCGTGGCGCGTGGATTGGGTTAGGGGCTGCGCTGGCCGTTACGGCATTTGCTATCCCACGCAATACGCGCTGGGGACTGATATTTGTGGGCAGCGCTATAATATTGGTGGTTATGTTGTGGGCCGCTGATTTGCTGCCGCACTCTATTGTTGAGCGCTTGAGCACCTCGACCCAGGAGTTTTTTGCCTTTGAAGATGTGCGAGGGATTGATATTACGCCCGAAAATTATGCTGTTGCAGAGCGTTTGGCTCACTGGCAGGCTGCTCTGAACATGGCAACGGCTCATCCACTGCTGGGGGTTGGCTTTGGTAATTATGAAATAGTCTATCCAGATTATCGCTTAGTGAATTGGCCGGAACCACTCGGTCATGCACACAATTATTATCTGAACATGTTGGCCGAAGCTGGTATTATTGGACTGTTAGTGTATGGCAAGGTTTGGATTGGCATAATGGCGCTGTCGTGGCGTGGACGAAAACATCCCGATATACTAAGCCGGTTTGTTATTATAGGTCTGCTTGGAACCTGGGTCTACCTCGCGGTTCACAGCTTTTTTGATAACCTTTATGTGAATAATTTGTTCTTATATATGGGCTTAATGCTGGGAATTTTAGCAATACTGTATAATCAAACACGAACACATACGAGGTTAGGGATTTCATGAGTCAGTACAATACAGTTCAAGGTTCAAATCGTATTCTTCGTAATCCTGTTGATATTCTGATCCAGGCCGTCGCAGGGCGTTTTGGCGAGAAATCAAAGGAAGTTGAGCGTTTTCTGAAGTTTGCAGTTGTTGGTTTTATTGGTGCGGCAGTCGATTTTGGCACTGTGATTGTTCTACAGGCTAGTTTGTTATCGCCAGCCGACAAGACTGGCACGCCAATACCTGGGAATGTGATCTTAGCAACGAGTATCGCTTTTTTCGCGGCGGTTGTGAGTAATTTCCTTTGGAATCGGTTTTGGACATATCCTGACTCGCGTTCTCGTTCGCTGCGTCGCCAGTTGTTGATGTTCACATTTATCAGCTTTGTTGGTTGGTTAGGTCGGACGATCTGGATTAGCGCTTCGTATCATGCGATGGGTGAAGCTGTAATGCCGATTTTTCTGCCTATTATCCATCTTTTGCGTCCCCTTTATATTCCCTCGGTTATGGCGGATGACAAAATGGGTACGATGACCGCACAGTTGATTGGTGTAATTGTGGTCATGTTCTGGAACTTTTTTGTCAATCGTTATTGGACATATAACGATGTGAAACAGCCTATTTCTGTCTCTGATAACCAGAATTAGTTTTGGTCGGCTAAAGTTGCCAGTAATTGGTTTGGACTACACCCCTGCTTATGAACAAGGTGGGGGTATTGGGCGTTATGTCCGTGAGCTGGTGGCCGCGCTTGCGAGACAAGATACTGATGATGTCTATCATTTGTTTGTGGCTGGCTCATCTTCTCTTTCATCTCCTTCATTTGACTCTAACTTTGTTTGGAAGCCAACTCGATTGTCTCCTCGGTGGCTTGCTCGTATTTGGCATCGTGCTCATATTCATGTTCCAGTTGAGTTGTTTGTTGGTGCTGTCGATCTTTATCATGCGACGGACTTTGTGCTTCCGCCTACCCTACCGCACACAAAAACGCTTTTAACGGTTCATGATTTGTCTTATGTGCGTGTTCCTGAAACTGCGAGTCCTAATCTAAAGTTCTATCTGGATCGTGTGGTTCCTGATTCGGTTAATCGAGCTGATTTTGTTGTAGCAGATTCCCAGTCCACTAAAGAAGATCTGATTGATTTGTACGGGGTTATGGAGTCAAAGATAGATGTTCTTTTGAGTGGTGTAGATAGTCGTTTTAAACGTCAAAATGATAGGTCGGTCTTAATGACTACGCGAACACGATACATGATTGGAACATCGCCATATATTTTCTCTGTCGGAACCGTTCAGCCGCGAAAAAATTATGGTCGCCTGATTCAGTCATTGGCGCTTTTGCGTGCGTCTGGATATGACCTTGATTTGGTGATTGCGGGTGGGCGTGGCTGGCTGGAAGACCCGATTTACGAAACAGTCAACACCGCAGGAATGCAGGAACATGTTCATTTCATCGGTTTTACGGATGACGCTGATCTTCCAACGTTATACAGCGGCGCATATTGCTGTGTATTGCCATCACTATACGAAGGCTTCGGGCTGCCTGTCCTAGAGTCTATGGCCTGCGGAACACCAGTTATCACCTCGAACGTGTCATCCCTGCCAGAGGTTGCAGGTGATGCAGCGATCACAGTAGACCCGTACAACCTGGATGCCATTACTGACGCCATTAAGCAGCTTTTAGACGACTCCACGCTTTACCAGAGCTATGTTCAAAAGGGTTATGAACGGGCAAAGCAATTCACCTGGGACAATTCAGCCCGACAGTTACGCCAGATTTATGCCAAACTGCTTGCCTGACACCTAGCCTTTATTCCTATAACGAGCTATTTCCCATGAGGGTATAATCGGAGATAAAGAACGTAAATTTGTGAGGGTTATGATGTTTAAAAAGTTCGATATCGACCCCAACAAGCCTTTCTTCATCTTTGACACGCGCGGTGACTGGCACGCAACACTCTTCAACCAATTCATTTTCGATACACGCGGCGAATACATCGGGTTCATTCGAGGCGAAAACAAGGACGTATACACAACCATAGGCGAATGGATTGGCAATCTGTGGGCGGATGGTCGTATCATCCGCAAGCGCAGCACCGAACAAGCCAGACCTCTCTTCAAAGACCTGCCTCCCAAACCGAATAAACCTGAAAAACTCCCGGCACGCGCTCATTTACCTCCTATGTTCTCAGAATTAGGCTTCGACAAGATAGACGTGTTAGAATGGGATGATGAGGTTTTCAAACGGGTTTCGGATAAACAATCTGACATGGATTAGCAGGAGACTATGGAAAAATCCATCAAGACCATCGCAGACTCTCGCTTTACACTCAGTGCCTTGATGGGGCCACAAGACGCCAATTCACAGGGGAACGTGCATGGTGGCGTCATCATGAAAATGGTTGATGAAGCTGGCGCATTGGTCGCAATGCGCCATTCACGAACCTCGGTTGTCACCGTTGCCATCGACTCCATGACCTTTGTCGAACCAATTTTTGTCGGCAACCTCGTCTTATGTAATGCCGAACTCAGCTATGTGGGTCGGACTTCGATGGAAGTTCGCGTCGAAGTTATTGCGGAAAGCCCTCTCCTCGGCACTTCAAAAATCTCCAATATCGCTTACCTGGTTTATGTAGCACTCGATGCTAACGGCCAACCTACGCCAGTTCCAGAACTCAGATTTGAAACTGACTTAGAACGAGCGCGCGCGCAAGAAGCCCGCGAGCGGCAGGCGCTTCGGAAAAAACAGCGTATCTAGCAGACCAGGAGCCGATATGAGTGAATTACTGCCCCAATTCGGCAGTTTAGAAGAATCAACTTTACTGAAGTTGCTCAATCAGTCGGGCGCACGCGCGGTAATGACCGAGGACTCGCAGGATTTCGGCCTCGCTGAAAACCGCCCCTTCCCTTTCCTGGCAATTGTCGGCCAGATGGAAATGCGAATCGCCTTGATGCTGTCGGTAATCAATCCTGCCGTTGGCGGTGTACTGCTTATTGGCCCGCGCGGCATCGGCAAGACAACCGCCGTCCGAAGCCTATCGGGGATTTTGCCAGATGTGGAAATCAGCGATTGCGAAGAAGGCGTGCTATCGGAAGATTTACTCCATCCCAGCGCAAAATTACTGTATCCCGATTGTTATGAGAAGCAGCAGGCGGGCGAATCCATATCCCATTATGAGCCAGTCAAACTGGTCGAACTGCCTTTGAATGCGCGCCTAGAAGATGTGGTAGGCGGGGTCAATGAGCGGGTCGCCATCCAGCAGCAGCGCGTCCGGCTTGAACGCGGCATTCTGGCACGCGCAGACAACAACTTACTATACGTTGACGAAGTGAATCTGCTCGATGATGAAATTGTGGACGCAATATTGGATGCCGCAGCCCAGGGCAGTTACACCGTTAGACGGGGCGCAATGTCCGGGACTTACCGATCACACTTTGTGCTCATCGGGTCAATGAATCCTGAAGAAGGTCGTCTGCGGCCTCAAATTATGGATCGTTTTGGGCTGCGGGTGAATGTACGAGGATTGACTGCCAAAGAGGAACGACTTGAGGTATACCAGCGCGTCCGCTCGTATCGACACAATGCCGCACAATTTATCCGCGAATGGGAAGAAGTGACCGCGGCCGCCCGTGAAGAAATCTTACTCGCACGCGAACTGTTGAAGGAAACCAATTTAGCGCCGGATGCATTAGAACTCGGCCTGACACTTATCCAAGACCTGGATATTGATTCGCACCGGGCAGAATACACTATGTTTGAGGCGGCACGGGCTTATGCGGCCTCCGATGGCCGGGACATCGCACAATTGGCGGATATTCGGGCGGTTGCACCGATGGCACTGCGCCAGCGACGCAGCCCATTTATGGTGAGTTTTTTCGAGAATCAGGTCGAAGAAGATGAACAAATCCGCAAGCGCATTGATGAATTAATCGGATGAGGCTTAATGATAACTAAGCAAACGCGACGCTGGTTGATCGTCATTTTCATAGTCGGACTTGTGGCTTATTGCCTTCCCTGGGTGGTTAATCGGGGAAGCAGTTTGAGCTTTGGCGCTTATGATCTAGCAGAATGGGCAAGTTTGCATCCTACCGTTCGGGGGAGTAATCCCGCCCTAGTAACGAGTTTATTGCTCAGACTACCATTAGCCTGTTTTGGGATTGTTATTGCCTCAACGCTCTGGAAGCAGAGACCGGGCTGGCGCATCGTTTTTCTGCTTCTGGTCGGGATCGCGCTTTTGCCACCGCTTGAGTTTTTCACGCAGTATCGGGACGATCCTAATTACCAGCAGCAGTTCGCGTTGGCCGTTATCGCGGTTCTGGTGGGCATATTTACGCTAGTGATGCGCTCGCCTAAGTGGATTAATGTACTGAGCATCGTGTGTGCCTTCATCGGGAGCATATGTGGATTGCTGGGTTTAATGCAGAGTTACAATTTGATGCGGGGGTTTGAACTCGCCACGCAGGTGGGTTCAGGCGGGATATTGTTCATCATTTTGAATGTAGGCATCGGGACAATATTGGTCTATTCAAGCAAACAGGGTCGTTCGTACTTCACACGAACGACCCTGTAAGACTTGTCTAATCAAACGGCCGCGTGGTTAGCTGCTACCGCCCATATTCTGGTCAATATAGGTGATGGCTTCGCCAACCGTCGTGATCTTCTGGGCGTCTTCATCGGTAATTTCGCCACCGAACTCTTCTTCAAAAGCCATAATGAGTTCGACAAGATCGAGCGAATCTGCTTCCAGGTCTTCACGGAAACGAGCTGGTGGGACAACGCGATCCGCATCTACGCCCAACAGATCAATGACAATATTTTTGACACGTTCTT
>JBDTNB010000177.1:0-12948 GCA_039933955.1 Chloroflexota bacterium
GAAAAGCGCGCTGGGGGCAGCGCACTTTCGATGTTTCACCCACGTTGGAGGTGGGCTACTTATGGCAGATTATACTTCACAAATCGCCGCTTCAGACACCGGCAATGGGAACGTCAACGCGATGCTGGCTAAGGCGAAGAAAACCATTACCTTTCCCTCTATTCGCGCTCGTGTCACCAGCCAGGAACTTCAGATGGGCAAAGGCTTTGAACTCGACTACACCTGGTGCGAGTGGGAAGGCAACCGCTATGCCGTCGGCGATGATGCCCTGACACTGAACCGGCAAGGCATTGACCGACACATGGGCGCGGCGCGCTATGGGGGTGAGCATCACCGTTTCCTCACAGCCTATGCATTGGCAAGATTGGGCATTAAATCTGGCTCAGTTGATCTCACATTGACCCTGCCACCGGCCATGCTCAACGAAATGAAAAAACCGCTCATCGAAGCCTACACCAAGCAGCCGGTGATTATCACCTTGAAGGGGGATAAAAAGCCGCGCGAATGGCGCTACGAAAACGTAACGGTCTGGCCGGAGGGCTTCGCAGCGGTGGGGTGCTTTATGTTTGACAGCACTGGCGCGAAATCGGCGTTGGCTTCTAAACTGGCCGGAGATGTGGTGCTGCTCGATGTAGGCGCGTACACCGCGAATGTGTTCCGACTCCACAATGGCACATTTAATCCCGCCGATCTGCCGAATTCCAGTATTCCCAATGGTGGCGGCAACACCCATGTTCGTATGCCACTGCTGGAATGGGTGCAGAAGCCGGGTGGCGACTTAGGCGGCGCGACAGTAGATGATTTGGATAAGGTCATACGTTCCGGTTCAGTCAGTGGCGACTATACCTTGAAATTTGGCCGTGCCGAAGTGGATATAAAACCCATGCTCGATTATCTAGGTGGACAATATGCTGACTGGCTTGCTAATAACGCACTGGATACCCGGTTCGACGCTCTACGCGACGTGCAGGGTATTCTCATTATCGGTGGGAATGCACCGCTGATTATGCCGCACTTGAAGGAATGGTACGGCGACAAGGTGATTGAGTACACCGTCTGGCGCGAATTTTCGGGGTTGCATCCAGCAGATTTGAACGCGGCGGGGAGTATCCGGCTGGCACTAGCCCGGCAGAAGCAGGGCAAACCATGAAGTATTATGTGCAGGTCATGAAGCCGGGAACTGGTGAAAAGTGGCATCAGGTGAATAGCTGGACAAACAAAAATGCCGCAATAGGCGATGCCCAACACACCTACAGCAACCGCGATAATCCAGCATCACGCGATGTTATGGCCGTCCGCGTTGTGCAAGGGAAGCGTAACCCCATCGTGATTTTCGAGCGGATCACCTCATAGGGTGGGGGGAAATGATGCTGTATGTCATTCTGGAAAAGACACCGGTTCCTGGCCGTTGGGAAAAGATGGCAACCTATCGCTTACAGTATGCCGAGCGCGATCTGCATTTAGGACGGCACTATGGAGACCGGGCAACCAAGCTGAAAGATACCCTACGTAACGATGTGCTTTTGTATTCATGGGACGATGCCCAGCGGATTGTCGCCTACTGGCAGGAACGCCGCGATTGGGCGCAGTACCATGTTTTAGGGCATGTGAGTTAGGGCAGGATATGAGGATGCAACCGCTGAGTTTGGCGAAAATCGGGGTGTCGGATCAGTTGATTGGGCTGTGTACACTATGTCTATGGAACGACAACGGCCACCAGAATATGAACCAGCTATCCTTGAGGCATTTAGTGCCACATTTTTGAATAGGCGGGATGCTTATCCGTTCCAGCAGCCAGATGGCACGTATATCGCCGTCAAGAAGCCGCTGACTTCTGACCTGCTTATTGGGCATCTCAAAGGGGCGGTCACACTCGGCGCGTATGCCCTGGATGAGCAGAGTAGGGCGAAATGGGTGTGTTTTGATGGGGACACTGAGGAGCAATGGGAACACCTCTGTCTTCTGGCTGCTTCCCTGGAAGATCAACGTATCCCCGTGTATCGAGAGCTTTCCCGGCGCGGCGGCCACGTATGGCTTCATTTCCAACATCCGCTTCCAGGGCTTCATGTACGCCGCTTTGCCCGGCAGCTTCTTTTGGAGCATGAGATTGATCCTGAGCCAGCAGGCGCAAAAGCCTTTGAAATCTATCCGCGCCAGGTGCAGCTTGTGCGGGATGGGTTAGGCTCACTGGTGCGCTTGCCGCTTGGCCTGCACCGCAAGAGCGGAAAGGTCTACCCGTTTGTTGACCGAGACAATATCCCACTTGCGCCAACGCCGAGGCAGCTTTTGCCGATACTTGCTACCCCGGATCGCGTTCCCCTGTCATTTATCATGAGTGTAATGGGGAGAGCACCCCAGGTCGAGATACCCAAGCCTACACCAGCATTCGAAGTAAAGTCAGTAGCCGAACTTACTGGGCGACCACCGTCAGAGCGGATCAAGGCGGCGATTAGCACTGTCGAGTTTGTACGCCAATATGTTGAGCTTGATGCTCAGGGCAAAGGCTATTGTCCGTTCCATGACGATGAACACAAGAGTTTTAACGTGGTCGAGAGCGGCGACTACTGGAATTGTTTTGCAGGGTGTGGGGGCGGGGATTTTATTCATTTTTGGAGCAAATGGCGTGCCGAACACGGCCAGGATGGAAGTTTTACGGAAACGATCAAAGACCTCATTCAAATATTGGGTCTGTAGGCGCGTACAAGCCCCCATTTCCCCCGATTTTGCCTGTTTCCTTATACTTCCTCGTTTTTGAGCTGAAAACCGACTAAATGGCGTTCTGGCAGGTTTTTGAACCCTTCTATCGAATGGTTAGTTGTCCGAGGTTTTCAAATCCCCATTCTCCCCAAATTCCCCGCTTGACTTTGTTTCGGCAGCCTGTCATATCTATTCTCATGCGGACTTTTCTCTCAGCCACCGAATTCTCCCGGATCGTCCAGAAAGACAAGAAGACCGTCATTCGGTGGGTGCAACATGGCTACATCCCTGGCGCAAAACGGGTCGGCCACGTTTACCAAATTCCTCTGCACGAAGTCGAAGTATTCCAGACTGTAACCGAATATCCACCGAAAAAATGGCAATCGTAATCTCCTTCTCCATCTTCAAAGGCGGCACAGGCAAAACGACCAGTGCAGTCAACATAGCAGCGGCCCTAGCCGAATTGGGTAAACGGGTGCTGTTGGTCGATCTTGACCAGCAAGCCTCATCCACCCGCTATGTTGGTCTCGACCCGGATACCATTAATCCCAGTTTTTACCACGTCTTCCTCAAGCAAACCCCGGCCAGTGTCGTCCGTAAAAGCACGCCGTTTGGCTTCGATATTCTGCCTTCCTCATCGTTGATGGCCGCCATAGAAGAAAGTCTCGATCCGGGCGATGAAATCTTGCTGCGGGACATCCTCAAACCGCTTCAAGAGGAGTACGACTATATCTTAGTGGATACCCCGCCCGGTAAAGCGGGATTAGCTTTTAATGGGATTGTGGCCGCCGATTGGCTTATCATTCCCGCCAGCGCGGAGCGCATGGCAATTGATGGCGTGTCAGACTTGATTAGCCATGTTCAAGGCATCATCTGGCACAAATATCGGAATGAACTCCTCAAGCAGCAAATCCGCATTCTGTTTACGATGTATAAAGCTGGGACGAACCACTCCCCTGGTATCGTCCAAGCCACACAACGCATCTATGGCGGCAATGTACTCGACATCCTGATCCCCGAAACGATTGAATTCCCCCGTTCATTCGACCAGAAAATGCCACTCACGCAGCTTGCGCCCCGTCATCCTGGGGCAGAAGCCTACCGAAAAGTGGCGCAGTGGATTGTCAATTATGCGAAACCCACATCCTGAAAACTTCAATCCGAAGGTACGCAAACGCCAACCCGATGCGATTGACATGACGGGCATTGTTGCGATTGAACCCAAACCACAACCCCTGACTCCCAAAACCGATTATCCGGCTTCACCAGCCGGAGCGTTTCGGAACACTGCTGCCCGATTGCCCGAAAGTGGGCAAGTGGGCAGTAAGGCAGGTGGACAAGCCCAATTGCCCGAAAGCCCGATTGCCCGAAAGACGGAAAGCCTGCTTGCCCGAAATCTGGCTGCCTGTGTTCGCGCCGCGTTAGAGACAAAAGCCGCTAAAAAGGAAAGTTTTCGTTTCCCAGAGGAGTTGATGACTGTGCTTGAGGATTTACCCTATGAAATCAAGAAAACGCATGGGAAGCGGATCACCAAAACCGCCGTATTTGTGGCGGCGTTTGCAGCCTACCTGTGGGAATTCAAACATAAAGGTCAAGACAGTCTTCTCTATAAACACCTTATCGAAGCCGAAAATGCCTGATTGCCCGAAAGTGGGCAAGCCCTATTGCCACATTGCCTACAAGAGGGCTTTCTTCCAAGTGGGCAATAGGGCATTTTTCCCCTTGTATGAGTCTTTTTCGCATGTTGTGATAGAGCTATTCATGCGTGAAAACGGATGAATGGAACGCCACCATCACGGCGCAAGGGTGATGGCCGACTGACCGAAGCGACCAACTGACGATGAACGGCTAGGGAAGGGCAACCTTCCCAAGACACCTCACGCGAAATGGTGTGTTGCATCAGAAATGAAAAATCCGATGCAACGCATCGCGTAGGCAACATCAGAGGGCAGGGAAGCGAAGGGAGGGAAGGGTAGTGGGAAACTCCAAATGCGCGGAGCGCATTTATAGGAGAGTGTTGCCGAACACCCTATTTTGAGGTGTATTTTATGCTGTAAAAGTACAGCATAAGGTACAGCATGAACCCTAGCATTCGCTGTGCTGTACCTTCAAAAGACCAATGCATTTATGGTTTTCGTCGGGGAGGTGGTCGTTCATGGCGCTCGATTAGGCAGATTCCTGCCTTAAAATCGGGCGCATTCACTTCCACCCCCCACGCTTACGCTCTCCAAAAACCATCCCCCCGTCGGCCTTTTCTCCTGCGTCGAAAAGCCCGACTGCCCACCCTCGTGCGCTCCCGCCTTTGAATTCATACTTGTAGCCTCGTATATCCTTCAAAATCGGCGGGAGTTCCCTGGTCTGGTTCGTTGCCGCTTGCGCGTCATCTCCCATCCTGCGGCGCACCGGCATTGGGGGAAGTCGCTGGTTCGCTCCGCCCCCAATGCCTCTTCGGGTAGGCAGTCGGCCTTACAGTCCGACGGGGGGCGCGCCTACGGCGCGAGAAGAAGCGGCGAAATTATGGTGTAGGGAGCGCCGCATTTTTTGAAAAAACATCTCATGCTGATAGTAGTAGACACAAATAAACGGCGAAAATTGGGTGGTTGCAACACGCGGCCAGCCCGCCGCGAAATGTTCTCTAAAACCGCTTAGTGATACGGCATCAGGCACGAACTTTCAATCTTCCCAAGCCCTGCCAACGGCTGGTTTGTATAGGGCGAAGCCCTATGTCTGCTCCTCCTTGAGCGATCCCGTGATGGTAACACCTGTTCGCATCTATCAAGTCAGGGCGACAAGCGCCTTGACCATGACAGACTTGCGCGTGCAGGTGTTTTTTCTTTTTCACGCTCAAAGAGGAGCGGTAGTTTTTTAAGAAAGGAGGTGAGCAATTATGAGTGTACACACACTCCCAACCTTTCGCGGGTACACCGTTGATGTGAGACTGCGAGAGTTTCGGCGGATTGAGGGGGATAACATGCTTAAGTGGGAATTTATATCCTTCGATAGTCCAGAAGGCCGAAACCTATTTATCGGCTGGCTTATGAATGACCCGAAGGCCGATAAAGAATTGGATCGGGTATTTGGTACAAAAATTTGAAAGGAGTAAATAACCTATGGAATTCGATCAAGAGATACAAAAATCGATTGATAAGATCATCGAGATTGAGCGACAACGAGCCAGGATTGAGATGCTCCAAGAGTTGCTTTCAGAAGTCAAGGGCAACCGCTACAAGCGACCCTCACGCGGTTTTCCGTTTGACTTACTTGAAACCGTTATCAGAGATGGGCTTTCGCTTATGGAACGCAGCGTCAAAACAGGTGTAGATGTCCTGTTTGATTTGCTACAGCGTTTGCGTCAACGATAGACTTCTATGGGGGGTGAGGCACGAACTTCACTCCCCATCTTTTTTAGTCCTCACTCATTGCGCCTCGATACGCTACGCTTTCGGGGCGCTGCTTTGCTCCAATTTCTTTACGAGTTCTAGGTAGGGTTTTGCTTTTGTATTGCCGAGGAGATTTACTAATGCTTCTGTATCGTGGGCCAGGATCGCGTCAGCAACATCCGAGGACATTCCGTTTTGCGCTACGTTCTCTTTAAATTTCGCTTCCAAATTCTTTAGGTTTTCTTTGGCAGCCAGCCATTGTCTGAACCATCGCTTTTCGGGATGTTGTAGCTCATCTAGCAGTTGCAGGGCAGTCGAAGGATTTACCATCGCCCAGGCAAAAAAGAAGATTGGCAGCCAGAAGATCAGCATTCCCCATGTCATCGTGAGAGGTATCCTATCACTTGGAATAATATGTTTCAACCGGATCGTACTTGAGGCAATATGTACCGGAAATTATGTTTTGGGCGTTCAATGAAATTCTAGAATTGAGTGGGGAGGAGGATTTTTAATTCAGGATTAACCAAACGCGACTACTGTATAAAATAGGCAGAGCCTAGGAGATCACTTCGCAGACAAGGAATATATGATTGATCCAATTACCAGTCCGGTCACTGTTGCGCTTATTTTAGGAGCGATTGCAGGAGCTTTGGCGGCTTTGCTCTTCGTACTCGATACGATCAGCAAACGGGTAAATCCTAAGCCGCCTGAGCCGAAGCCATTGAACCCCAAGGATTATAACATCTACATCTATCCCAAAGAGAAAAAAGGGAAAGAGTAGGGTAAGAGGGTAAAATCGTAGAGAGCCGAAATCGTATCGAAGTATCTCCTGGCTCTCTACACCTCCGTTTTTCGCTTCTCTCGCAACTCTGCAAATTTTTCAAACAGTTCATATTCCTCTTGATCGGCAATTCCCAGCCAGCAGCGCAACCAGGGAATTAGTCGTTCGACGATGACCCAGGCTGCGTACCACAAGCTCACCAGGAGCGCCAGGAAAGATAAACCGAGAAGCCCAAATCCAAAAATGCTTTTCAATGTGAGAAACATAGAGATATTGTAACACGCTCAAAATTTATCAATTTCGGCGCACCAAAGGTCAAATATGGGGTGCTTGACGCGAGATGCTAGACTATATTCGTCTATGAAAGAAAATCCTCAGTTTGATGCTTATAAAAGCCCTAAAGAAGAAAAACAAAGTGCATATTTGAACCAAACAGAACACCCAATTAGAGAAGCGTTGAAAGGTATGGATGGGATGGCAGCAGTGATGCTTCTACATGGCATTCTTACTGAGGCACAAGCAGACATCCGCCGTCGGTATTTTGAAACATACCTTGTGGAATGGACGGCGGCTGAGTGGTTATTGCATGAACACCCTGAAGGTGAGGGCGCTTTAGACCGTCAGCATAGAGTGTTTCTTACAAGTTGGCTTGGTAGACACCCCGAATTTGTCAGCGGTGTCTTGGAAGGGGAGTGGCCGGAACGGTTGCCGAAGCCTTCCATCGCTCAATCAGAGAAATAAGAGGTGTTTTGTTACCGTATAGGTTGGCCTCCAAAAAAATACACGTCATCAAGTATTTTATTTTTCACCTTGTTTTTTACGCTGGCTTGTAACTCATGATATTTTTCTTCACTGCTATTTACCGGAATGTACACGGAAACATCAACGTCTTCCCCTAAGTATTGATGCATTCGCAACGACACAAATTCAATAAATTTATTGCTGCTAATCTGTATCCTTGTGATAGGGAGTTGCAATTCACTCTCACTAGCATTTGAGTTCTGCGCTTCGTCCCACAGTTCTTGAAAATACGTATAATTCTCCATTTCGGTCACGATTTCTTTGAAACGCCTGGTATTGGCGTATATGGTTGCTTTAGATTGGAAGATGCGTAGGTTGCGGACAATATCGGCACGCCATTTGTCTTGTCCCCCAAGTTTGAAAGCATGACCGAAAAATGGGTCAAATAATACACGCAATAGATTTGACCCTAGCACATCACCTACTTTCAGTGCAGCAATTTTCTCAGGAGAATAGTTAAAAACCTCATAGTGGTAAGCATTGAAGGCTATGAAATCCCACAAAAATGTTCTTGCAGAGGCAGGATAGGTGAGTTTTGCAAAAACTTGTTTTATTGTTTCTGTATCCACATAAGGCGGCGCGTTTTCCTCCGGTGGAGAGTAAGCAATATGATAGAGTTTTTCGCCTGCTTCTTTTCCTAACTTAAAAGCCTGAATTAGTGCAGGAATATCGTCATAGACACCTGCTGGCTCACCTCGTTCGATCCGACCAATTAGCCGTTTGGATAATCCAGAGCGTTTCGCAAGCTCTTCTTGCGTCCATGCTTGCTTTTTCCCCTTTGAATTTATAAAAGATCGAGTTGTACGCATAGCTTCAATGAGTTCGCCGAACGCTTTTATCCCCGCATCTCCCATAGCTTGTAAACCCCAAGCACATAAGTGCAAATGTTTGATACTGCCTACTGATCCAAATAATTGTATCTGGAAGTACAGTTTTGTGGATAAGGGATATAGCTTCCAATTTGGAAGTTCTTTACGATATTTCCAATCTGTAGGGAGTTAGGAGACGAGGGAATGACTGAGACATTTCAGGATTATGTTTCTGAACTCAATGATGAAGATCGCCACGCCCTTCAGGAAGAGCTTGCCCAGCGTATTGAACGCGATGAGGATCTGTTGAAGGAAGGCAAAATCGGTCAAGCGCAATTGTTGGGTGCAATGGTGGATGGTCAAACCGTCGGTCAGTTTTTAGCAGTTGAAAAACGCCGTTTTCTCTTTTATCCACGTCTTTCCGACTTAGCGGATTCGCACGGAGAAATTAAAGGATGGGCGATGACCTATATGATGGGGGTAGTCTATGGCGAAATACTTGGCGAACAAGTATTAGCCATGACCATGCGCGCTATCAAGCTATACAAACACATGGCAGCAAAGCACAAAAACACGTTTGGTGATGAGGAAGATAGCGATATTGATGAGGTGATGCGTGACACTGTGGATGCCGCAAAACGGTTGCATAGCCAGGCACTAAAGGAATTTGCTAAGAAGGTTGGTATGGGTGGTGGCTATGACTACTGATTCCACTTTAGACCCAGATGAAATGGAAAAACGGGCTTTTATAGATGACCAGGCGCAGAGCTTTCGCTTAGAGGCAGTGCGCCAAGCGAATGCTGCGGCTGCGCGCTTCCAACAAGCGGTGGGTGCTCAAGGAGACCTTGATGAGGATGAGTTAGAGCTACTTGCTGACACAATTACCATCACCCAAACAGCCCCAATTTTTTTTGAAGCCCTTTTGCGAAAACGAGCAGAATTCGCACTCGGACTTGCCCAGCCAGATGAGGGAGAGATTGTCGAGGGGAAAGCTGTCCCTGTCGATAAAGACAACCCGATCTCTCTCAAATAGCGAATGGAGAGTGAAGAAATGGAAGAAATATTTGCGCTACTTCTCGGAATTGCTCTTGTAGCTATTCTCGTTACCGCTGCTATCGTTCTTGGCATCAGTCTTGTGGTTTTGATCGCGACTGGCTGGGGAGCAGTTATTCTCTCGCGTGATTTAGTAGTACGTATGTGGCCCTCATGGTTCGGAGACTCGGAAGAACGATTTGTCCTAGTCTCCTGGGTCACAATTGTCCCTCTAGTCTGGGCAGGTGTCGTCTTTGAAGTGGCAACGGCATTTTTCCATGAACATTGGTTTCTCTCGCTTCTGTGCTCACTGTTTTTCCTGGGCTGCTACTTTTACTGGTATTTTGAGACGACTCCGCAACACCATAAGTGGCCGCGCTTTGTTGCTCAATCGGTGAAGCTGAAACTCATTGCAGATTTATCTGTACTTGAAAAGAAAATGCAACTACGGCTGTTAAAACTCTCCGTTGTACGTTGGTTCAGGGATCGGTTTAAGGGTAGGTGAGTTAAGGGTGATGTCAAATGAAAAGTTTCACTGACTCTATCATCGAAACTGTTACGGGTCTGATTCTAGTATCTCTCATTGTGGGCGTAGTCATATTTCTTGTCGCCCTGGCCGTTGCTGGATTTTTCCTATTTCTCTATCTCAAACACAAGTTCGATCAAGCAACCAAAATTGAGTATGCCCGTCCGCGACTTTTTGGCGCATCCCCACAAATTCAGTGGACAAGCACCTATGAATATTTGCTCTATAAACTTGAAGATATTACTGGTTTAACGTTTACCCAGTGGCCGGGACAGATTTTGATTGGCTGCTTGATTATCTCAATTGGTGGCGCGTTGACACTTGGCATATTGTTCACCGTTGTTATGCCAAGTTCAGGAACCACATGGCTCACCCTTTTTGGTCTAGGAGGGGCGGGACTTGGTGTGTTGACTGGAACAAAATTGGGAAATCCATTTGGCAATTTATACTCATTGAATAACGGATCGGGAAGTGCTTCATCTGGAGATGAAAATAGTCAAGGTTCGTTAGGAACACTATTGGGAATAGAAGACGAATGAGCTTAAATATTTCTGCCAAAATGCTCAAGACCCATATGTATATCGTGGGCGCTACTGGAGTCGGCAAATCGTGGGCCATACTTGCTTGGGCGCTCAGCTTAATCAAACAGCATCATGGAGTAGGATCAGTTAGTTCCCATAGCCAATCGTATAACGACATGCTGGCCCGTCTCGCACTCATGAGTAAGCAGGTATGGGATCGAGTGATCTTGATTGATCCTACCGACCCGGAATTTACCATAACGATCAATCCCCTGGAGCTTTTCCCAGGGGATATTCCAGAACGAAAGGCGCGTTTTCTTACAAGTGTGATGCTTAAGCTCTTTCATGCGGATGAAAATATCACTGTTCGAATGCAGGAAATTATGCTGCATCTATTTTGGCTGCTCTCGATTTCTGGTTTAACACTGACTGACGCTAAATTAGTGCTTACAGATCGAGCATTACGCGAGAAACTTTTGTCTGATCTTCCAGAAACTAATCCGTTAAAATCGTATTGGTTGCGGGAATTTCCTACTGTAAAGGATGAGCGAGCAGTACGTGAGTGGTCACAACCAGTGACCAACAGAATTGGCCCGCTGACAACTGATCCGGCACTCAAAGCTATTTTTGGCAGTGCCAAAAGTTCGGTCAATCTTCGGTCAGCGATGGATGAACGAAAAATCCTGCTTGTCAATCTCGCCAAAGACCAAATTGGAGATACCTCCAGCAAACTGCTTGGAGGATTTCTGATAGCACAAATTCAACTAGCAACACTCTCACGCGCAGATAAGGCATATTCATCGCCTGAGCAATTTACGCTCTTCTTGGATGAATTTCAGACCTACACTACAGATGATATTGAACAAATTTTGACTGAAAGTAGAAAATATGGGTTGGGGCTTGTTTTTGCTCATCAATTTTATGACCAGCTCCACGATAATTTGAAACTGCAAAAGGCGGTAATCAATACAGTCAAGAACTTGGTAGTATTTCAAGTCGGAGCCACAGATGCCGCTGTGCTTGCCCCAGAAATATTTACCCCACCGCTTGATGAGGTAAAGGATATTCGCTATCGCAAACAGCCCACAGGTATCCAAATCTGGCCGTATACCACCGAAGAAGAGATGGTGTGGCGCGCCCTCCCTGAAATTTGGCAACGTCGAGTCTACATGATTAAAAATCTTCCAGAGCGGGAATTTTGGTTCAAGCACAAAGGCCCATACAAAGCGGCTAAGCTTCGCACCCCTGATCTCCCTCGAATTCGCCCTACACAGAATTTGCTCACAGCCATAAATGAACTTCGTGCCTTAAGTGCTTCTACATTTGGTCGGGATCGAAAAGCAGTTCTCAGTGAGATTGAACACCGTTGGTTGCAATTAGACCTGATAAAAAAACGATCCGATCAGTCGCAAGAGGTTAAGAAGGGAAAAGAGAGTAAACCAACCGATGTGCCTCCGTTTGAAATAAGCGACAGCGATTAAAGCGTGAATCTCAAACTGCTATACTCAGCGTATGCAGATAATTTTTGAGAGAAATCTAGCCATGCGAAAGAAGACTGATCCACTCCCTAGAAATAAGCGGGCAGAACAGCCCCCAGGAATGCAATTTACTGAGGAAGATGCAGATATTCTTGTGGCAATTTGGCGCTATGAGGGAGTGGTCACAGCCGACCAGTTGGCGCAGATCGTAGGCAGAGAAAAGCGTCGAGTGCAGCACCGATTGACGCTCTTGTATCACAATAAATATATCTGCCGAGTGGATGATACGAACAAAGATATAGCGCACCGTCGTGGTATGTTTTGGTTAGCAGGAAAAGGGGCGCAGATCGTGGCCGCTCGTTTAGGGGATGAGGGAGACTTTCGCTATCCTAAAAGCCCGCGTTGGGATCAAATCGCCCATACTTTGCGCCTTAACAACGTTCGGCTCAAGATGATGGCGGATACTAGTCAAATATACGGTGCAGAAATCAGGGATTGGGTCTCGGATTATGAGTTCAGCCAATGGCCGGATGTAGTGGTGTATGAAACAACCCTGCGAAAGGGTAGAGAGCGCGTACTTGGCAAGCAGAAACGAGAGGTTAGGCCAGATGGATACTGCTATCTGACCACTCCCGCTGAGGCAGGCAAGTCGTACCACTACCGCCTTTTGATTGAGCTAGATATGGCAACAGAAAACAAACGCGGCCAGTTTGGTCGTGACAAGGTGCAGCCTCTTACCGCCTATTTAGAAAATCCAGAGGGGTTCCAAAAGCAGTTTGGCAAAAGCGGAATGATTTTGGTCGTGACCACAACCCCAACGCGGCTTGCCAACATCAAACGGCAGTCAGAGGAGTACGGTGGCAAAGGGTATTTTTTTGAAGCGTCGAAGTTACTCGGTTTGATGACAAAGCCGTGGACGTTCG
>JBDTNB010000178.1:0-12920 GCA_039933955.1 Chloroflexota bacterium
GCCTGGAAAAAACCGGCGTGAAACTGACGGATCGCGGCGCAGTCGAAATCAACGCCAAAATGCAGACCAATGTGTCGCATATTTACGCCATCGGCGATGTGACGGCCAAGTTGATGCTGGCGCATGTGGCGGAAAATATGGGTATCATCGCGGCGGAGAATATCGCAGGCGCACCGACTATCGAACTGGAATTCGATATGCTGCCGCGCGCGACCTACTGCCAACCGCAGATCGCCAGCTTCGGTTACAGCGAAAAGCAAGCCCGCGACAAGGGCTACGACATCAATGTTGCCAAATTCCCGTTCCAGGTCAATGGGAAGGCGAATGGTCTGGGCGATACGGTGGGCTTTGTCAAACTCATCAGCGACAAGAAATACGGCGAACTACTGGGCGCGCATCTGATCGGCCCGGATGTGACCGAACTGCTGCCGGAATTGACGCTGGCACGCCAATGGGAACTGACCCCCTACGAAATCGCGCGCAATGTCCATGCGCACCCGACCCTGGGCGAGGCCATCAAAGAAGCCGCGCACGGGTTGGAAGGCCATATGATTAATATGTAGTCTCTAGTCGATAGTCAAAAGATGCAAAATGTAAGGGCTTGGCAATTCGTCAAGCCCTTCGCTTTTCACAAAATTAGTTTCTAGCCGGTCATAAATGAAGCACATTCAGGTGCTTTATAACGCCTAACGTAAAATATATATGATAGATTGCCACGCCAATCACTTTTTGTAAGGAATGTGGGAATATTTTGAGGATTGTATAATTCTAAGGCTTCGACTCGGCCATTAGGATCAAAGTCCATGCATAAATGCAGTAATTCATAATGATTTGCTCCGTGATAAATCACTACTGCATTAACTAGCCCTGCTTCAAAAATTACACGCCATGCTCCAATACCATCGGGCTTTCCGAACCAGCTCATAACAGTACCCAATTGGAGGTTCAAGCATCGCATATTTAAAGTTATCCTCCTAATAACGGTATCGTGGATTTCGTTTCGTATAGTGCATTCTTGGAGGGTTTCAGCTTCATTAAAATAAAGCTGACTATCCTGAGATGTGTATCCCATATCTTTCAGAATATGGTCTGCTTCTCTGACAGTCGTTATCCCTGGCATGATGCCATACCAGCAAGGTTGGGGTTTGTCCTCGCAGCCTTCGGTGAAGCCGCGTAGGGCGGGGTTGGGCGGTTGGGTCGTGCCGAGTGCGCGGGCGGCCAGCGTGAGCGCGAGAAATATAAGGGCAAAAGTTGGAATCAGTTTCAGATAGGATCGAATCAACACGGCTTCCTCTGGTTTTCGGCGTGACTGCTCTATCCTACTCCACCCTGGGTTCCAATGTAGCAGAACGTTGGTAAGCGAAGGGCAAGCGATGGAAGCCACTAGTCGCTAGTTAAAAGATGGGAAATGTGAGGGCGTATCCGAATGGGTGCGCCCTTTGCATAACTTGTGATTATGAACTTTTCCCCATCTTATACAAAATATCTCTCCAGGAATTAACACAACTGTTGTCAGTTTCTTGGATATTGGTGAAGTTTAGTCTGACAATTTGCCTCTTTATGCCTTGCTCACCGCTTAGTTGGAAACGAGTTCCTTCAAAATAGCCCATCCAACCAACAAAGCGACAATTAGGCGAAAGTGTAATAGTTTCAATTTCCTTTGAAGTGGCAGAACTGCTTAACTCAATGAGGAAAGATGCATCAATTTCAGCGTAATTTGTGGAGCGGGTTCTAGTATCCCACCAAGATCGCCATGATTGGAAGCCATGAGCTTTAATCACAGATAAGTTATCGTCCCAAGTTGTTATCCCCGGCACGATGCCATACCAGCAGGGCTGCGGTTTATCTTCGCAGCCTTTGGTGAAGCCGCGTAGGGCGGGATTGGGTGGCTGGGTT
This sequence comes from Chloroflexota bacterium, assembly GCA_039933955.1. GTDB lineage: Bacteria > Chloroflexota > Anaerolineae > Aggregatilineales > Phototrophicaceae > CFX2. The sequence continues at coordinate 1,897 of JBDTNB010000178.1, forward strand.
GCGCCGAGTGCGCGGGCGGCCAGGGACAGCGCGAGAAATACGATGGCAAAAGTTGGAATCAGTTTCAGATAGGATCGAATCACGGCGGCTCCCCTGTGTTTTACGCATTATTTCTCCATCATACCCTGACCTATGTTACAATGTGGTGGAACGTTGAGTAAGCGAAGGGCAAGCGATGGAAGCGCGACAACTGCTCTACACAATTGAGGAATTCGAGCGACTCGCGGACTCGCCGGAGAACCGTGATCGGCTGCTGGAACTCGTCAATGGGGAGATCGTCGAAAAAGTGCCAACTGAAAAACATGGGATGTGCGTCGGGAATATCTATTTTCATATTCGGACGCATGTTCAGGAACGGCGCGGTGGACGGGTTGTGATGGAAGTGCGCTACCGTTCACCAGATGACCGCCGCAATGCTTTCATCCCCGATGTGGCGTATACCAGCGGCAGCGAACCCCCTGTCGAAAAAGGCAGCGTTCCGCATATGCCCGATTTGGCAGCGGAAGTGAAATCACCGGATGATTCGCTCAAGGATATGCGCACCAAAGCCCGTTATTATCTAGCGCACGGAACCAAACTGGTGTGGTTGGTTGATCCGCAAAAGCGCTTTGTGGAAATCTATTCGCCTGATAAAGAAGATGTTTTGTTTGAAGATGAGATTCTCGATGGCGGCGATGTGCTGTCCGGTTTTCAAATGGCAATACGCGATATTTTCGAGGACACTGCGTCGGGATAGTCGATAGTCAAAAGATGGGCAATACGAGGGTGTATCCGAAAGGGTGCGCCCTTTTAATTTTGATTACAAGGATTGATGTCATGTAGGTTAAGTTGAAGGCGGCAATATCTGCTTTGAGGGATAAATCCTGCCCAGTTTACAGTCAACTGTCCAAATACCGTAGCTTTGGGCCATAAGAATACGTCCGTGATTTTACTAAATGAGGATAGGCTTTCATTCTCTAAAACCGCTTGAAGTGTTGGCGCAAAGAATAATGTATTTCCTATCTCATAAGGGAAAATTGAAACAGGTGATCCCATAATCTGCATTGTGTCACCCAACTGTATGCCAGGGCAATTATGGAGTTCTATAACATTTACAGCACCTTTTTCTGATAAATATGTGATGCGGAGATCACATTTTGTTGCTGGGTTAAGCGGATCGTAAAAATCTACTAGCGGAAAATCCTCTTCGAATTGTATATAGTTAAACGAAACCAGATAGTTTTTTACTTCTATCCCGTTTGTCACTCCCGGCACGATACCATACCAACAGGGTTGGGGCTTGTCCTCGCAGCCTTCAGTAAAGCCGCGCAGAGCGGGATTGGGTGGCTGGGTTGTGCCAAGTGCGCGGGCGGTCAGGGTCAGCGCGAGGAAAATAACCGCGAATATGGGAATCAATTTGAGATAAAAGCGGATCATGGGCAAGCGAAATCCGCTGAAAACTGATTTTTGTAGCGCCACATCGGCAGTATCCCAGCCCATGATACGCGCTGCGAATCCCGATTCAAATCCAAACTGACAGTCTCATCGGAAAGCAACCCAAAACCGATGACATTTCGGGTAGGCCGCACCGAGTTTGCCACCGTGACTTGAAGATGACCCTCCACAAACAGCAGCCGTATACTGCACGTTTCAAATTCCAGGTTGGCAACATCGGGCGTGCCGAATGCGCTCAAAAATGCGCCGAGCGCCATCTCACAGGGATGTACGTAAAATTCATACAATATGCCGATGCGCTGGTCGATGTTGGCGGTAATTTGCCCACAATCGCTATTCGGGAAGTGTGCCTGCAATTGGCGCGTATTGCTAAAAATACTGTCGTCGATTTCATAGCCGAGTTGCGACAAGTGCTCGTAAGTTGCTTCGGCGGTGGTTTTCCCTGGCATGATCCCATTCCAGCACGGTTGAGGTTTGCCTTCGCAGCCTTGCGTGAAGCCGCGCAGGGTTGGATCAGGCGGCAGATTGGTAGCTAGAACGCGGGAAGCTAAAGACACAACGAAGAAAATGAGCGTGATAGGAAGGATGAGCTTCGAGTAGAGATGTGGCATTCAATCAGGAATTGGCATTACATGGGTAATGATCTAACTGTATGAGCAATTCACGTTCAACAATATGTTCAGGATCGTTCATCTTCAACAAAAACACAGTGACGCGGCCTTCGGGAGTCAGTGGTTCGATGTATGCACCGTTTAAACGGAAATGATCTGTCCATTGCTGTCTGCGCGGGTTAAATAAGGGTACTGTCTCCTCAGAAAAATCCCAATCGACTGAACTGATGTCACTTCCTTTGAAGCCATTACAATTTGGGCAACTGAGGCACAAATTTTCCGAGATGGTCTGTCCCCTGTGTTTCTCCGCAATAATATGTTCAATATGAAATGAAAATCGCACGTCTTCTTGACTGAGACGGCAATATTCGCAGCAATTACCTGCGCGTTCGATCACCAGACGACGCAGTTCTGAAGCAACATAGGTCATCGTTTTCCCGCCAATTTAAGCCGCGCTTTGGCTGTCACGACGGTGAGCAGATGATTGATTTGCAAGAAGCTATCGAGTTCGACGCGCTCTTCCGCCGTCAACTGGTCATTGCTGTTCTTGTGGAGTAGTTCATGAAGACGCTGGTCTAAAAATTCTGATGGTTTATAGGCGATAATTGCTTCTGCTGTCGGTCCTGAAGCTAAAAAATCCGTAATTTCATCGAAGAGGCTAGGTGGTTGAGCAATTGCCATCATTCATCATCCTTTGCTGCCATCATACTCATTGATTATAACATGCCCTGTTTCCTTAATTGCCAGGATCAAACCATGTTGCGTACTAAAACTTTTTAGCATGGACGGGCGGCGGGTTCGAACTGGCAATAGCGCCACAATGGGGCGAATCCATGCCAGCGGAAAGCATCATCCGGGCGGGCTTTTTCCAGCCAGAAAAGTTCGATACCGAAGTGCGTTTCTCCGAAGGGTTCAAGGGCATTAAAATGGGTGTCCATGAAGCCGACGTAGAGCCAGTTGGTCGCATCACCGTAAGTAGCCGCGACCATCCCACGTTTATTGGCGAGCAGCAAGCGCTGCGGTTTGCCCAAAATGCTCATGACATCGCCAATCGGAAGGGTATTCCGGATAATCAGATCGACGCGATCTACCGTCGAGCCGTAGGTGCTGTCGAAATAGACTTCAACATCTTCTGGGCCTTTGAAGGCAAAAGGGAATGTAGTCAATGGTGAGGGAAATTCGGTGTAATGGGCATCTTTGAGAATTTGCCGGGTTTCGACCACCGAGGTGGATTTGGGGACGATGCCATGCCAACACGGCTGCGGTTTAGCTTCACAGCCGTCGGTAAAACCGCGTAGGATGGGGTTGGGAAACTGGATTGTGCCGAATGCTCGCGCAGCAAAGGCTAGCAAAAGCAGTGTCACCAGAAACAGCGGCAGAAATTTCACGTAAAAGCGAGTCATAAAGGTATTTTATCAGCACACACATTTGCGGCAATTTTGGCACAATCCGAGGTGAACGCCAACACGCCACCGGCAAGTCCGGGGAGCGATAGCGTAATAGGCCAATCATCAAGCAAGACTGACTCAAGGCGTAGGTGTGATGATAGGCCAGACATGGATGGGCAAGGGCGCTACAGTTGACGATTGTGGTAGTTGTGGCGGCGGCGGCAGGGTTACCAGCGATTGGATACGCCCTTCCTGGCAATCTGAAAGAGAGAATTCAAGTTGACAAAATCGCCAGACGGGAACAAAACCTCGCCATTGAAGAAACTTACTATTTGGTATTTCTGAATAATGCGGAAACCACTGGATCATTTGAAAAAATGTGTAAGGTGATATTACTTTGGGCTGCGCAGGAAAGGGGTTTAGTTGATAAGCATTGTAATAGCCCATACCGGGCAAATCATTGTATTTGATTCCTAAGCCAACATAGTCGGGCTTGCCCCAAAATAAGAACAGATCGCCCAATCTCAGGCATTTACCTCGAATTTCTACTGCTCCAACGGTTCCTGTTCTGTATGAGGCTGCTAGCATCAGGTTACAAATGGTCTCCGATTTTGCAAATATATATTCAATTGGCCCACCATCCGTCATGAGAGAAAGACTATAGCCTTTACTGATGAGAATATTTGTTGCCTCCTCATTAGCCATGCCTGGAACAATTCCGTACCAACAGGGCTGCGGTTGGGTTTCGCAGCCTTCGATGAAACCGCGTAAAGCAGATTAGGTGACTGTAGCGTGCCAAATGCGCGGGCAACAATCGACAGAAGCATACAGGCCAGGACAATGGAAATGCTCAATTTTGTGTAGAGGCGTGGCAAATTACTTCTCTCAGTGATTGACGCAACCCTGATGTTAGCAAATCGTGTCTCAAATGAAAGAGAACGCAGAGGAAGCGAAGGGCAAACGTCAAATTAGCAGCGCGGGTAGCTGGGCACTTCCTGGCAGTAGGTACGCTGCGAGACGAAACCGCGCCAGGGAAACGCTTGGAAGCGGGCGTTGTCGGGTAGCAGAGTAATTAGACTGATGCGGCTGAAAGGCGCAGGCCAGTCTTCAACATTGATGGCAACACGATCATAGACCAGCTTGTTAGCTGGTAGAGAGACTATCCAATCTACATTTTTCTGGAGCAGCGCAACGTCGCCGACGCGCATGTCCGACTCGCGGCAGGGGGAGATTTCGCCGCGCATCATGACGTTATCCACAAAATAAAATGAGGCTCGGCAGTACGGCCAGGGCGCGGGCAGGGTGAAAATCAGCGTATAGTCATCGTGTGCCAGAATCGTTCGCGCCAATTCCGGTTCACCTGCGAAGGCCAGCAGTTGATTGATTTCCGGCTCGGTGGTTTTGCCGGGGATCACGCCGAACCAGCAAGGCTGCGGTAGGTCTTCACAGCCGATGTCGAAGGCTCGCAAGGCAGGCTTGGGCGGTTGGACAGCGCCGATGATGCGGGCACATACAGCCAGCAGCGCTGTTGTCAACATTATCCGTAGGGCGAGTTTCCAGCACAGATTCAGCATTTATTTGCGTTGGTTGCGGCAGCGTGGCAAATGAGGCGTCAGTTTGCAGTAATGTTCCTGCGTGATGAAGCCATACCAGGGATAGCGATAGACCTGGCTGTCGGGCGAGAGCAGGGTGATATACAGGACGCGGCTGTAAGGTGTCGGCCAGCCTTCGACATTCATGGTCGCCGTCCCATACACCAATTCGTAGGGCGGATTCGAGACGACATTGCGCAAATTGCTCCACAACGCGGCTAGATCACCTACCTGGATGACCGGTTCACGGCACAGGGAAAGTTCAGCGCGGGTGACAATGCCATTTTCGACGCTGAAAACCGCGTAGCAGAACGGCCAGGGTGCTGGAAGATCATAGCTAAAAAGCAAACCGTCACCGATGAGAAAGCGCCCTTCGCTGGGCGGGCCTGTAAAAGCCATCCGATTCAGCATTTCGTCCTGGCTGGTCACGCCCGGTCTGACGCCAAACCAGCAGGGCTGCGGCTGGTTTTCACAGCCGGTTTTAAAAGCCTGTATCGGCGAAATCGGGGATTGAGTCGCGCCTAAAACCTGTGCGGCGAAGGTGAGCACGACACAGGCAAGACCACAGAGGGCAAGTATTTTCAGATAGGGTCGAAACACGCGACTGGTTTCTCCCTTCACCCGACAGCGGGCAACCAATTTGCATCCAGTATGGCAGCATTCGCCGCGAACAGCAATAGGCCGACGCGCATCCCATCGTGCTCAATCAATCACACAAAGGATAATTGGGTTCAAGCTGGCAGTAGCGCCACAAGGGGACGAAGCCATGCCATTTGTAGAAAGGTTGGCTGATCTGGGTGAGTTCCAGCACATTCATAAAACTGATTGGACTATAGGGTTGAAAGTTTAGGGCTTTGCTGTTGACCGCCAGGTGGTTATACACCAGGTCTTGCGGCGGAATCACGACGAGCTGCTGTGGCATACCGAAAGTTGTGGTTAAATCGCCCACACGGACATTGGCTGTGCGGCAGATTTGAAGCTGTATCCGCCCGACCACATGCTGGTCGAATTGAAACATTGCGACACAAACCGGCGATGGTTGGGGAAGAATAAAATATACGCTGTAGGATTCGGTCAGATCATCAAACAGGGCGACACCAGGGCCAGCAAACGCCATGATCTGGTGCATTTCATTGATGCTGGTCACGCCGGGGATGATTCCATTCCAACAGGGACGTGCTTCGCCCATACAGGGCACAAAACCCACTAAGGCCGGATGGGGCGGACGCTGCGCCCCCAACAGACCCGCCAGCACATTCAGAAGCGCAAAAGCCGACGCCATACCGCTGGCTAAAAAACTCAAGCGTTTCAACATACGACCTGCTGCGGGAAAATCTGCCCATAGTGCCAGAAGGGCATAAAGCCTCTCCAGGGCAGCGCCGATTGCTGTGTCGCGACCAAACTGTTGAGGGTTCTATCGGCTAGGCTGATAAAGCGGATGGTGGATTCCGGATAAATTTTACGTCTGGCACAACTTGGCTGGCGCAGAGTCAAAATCGTTTGACCGTCCTGGAAAATCATCAACGAGGCAATCGGCAGCATCGAATCCGGCTTGCCTATCAGGTTCAAAATGTCACCGACGGACAATGGATCACAGGTTCGCAGGATAATTTCGCGCACGATACCATTTTGCCCCGGTGTTAACCCCACCTGACAAACTGAACCAGCATCGTCATTGATGTAAAGGAGATTGGTTGCAATACCGGCATCTTCATTGAATCGACGAGGATGATAACCCAGGTTACGCAGGATGTTGATGGCTTCACCGAGGCGGGTTGTGCCGGGATGGATGTCACTCCAGCAGGGCAGCGGGCAGCTATTGTCGGCGCGAAGGGCTGCTGGTGTGCTCCCCAGGACGTGACCCGCAATCAACGCCAGCAGCGTTACCGCGATCATCGTGCCTGTGATGGAAGCCTGAACCAGCCAGATTCGCCTCATCCGACCTTCCATGAACACCCAGAACTTTGTGCCGGAACTTGCGGACGAGTCATGTCTCGTTCCTACGAAAAAGTAGGTGTTGAACAGCAGCAGTTTTTAACTTTTTAGCGCTCGCTGCCGCGCGGACTCGAACAAAATCACACCGGTAGCGATGGCTGCGTTGAGCGATTCGGTTGCGGCAGCCATCGGGATATAAACCCGGTGCTGCGCCAACGCTAATGCTTCGTGTCCCGCGCCATCGGCCTCGCCACCGATGATGAGCGCCCAGGGCGACGACCAATCGGCTGTGTCGTAGGCCAAATCGCCTTCGCTATCGGCGACATAGATATGTTTATTATAGCAATAGGTGGCAATCCGATCCCAATCGGACTCGATAACCGGGACGCGAAAATGTGCGCCCATGCCGCCGCGCAGTGCTTTGGGATTATAAGGATCGACACAGGTGGGCGAGAGCAAAATAGCCTGCACACCGGCGGCGGCACTCGTTCGCAAAATCGTCCCCAGATTGCCAGGGTCTCGGATCGAATCGAGAATCACAATACGAGAGGCATCCGGCGGCAGGGTGGGCGTTGGCATCGGAAAAACGCCGAGGATGCCCTGGGGCTGCTGGGTAGCGCTGATCTCGCGCATGATCTCATCGGAGACCAAAATGGATTCGATTCCAAAAGTCGCGAGAAAACCGGACGCGCTGTCCGGCGTGGCGAGGATGAAATCCGGCAGTAAGCCCTGCTGCATGGCGTCGCGGACGAGGCGCGCGCCTTCCAGCACGATTTTGCCCTCTTTACGGCGGGTTTTGGCGCGATCTTGCAGGGCGCGGGCGAGTTTTACTTTCTCATTCTGGGGACTGCTAATCATAAAGGTGGTTATTGGTTTTTAGTTGTTGGTCATTGGTCAAAGATTGAAAATGCGATTATAGCATGTGGGCGTGGGGATTGGATGAAAAATAGGTTGGCGAAATTGTCGCCGGGTTGGCGGGCAGCAAGCACGGGAAGCGCCGCCGAGTCGAGAATTTTGTGGGCGGAAAATCGGCGGGAAGCACGAGGAGCGCCGCCGGGTTAGCGCAAAGATGGCGACAATGAGGGAGTCATCCGCCGCTGCGGCGAGACTCGCGAATTTCGCATCTGTACGGCGGAAATGGGTGAGGTTGTCGCCGCTTGTGAGATGAGGCTGTGCTGCCGCTTTATTCGCTGTATGGTCTGCTCCTCCAACTTTTTGGAGTGCTATTATAGAACATGTGTGCTAAAAAGTCAATAGCCAACCGAGAGGGCAGGACTACCTTAAGTGGTGGGCGGTGATTGCAGGCTATCCCCTCACCCCTAACCCCCTCTCCCACAAGTGGAGAGGGGGCTTTAAAGACCTTCTATGAACCACTTTAGTCACATTTATGACAGCTAAATGTGTAAATTTTGACCGCCCACCGTTTAATGTGGTGCTACCAACCGGGAGGGGAAGGGTTGGGCCGCGGGAAGGGCACGACATGTAGTGCACCTACAACGACGATTCCGGTTTTGAAGGATAGTGTGTTGATTGAGACGGCGATTTATTTGCGGGAAAATCTTAAAGCATCTGGCCGAGTGAAAATGCCTGTCCGGGTTCAATTCTGTGGCGACGAAAGGAGCATTACTCTTTCAGGTGGAGGTTGGTACAATCACGCGATTGAGTAAATAGTGTTCGGAATGCGGAGAAGGCAGCACTTTGGCGCTACCAAACGCGGCCTAAATTTTGGGAGGATTATTTTATGGCGAACGGTACAGCATCCTCGAAGCATTGGCATGTTGGCAATTGGACAGGATTGGGCTGGCTGGAAACGGGAATCAAGCTGGTCGCGCATCTGGTGGCATTTATCGCCCTGGCGTGGAGCTTTCGCCCGTGGGATTTAGGTATAGGTTATGGCACTGAACTTTCTATGCCGGGTGGCCCATATCTCATTCAGGTAATTTTATTGGCTATCCTCGCATTAGGATTAACTGCTGCTATTGCTGATCGTTATCTTGAAAAAGAAACCATAGCGATGATTTTCGTTTTGATTAATGTTGTTGCCCACTGGGCAATGGTGCTTTCGTTATTAGTTGTGCCTCATGACAGTCTTTTAGTCGCAACTGCGTGGCGTCCCTGGGATTTATTACCCTGGAGATTGTTGCCCATTTTCATTGGGCTTATGCTGTTGGGCGATCTCATCAAAATTGTGTTTTTGGTGCGGACGAAATTCACGGTACGGGGTTATAACCCGCGCCTGCTGGTGTATCTGACGGGCAGCGTGGCTGTGCTTGAAGCCATTTTGCTGGTGCTGTCGTTGACGAACAGCTAACGCGATTTGACACCAGCCCGTGCCATGCCGCCCACGACCAGATGGTGGAAGGGGCGGATGACATTGAAATAAACCGGCCCCGCCCAATTGTGATAATGGACGATGGTTAGGACATGAAAGCGTTTGAGGTTATCTTTCAGCGGTTCGACCACCACGCCTAATGCAGCCGTCAGATGTTTATCGGTAATTTCGGCGACCAAATATGAGTCTTCTTTGGCGGCGCGCACGCTGAAAAAGGTCAGTTTTTGACCCGGAAGCATGGGGATGTCGGCAGGGGAGAGGTTGGGACGCCGAGGGATGCCCGCCTGTTTCATGCCCAAAAAGCGCACGAATATCGCCCGCACGCCGTATAAAAATGTCACCCAAGCAGGCTGATAGCCGATCATGCCCGCCATGAATTCGCGCAGGCTTTGCTCGCCTTCGACCACTTTCACATCCACATGATCCGCGCCCGCCAGAATCAGTTGGAGTTCAGGGATTTGCTGAAGAAAAGACATCTCAACCTGCCGTGATTATGATATTCAGAACAATATGAACGTATTGTACGATTTGTAAGATAGTCTGTCAACTCGATGGCTAATTCTGGCTATAAGGCCGGACTACACTAAGTGGTTGGTGCTAATTATCAAAATAATTCTCGCCTTGCGCCGCCAGACGCTAAAGCATCCGGCTGCCAAAGTGCCAAGCGCACTGAAGGCGCTAAAAGGCGAGTTTCTCTGTTCCGAATAAGCCATGTTTAAGGCTGCAAAATTCCTATAGGGAGAGGCTTCGTTATACTTTCAGGTGGAGGTTGGTACAATCATGCGATTGGGTAAATGCGGACAAGACCGCGTCCTGCCCCTACCAACGCGGCCTAAATTTTGGGAGGATTATTTTATGGCGAACGGTACAGCATCCCCGAAGCGCTGGCATGTTGGCAATTGGACAGGATTGGGTTGGCTGGAAACCGGAATCAAACTGGTCGCACAGGTGGTGGCATTTGTGGCGCTGATATGGGCTATTGCAGGTACAGATTTCCGCTTTTGGGGAGGCGTGTATGATCTTCGCACCATCATATTGGCTATTATGGCGTTGGGGCTGACCTTTGCAATCGCAGATCGCTATCTGGAAAAAGAAGTCATCGCGATGATTTTTGTCATCTGCAATGTGATTGCTCATTGGGGTATGGTTTATGCCCTGTGGCGTCAGCCCTGTTCTTGCGGTTTATTATTGCTCATAAACTACCAACCTCAATTTTTGCTGCCCTGGCAACTGCTGCCAATTTTCGCGGCGCTGATGCTGTTGGGCGATCTGGTGAAAATTGTATTTCTGCTGCGGACTAAGTTTACCGTGCGCGATTATAACCCGCGTGTGCTGGTGTATCTGACAGGCGGATTTGTGGTCGGTTACGCGCTATTGCTGCTGTTGTCGCTGTCTAATCCCTACATTGGATAGACTGGCAGGTACGAATCAAAAAGGGGCATGAAGCCCCTATTTTGTGTTTTCGCTGACAGCTAAATTAGCGGCTTTGCTGGTGCTGCATACTGAGCGCAGCCAACTTGGTGAAGGTTTGCGGATCACGCACGGCGATATCGGCCAGCGCTTTGCGATCCACTTCGACGTTAGCTTTCTTCAGCCCGTAGATGAATTTGCTGTAGCTCAGACCGTTGATACGGGCAGCCGCGTTGACACGGATGACCCACAGACGGCGCATATCGCGTTTGCGCGAACGGCGGTCACGGAAAGCATACCACAGGCTCTTGAGCATGGCCTC
>JBDTNB010000179.1:0-12786 GCA_039933955.1 Chloroflexota bacterium
CCCGGCGACGCGACCCATTTTGACCCGATTGCCAATTTCGCGGCTATCAAAGCCTACGCAGGGGTGGGCGCGCTGCTGACCGATTTTTCGGCGAATTATGTGCGTTCCGACGGCACGTTGGATTTGACTGCCGATTATCATCCCAGCGTCATGTTGGAATTTGTGGTTCCGACCACCGCCCCGGCCAATGCGCCGCCGATTGGTGCGGGTGGCTCGGCCAATGGGCAGTGGTATATCCCGGTGGACATCGACATTTTTTCGCCCGGTCAGTGGCGCAGCATGAGCAGCAGCAGTGTCAGCTATACCTATATCAATAAGGGTATGGAACGCGATACTGACGACCCAACCAGTAACGACGAGATAATCTTGTCTGACCCAACCTGTTCATTATGCGACCATGTGGCAGGAAGCCCTCAAGCACGACGCCCCCCAATCCGCCGTCGCCATTATCGACTATGACACAGACGGTTATGACTTCTCGATCAGCGACGTGTCGGTTTACCTGGAATTTGACCCAGGGTGTCACCTGACGAGTGGGCGCACTGGCAGCGACTATTTTGATGTGCCGACACCCGCGCCGCCAGCTTAGAATATGCCTGAAATTTTGCACGTTTTAGACCCCTCCCTGACCTTCGGGGAAGTGGGGTGAATCAGGTAAATTTCTCGCACAATTTCAGATTAAAAATCTATGCAGGCTGCGAGACAATCGATTCCACTGCGGCGAGATCGGCTTCGGTCAATTTCCATCCGGCTGCACCCGCGTTGGCCTTGACCTGTTCCGCTTTGGTCGCGCCAGCGATCACCGATGCTACTACCGGTTTCGCCAACAGCCATCCGAAGGCCAGTTCCAGAATCGTGTGTCCCTGCGACTCGGCGAATTGGATAAGCTGTTCAGCCAGGGCGACATTATGCTCGGTTAAGAAACGTGCCGCCGTTCCGGATTCGGCGAGGCGTGTGCCTTCCGGCGCGTGTCCCTGCTGCACTTTTCCGGTCAGCAGTCCGCTTTCCAGCGGGAAGTAGGGCAAAAAGCCAATGCCCAGCCGTTCACATTCTGCCAGGACACCCTGTTCCGGGTCGCGGGAGAGGATGCTGTAGCGATTTTGCACGCTGAGGAATCGCGCCGCGCCCGGTTTGACTGCGGCTTCGGCCTCGTCGATTTGCTGTGCCGAAAAGTTGGATGATCCGATTTCGCGTACTTTCCCGGCTTGTACCAGATCGTTCAATGCGCCCAGCGTATCCGCAAGCGGCACAGTCGGGTCGGGGATGTGTAGTTGGTATAAATCAATGGTGTCGGTTTGCAGGCGTTTCAGGCTGCCCTCAACCGCTTTTTTGATGTAATCGGGATGTGCGCCGTGACCCACGCCCTCCATCACATTGCCGAATTTGCTGGCGATAATCGCCTCGTCTCGCCGCCCGGATGCTTTCAGCGCCTGACCAATATAATCTTCGCTCATACCCGCGCCATACACGTCCGCCGTGTCGAAAAAGTTGATGCCGTTGTCCAGGCAGGCGTTGACAACCTGGGCGGTTGCCGCTGCATCCAGCCGCCGCCCAAAATTGTTGCAGCCCAACCCGACAACCGAGACATCCAATGATCCTATTTTGCGTGTTTCCATGTTGAGACTAAATCCCTTTCCCGTGTGCCTATACTTCATTTAGTCTAACCAGACGCGGCGGTACTGTCACGCCCATGCCAGAGTCCAATGTGCGTCGATGAGCACCACAATATCAGAATTAATGCTGTCTTTCGCAATAAACCGCAAATAATTTACGAAAAATTAATTTTTCCTTACTTTGCATCCAGTTGTGTCGAACTTAAACTGATTGTTATGAAGAATTACAGCAGGGGGTTTTTTATGAAGCGCACAACGCTCATTTTGATGATAGGTCTGCTCGTTTCTGTGTTGACCGTCCTTTCGGTTTCAGCGGCGGAACAAACGCAGCAGTACGTGTCCGAAGACGGTACACTGAATTTTAGCTATCCAGAAAGTTATGCGCTGGGTGGCGATATGGAAACCGGCATCGACCTGACCGCGGATTGGGGCATCGCGCTGATTTACAAAGTCAGCTATGACACCCTGAACATTCCCGAAGGCAGCCGTGATCCTGCGACACTTTTAGCGACTTTAGAAGCCAGCGCACCGGAACGGCAGTTTACCGACCAAACCGATTTGGTGGTCAATGCATACGACGCTGTTCGTGCCAAAGTAACCGATGTTGACGGGCCGTCACTGATTATTATTCTGGAAATTGATCCACTCGAAGCCGTCATTGTGTACGCCTCGCCCTCGGTATCCCAGTATGACGCGATGGAAACCGATGTAACGGCCATTGTCGAAACCATCAACCAGGGGGGCGACCTGGCTCTCAAAAACACGACGAACGTGAAGCCACCAGTGGATACTGTTGCACTTGTGCCGGTTGCAGCCGACTGTTCTGCCCGGTTCCCTATTGACGGTTTTGCCTGCTAGCGAGTCGCAGCAATTTTCGTTACGTCTAATCACAAAACCTACCCGCAAAATCTGCTAAAGAATTTCGCTGGTAGGTTTTTATTTGTACAGCAACTATGGTGATGCAGTCGTGTTTTCTGCCATCAGGACATCGAAAATTGCCGCCGAGTTTGCGGGCGGCATGGACGAGGACAGCCGCCGAACGGCGAATTTCGTGGGCGAAAATAGGGCGGGAAACACGAGACGCGCCGCCATGTTGGCAGAACGGCGGCAAGAACGGGGGAGCGATCTGCCGCTGCGCGAAATTGGCAGTGCGTGGCGAGAACCGAGGAGCTTGCTGCCGCATTTCGCATTAGCCTGTGCTGCCGCTGTCTTCGCTATACCAGCGCATACTATCCGCGAGAATTGCGGGTTGGTTCGCGGATGTTCCCCGAAACATTCGCGAAAAAGTGCCAAAAATGGGGTCGTGGTGGTGAACACGGGAACCTTTCGCGAAAGCCTGTCCGAGTTGATTCTGATTCGTTTCCGAAATCAGTTTAGCATGAAACTGAGCGTGAACGTGAAACATTTGTTCGAACATTTGTTTCGATTTTGAGGGAGAACCGGTTGGAAAAAGGTTTGTTAAAGTGCATCACACGCTCTAGGGTGCGGTGGGCGTTGCTTCTACCGTTGGCACATCGACAATTTTGAGCGTGCGATTCGAGTCGCCATAGGCAATTTGGCGGCTGTCTGGACTCCAGGCGATTGACCATAAGTAATTATCTTTGGGGACGGGGAAAGTAACGACGAGCTTATAGGTTTCGGTGTCCCATATTTTTAAATCCCCATCTCGGCTGGCTGTCGCAATATACCGGTTATCGGGACTCCATCGGACGGCATCAACAAAATCGCTGTGCGCCAGGAAAGTTGTAACCATTTCTTTCGTTTCAAAATCCCAGATATAAAGTTGACCTTTCCCGCTGCCCGCGACGATTTTGCTACCATCAGGACTCCAATCGGTACAGATCAGGCCTTCCTCAATGGGTGCGGGGCGTTTGAGTTGATTCAGTTGCGAATCATAAAGTAGCAAACTGCCCCCCGCACCGGCAACCGCCAGGAAATTGCCGTCAGGACTCCAGCGCGTCTCGAATGCCTGACCAGCGTGCGTGCTTTTAATTAGTTGAAAAGTCATGGCGTCCCAAAGTTGCAGCGAATCGGGATCATAGTAAGTCGTGCTGGCAATTTTTGTCCCATCAGGACTCCAATCGACTGATTGGAGATATTCCGCATGATCTGTCAGATGAGCTAGTGTTTCCCCCGTGTTGGCGTCCCATATCCAGATAGACGGGTCAGATGAGGTGACAATTTTGCTGCTGTCAGCACTCCAATCCACGCTGTTGATCGCGCCGCTAATGCCTTTGAGATCCATTAGCGGTTCCCCAGAGGCATCCCATATGCGCAAAAAACCGAATGTTCCACCCGTTACTATGCGCGTGCCATCGGGACTCCAAGATACAGCAGTGATAGAGGGTTCGGGGGGAGGTGTAGTTACAACATCAACAATCTTGAGGGTGTGATTCGAGTCGCCGTAAGCAATTTTGCTGCCGTCGGGACTCCATGCGATTGACCATAAAAGAACGTCTTTTGTCGTCGTGAAACTAGAAATCTCTTGACCGGTTTCGATGCTCCAGATTCGTATCGTATTGTCAGGACTGGCGCTGGCAAGTTTTTGACCGTCTGGACTGAATGCTATATCCCCTACAAGATCGTTATGCCCTCTAAATATTGTAGTTTCCTGATAGGTTTTCGTATCCCAGATATGGATCGTTTTATTTGCGTCGCCTGTGGCAATTAATTTGCCATCTGGACTCCAACTGACACTAATAATTGCACCGTCGAGTGCGGAAGGCCCCTGGCTATCCTTCAGGTGAGAATCAAAAATGTTTAAGTATCCGTTGGCATTTGCAACAGCGATTTTATTGCTGTCCTTGTTCCACGCGACATCAAATAATGTTCCTGCTTGTCTCATAGCGATTGATTGAAAGGTCTTTGCATCCCAAACGCGGAGTGTGGAAATCTCGTCATAACTCGCGCTTGCAATCTTCATTCCGTCAGGACTCCAATCAACCGATTCAATCAGGCTGTCATGGCCTGCCATTGTTGCTAAAAGAGCACCCGTATTCGCATCCCATGTACGGACGAATTTGTCATCGCCGCCACTGACAATTTTGGTACTGTCAGGACTCCAATCGACGCTGCGAGTTGTGCCGATAACGCCTTTTAAATCGAGCAGGGCATTTCCTGACGCATCCCATACGCGCAAGAATCCGTCGGCGCTGCCTTCGACGATTCGCGTACCATCAGGACTCCACGCGACACTAGTGATGTCCGGTTCGGGGAGTAGTTTGGGCGGCACATCGACAACATGTAATTCTCCAGATTCGCCCCCATAAGCGATTTTCGTGCCGTCAGGACTCCATACCGCCGTAAGAAGGGAATTTTTATTTTCGATAACGGTGAGCATTTCTCCGGTTTCGGAATCCCAGATTGTGAGTTTTCCCCCATACGAGGTTGTAACGATTTTGCTCCCATCCGGGCTGAATTCGGCTGCCGTAAATCCATTGGTGGTATTGAGTGCAAAAGTTTTTATCACTTTTCCCGTAGCTGTATCCCAGGTTTTCATCGTGCCAACATTGGTTACAGCAACAATAACATTGACATCTTGCGAGTTCCAATCGACTGCAACTTTTTCGCCTGTAAGATCACTCATAGATGACAAGAGTTTGCCCGTATCATCCCAAAGGACAATTGACCCACCGATTGCAGTTGCCAACTGCGTACCATCAGCATTCCAATCAACGTCCAGGTTTTCGTTTCCACCCAGGTCGATAGCAAGGGTGACTTTTCCGGTATTGGTATCAACTAGGCTCAATTGACGTTCATAGTCGAGAACCGCCATTACATCAGGCTGAACCGGATTCAAATCCAGACCTGTGATGAGGAACGGTGATGGCTGGCTAGCATACACTAATTCGTCTGTGTTAATGTCCCACTTTCGTATAACACCATCGGTAGCCCCTGCGATCAGACTGTCTCCCTGATCGCTAAAAGTCAAAACGTTGATTGGGGTTAAATAAGTACCTTGAAACTGATGAATCATTTGCTGGTCGAGTAGGTTTTGTACCTTCACAACGCCATCATTCTGCGAATAGGCAATTTGACTGCCATCTGGACTCCAGGCGACAGCCCTAATGAAGGGTTTAGGAAGCGTATCATCAGCCTTACTCATCATAATAGCCGCAAACAAAATAAGCATAACTGGGACAAGAAATAGTTTTTTGAACTGCATCTCTCAATCCTTATTCAGAAAATCAAAACCGCCAGTAGAAATCCTTGAACGGGTCTCTCTGGCGGTTAATGCTAGTGTATTCATGGTGTGCTGTCCACTGATGGCGGACACGACACGGCGTGTCTCTGCTAGTAAACGGCGTAGGCTTCTTCCAACTCGTCGCGCAGTCCCAGAAAGCTCTGGTAACGGGTGCGGGCGATGTCGCCTTTTTCGACGGCGGCGCGCACGGCACAGCCCAATTCGTTGTGATGACCGCAGTCATTGAATTTGCATTTGCCCACATAAGGGGCAATGTCGCGGTAATAACCGTCTAGTTCTTCCGGCTCGACATCCCACAGCGTCAGCGAACGCATCCCTGGTGTATCGGCGACGTGACCGCCCATCTCCAGCTTAATCAGTACGCTGTCGCGGGTGGTATGCACACCTTCGGAACGCTTCTGGCTGACGGCTTTGACCGTGCGCCCTAATCCAGGCTGCACGGCATTGAGCAAGCTGGTTTTGCCGACGCCGGATGGGCCGGTGAACACCGATAAATGATCTTTTAGAATGTCTTTGAGTTCATCGACGCCCAGGCCGTCGCGGGCGCTGGTGTAGAGGACGCGGTAATTCATTTTCTCGTAGGGGGCAAATCTGGCCTGGATGGCCGAATTGTCTTCCAGGTCGATTTTGTTGACGACGATGAACAGCTTGTCGATGTCGGCTTTCTCGCCCGTGACCAGGAAACGATCCAACATTTTGTGGTTGGGGGCAGGCTGCGCGGCGGCAAATACAAACAGCGCTTGATCGGCGTTAGCGATGATAACCTGTTCGCGCTCGGACTCGCCCGCGCCACGTTTGCCTTCGGTACGCATGGCCCGCGAGAGTGCGCTGGTGCGTGGCAAAACTTCTTCGATACTCCCACTGCCATCGGCCAATATCTGGAATTTGACTTTATCGCCAATAGCCGCGATGTCGGAAGATTGGGCTTCCTCCATCAAACGACCCCGTAAACGACAGGTAATAATATCTTTTCCCGGCACTTCAACCCCGAAGAAACCGCTCTGGTCACTGACGACCAATCCCTCGAATACCTGCTCCTGCGCTTCACTCAAAGGCAATCTCCTTATTGGACTGATTTTATGCGTCGCAAACTGCTTCACCAACCTGAATTTACGATGAGAAGTCGATGAGACTAGAGTCGCAACATCCAGGGGCGGCGCTTAAACTGTCGCCCCTGACCCGCAATCTATGTTATGCTGTAAAGAATGGTGAACTGGCTGCATCTATAAGGGTATTGTAACCGAAAATTGCAAAATTTGCGTTGGTTATTTCGCCCTAAGTTGGGTATAGACCCGATCTGCCCTTCGTACTACTATTGACCAATCTGCTAGTGATGAGGTTTTGTCGTGGAATCACCGATCATCCAACCAAACCTGACCGATAATCTGCCGCATGACGAGGGTTTTGGCAGCACGAGCGGCTCAAATGCGCCCGTTACAGCGGCTGTGCCGAGCGCAGCAAATGCCCAACCGGAAAGCACTTATGCCCAACCGGGAACGGTGCTCGTCATTCCGCGCACGCTGTTCAATTATGTGATTATCGGGATTGTGTTTTTCGTCCTGGGCGCGGTCATTGGCGGCGCGGGTGTCGGCGCGTTATTCAACGCCAACAGCACCGAGAATCAAGCGTTGATTACAAGCGCGGTCAGTCAGGCGGTGGCAGATGCAGGTGGCAGTGCTGCGGCGAAGACTGGCTTGCAACCCGGTCAAAAATATGACATCACGGTGAACGATACCGATCCAATATATGGTGATCCGAATTCCCCTGTGACCATCGTCGAATTCAGCGATTTTCACTGCCCCTACTGCGGGCGCTTCGTGAAAGAAACGCTCAAGCCGTTGATGGATGCTTATGAGGGCAAGGCCAAACTGATTTTCCGCAATTATCCGATCCTGGGGCAGGGATCAGTGCTGGCGGCGCTGGCGGGTGGCTGCGCCCGTGACCAGGGTAAATTCTGGGAATTTCATGATCTGGTGTTCGCCGATCAGCAGGATTTGACGCGGGATGCCTTCGTCAAATATGCCGGAGAAATGAACCTGGATGTGGACACATTTACCAAATGTTTTGACCAGCAGGATCACATGAGCGAAATCCAGGCGGATTACACCTACGCGCAAAACCTCGGCGCGACGGGTACGCCGACCTTCTTCATCAACGGTCATTATGTCAGCGGCGCGCAGCCTTATGCGGTCTTTGCTGAAGCGATTGACAAGGAACTAGGGGCTGTGGAAGAGTCTAAACCGGCTGGAACAACCGCTACCTCGTAATTAAATCATCTGTGAGGCCGGGAGGACGTTTTTGCCCTCCCGGCCCGTGTTTTGTCCCCAAATAATGAATTAAGATTTATCAGCTAAAGAATCCAGTCTTCAGACCAAATATTTGTTTGATCCGCCTGTATGCTTTGCCTGGATATACGCCTATCCTGAGGATTGAAAGCCTCGATTTGGGATGAGGTTGGACGTGATGGATGCACCCAACGCGGTGTGTCCGATGGGGTTGTCGGTTAGACAATTCCCAGTGAAAGGAGTAGCAAAACAACATGACACATCCTAGCAATATGGTCTTCGCAGTTCAGGAATATGAAAGCGCCAGTATGCGTGCTTTCTGGCAAGAGATGATCGGGCATCTGCGCGGCAAACCCGTGCAGTTGATGAGTTTTGATGATGTGCGCACACGCTTGCGTTTGCACGAAGAATCTTATAAAGGGTTGCAGAATATCCCGCTGGAAGCGATTGTCGGCAGCGTAGGGCGTTATAAAGATTTCACCGGCAATTTTTTGCCCAAGAGCGCGGTCAACCCTGAACGCTGGAGCCGGATTTATGCCGAGATGGTCGGCGAACTCGGCCTGCCGCCGATTGAAGTTTACCGCGTGTCTGAGGTGTACTTTGTGCGCGACGGCAATCACCGGGTATCGGTGGCGCGTTCGCTGAAATTCAAAACCATTCAGGCTTACGTGACCGAGGTTGACAGCCCGCTGGAACTGAACCGGCTGACGCTGACGAAACAAATGGATGCTGCTGAATCCTATGTCGCTTTTCTGGATGAAACCGGCCTGCGTTATGGCCGCCCCAATCTTGAGTCGTTAATGTTGAGCGAACCCTCGCGCTACGGCGACTTGATCGGCCATCTCAACCTGCATCGCGCGGTGCTGGCGGAACAGTGGGGCGCGATGCCCAGCATGGAAACGGCTGCCGCCCATTGGTACGAGAACGTCTATATCCCGGCGGTAGAACTCATGCGGGCGCATGATGTCTTGCTGGGCGCGAAAGGCCGTACCGAAGCTGATTTGTATTTATGGTTAGTCGAGCATTTCTGTGAAATTGAAATCTGCTACACCGGGACAATGAGCGATTTTAATCCGGCGCTGGTGGCATTCCTGCGCCAGCATCGTTTGCCGGTGCCGCCTGAACTGCTGGAAAAGGTCAGCTAGCATTCTACATCGCCGAATTTTCAAATGGGGTTTTTATCACGGATGCGGTATGTTCATCCCATCTGTAATTAAGACCCCTTTTATTTGCCCATGAAACTTTTCGATCAGGCGCGCCTATTCACCCGCGTCATCAAACAGGAAGTTCGTGTATATCAATGTGTGCTGCGGGATAAACGCACACCCTGGTATGCGAAGGCCGTGCTCGGTTTAGCCATCGGCTACCTGCTGATGCCGTTTGATCTGATCCCGGATTTTATACCCGTGCTGGGGCAGTTGGATGATCTGCTGATCGTGCCCGGTCTGGTGTGGCTGGCGCTGAAGTTGATTCCAGCGGAAATTGTCGCTGACTGCCGCCGCAGCGTTAGCGATGAATCACTGCCGCCGTAGGGGCATGTCTGTTTTTGGCGACATGCCCTAAAAGTGCAGAATATTTAATCAGCAGCGGATGCAGTCGCTGGCACAACCTCGATATGTGGATTGCGGATGTAGCGCAGTGTCACATACAACGCGCAGAACACCATCACCAGCGCTACCGCGAACAATGCTGGATAGCCAAGTTCCTGGGCAATGGTTCCGGCGATCAAGGGCGCAGCCAGCGAAATGACGGCAGAAACGGTGTTGAACAATCCGGCATAGGTGGGGCGTTCGTCAGGCGTCGCATAAGTCACGACCCAATTTTGATACCCCAGGAACAGGTTGCTCAAGGCCAGCCCGGAGACCAGAAAGCCAAAGTACAGCGGCACAGGGCCGACGACGGTAGCCAGCAGGGCGCTGATGGGCAAGAAGGCCGCGCCAACCAGCGCCAGCCGGATATACAGGACATTATCTTTTGCCCCTAACCAGGTATAGATGAACGCCCCGCTGACACTGCCGATGGTCTGCATCGCCAGCAAGGTTGGTACGGCGACGGTGCTCGATAAGCCTAATTGTACGGTGACAAAACCGATATAAAATGGCCCGGCCATCGCGAACAAACTGGTGAGCATCCGTGTGATGACGATAGCACGGAATGGGCCGTCGGTACGCAGTATGCGCCCCAGACTCGGCAAAAATTCGCCCAGCGAAGGCAGCTTTTCGACAGCCTTGCCTCCGGGTAGTTCATGAACCAGTGTCGTGGGGATAATCGAGATGGCGAACAACAATCCTGCTCCGCCAAAAACGAGCGCGTAATTATTGGGAAAGCCTGATCCCTGATCGCCAAGGACGACTCCGATGAGCGGTGTAAGGCCGAGCATGATGATGCCCGCAATAGCCGACATCAGGCCGAACATGCGCGCGCGCCACTGCTCACTCAAACTTGTCCCGATCAGGTCAGCCCAGGGGACGCCCACAATGCCATCGCCGACAGCGGCTATTCCATAGCAAATCAGGAACGCCGCCAGAATCGCTTCGGGGCGCTCTTTGCCCAGGATCACCGTCACCGCCGCGAAAATGAGCATCACGAAACGCACCGGGATGTTCGGCCCCGCAAACCACCATTTTTTGCGCGCATAACGCACGATATAGCGGGCGATAAATAACTGCGGCAGCGTCCAACCCACGTCGAACAGGCTCGACGAAAATCCAATCAGCACCTCCGAATGGGTCAGGTGGCGGATAAAGTCGGGAATGATCGTTGTAGCGCCAATCATGTTCATGGCGACGGTGAACAAAATGCCGTCGGTCAGGAATAGTGCAAAATTACGGCGGTAGATTCGTTCGCGTTGCGGTTCTGAAAGGGGCGGCGCGCTGGCTTCGATCATAGCTATCCTGTGTTTTGTAATATTCACCATGATTCTGCATGGTCGAATCCCTTTCGGCAATACCCACAATTCCACGATAAAAAGCATGGACATGGCAAACAAAAACCGGCTCGTGTGCCGGTAATTGTGTTAGTTGCATATTTACAGTGGGCTTACCTGGACTCGAACCAGGAACCTAACAGTTATGAGCCGTCAGCTCTGCCATTGAGCTATAAGCCCGTATAAGTTTTGATGTTTCAAAACAGAGCGGGTAACGGGACTCGAACCCGTGACGTCTTGCTTGGAAGGCAAGTGCTCTACCAACTGAGCTACACCCGCATAGTGAAAAAATTATAGCACATTTTTGGCAACTTAGTCGGGGCGGCGGGATTCGAACCCACGGTCTCATGCTCCCAAAGCATGCGCGATGCCAGCTTCGCTACGCCCCGAAGGAAAATTATTCTACCACTGAGATTTTACAATGTCCATCCACGCTTGCATTTTTGCCCTGAGATAAGTGTCATTCACCTCAATAGACAACAAACCATGAACAGATCTGAACTGTCGGCCTGAGAGTTGATTACTATTGGATTTGCGCGAAGGTCGGATCATCTCAGGTTCAATATTCAATAAATCAGCCCAGAAAGTTTTAAGGTCATCAACATCATGGTCGGCATGATATTGAAGCGCATAGTAAAAGTTTTTGCTTACTAACTGACGCAGACAACGATGAGCCAACTTAACAATTTTAGGATCGGAATTGACGATGCCAACTTTGTTGCGATCCCTTTTAGTACCTTCTGCCATATAGAGCACGACAAAATCTCTAAAGGTGGGGTCGCGCAAAAGTTCAGGCGCTTCGGCTAAATCTTGCTGGTAAGCCGCATCTCGTAAAGCCGCAAATTTTGCCTGCATCCTGGCAGTGCTGTTGCGTTGGGCTTCACTCTGCTTATTCGTGCGCGGGATCGGAATATCCTTGATCCAGTGATAGATCGTCGTCTTGGGCAGTGCCAGCCGCTCCACAATTTCATCGAGCGTCATGTTCTGCTTGGTTCGCAGGACGATTGCTTTTTCCCGCAGGTGATCGTATCGCTGCGCCATTTTAGTTCAGTTACCCCTATTTTTTCCCGTTTCCACCAAACAAATCGAGCCATTCGTCGACTTCTTTTGCGGAGAGATTTACGTCGGCGGCTTCACCCATATCAATTACGGGTTTCGGTGGGGCTTGCATCATTCGGGCGAACTCATCGGAATGCAGCGTTCCCATGCGGCGTTTACGGGCGGAGGATAAGACATCGTTGTCCGAGGAGACCACAATCCAGCCAGTTACATCGGGTATTTTGTTGATGCGTTCCATCATCACGCGATCCGCCGTCGAGCGCCCGGAGGCGAACACCACCTGTACCGCGCGGGTGGACATACGCGATGTGCCGCCCGGTAGACCGTGATCGAACACCACGACACAATTCTTGCGCAGCCGCGCGCAAAAGCCGATCAACTTTTGCACCAGGAGCGCCTCGTCGTTGGGGTCATCCAGATCAATGTCGGGCAGTTGGCCGATCAAATTGTGTCCGTCAATCAAATACGTCATGGTGTTTACCTCCCGACAACTGTTAAGCTGCTGCGTGCCAATTTGGGGTCTTCAGGCACGCTAAAATGGATTTGAATATACCATAAATGAGTAGCCTATCTCCAACATTACAAGGTTGAACTTATGGAATCTTCAGGAAGACGCGGGAGTGCGGGCTGGCGGGTGTTCGCCGCGCTGGTCGGGCTGGTGGCGGTATTGATCGCTTATTTCTGGGTACACAAACCGTT
>JBDTNB010000180.1:0-12693 GCA_039933955.1 Chloroflexota bacterium
GCGTGGCAGCTTTCCCGCTGCTAATCCCGCTCAATTTGGATGATCCGGGCGCGGCAGATATGCGGCGTACACGCGAAGCCTTGTCACATTGGGAAAAACCGGCGCTGGTGATGTTCTCCGACAGCGATCCGGTGAGCGGCGGCGGGGATCGCTTTTTCCGCAAGTTGATTCCGACGGCGAAAGATCAGCCGATGATTACGATTCAGGGCGCGGGGCATTTTCTGCAAGAAGAAAAAGGGGAAGAAATCGCCGCGCATATTCTGGGTTTTCTGGCACGGACGACTCAATGAAACTCAGACAAGTCTTTGCTTTGGTTGGAATTATTTTACTGCTGACAGTCGGGGTATGTGGCACGTTCATTTGGATTCAAATAAAGGATTGGGCATCCTCATCCTACTCGCCGAGCGAATATCCGCTTCAAATAGCGAAGACTATGCTCGACTCTATAGCGGCGGGAACCTCTGAGCCTGACGTTACCCCAGAACCCTGGGAAGTTGAAGAAGACGAATGTAAAGCCCTACTGCGGAGTCTCATGACGCCAAACAACAATGAATACACGCTGACTATCTATAGAATTTTTGGAGATCATGGGACGCACATCCCCGGCGGTACAGGGTCAGATGAGGTACTGCTGCATGTGACTTTTCCAGATGGCTCTCATGTGGAGCTTTATTTTTACAATATTAACCTCAGCAGTTGCCGCAAGATAATCGACTAGCTTCGCATTTGGCATCAGGCTTTAACATATATTTTACTTCGTGACGAGTATCATCGAGACATACTTCCTACTCATATGAAGGATAGGCCAATGGACGAACAAGCCCGCGTCCGCGACATTTATGAGCGCATCGAAGCCGCCGCGAAAAATTGGCCGCCCACGACCCTCAGTTACTACAAAGGGCAGCCGTTCAAGGCACTGATCGCGGCGATGTTGAGCGCGCAAACCCGCGAAGAACAAACTTTTCTGGCGATGAACAACCTGTTCGCGCTGGCGGATAATCCCGACGCTATGGTCAAGCTGACCGACGAGCAAATCAAAAAAGCGATTCAACCGGTGATGTATTGGGCGGCCAAAGTGGGTTATGTGCGCGACATCGCCGAAAAAGTCGCCGCGAATGGCGGGGTTGTGCCGCACACGCTGGACGAATTGATGGCCTATAAGGGTGTGGGTTGGAAAGTGGCGGTGCTGACATTGGCGACGGGCTACGGTGTCGAAGATGACATCACCGTCGATGTGCATGTGGCGCGGATTGGCAGACGTTTGGGGTTGGTGGAGCCAGAAACCGCTAAGCATCCGCCGAAGGTCAACGACGCACTCAAGGAAATTTTGCCGCGTGCCTATTGGCCGTACTGGAATGCGCTGATGGTGCAGTTCGGGCGCGAGGTGTGCAAGCCAACCTATCCGCAGTGCGCGACCTGCCTCGTGCGTGATTTATGCCCGCGCGTGGGCGTGATCGAAACCTCGCCGGGGCATTTCAAAGAGGGCGATTATATGTAAAACAGTCATTAGTCGTTAGCTTTTAGTCGATAGTCAAAGACAAAAACCCTAAAGTTTTCTTTCAAGTGGGACAGCTTCTACACTAACAACTACTTAGCCTGCTCGTGGAACTGTTTCCCAGTAGGCAAATTGATGACCATTCCATTTGTAAATATCGTTTTGCTTCCGCAATTCGTACCAGCAGAAACCACCGAAACAGTCGTCGGGCAAATCTGTGGTCAGTTGTCCAGCGGAAACAATTTCCGGCTGACCATCACCATCTACATCTTCGAGGCGCACACCGAAAAAGTCTTCGCTGGTCATACAGCCCGCGACATTCGCGATGCGTTGATAACGGTTCTCAGTGATTTGATAGACCATAAGGCGCTGATAAGCACATGGATGGAATGAAACTTCCTGACCGTTCAATAGGGATGCAAATACCTTCACGACAAGTTCTGCGTGTCCATCACTAGTCAAATCAATCCAGTTGACTTGGGTGTAATTAGGAACACATAAAAAGGCTTCTCCAACATTAATATCATCCACCATCACTTGGCATGAGTCACGCAATCCGCGATAGGCAGCCCCGCTCTCCACCTTTTCAACGGAGATAGTAGCTTGACGACCATTTGAATTAACTGCGTCCAAATCTGAATTGGCATCAACGATATAACCTTTTTGGACTACAGTTTCATCTGCTGGTTCAAATGTTTTTCCATTCCAAACAAATCGAGATTGAACTATATCGCTGACTTGGAACGGGCCATAATCCTTAAAGGATTGGATGAGATCATTATTGAGTTTGCAAGAGTAGGAACAGTCTGTCACAAATTCGCTGGTCATTTTTTGGAGCACAAGTTTTCCGTCAGGTTCCGTGATAAGTTTTAGCTCCGACTGACGCAAATACATTCCATCCTGAGCAGAAGCAAAATAGGAGTAAGTATCTAACTCATCTGACCACGCAAGCATACAAATAGCGACTTCACAATGAATGATGCTCTTCACCCAGTGGTCGCCGCCGATATCGGTTCCTGAAACAGCCCAGCGCGAGTCAAAAATAATTTCAGGTATGCCATCATCTGTCCAATCTTCGAATGACACTTTTGAAGCGGGATTGCGAGGTGAATGGAGAGCATGAGTTTGGAAGGCAAAAGTATATTCATTTCGATCAGGCAGCCAAAGCAAAACGCCTACATACAAATAATCGGAAACTATGAGGTCAGGTTCTCTGTCCCCATTAACGTCTCTATAGATTAATTCTGTATTTTCACTCAGGTCAGAAGAGTCGGGTTGGCCGTCGTCCCCCAAAGCGAATAAGCACAGGTAATTTTGGATGTCTTCTATCGTGGGTTCTCGCAAATTTAGCGTACCGATGATATTCGATTGCGAACAAGGAAGCGTGGATGTCTGCGCAGTTGTGGTAGATAAGGCTTCGATTGACAGCAAAAATGTGATTATCGCAAGCCATTTCATGTATCGCATTGTAATCTCACTTCTAAACAAAAATGCCCATTCACAGGGCATTTTACTATCATTCTGATTGTGGGGATTGACGGCTGACCACCGATACTCAAGCCGCTGGGGTGATGTCGCAGGATGCGCCCAGGATGTCTATATCAGTGACGGGCAAATAGACGCGGAAGACACTCCCCTTGCCCAGTTCGCTTTCAGCTTCCAATTGTCCCTGATGAAGTTCAATGATTTTTTTAGCGATGGATAACCCCAGCCCGATTCCGCCGGTCTCGCTGGAACGTGCTGTGTCTGTGCGGTAAAAGCGGTCAAAAATGCGGGGCAAATCTTCTGGGCTGATACCGATGCCAGTGTCACGCACTTCCAGCACTGTTTTGTCGCCATCCTGGAACGTGCGGATCACAATTGAACCGTCGGCGGATGTGTAGAGCAGCGCATTATCAATTAAGTTGCGGATGACCTGCCTCAGTTCGTAAGCCGCGCCACAGACCCAGGGGACATTTTTATCGAGTTCAAGGACAGGTTTCAGCGTTTCGTTTGAAATATCGGTATGGCTGGTAACCACTGATTCGACCAGTTCATTCACATCCACCACATGCATATCAAGTTCATTCAGACTGTCGAGTTGGGTCATGGTTGTCAAACCATCAAGCAACTGGGTCAGCCGTTTAACCGCCAGCTCAATCGTTTCCCCATGTCGCACACGTTGATCTGCGTTGATTGATTTGAGCAGCAGATATACGCTTGTGCTAATCGTCGAAAGCGGTGTGCGAAAGTCATGGGCGGCATCTTTCGTGAAGCCGGTCATCATCTTCACCCGCTCCCGTTCCCGCGCCAATTCGAGCGCCTGCTCTTCTCTCAGCTTGCGGTGGGTTATATCATGGCTGATGCCAACCAGACCCGTAACCTGTCCATCGCCATCCTTTAAAGGGACTTTAGTAGTCAACACAATCCGCTCGTTACCCAGGTCATCAATGCTGGTTCGTTCGGCGTTGACGAGCGGTTCCCCAGATTGCATCAACGACTCATCATCGGCGTGAAATTGAGCCGCTAAATTAGGCGGAAAAACCTCAAAAGCAGTTTTCCCGATCAGGTCTTGTGGTAATGCCTGGGCAGCCTTGGCATGAGCAATATTGGTGACGACAAAGCGCCCTTCGCGGTCTTTGACAAAGATGTAATCGGGGATATGGTCAATCAGGGTAAGCAGCAAATGCCGCTCCTGCTGCCATTGATGTGCAACGTCCTGGCTGTGCAGCGCTTCACGAGACATCTGGCGCGTCCGGCGAACCAGCAAGGCAATGAAGACCATGTTCAGACCAATGAAGGTAACGAACAATTCGTCAAGATGCGTATATTCGATTTGTTGAAGCGCTGAGACCACTGTCTCAAATAGATTGGTTGCGGCAGCGAAAGCAAAGATAATGATAGTAGACGCCAGAATAATCAGCAGGTCGCTACGTGGGGAATATGGTTTGCGTGGCGGAGGTTGTTTGAACATCAGTTTCACTATCGGCGGGGCGTTGCGATAAGGCTGTAGACCTGCGCCCATA
Organism: Chloroflexota bacterium; assembly: GCA_039933955.1. Taxonomy (GTDB): domain Bacteria; phylum Chloroflexota; class Anaerolineae; order Aggregatilineales; family Phototrophicaceae; genus CFX2. The sequence goes on from JBDTNB010000180.1 coordinate 4,501, forward strand.
CTCCAATCATTGTAACTCTTGCTGATTCTATGATGGAACAAAAAGAGTGTTTCACACATTAAGAAAGCATGAATAAGGAAAGAATTCACAATTATGGATTATAAAAAGCACCCTGCTCAATTGAACAAGGTGCTTTTTTAACTCAGAATATTAGGCAGCTTCTAAACCATGTTGGTCACAGCACCATCGTCGGCCTGATAGGCAGTTTTGGCATATTTTGCCATGACGCCGCTGGAATAATTGGGTTTGGGCGGCGTCCAGGCGGCAGCACGTTTTTCCAATTCGGCATCGCTCAACTCCACATTCAGGCTGCGAGCGTCAATATCGACAACAATCATGTCGCCCTCTTGGAGCAGGCCCATTGGCCCGCCCAGCATGGCTTCTGGCGCAACATGGCCGATACACATGCCGCGCGTTGCGCCGGAGAAGCGCCCGTCGGTGATGAGCAGCACATCACGGCCTAAGCCCTGCCCGGTGATGGCGGCAGTCACGCCCAACATTTCGCGCATCCCTGGCCCGCCGACTGGCCCTTCATAACGGATGATGACCACATCACCCGCCACAATTTTCTGCGATTGAACGGCGTGCATGGCATCTTCTTCGCGGTTGAAAATGCGCGCGGGGCCGCGATGGGTGCGGGGTTCGTCACCTTTCAACTTGATAACCGCGCCGCGCGGGGCCAGATTGCCGGTCAGGATATGCAAGCCGCCTTCCTGACTGATGGCATTATCCCAGTTGCGGATGACCTGTTGACCAGGGGTTTCTTTGGCGGTTGCAGCTTCTTGTGCCAGTGATTTACCCGTAACGGTCAGGCATGAGCCATCGACATAACCGCCATCGACCAGCCGTTGAGCAATCAGGCGGATGCCGCCCGCTTTATGCACATCCACCGCCGTATATTTGCCGGTAGGCAGCAAATCGGCGATGAGTGGCGTCGTTTTGCTGATATGTTCGATGTCCGCGAGGGCGAAGGGGATGCCCGCCTCGCGCGCAAAAGCTAACGTATGCAGTACGCCGTTGGTCGAGCCGCCGGTAGCCGCCACCGACGCAATCGCATTTTCCAGTGATTTGCGGGTGACCAGTTTGCTGGGGCGGATGTCCATCTCGATAATTTTAAGGATGAGTTCACCGGCACGGTAAGCTACATTGTCTTTTTCTTCGTCCATCGCCGGAACGTCGGCATAACCCATCGGGCAGATGCCCATAATTTCCGCCAGCATACCCATCGTATTGGCGGTATATTGTCCACCGCACGCGCCGGGGCCAGGGCAAGCCGCATCTTCGACGGCCTTGAATTCCTCAGCGCTGATTTTCCCGGCGGCATATGCGCCCGCCGCTTCAAAGACGTTCTGTACAGTCAAATCTTTGCCGTTCAAACGGCCTGGGGCAATGGAACCGCCGTACAACATGAGCGATGGCACATCCAGGCGAATGAGTCCCATGATCGTCCCTGGCATGGTTTTATCGCAGGCGGCCAGCGCGATCACGCCGTCAAAATAATTGGCGCGCGCCACAAGTTCAATCGAATCGGCAATCATCTCGCGGCTGATGAGCGAGGCTTTCATGCCCTCTGTACCCATCGTGATACCATCGGAAATGCTAATGGTATTGAATTCCAGCGGTGTTCCACCAGCGGCGCGGATGCCCTCTTTCATCTTATGTGCCAGACGGCGCAAATGAAAATTGCAGGGGCCGACTTCCGTCCAGGTGTTGGCGATTCCGATCAACGGCTTGACGAGATCGGCATCGGTCAGGCCGATGGCTTTGAGCATCGAGCGAGCGGCGGCACGGTCATTGCCTTCGAGCAAGGTGCGGCTGCGGGCGTTCAAGGCTTTGATGGAATCACGGATTTGTGGTGAGTCCGACATAAAAGCTCCTAAGTGCTTAACAATTTGGGATGGGAGTTGAGTATAACGCAGATTTTATTTAAGGGTGAACCATTTAGAAGCCGCAGGTTCTATTATCTCCATTTACGCCAATCTAACGCCGATATGGTATCCCTGGTTGAAATGGAGGTACACATCATGTTCAATTTATGGCTGATACTCATGGCACTCGGTGTAAGTGTCATTACGATTTTTCTGGTGTTACGGATTGGTAATTTTTCGGGGCGCTGGAGTACACGGCGAGACCGGCTGTTTGTCGCGGCGATGACGCTTTTGGGAACGATTATATTCAGCAGCATCTTGTGGTGGTTGGGGCTGCTGCTGCTGGGTGAAAGTGGCGCGCTGATTCTGAGCGTGGTTGGCGAAGTGATTATTGTGGTCGTCCTGCTGGTATTGACCACCCGTTCAACGCACACTTACGCCAACGAAGGACGGGGACTCGCGCCAACGCGCCCCGATCCCGAACATGAGCCAATCAAAACACCGACGGCACGGTGATATTTCACCCAACACATTCGTTACTCGAAACGACTGAATCACATAATTCAGTCGTTTCTCGTTTTTTAACCTTTAGTCACGGGAAGCGCATAATATCGCATCCAATAAATCAATGTTATATTCGTAATAATCAAGAAGTGGGTATGGGGTTTATTTTTTCATGTCAGGGGTTTCAAACTATAAGACAAATCGACAGCATGTACGGCGGTTTTTGGCACTTTGCATATTGATTGTTACTCTGGGGCAGGTTGCATGGGTGCAATCCAGCCCTGCCGCACAGCAAAATGATGCTAACGCCGCGCAGCAAATTCTCGCGCTGGTGAACGAGTGGCGGATGCAGGAAGGCTTGTGGCCGCTCAAACCGAACGCCACGCTGGAAGCGATGGTGCTCGCCCAGGCAACCTATGTGCTGCCGAAAATCGCGTCTATCCCCGACGAGGACGAGTCGCAATATCATACGGATGCCAGCGGGCAAAATCCGCGCCAACGCGCTGCCAACCCGCCCTACAATTGGCCTTCCTATGGGCAGTTGCAGCAGATGGAAGTCGGCGAAAATGCAGGCGTCGGCAGCTATAAATCGGTCATGAACTTCTGGAAAACATCGGACATTCACCGCCGCGCAGCATTGAGCACGGTTTACCGCGAAGTTGGTGTCGCAGCACTGCCCTATAATGGAAACTACTTTTTCCTGATGGATTTTGGCGCGCGTCCGGGGGTGCTCACCACGCTCACGGATGTGTCCGGCAGCACGCTCTATCTGTCTGACGAGCGCTCAAAATACACAGGGATCGCTCCCGGTGGGATGCAAGTGCGGGTTTTCGACGCCAATGGGCGCGCGCTGACGGGAACCCAGCCCTGGACACCGACGATTAGCTTTCAGGAACGCCTGAGCGGCAATTTATTTGTGTTGTATAGCAACAGCACGTATCAGGCATTGTCGCCGGTCAGTTTGGGACAGGATGCTGCCGTGCTGCCAGGAAATACAACAGTTGTGGCAGCGCCTACCAGCGTGCCTGCCCTGGTCGCCCTGCCGACGAATGTACCTCCCACAGCAGCTCCCGCTGGCATTGCGACCCATACGCCGAGTGTCGCGGCAGTTTCTACCGCCACATCACCCGGAACTGTCAATCCTGATTTGCTGGTCTTATACAGCGAACATGGTCTCGTTCTTTACAATAACACGTCGGGCAGCATCAATTTAAGCAGCATCTCCGTCGGCGTGGACAACCGGATCAGTGTGGAGCGCTGGCAGAGTGTCGCCAATTTCTCGATTACGGCTTTTCCAGCGGGAAGTTGTTTGATGGTCAGCGTAGCAAATTCATCGGCAGCGATACCGACCAATTGCAAATTCGTCCGCAGCCAGGTTGAGGTCTCGGCTTCCAGAGTATTCTGGACAACCACCAACTTCACTGTGAATCAAGGCGATACGGTACTCGCAACCTGTTTAGGCGGCGCGGGACACTGCGAAGTTGATTTGCCGTAAGCTCACAATCCCCTATCCCCCCGGCCCCCTTTCCCCATTGCATGGAGAAAGGGGGAGTGAGACCCGTACCCTATGAGCTTTAAATGGCTAGGCAGATCAAATCTGGTCGCATTCAGCGCAATACGGGAGTGGCACTTCAGCTAAATTACTCGCCGGTCAGCGAACGTATAAACAGCCGCGCCATCAAGGATGATGCGGCTGTTTTTATTTCGAATTCAGGTTAAAAGTGGGCGCTAAAACGGTTCGAGCACCGGGGATTCTACTGGTTTGACCATCGTCACCTGCACGTCAGCATCGGGCGCAACCTGTTGACGACTGACGATGCTGTAGCCCATGCGTTCGTAGAGTGCAATGTTCTTGGGCAGATTTAGCCGCGAGCAAAGCTGCATTTCAGGGTAGCCATAATCACGCGCCAGTGTTTCCAGATGATTCATCATGGCTGAGGCGATGCCCATACCACGACAATCGGGCAGCACTGAGACACGTCCAACGTAGAATGCGCCATTATGAAAGGCGTAACGGGCGGAACCAACAGCTACACCATCCGCCCAGGCCAGGACTGCGCCGCCACATTGGATAGCTTCGGCAACATCGCCAACGGTTTCGGTATGGCAGGGTGATGCAGGATTCAATTTGCCGATATATTCGGCGAAAGCGGTTTGCATGATGCGATGCACAAGCGCGGCTTGCTTGGGAGAAGCCTCTGTTATCGAGATTGTCACTGTCTAACACCATCAATTCAGTCAAACGAACGAGAACGCACAACGCGAAACAAGAAAAGTTCGACAATCAGTCCAAAGTGGGTATCAACACGGTAGACAGTTGATGATGGTGTTCAACGCTTCCCCTCGGTGGCAGAGTTCTAGGACACGGGAATTCGTGTCTGTTTTAAGGAACCTTGATAATTATAGGACGATTTTCGTGTGTGTATAGTGAAAGTTTTGTTAATTTGCTGTAGGAAACTGTATCGGTTTTTTACGCCCTCAAATCATCCAAGCATATTAACCCGCCTCCGCCGAAAACGATGCGAAAAAAGGCTGATTTTCGTGAACCGAAATTTCCCCTACAATGGATTGTCACCAACTGTGCATCAATAAAGGTGAAATAATGTCACAACCCGATCCCGGATTTGATCCCAAGACAAATAAAACAAATAAACGCAGCATCATGGTTGACGGGCAGCCCGTTGACATGGACACCTTCATGCAAATGCAATCGGGCGTGGGCGGGCCGATCCCGGTTCCGAAACGCCGCCGCAGTGGGGGATGCGGCATCGGTATCATTGTGCTGGCGCTGGTGATTATCGTGCCGGTTGTCATTATATTTGTCGTCGTAGGCGGTGCTCTCACTTCGGGATTGGGCGGGTTGGGCGCTATCGGGGATATTGTCGCGACGGTACAAAACGCCATCAAGCCGCCGGAGACTCGCCCGGTCAGCGGCGACGCCAGCCGTTTTGATCCACTGGCAGGCTTGGTCGATGCACAGGATTTCGCAGGTGCAGATGCCAAACTGGCAACAATCACGGCGACCTATGTGCGCGCCGACGGCACAATGGATTTGACGGCGACCTATTCGCCTGCGCCGCGTACTGAATATACCTTCCTGCGCGAAGTCCCACGCCCGACGGACGCCCCGCCTGTGGGGGTAGCTGGTTCGACCAAAGGCCCCTGGTTCGAACCCATCACCATCCAGGCTTATCGACCAGGGCAAACCTCGCATGTCACCTCGACAGGTAGTGGCATCAACACGGAATATGACTATACCAATCAGGGCTTCCTCAAAGACGTGGATGACCCTACCACTACGCCTTCCGACGAGATTGCGCCGGAACCGACCTGTAAGTTTGTCGATTTGTGGAAAGCAGCCATGAAACAGGGCGCGCCGGAGGAAGCGGTTGCCATCATCGAGTATAATAGCCAGGGATATTCATTTAGAATTACGGGCAGCATTTCGCTGAATTTCGACATGAATTGTAAGCTGCTGAAGTGAACCAGCGCAATTTGCCACATTAAGGATCAACATGCGCCGTTTTCTGTTTATTGTTATCGCTGGCGTGATCGGTTTCACGCCAGCCCTGGTTTCTGCCCAAACTGCGACTCCAACCGCTACCCCCCTCCCGACTCTGACGGCAACATCATCCGCCAGCCAGACACCCACGCCCGTCGAGTATCTTGTACCGGAGGTTTTGAACACCTATCCACACGATACGACGGCCTTCACCGAAGGGCTGATTTACCATGATGGGCTGCTGTATGAGAGCGCTGGCGAAACCGGCAAATCTGACCTGCGCGAAGTTGAACTCAAAACTGGTAAAGTGCTGCGGCGAACCCTCTTGAGTCCCGACTCATTTGCTGAAGGGCTGGCATTGGTCGATAACCGGCTGATTCAACTGACATGGCGTGAACAAACCGCCTTCATTTATGATCCGGATAGTTTTAAGCAGGTCGATACGTTCACCTATGACGGCGAAGGCTGGGGATTATGCTACGATGGCGATGTGTTGTGGCGCAGCGACGGCACGGATACGTTGACCGCGCACGACAGCCAAACCTTTGCGACAATACGTAAACTGCCCATCACCTACCAGGGTTATTCATTGAACGAGGTCGCAACCCAGAATGGCCGTCCGATAAACCTGGTTAACGAATTGGAATGTGTCGATGGGTTGATTTACGCGAATGTCTGGTTCACCGATTACATTTTACGGATTGATCCGGCAACTGGAGACATAACCGGGATCATTGACGCATCCCAACTGCTCACGAAAGATGAACGGGCAGCGATCCTCGCGCAAGACACGGATTTCGTACTCAACGGCATCGCCTATAATCCCGATTCGCAAACCTTTTATCTCACCGGAAAAAGCTGGCCGAAGTTGTTCGAAGTCAAATTTACATCCGTAAGCAAGCCGTGAGGTTCGAAAATGGCGGGTAAATATTACGAAGACCTGGAAGTGGGCATGATTATCCGGCACGAAACAGGGCGCACCCTGACCGAGATGGATAATGTCCTGTTCAGCAGCCTGACCCTGAACACTCAACCGCTGCATATCAATGAAGACTTTGCCTCCAAAACCGAGTTCGGTCAGCGCATCGTGAACGGCTTATTTTCGCTGGCGCTGGTCGTCGGCATCAGTGTGCCGGAACTGACGCAAGGCACGATTGTCGCCAACCTGGGCTATCTCAAAATTTCGCATCCGCATCCGCTGTTTCATGGCGACACGGTGTACGTCGAGAGCGAAATCGTGGCGATGCGCGAAAGTGAATCCCGGCCTGAAGCCGGAGTTGTCACCATCAAGCATACGGGACGCAATCAGAAAGGCGATGTGTGTGTCGAGGTGACGCGGACGGCTTTGTTCAACAAACGGCCTAAATAATCAATTTACCTGCTAGTCAATTAAGGAAGTCAACCTCAAGAACATGGTGTGGCAGCGACGGAATCTCAGAACAGGCATTATCCTCGCCGTCGCTATCCTGTGCAGCCTCGCACTGACCATCCTCACCATCACACCGCCAACCATCCCAACCGATTGGGCGCTGCTCACCCCCTGGGGCATTTATATTCCGCAGCGCGTGGATTATCCCTGGCCGAGTTATGCGTTACAGGTCGGATTATGGTTGTTGATGGTAGGGGCGTTGATCGGAGCGAGTCGCCAAAAGTCTCCAGTTTCCAGTTTCCAGTTTCCAGAAAAAAGCAAAGACAACGAGGAAAAGCGTAACGCAGAGATTCAGCCCCTACGGGAGGCTTCGCACAGGGACAGAGATACAGAGAGAAAAAGCAGAAGAAACCATCCTGAAGTATGGATTTTGGTTGGGATTACGCTGGTGGGGTTTGCGCTGCGGCTGCACGGCATACGCGACCTGCCCCTGATTATAGACGAAATCGGATTCGCGGCTCATGCATCCGACATTTTGCATGGGCAGTTCGTGCCGATTTTTGCGCCTGGACACAACGCCAATCCGTCGGTGTATTCGTGGCTGGTCGCCGGGGCGATGGGTATTTTCGGACAAAACACTTTTGCCATCCGGCTGATTCCGCTGGCTTTCGGCACGTTGAGCATCCCGGCGATTTACGTATTAGGGAAGCAATGGTGGTCAGGGCGGGTGGGATTGATCGCAGCGGCCTTCCTGGCAACCTATCCTGCCCACATTTTTTACAGCCGCACATCGCTGTACAACATTGTCGATCCGTTTTTCGCGATGCTGGCGCTGGCGTTTTTGGGGCGGGCACTGCAACATCCATCACGGCGGCAGTATTGGATTTTCGCGGGTATGATGGCCGGGATCGCGCAGTATTTTTATCATGGGTCGCGGCTGGTGCTGGTGT
>JBDTNB010000181.1:0-12658 GCA_039933955.1 Chloroflexota bacterium
CAGCAGCATTTGCGCCACCATTTCAGCACTATCCGCATTATCATCAACAATGAGGATAGGTCCTATGGGCGGCTCGGCGGCTGTCAGTATGCCGAACAGGGTGTCGTATTCTACAGGCTTGGAAAGGTAAACAGTATTCAGTTGGCGCAGCCGCTCTTCGGCAGTAGCGACCGGGCAGAAAATGATTGGCGTGTGTGCGCCGACAAGTGTGCTGATGGTTTGCAGGTGAGCCGTAGATTGTTCACGAGTGAAAATGACCGCTACAGGCTGTATCTGTGCCACCGTCAGGCGGAGCGTGTTGGTATCTTTGATCCCAACTACCTCGTACTGACTTAAGTGCTCCCTGAAAAGGTCAATGACATTCGACTCCTCGGAGATAACCAGCACTGGATGAGAGCCAAAAGCGTTTGTGAGGTCTGGCAGCACAGGGCGCGCTGCACGCAGTCCGGTTGGTATTGGGAGCGCTAGAACCACATTGCTATAGGCATCCAGACCGGAATCACCGATGGCTTCCACCCATAATCGTGCACCGATTTTCTCAAGAAGGCGCTCATTCAGGCTCCAATTGTCATCATTTACAGCGCGATGAATGCTCGTATTCAAGGCAGTAACGCTGACATGCAAAGCTGAATTCTGTACCTTGGCGCGCACCGTCACCATTCCCGGCAGACCATTTACGTGGGCTATCACAACAGTACGGAGTAAGTTCAGAAGCACCTGGCGGATGATGATGCGGTGAAGCGCTAACCTGGGAAGCGGATCGTCAATCTTGATCTTAAATGTGATCTGATGCGCTACCATTAAATCGTGGAGCAGCGCTGCCGTTTCGTGAATCAATGCAGCTGGTTCGATTTCTTCGGCATCTGAAATACGAACCGATTTTTGCCCATTCAGTAAGCCGCCAATCATTTTCTCCAGTTGCTGTGCGTTTCGATAAATCGCCTCGACATTATCGCGGTATAGTGGGGGGATGACTTTCCCAGGATTATGATTGGTACGCAAAATCGCATTACAAAAACCGAGGATCATGCTGACGGGAGTCTGCAAATCGTGCCAAAAGCTGAGCGGGAATTCGTCAGGCTGGTCATTACTTGTCGGAGGCATTGCCTGTGTCAGATGATTCGGGAGTGATTGCGCCAAAGCTTGCTTGTTGACAATCCTTGTATCGAAAAGTTTTATGAGTTTGATACCGGCAGCCATAATTGCTGTGATCCATACGGCGTCAATGATTAACGCGCGTGTAATACCTGATACCTGTTCGAGATCAATGGTCTTTACAACGGCAGTCAAAAGGATTGCGATGACGAAACCTGAAAAATAATCCACGAGGAAGAAGCTGAATAGAGCCAGTACGGGGAGCAAATAGAGTAGAGGCACCATTTGTGTAGCGGTCACAGCGACGAATTCGAGCAGCCACAATAAAGTTATGACACAACGAATAACGATTCGCTTCATGTGATTTAAGTGCATAAATTTATGCTTGGATGGCTTGACTGCCTATCCTTATCCTATATATACTACTTCTCAAAGTCTCCAATTCGAAAATGCAACGTTGTACTGTCTTATTGAATGTTCGTTGCATAATGCGATTTTCACCACAGTGTATATAAAAAGTGACCTTAAAAGACTGAAAAAATATTTTAGCGTGCTTTAGAAAATATGACCTATCTAAATATACAAATCGCTGAAGATGCAGTACGTGATTGCCTTGCCCATCTGTACGACTATACATTTCTGCAAGAACACCCTTTTGTCCGACTTCTCGTTCCTCATATTCAGGGAAACACCAGCCGCGTTCAGGTCTTTCAGCAAATCATTTTCGAAGCAATCGACCGTCTGAAACCCTATGATTCAGCCAATCCGCATACGAAGAATAGTCGTCTCTACCTTATCCTTCATCTGCGCTATCAACAACAGCAGCAAGTTCAATATGTCTTAAACCAACTCAATCTGGGAGAGCGACAATTCTACCGCGATCACGCGAAAGCTGTTCAGGCATTGGCACATATGTTGGAAGAACATCTGAAGGAAGGCGGTTCCCTATCTCCTCATGTATTCTCCATTCACGCGGAACTGGAGCGGGTTCAGCGGCAAAATACAGCTGTAAATACCAACGCGAATGATTTTCTAAGAAAGACTCTCACCGCCATAAACAGCCTGAGTGAGCGGCAGCAATCTGAGTTAAACGTACAATACTGTGACGCTTTGTTACCGAACACCCTCGATCAAATGTTGCTTCGCCAGGTGATTATCTGGATCGTCTCGCAATTCGTGATTCAGTCGCCATCAGGCAGTCACTTTACGATCTCATTCGAGATATCTAACGACACTGCAAAATTCACTTTTGCCCGGAATACTGTCAGTGAAAATGCCACCGTAGGTCTCGAAGCGCTGCATCTTGTGAGCGAACACCAGGAAACGCTCGAAACATTACTGAATGCGCTTGGTGCAACCCTCTACGAGCGAGCCAACGAGGGGAGAAATACCGAAGTCATTCTTGAGATACCTGCAAAGCAGCACTCAATCCTCATCATTGACGATAATCCCGACGCAATCGCGCTCTTTCGCCAGTTTCTAGCGAGACAACCCTATCAACTGTTTACGGCTCAGGAAGGCCCACAAGCCATTGAGATTGCCCGTGAAATTCACCCTGAGTTTATTATTCTGGATGTGCTGTTACCGAACCAGGATGGCTGGGAGATTTTACAACAACTGAAAAATCACCCGGCGACGTTCGACACCCCGGTTTTGATCTGCTCGGTGTTAGACGCCCAAGACCTAGCTGTTTTGTTGGGCGCTGATGGCTTTTTGCATAAACCCCCTGAAGAAAATGAATTCTTTAATGCCGTAAAACGTTTTATCAAATAGGTTAAGTGTGGGGCATCAACGCAACAGAACACGCTGCTACCTTTCAGCCCATTTTACGAGCCGGTCATTGAATGCTATCGCCAGAATAATAATCAGCCCTTTCGCAATGAGTTGTTGTTCAATTCTGACGTTGAGCATACTCATCCCGTTGTTCATCTCTCCGATTAACAGCGCTCCAATAACGGTTCGGTGTATAGAACCACTCCCGCCAGCCAAACTGGTTCCGCCAAGAACAATGGCAGCAATCACATCCAGTTCAATACCCGTGCCATAGGTTGCCCAGGCTGTATTCACCTGGGAAGCCAGCATGATGCCTCCAAGCGCGGCGCCTATACCTGAAATGACATAGACCAAGAGGCGAGTTCGAGTAACGGGTAAACCGCAGAGCCGTGCCGCCTCCTCATTTTCGCCAATTGCGAACACATTCAACCCGAAGCGTGTCCTTGTTTGCAGAAATAACATAAGAAGGGCGACAGCGGCGAAAATGAAAATTGGAAATGGTAGTCCTGCCACCTTTCCCTGACCGATGAAGAGAAATGAGTCCGGCCCTGTCACCTGGTGTACCGAACTGCCTCCTGTGAGCAGCGCGATACCTCGAAAAATGCTCATGGAGGCCAGCGTAACGATAATGGGGGGCAACCTGAGCAGAGCGATTGCGAGGCCGTTCACCAAGCCACAGATAAGCCCGGTGAGTAAACCAATGACGAGTGCCGGGAGCAATAGTTGTCCATTATCCGTCAGGGTGAATACGGCATATAAGCCCGCCATAGCGAGTACCGGCCCTACCGAAAGATCAATTCCCCCCGTAATGATGACAAAGGTGGAACAAACTGCCATCGTACCGATCAGCGAGACTTGGTACAAAATCCCAATAATATTTTCGAGGCTCAAAAACGCTGGCTGAATCGCCGTAAAGCTCAAGGTAATGATGACGAGAATCAGGATCAGGCCATAACCACGAATGAATCGCTGTAAAGATACAGGTATCCTAACCAAACTTGTTTTTGTATGGGTATCTTGCGTAACCATTAGAATACTTCCCCACTTGCAGCCCTTAAAATGAACTCCTGTGAAATCTGTGTGTGGTCAAAATTACCCGTGATGCGTCCCTGTGCCATCACGATGACGCGATCTGCCACAGTGAGGACTTCTTCAATATCGGATGACACAATGAGTACCGCTTTGTTCATCGCCGCTAGTTTACGTAGAAGCACATAAATATTCGCCTTTGTACCGACATCAATACCAACAGTTGGCTCATCCAGAATGATGATCCGTGTGCTGCCGCTCAACCAGCGCCCAAGCAAAACCTTCTGTTGATTACCACCGCTCAGGATACGCGGTGTCGCATCCAGCCGAGCAGGGACAATGCCCAGGTCTGCTATCTGCTCATTGCCTACTGTTCGAATAGTTCGCTGAGAGAGCAGCCCCATCAGCGTCACTGTCGAGAGATGCGCCATGACAATGTTCAACCCGACGGAGAGACTCATAAATAGCCCATCGCGGCGGCGATCTTCTGGCACAAACCCTATTCCCAGCCTAATCGCATCCAGAGGATGTTGTATCTTCTCCGGCTTGTCATAAACATAGATTTCGCCGTGATCGGCGGGTTCGACACCAAAGATGGCACGGACAAGCTCAGATCGTTTTGCGCCAACCAGTCCAGTCAGGCATACAATTTCGCCGCTGTGTACCTTAAAGTTGATATTTTCAAATAGACCAGTTTTACCTAAACCGCGACACTCAAGAGCCACTTCAACCGGAGGTTGGTTATGTTTGTCCACGATCCGAGCCTCAGCGTTTAGCTCCTGACCCAACATCGTTTCAATCATTGATTTCTTTGAAATCTCGGCAATCGGCACAGACAGGCGCACTTTGCCGTCCCGAATCACCGTAACCTGATCCGCAATCGCAAAAATCTCGTCCAGCATGTGCGAGATATAAAGGATGGCGACCCCTTGTTCCCGCAGCCCACGAATCGAGCGAAACAACTTTTCCACCTCAGCATGGGATAATGCGGCGGTAGGTTCATCCATCAAAATGATACGGGCATTGAGGGAAAGCGCTTTGGCGATCTCAACCTCTTTTTGCTGTACTGGCGGAAGCGCCAGCACCGGACTATCGAGATCAAGCTGGAGATTATGTTTTGCCAGCAGTGACGTAACCATTTCGCGCTGCGTTTTCCGGTCAAGAAACCCAAACCGCCGGACGGGTTGCCGTCCCAGCATGATGTTATCGAGAACCGAGAGCGCTGGAACGAGCTGTGAGTCCTGGTAAATACATGCGATTCCTGCATCCAGCATCGCCCTGGTATTACCAGAAACCGGATTGCCTTCGATCAGCATGTCGCCAGAGTCAGGGGCAACCGCGCCCGTTAAAATTTTGACCAGCGTTGACTTCCCCGCACCATTGCTACCGACCAGTGCGTGAACCTGACCAAGCTGCAAATCAATATCGGCGTTATCGAGCGCCTGAACCGCACCGTAGCGCTTGGAAAGCCCACGTGCCTTGAGCAAAATAGAATTGTCGTTCATAGCGGTGATGTTCCTGAACCCATCACTGCCGAGTCACTATGCTGCCGCTTAAGCCACTTCCGTTTTCGACGTGACACGGTGAAACGATCATAGCTGACAGCGAAAAGCAGAACCACCCCAATAACAACCTGCGGCGCATAGCCCGTGACGCCGATCAGGATCAAGCCAGTTGATAAAGTCCCAATTAAGAATGCGCCAAGGGCAGCACCAAACGTGTTCCCAACGCCCCCAACCAGGCTGACGCCCCCAATAATAGCGGCGGCAATCGCCGAGAGTTCCAGACCTTGCCCAAGCCCTTCCTGAGTTGATTGCATCCGCGATGTTAAAACGAGGGCAGCCACAGCCGTAAAGAAACCGGACAGCACATAACACACGGTCTTGACGCGATCAACATTGATCCCCGCCAACCGCGCCGCGATGAGATTGCCCCCCACTGCATAGATGTTCGTCCCGAAGCGGGTCAAGCGAAGAAAAATCAGCGTCGCAATAACGATCAGAATCAGGTACACAAACGCATAAGGAACTTGACCGACCTTCCCATCAACGCCCAATATGACCGGGTCTTGAATAGCGACAACCGTGAGATCGGTATTAATCTGTCTGCCAGAAATAGCGTAGGTGAGTCCCCGATAGGCAACCAGCGTCGCCAGCGTCGCAATAAAAGGCTGAATTTTGACACGGACGATCAGGAACGCATTGAATAATCCCGCGAGAATTCCGGTCAGTAAGCCGGCGAGAATGGCAACCCATCCAGGGAGGTGAAGAAGCAAGGTTGCATCGAACACCACCATAGCGACCAGTCCCATAATTGACCCGACGCTTAAATCAATGCCACCCAATAAGAGTGGGAAGGCCATACCAATGGCGACAATTCCGATATGGGAATAGCCCGCTAAAATGTTCCGCAAGTTCTGACTTGAGCGAAAAACCGGTGACACGATTGAAAAAACAATAATGACGACTAGAAAGAACCAAACCAACCCCAAATTCGCCGAGGCGAGTCTGGCACGCAGCAATTTAAGTTTCACCATAGCAAAAGCTCCATTAAACAGCCAACGAGATCAAGGCGCAGATGATGTGATCTGCACCTTGATCTGACATTTTTATGAAACTTAAACCCTACCAGCGCTGATTGGGCTGGATTTGGTCAACGTTATCCTTCGTGAGGATAAAGTAGGGCATGAGCAGGTGAGACTGCGCCTGGAAAGCCTGGGCGTTGACACCGCCAGTTGCCAGAACGGTTGCGGCTGAACCCGCAAAGCGTCCTTGCTGGAACACATCGGTATACTGTGTACCTGTGAGTTCACCCGCTTCGATGGATTCAAGCGCTGCCTTCTCACCGTCGTTCCCAAAAACGATAACCTGACCAATCATATTTTTGGCCTTTAGCACGTCTACCGCGCCGAGTGCCATCTCGTCGTTCACGCCGTAGACGCCATTGATGTCCGGGTTGGCGATCATCAGTGCCGACAGCACATCCTGTGCAGTCTTGCGACTCCAGTCAGCGGATTGGTCGGCAATGACCTTGATGTCAGGGTACTTTTCCAAACCCTTCTTAAATCCGTTTGTACGCTGGTCACGGATGATGATTCCGGGGGGTGCGTTAAGGATCACCACATTACCCTTGCCACCCATCATCTCCCCCATCTTTTCGGCAATCGAAATAGCGCCAAAGTAGTGATTCATCTCGACATGTGAGGCGTGAGCCTCAGTGGAATCGATGTTCAAGGTGATGACGGGAATACCCGCATCTTTAGCATTCTTGATCGAGGGGCCAACGGCCACACTATCGACAGGCTGTAGGAAAATGGCATCAACACCCTGAGTAATGGCGGTATCCATCAGGCTAATCTGGACATCAACTTTCGACTGACCATCCAGCAACTGGTAGTTGATAATCTGCTGCGTCGCAAGGACTTCAGCAATACCCTGGCTCCATGCCGAAGAAACGGTGTCTGGTGCATAGGGGATGAATACCATGTTGTAAGAGTCTTTTGCCATCGCTCGCTGTATCGCACTGAACGTTGGAAGGCCGACTACCGTAGCGGCTGAAGCAGCAGCAGCAACCTTTAAGAAATTACGACGGCTGAAACCATGATTTGAAGTATTGTTTGACATTTTTTTAATTATCTCCCTCTAAATTGCTGTTCTTTAGACTGATGCCAACCGAGATTGTTATGCTGTTACCTCCTTTATGTCGGGTTAGAAAAGCCCTTTTTTAGCCTGAAGCCCATAAAAGTTGAGCCAATAGACTTCAAATGCTGATATGCCATACTGCTATGGGCAAAAAACGCTGTCAATCGGGCGAATCCAGCGCGCCGCTACGGGTTTGCCGCTGAGATGAAATGTGGTAGACCACCAAAAAAACTCGCTTCTGATAGCCAAACACTAATCCATATGTTTTATTTTTTCACTGTCTGAACCCTGCCTATTTACCAGCATTCGATTGACCCACTTGTGCTATATCAAGAAGTTTTATCTCTAGCTGATGTAGCTTGCCTATCAGCATTTATGCGCTTTTTTCAGGCCAATAGAGCTGACATCAAATACATCGTGATAAGGTTATAGTGTACACTCTACATGTCACCATGTCACAAACGATGACGACTATGGTGTGTAGCGGATGAGGCTAAACCATCATCACCTGCTGCTTTTTATAGATAATTTTCAGGGTGTTATTGGCTGAAGTGTAAGCACGCTATTGCTAAAATGTGCATCAATATTATTTATTGATAAAAGGAGCTGACCGTGAAAAGGAGTGGCGTCATTTTTCTGCTGCTGCTCATCATTTTGTTTAG
This sequence comes from Chloroflexota bacterium, assembly GCA_039933955.1. Lineage (GTDB taxonomy): Bacteria > Chloroflexota > Anaerolineae > Aggregatilineales > Phototrophicaceae > CFX2. The sequence goes on from JBDTNB010000181.1 coordinate 8,201, forward strand.
CGCCTCAAGTCATATTCTGTCAGCACAAGACGACCCCATGATCTCGCCGGAGGCACAAGCGGTTATCCGGAGCCTTCCCGAAGATTTGCAAAATCTGTATGTCAAAGTGGGTAGTTCAGTAGGTGTTGGCGCTTACGATAACTTTACCATGCCCGAACCACCCTGGAAGTTCTGTTTTTCCGATTCGTATCAGGGAAATCCCTGGCGCGTGGCAGTCCGTATCGAATTTGAGCGGTTAGTCAAGGTGTACCAGGACGCAAAACTGGTCTCAGAATATGAGTTCCAGAATGCCAACAATGATGTTGACCTGCAAGATGCTCAAATCCAGCAGTTCATCAGCGATCACTGTAACATTATTTTCTCGATCCCCGGCTCAACCGATGGTCACGATGCCGTCATCCAGACGGCTTATGACGCGGGTATCCCTTTTATCACCGGGGAAGGTGCTGTCACAAGCCCTCTGGCGATTACCGTAACCTCCAATTTTTATACCTGGGGTTTCGACATGGCGACAGGCATTGCCAAAGCCTTGAACGGTAAAGGGAATGTCCTTCTCGTGGAAGGGTTAAAAGGTCACAACATTGTGATTCTTCAGCGTCAGGGGGCTGATGCTGCCTTCGCTCAATACCCGGATATTAAAATCCTCGGCTCAGTGAACGGCGATTGGACACCGACCATTACCAAATCTGTCCTGCGCGATGTGCTTGGCCTGATCCACGAGCCTGTGGATGCCGTATGGACAACTGGAAGCGAGGCGGAGACAGTGGCAGCCGTGTTTGAAGAACGCGGTCTTTCACTCCCCTTGATTACAGCTTCGATCTCTGGCGATGCATTGGGATATTGGAAGGAACATCCTGATGACTTCAAGTTTTATGGGCATGGTAATTTACCTAGTCGACTCGCTGATGGAATGTTTAAGGTGGGTGTCCGCACCCTGCTTGGTCAGACTCCCAAACTCAATGTCATCATGGTTCCACTGCCCGAAGTTACCCAGGACACATTGGGAAAATGGTATCAGCCGTGTATGAACACGGAAGCCGTGTCGGTCTTTCCCATTCCACCAACCGATCCGAATCCCGACAGTGTGCTGGATGCCTACTTCAAAAATGCTGAAGCCATTCCCGACTATAACTACGCAGAGACGCCCAATCCTTGTAGTAACTCATAATCAGGGAGATCAGGGTTTATGTTACGGATGCTGTTCTCAGTACGCGGCAAAATCTTACTCTCGATTGGCCTGTTAACCGTCCTGATTGTTGTGACATTATTCGTGTTTATCACATCGTTGCAGGGAGCGGCAGACCAGGCGCGGGTCATTGACGCGGCAGGTGAAATCAAAACATCGTCGGTCAATATTGATCTCCTCACACGCGAAATCACGACGACCAGCACGAACAACCAGAACGTGATCCTGGCAATCGAATCGGTGCTGAGAGACGACGCGCGATTTATCGACTCTATTACCCACTTCTTCAACGGAAGTCAATTTGTTTCGCGGAACGAGTTCGCTGCGTACATGCCCTATCTGAACAAGGAGTTTCGTTCCAACCGGACGGAATTCCCCGAAATTCTGGCGGCAATCTACGCTCCAGCCATTTCAAAAGAAGGACGCAGTACCTTTGAGGCGTCAATCGCTGAGGAAGGGTATCCCGGTTTCCATGTCGCGGAATGGAACAGTAGCCAACAGCAAATACCAGCGGACTCGCGCGACAGCTACTTCCCGGTAGAATATATTGTGCCGTTCGATGTCAACCGCGCCACGTCATTTGGTATTGATCTCGGAGCGACACCACTGGTTCGGGAGATACTCGATCAGGCGCGCAATTTGGGGCAGCCCTTGATTCTGCCCAACACGCCCTTCAAGCTCTCCCATTCGGAGCGAGATTACACATTCTGGATCGTCGCGCCGGTATACAAGGACGGCGACCCGGAAACAGTTCTGGCTCGTCAGGCACAGTTGCAAGGCTACCTTATCCTGAGCATTGACGGCGAATCGTTGGTTCAAGCGGCGACTTCCCGCTTGGTGCAAAGGAGTGTCGTGCTTCAAATTAGCGACATAGATGCCCCGGCAGATACCAAACCGATTTTCGTTAACTCAAGGCTCAATCTCGCGCCTGCATCGGGACTCATCACCGCATCATTCCCATTGGAGATTTTGGGGAAGCGATGGAGCGTGACGTTAGCGCAAGGGATAGACGTGGTGTCGTCGCTTGCGAACCTCTCGGAGACGGCTGTTGCCCTCGACCAACGGATTGCGCTGCTTCAGGCAGGTGCAATGTCATTGACTGACCTGAAGCGCACCGATATATCGAGTACGGCACTGAGCGACGCCTATACTAAAATGGCAGATCGCAACAAGACGCTGCAAAAGAACATACAAACTTTTCTTCAGGCGACGAACAACAGCGACCAGGAAGGTCTCCTTCCGGCCTTACAGGACAATGCACTGGCTGTTTTTCAAAGCTCTACCGATTTTGTGGACACATTGGAGCAAGAACTTGAACTGCGCGTCGAGCAGGCAATCCAGATTTCGGGATTGGTGGCTGCGGTGGCGCTCATTATTATTACGGCGGGATTCATTCTCGTGCGCCAGATTCTACAAAATTTATCCCACCTGAATCGAGCGGCATTAAGTCTTGCAGACGGTCATCTCGACGAGCGGGTTAAAGTCGATGTACAGGATGAGATCGGCCATATTGCGACATCTATGAATTTAATGGCATCCCAACTTCAGGAACTCATCAGCACTCTTGAACATCGAGTTACTGAACGAACACGAGATCTCGAAATTGCGCGTAAACATGCTGAACAAGCCAGTAAAGCAAAATCGGTTTTCCTCTCGAATATGAGCCATGAGTTGAGGACTCCACTCACCGTTATCATCGGCTATTCCCGTTCGATGCTGAATAAGCCCAAAATGTTTGACGGTATCCCTATTCCGACTGTTCACAGACCGTTTGTCCAGCTTATTGAGGAGAATGGGCAATATTTGGTGGGGCTGATTAACGATATTCTGGATCTCAGCAAAATTGAAGCCGGAAAACTCGACCTGCATTGCTCATCGATTGATTTGGCGGGCGTCATGCTCAATGTTGTTGCAACTGCTGCGGGGTTGTTAAAAGACAAGCCCGTGCAAATTCGCCAGGAATTCGACGACACGCTGCCTCGTGTGTGGGCTGATCCAAACCGTTTGCGCCAGATTTGTCTGAATCTGATGTCCAACGCGATTAAGTTCACAACCAGCGGCAGTGTAACACTAACTGCCAGAGAGGAAGGGGATTTCGTTCGAATTTCAGTGATTGACACCGGAATTGGCATTCCCGAAGAGGCTCTTGCCACGATTTTTAATCGCTTTGAACAGGCGCAGCATGATACAGATCAACAATATGGTGGTACGGGACTAGGATTGAACATCAGCAAACAGTTGTGCATGATGCAAGGCGGAGAATTGACCGTTCAAAGCGTAGTTGGTCAGGGAAGCACTTTTTCGTTCACAATTCCGGTTTTGAGCAGGGGTGAGCAAGTATTCCTGCCAATTGTGGACGTTGTAGACAATCCAAATAAGAGAGCAAAATCGGGCGGAGTTTTGAGTCCTCTCCCTTGAATTTGCAAAGTGTTGTGCAGGGCGAATGCGTTAAAATCAAGGAGTTGGCAATTCAGGTGTCACACTCGATTTAACGATTTGATTTGGGACAGAACAATGAGCATTACGTTGCACGATATTGCACGAGAAGTCGGTGTTTCTATTGCTACTGTCTCAAGAGTATTGAGTAAGAGCGATTATCCGGTCAATGCGGCTACCCGTCAAAAGGTTTTGGATGTCGCCGTGCAGTTAGGCTACAGTCCTAATCTGATGGCGCGCAATCTGCGTACCGAGCAGTCCTATACCATCCGTGTCATCACCGACGACTGTTGGGCGGTGATGGACTTAAAATTGTTGATCTGGACCGGCTGTATCGGGAGGCGAAGCGTGAATTAGATCGCACCACCTTTGCCACCGCACCTACGACGGAAGAGTATCTCGCCGCTGATGGAAGTATAGTGTTTGAAAAACAGACCGAGCGCGGTGGCAAGCTGTGTATATTGACGATCCTCGACGAATATACACGCGAATGCCTCACCATTCATGTTGCTCGCTCGATCTCATCCCGACAGGTTATTCAAGTGCTGGAGTGGTTATTCCTGTTGCGAGGCGCTCCCGACCACTTATGCAGCGACAACGGCCCTGAGTTCATCGCTTATGCGCTTCAAGACTGGCTACGAGAACGCCACTGCCATACGCTGTATATGGGGGGGACAGACTGCCTCCAACGAACCCATGCTGGGAATGGAACGCATCGGCTATGACCAATAGTCTGGTCTGGGATTTGCCACCGAATACCCAGGTTAGGCTGGTAGACCGCTATTAACCAGTGGTGCGAGTTGAAATGGTCATGAAAAAGGCTCACACTATGAGTG
>JBDTNB010000182.1:0-12635 GCA_039933955.1 Chloroflexota bacterium
CCATGACCTCTTCCATCGCGTCCAGGAAGATACGCGCGAATTTGTTAGGATAGTAATATCCGCTTTTCTCAGGTGGCATAATGCCCGCTCCTTCAATCGGTGAGAAAAACCAACCACACAATGTGGGAATGGCGCAGCCGCCGGGAAAACAACCTACCGGGGCTGCTTGTATCAGTATACGCTAAAAAATGATTCAGTCCCAATGTCTATTGTAACGCAACGTTCGGCGCAGGAACATTGTCGTTTGCAACCATCATCACGGGAAGTTCATTGGACAACACACCAGGCAGTCTGCCCTGCATCGTCCATGGGCCTGTCCAGGTGATTTCCAGGTCAACCAGTTTGCCCTTCCAATCGCCTGCGTCCTCGAAAAAGACGAGTTTGTTTTGGGGGGTACGCCCACGCCACTTGCCTTTGTAATTTTCTTCGATCAGGACTTGAACCGTCGCGCCAAGCTGGCGGGCATTAATCCCAGCCAGGATTTCGGCCTGCATATCATCAATGATCGCAAAACGGCGGCGCTTTTCATCGTCAGCTATGTCATCGTCCATTGTGCGAGCACTGACCGTCTGTGGGCGCGGTGAGTAACGCGCGAGGTGAACTTTATCCAACTTCAATTCTGTCAGCAATTCGTAGGTGTGCTGAAATTGCTCTTGGGTTTCACCAGGAAAGCCAACAATAATATCGGTGTGAATTGCCACATCCGGAATACGCGCGCGAATATTGGCGATCAATTTGCGATACTGCTCAACGGTATAACCGCGTTTCATGTTTGCCAATACCTGATCGTCCCCGGCCTGTACCGGAACTTCAATGACCGGCATCACACGCGGAAGTTCGGCTACCGTGTCCAGCAGCTTATCGGTCATCCAGTTAGGATGGCTGGTCAAAAAACGGATACGTTCAATTCCGGTTTCTTCAGCCGCCCCATGCACAACCCGGAGTAAGTCAGCCAAATCCGGGCCATCCGTAATATCTTTGCCATAGCGATCCACAATCTGGCCGAGAAGCGTGATTTCTTTCACGCCTTGCAAGCCCAAACTGCGGACATGGGCGACAATTTCGCCAACACTGCGGCTGCGCTCGACACCACGCCGACGGGGGATAATGCAAAAGGTGCAGGCGTGGGAGCAGCCGTAGACTACCGGCACATGGGCTGAAATCAGACTCCCCTGTTCGTGCTCTGGCAGCAGAATATCACCGTCCTGGATAGCGTCACGCTCCTGACGCGCTCTTGCTTCCAGTTCCAGGATTTCAACTTCATTCATACGGCTGTAGAGGAAATCAACCATCGGCTTAGGGTTCGATGGCTGCATAAACACATCCACATAGGGCGCGCGCTTGCGCAGGCGAGCCGCATCCTGCACACCTACGAGGCAGCCCATGATGCCAATGATTTTGTCGGGCTGCTGCTTTTTGAGATCGTGGAATTCTGATAATTTACTGAAGGCTTTGTCTTCCGACTGTTGGCGCACTACACAGGAATTGACCACCAGAATATCCGCATCTTCAGCGGCTATGGCGGCATGATGTCCCATTTTTTCGAGTTCAGAAGCGAGAAGCTGGCTGTCCGATATATTCATCTGGCAGCCGAACGTGACCACATGGTATTTCATTACCCAGTTACCAATATTAAACCTTTTACAGGGATTATTGTAACGGAAGCGAAAATGGGCGTCAATGCGGGCGGCTAAGAATTCGCCTTGAGGAGTTTGCGAATATGCTCGGTATGATCGCGTTCATGCCATAACGCGCGCCGCAAGACCTTACGCGCTGACCATCGTTCACCCACAAGTTCGTTAACGCGGGGATCATCGGTGAGATCCGGCAGGCGTGAAACGGTATTGGCGCGCACGACTTCAAGCGCCTGCAATGGGTCTTCAGGCAGCGATGACCAATCAAAGTCGACTAAGCCCATGCGTTCACAATACCACCACTCCACTACCGCAACATGCTTTAAAATGCCCGCGATTGAACCGAAGCGAGTGTCTCCAGGAATGGGTGTATTCAGCACTTTAGGCGAGAACCCATTGACCAAACTTAACATATCCGCCCTGGTGTATTCCATAAGCTCTAGCCCATCCAGCAATTCGGAAAACAGCAACGGGCGGGCATCTTCTTCAAAAAAAGCATTGACCAGATATTCGGGGTCTTCAGCCGCAGGATGGGCATAGAAGGATTCCACATTACCGATAGCATACGATTCTGCCGAAAAATCATCAGCCATATCTGCCATTCCGGTGTGTGCATACATCCAGTAGAACCAATCCTGCACCGCTTTCGGCGCACCCGAAACGGCATGTTCTTCGCTATCCGCAGTGTTAAAACATCCAGGTAAAGCAAGTACATAGGCAACCCAATGCCCAGGCTCAATGTCTTCTACGCCTACGCTGTAACCCATCGCATTCATTTTATTTCCTCACACGGAACGCGATCCAGCCATATCGCGCCAAATGATCCCGGCTGGTTGACGTTGAGGAGCATAACATTATCTTCCAAAGTAACATAATCGGTCACATCAGCGACGAAAGGCTGTCCAATCTGTGTGATACCAACCTGCCAACGGTTCATATTGACGGTTATGGCATCAGGGGCAAAATCGATGTGCAGGACAAAGCGCAGGCACACTTCAGCAATCGGGTCTAAATCGAAGGCATGAGACCGATAAAGGATTTCGCCGTTTTTCAGGTCTTCAGGGGTTGGATTTATGGTGAGGGGGATTGGATCAAAGGTTGTCATCATCCTGATATTATAACGCAAAATAAGGAACGATTTGGTGGATCGTCCCTACAAAGTAGATAGAAAGATGCAATTCTCAAAATAATTAACGAGTAAACCTCCCCACCCCTAACCCCTCCCCGCTTCGCAAGGAGGGGAACAAAGCATGTGGTTCATAGCTTGGCACTTAAAATTGAGAAGCCTTAGGCGTCTCTATTGCGGTTGATGCAGGCCAATTTTGTTTCCTTCAGTGTCGAGCAAAATGGCGATATAACCGGGATCACCGATAGAGGTTTTGGGGAGCAATACTTTCCCGCCCGCAGCAGGAATGCGCTTGAGAATATCGTCCATTTTGCCATCAGCATTCAGATAAACCAGCGAACCCTGGGTGCTGGGTATGTAATCCGGGCTGAAAACCACCGCTCCGCCCGCAGGATCAGCGCCTTCAGTTGGGAAAATGGCGTTGGGAACCTTGTTGAACAATTCTTTGCGGAGTTGGATGTCCAACACGGTGTCATAGAACTTGACCGCGCGGTCAAAATCGGCTGCCGGAATTTCGAACCAGTTGATTACGTTTTGCATGATTGCTCTCCTGTATGTCTTCGATGATTTCAGGATAGAGGGAGCATGTGACACCATTATGGCAACAGTGAAAAAAGAAGTTCAAAGTGCTAAGTTCTGAGTACCAAGTCTAAAGGCAGTTAAGTGACTTTCGCCCTCGAAAAATGCAATTGTTAAGGCAAAACGGGTTGGTAGAGGGCTAAAACAGATCGGGTTTCTTCGAGCATCAACTCGATGACACTTTGGGGTTCGAGAACGCAGACATGGCGACCCCAACCGAGTAACCACTGTACAAGGTCGCTTTCCTGACGGACGCTAAAAGTAATCAGCAATCCATCGGGACGATCCTCTTCAGCAGTTTTGTAAAAGTTGCGTTCTTCCTTCACCCAGCGAGCAACATCCGGGCTGAATAAGGCGCGAATGGTGATGCCGGGTCGATTATCGGGCGACGGGCCAAGTTGAAAATTATCAGGGCGGGTGAAGGTTTTATCGAGCACCTGTAAGCGATCCACGCGATCCAACCGGAAATGGCGGATGTCATGACGCAAATGACAATATGCAACCAGATACCAGGTACGATCCAGATGAATCAGGCCGTAAGGATCGGCATCGCGGCGGGTTTTCGTACCAGCGACTTCTTCGCCAGAACGGGTGTGATAATCCATGCGCACCGTTTTACGCTCGATGACCGCGCGGCGGATCTGTTGCAATAGTTCAGGCCTTGCCATCCCATCCAGCGGAAACATGGGGATAAAACGCAAACTGGTTTGCAGGTCGGCGACTTCTGCGCGGGAACTGTCTGGCAAGACGGCCTGGATTTTGCTGCCCGCCGAACGTGCGGCAGCGCGATATTGGGCATCAAAACTTTGCGCCATGAAATCCGCACCAAGCAGCAAAATAATTGCTTCATCCGGCGAGAAATGGACAGGCGGCAAAAAATAGCCTTCGACCAGTGAATAGCCCTGTCCCGGCGAAGACACCACTGGCACGCCCGATTCAGCCAATGCATCCATATCGCGGTAAATGGTGCGCTTGCTGATCTCAAAAGTTGCGGCCAAATCCTCGGCGCGCTGCCAGCCTTTGGCCTGCATTTCCAGGACGATGGCGAGTAAACGGTCTGTACGGTTCATGGTTCATCCAATCCAAACGGCGGTCTAGTTGCGTACAACCTGTAGAACTGGCACAATAATAACGATTTTCATGATATTTATTGGTGAGGGTATGGGGTCACTATGCGGAACACAGTTTTATTTTATAACCCGATTTCGACTTCTAAAGGCAAACAACGTCTTCCACTCTCAATCATGTCGGTAGCTGCGGTAATCCAGGATGATTATGACGTAGAATTTATCGACGGCAACCTAGTGGATGAACCGGCTGATATGATTATCGAGCGGGCAACGGTCACCAACGCCAAACTGCTAGCCGTGACCTGTATGCCAGGGCCGCAACTGCGACAAGCTGTACCGGTATGTCAAAAAGTGAAGGCCGCCCTCCCCAACCTCACTATTTTATGGGGCGGCTACTTCCCAACCCAGCATTCACAGGTGATCCTCAAAAGCGATTTTGTGGATTATACGATTCTCGGTCAAGGGGAAGCGCCTTTCCGCCAATTCGTCGATATGTTGCATCATGGCGGCGATGTCACGACTATCCAGTCACTCGGCTACAAGAAAAATGGCGAAATCTGCATCAATGACCGTGCGCCATATGTGCCAATGGATAATCTACCCTGGTTCCCTTACGAAAAAATAGATGTCGCGCGTTACGTAGGCAACAGCTATCTGGGATCGCGCGTACTGAACCACAACACCTCATTCGGATGCCCTTTTAGCTGCAATTTTTGTGCGGTGGTCGCACTAGCGAACAAACGCTGGCTGCCAGAAAGCGCGGAACGAGTCGCGAACATTGTCAATTACATGCATGACAACTGGCATATCAACGGTCTTGAATTCCACGACATGGATTTCTTTGTCAAAGAATCGCGCACTGCTGAATTTGCAGAGCGCATCACCGGCAAGGACATCCGCTGGTGGGGATTGGGACGAGTCGATACGCTGATGAGTTATAGCGACGACACCTGGGCAAAGATGCAGCGCTCCGGCGCAAAAATGATTTTCATGGGCGCAGAATCGGGCAGCGACGAAACCCTCAAGCGCATGAACAAAGGCGGCAAAGCCAGCACCAATTTAACGTTGGCACTGGTCGAACGCATGAAGCATTACAATATCGTGCCAGAACTCTCGTTCGTACTCGGCAACCCACCTGATCCGGCTGAGGACATCGAGAATACCATCCGCTTCATCCGCAAAATCAAGCAGATTAACCCGGCGACAGAATTGGTACTCTACATTTACACACCCGTTCCCCAAGAAGGCAGTATTTTGCTGGACGAGGCGACCAAGCTGGGCTTCAAATTCCCGGACACGCTGGAAGAATGGGCATCACCCGCATGGGCAAAATTCTCGATGCGGCGCGACCCCAGTACACCCTGGTTCAAGGACGTTACCCGGCGTCGGGTGCGGAACTTCGAGTCGGTCATCAATGCTTATTATCCGACGGTCACGGATATGCGACTGCAAGGCCAATGGAAAAAATGGCTGCATCTCCTAAGCGGGTGGCGTTATCGCATGGAATATTATGATTGGCCGTATGAATTGAAAGCGCTACAGCGGTTGGTGCATTATCGCAGGCCGGAGACAACGGGGTTTTAAGGTGGTCTAAGAATCTCACCCCCTAGCCCCTTACAAGGGTAGGTTTTTCAGAAATGGGTTGGTACGGTTGTTACGCCGGGGGCTAAAGCACCCCGGCTAGACTGTCAGACAAGCCCACTGAAGGGGCTAAATAGGGCCAGAGCTAACCATTTTTAAACGTCTTGTTGGTCGGTTTTGTGAGAAACTAAAAACCTACCCTTGTAAGCCCCTTAGCCCCTTCCCCACTTCGTAGCGAGGGGGAACAAAATCCGATCACACAAAATTTCTGCGGTTTGTTACCACCTGCACTCAGGCAATTTTTGGCTTTGAATGCATTGGCAGTGGCAAACTGCTATGTTATACTGGACACTATTGTTCCAATCCTCACAATCCACCTGTAGAGGTTATTTTCATGACTCGTTTACTACGCCTAACACCGATTCTTGTTGTGCTGTTGGTGGCTGCCTGCGGCACAATCGCCACACCAGTTTGGTCTGAGCAAGCGCAAGGTACGCAAGCGGCGCTGGCGGTCACATCGAAGTTTGAAACGTCGAGTGCGCCAACGGCTACGTCCGTTCCACCGACAGCCACCGCAACCGAAATTCCCGCGACGGCTACACCCGTCCCGGCCACCGCGACCACCGCCCCCACCAGCGAACCACCGACAGCAACAAGCATTCCTGCAAGCGAAACGCCGGCTCCGGCGGCAGCAGCCGGTGTCACGGGTGATGCAACGCATGGTCAGGTTTTATTTAACACGTTTGAAGATCAGGTGAGCTTTGCCTGCGCGACCTGCCACCACTTCGATACTGAAGACCGTCTAATTGGCCCCGGTCTGCTCAACGTGAGTGTGCGCGCGGCGACCCGTGTGGAAGGCCAAACCGCCGAGGAATACATCCACAATTCAATTTTGACACCGAGCGCGTTTGTCGTGCCGGATTACCCTGATGGATTAATGCCACAGGTTTACTCTACGATTTTCAGCGAGCAGGATATCCAGGACATTATTGCGTATCTGTTCACGCTGAAATCGTAAATTTAGCTAGAATGTCTTCAAAACAGAGCGGTTTCAAAAATATTGAAGCCGCTTTTTGTTGGCTGGTATCCAGCCAAAATTCGTCCGTTTACCCTGTAAACAGCCTGTCAAAGTCGGAGAGCAGTGGGATTAGCTGGCTAGTATCTTCGCGATAGGTGTCAAATTCGCGGACGGCGTAGCCCGCGACCTGGCTGTTAGACGGAAATACACCTTTTGCGTCAATGATGTGGAGGACGTTGGGGATGAAAATGAATTGTAACCACTGTGGGAAAGCCATTGTATCCCCGGCGAAGGCGGCGCGGAAATCATATTGTTCGGGCTGCAAGGGCGTATCTTGCCAGAGACCGACGCGCTTCATCTCAGCTTCGATGGCAGCAATTTGCGCGGCGACATGCTGGTAAAAAGCATCATCAGGTTTTTGGTAAGCCATAATCCATTCATCCGAACGTCATTGATCTGCAATTCCAAACATTACAGAACTTATTAAAGTTGGCGGCGGCGGCGAGACTCCGAACACGCCTATCTGAATAGGTATCGGCGACAGCGGCGGAGGGGTCTGCCGTCGCTGATTTTCCGGTCAGGATTGGCGGCGGAGCCATTTATCGAATCTGGCAGAAGTGAAAAGGGTCTGCTGCCGCTTTACTCGCTGTATAAATTTCGGAGTCGTGGACGAGATGTATTTCGTCTCCCCAATAAACAAGGTTTGTTGTTTCAGGCAAGCGGACGATGCGTGCCTCGTCCCTACAGTGCATGATATTTGCCATTCATTTAGCGGTCAGCATCCGTTTTAAATCAGCATAAATTTCTGGGTCAGTTTTGCAGACGGACAAGGCAAGCCTTGTCCCTAAAAAGCACGGTTGTGAGAGAACCTAAGGTGCTGGTTGCAAAGTACGTGATGAAAGCACGACGACCCGGCGGGTCGCCCCTACAGAAATATTTGTGATTGATGGGTTATCACGTAGCACACAACCATAAACGAACTAAGTATAGAACAGGTATTCTTATCCGTCAATTAGAAAACGGTTCGAATACAGGCTAGATTTCGTCGGTTTGGAGGCGGATGGTTTCGCCGTCCATGTCGAGTTGCAGATGGGGCAGTTCCATCGTCACAGGTGAAGTCAGCGGCAGGGTGAAATAGACCGCCGTGCCAACCCCCGGTTTGCTTTTAATCTGGATCATACCGCCGTGCGCTTCGATAATTTGTTTGGCAAGGCTCAAGCCCTGCCCTGTCCCTGGTATCAGCAGAATACGGTCATTTTCGGCCTTTGGCGTGCCACGATAGAAACGGGTGAAAACGTGCGGGAGATCATCCACCGCGATGCCGACGCCGCTGTCACGCACACGCAGGTTGGCGCGTCCATCGCCCTCACCTTTAATTTCGAGAGTCAATTTTCCGCCGGGGAGGGTGTATTTAATGGCGTTATCAAGAATATTGCCAATCGCCCAACGCAGGCGGCGTTCATCGCCGAGGATGTATAAAGCCTTCTTTTCGATTACGACCTCCAGAGTGAGGTTGGCGGCGGTTGCCACCTGCCGCCACTCATTGGCGCACGTCCACAGGAGTGTCTCGACATGCAGCGGACGCTGGCCTTCGCGGATGGCGGGTGAATCGGGCAGATTCATCTCGCGCATTTCGACGACTAATTTTTGCAGCGCGACAGCATGGCGGGAGAGTTCACGCGCCAGGGTGCTCACAGGCTGCTGAGCCATCTCGGAACGGACAGTTTCAACCAGCGGCTTCTGGACTTCCTGCTCCACACGGGTGAGGACGGTTTGATATGCGCGTTCGCGGCGGACATCGGCGGTAATGTCGCGCAGGACGATCACTGTGCCAACGCGGACATTCGCCAGATCAATCACGGCGGCGACCTGGGCGCTCAACATTTTACCTTCCAGCTCCACTTGATGCGGATCACCGAGAGAATATAATCCAGGTGAAACGGAGGGGCCAAGCGGCTCGGTGATGCCTGCGGTCAATTCGTGTAGGCCAGCGCTGCGGAAGACCCGGACTGAACCGAGCAGTTTTTTAGCCTGCTCATTCATCACCATGACACGCCCATCCAAATCCTGGACGATGATGCCATCAGGAAGCGATTCGAGCACCGCCATGAGATGCTCAACCTCGCGACGCTGGCGGCGCAGGCTCACGCGCAGGGAATCCTGGCGTTCCTGGACATAATTGGCATACTGATCCAAAGCTTTGCCCATCGCGCCAATTTCATCGGTGGGTTTCATGGTGGTGCGCATGAAGGAATTACCGGCAGTCAGCGCTCTGGCGGTGTCGGTCACACGATTGATGCGGTGAATCACCATTATGTTCAAAGCAAAAAACACCACAATCACCAACACTCCGGCAATCGAAGCCATGACCAGACTGGTAAGCTGGCGCCCCATCTCGGTGATAAAGGGGATATTGTCAGGCGCAAAAGCGGCGATAACTCCCAGCGTATTTTGCCCATATTGGAAGGGGAAATAAGTGGCCTGATAGATCGTCTGCCCGATATGCACGCCCTGCACTGGAACCTGATTGGGCAATGCGGTGAGCGATTGGTTGAATAATTCGGGCGCTATGTTCAATGCAGCCGTCGTGCCAGTGATTTTAAGTGTGGTTTGCAGCAGTTGAGCATCGTCGCCATAGACGGCGATATCGGCAACACCGCTGCCCTGAAGTTCCGCAACCACCGCATCAAAGCGCCGTCCGACCAGCGCGACACCCGCTAATTTTTTACCGTCATTGACGGGGACAGCGCTGTAGAGTATCAAGCCGTTGGGCGTGCGGAGCAAGGCTGCTGCCCCAGCGGAATCGGTATCAGATGCCGCTGCCGCGTGAATAATGGTTTCGCCGCTCAAATCAGTACCCGTGCTGACGGTATAATCCTGGGAGTCACCGTCGCCGCGCAGCATTCCCAGAACTTCGTGACCCGAAGCATCGGTTACGATCAGGCTGTCCAACTGTGCCAACCGCGCAGAGCTTTCCAGCAAGAGCTGCAATTTACGCGACTGACCATTCACAATCATATCCGGTACGCCGCTGGTGAAAGCGATGCGCTCGGCTTCGGCGCGATCCCGGTCAAATAAAGCAGAGGCGCGTTCGGATATGGCGCGACTGCTTTCCAGGAGGATATTCAACTGCGGGATTTCCATGCTGCCGGACAAGCGGCTGCCGAGGTAGTAGGCTCCGCCCATCGCCGCGACGAGGATGACCGCGAATACGGGTAATAAGAAGCGCCACCGCAGCGACACAAAGCGCGTTTTGGGCTGCACCGCGACTGTTGTCATTTTCTGTTCCCCCCATTCACCGCATCGCGTCGTCGAACGACTCATTCCCTATGATCTCGCCAAAGCTATGACAAAATGATGCACCGCCAGGGGTTCAAACCCCTGGCTACCATTTCCGGCGGGAAGTCGTCTAAAGACCACTCAAACCCACCGGGAAATGTTCGACACATTATCACTATCGCCATCTTAATGAGACACCAATCTCGCAAAGAATATTTTTCAACAACCATCAATATTGTCTTGTTGTCGTATTGTTTTGTCAAAAGGTTTCAATTTATGTTTCATTATACCCATGTCTAAAAATGGTGCAGGGGTACTTTGGGGTAAATTACATCCATATCAAGAGAAAAACGGGCACGACACGTCATGCCTCTACCATACGTTTCGCGTGGTGCATGGATTATCTGCGCCATGTGACGCCGAAAAACAGACGTACTGACGCAATATCTCATCCATACAAATGTAGTCAGGATTAACAAGTTCCCAGGTTGCGCGCCTCAAATGTCATCGGGTCTACGGGTATATCATCGATGCGAGTTTCGTAATGGACGTGAGGGCCGCTGCTGTGTCCGGTGCTGCCACTGAAGGCGATCAGACCGCCTTTGGAAACATGTTCGCCGAGTTTGACGTTGAAGGATGTGTTGTGGGCGTAATAGGTGATATAGCGTTCACTCTGGATGATGACAAGATTACCGTAGCCAAAGGTGTTCCAATCCGCCCAGGTTACGATTCCGCTCTGGGTGGCGATCACGGGAGTCCCCAAGGGCACGCCGATGTCAATGCCGCTGTGATAGCCCGTAAAATATTGAGTCAGGATTCCGTCAACGGGAAAGCCCGTCGGCGGACAAACGCCGTTGCTGTTCAAAAGCGCCGGGGTCACAGCGGCGTCAAAGGCCAACACTGTGGCGACTAAGTCAAGCGTTGGGGGTGGAACCGGCGACAGTGTAGGCGGAATGGGCGGCGACGTTGGATACGGAAGTGTTGGTGAAGTTGGATAGGCCATTGGTGTGGGCAGCGCAGTTGGTTGCAGCAATTCAGTGCGCGTGTTGCCGGTACGCGGCAAATACGCGCCGACGGGAACGATATTTTTGCCAACCACGTCCAACTGAATCGGGCCAGAGTCCGGCGGCACATTTTGCAGATAACCCATCAACGCCGGATTCAAGGGCGCGAGCGGGGCGAATGGAGTCGAAGGTGGCGGTGCGGTATGGATGGCAACGGGTGTGCCCACCGTCCGCAAAGAGTCGCGATCTATGCTCAACCAACCGGCAAAATAAACTAACCCGCCCACAATGAGCACCATCAGGATGAGCAGCGGCGGGAATAATCCATAACGTTTCACAAAATTGATGAGCGGGCGCATATTGTTCGATTGTACTGCAATCAGGCGGGGTGCGCTGAAAAGGAAGCAAAGAAGTCGTTAGCTATTAGCTTTTAGCTAAAAGACAAATGCGAAAAACATAACCCAGTCGCTACGAGAGCCTATATGCAGACACAGGTCAGAGAGACAGGGTGTTTTGCAACCCAGACAATTCTTAGCACGTATTTAGCACAGAGTTAGCGGTTTTCGGTGTATGATGGAGGGACTGTCCTGGATTTGACGAGGGAGTACACATGTTGGAGATGGATCAACTGACGGGCCGCGCAGATGTCCACATGCACACTAAAGCGAGCGATGGTCTGGCGACTGTCGAGCAAGTGCTGAACTATATCGAAGCGTGGGGCGGCCTGGACGTGATCGCCATTACGGATCACGATGTGCTGGATGCCAGTTTGTGGGCGTATGCCCATCGCGGTCATTATTCATTCGACATTATCCCCGGTGTAGAAGTCACTGCACGCGAAGGTCATGTGGTCGCCCTGTGGGTAACACAGCCCATCCCGAAAAAAATGTCGGTCAAAGAGACCGCCGCAGCCATCCACGAGCAAGGCGGAATCGCGATTCTGGCGCATCCGGGCGAACCATTTATCGCAGGGCGGCATATGCTGCGTTACTTACAGCATCCAGAGGTGTTCTTAGAGTGGGGTGTTGACGTAGTAGAGACCTATAACGCCGGGTCAATTACACCGGGCAACAATCTCCTGGCAAGGCGGCTCTGTCGCGACCTGCCCCTACCGGTTGTCGGAAACAGCGACGCCCATACATTAAATGCCATTGGTTATGGCATCACACGATTTAAAGGACGGACAGCCGCCGATTTCCGAAAAGCGCTGGCTGAGGGTCGAACCGTCGCAGAAGGTGCATCATGGCCCATCACCGATTACTTGAAGCTCTCACCCAGTTCAATCCGCAGAAAGCTGAACAAGTTTTTGGGGATGAGTTTGCGTCCGATACGCCAATTTCGGCA
>JBDTNB010000183.1:0-12586 GCA_039933955.1 Chloroflexota bacterium
TGGAACGCAGCAGCGAATAATACGTCCGCATATACAGGATGATTTCTTCGCTGCCAGTTTTTGGGACGGTTCGATCCATTGCGTTTACTGCCTTTTATTTTCCTTGTTCATCATCTGCTGCCGCATCTTACGCGCTTTCTTTTCGTTCACCATAGCTTTACGCTCTTTCGTGAGCCCGACCTCGGTCACGGTACTTTTCTTTTTGGGAGCCGCTGCTGCAACTACCATCGAGGCCAGTAAACCCAAAATCACAAAAACGATGCCCCGTAAAATCCAATAAACGTTTGCGATGGGTATGCCTTTCGGCGGAAACCCTTTAATCGCATGGGTTGAGCTGAGCCAATTCACCACCGCTGGCCCGATGAAAAAAGCCATTACTGCGGCTGCGACGATTAGCAGCGCGCCCAATACCGGCCAATAGGCCTGAAATTTACTTTTCTGCGGTTTTTTCCCCATCATGATGGTGTCACCCCTTCTGCCACGCGCTTCTTACGGCTGGCTTCTTCAAATGCCTGGACGATTTTGTAATAGCCTGTACACCGGCACAAATTGCCTGTGATGCTTTGCTGGATTTGTTCAAGCGTCGGGTCAGGGCATTCTTCCAACAACTTGGCCCCCGCCATCAAAAAGCCCGGTGTACAGTACCCACATTGTACAGCGCCTTGCTCAATAAAAGCTTCCTGAATTGGATGCAACTGATCGTCCTGCCGCAGCCCTTCAACTGTTACAATCTCGGCTCCGTGCGCGCGCGGCGCGGCCACCATGCATGACATGACTGCTGCCCCGTCCAGAAACACGGTACATGCGCCGCACTCGCCCTCTGCACAGCCTTCTTTCGTCCCTGGCAGTCCGGCATCTTCGCGCAAAAAGCGCAGCAGATTTTTGTGCTGCCCGGTAGCGATGGTGAGCGATTGTCCATTCACGACAGTTTGAATGGGTTGTACATCGTCGTGGTCTGTCACCGCATGAATGCCACCCTGTACGCGCGCTTGATTTTCGCCCCACAGCATTGCTGGTTGCCCCGGCCAATTAGCGCGTTCTTCTCTAGCAGCCAACGCCCGCAGCGCCCGCGACACCAATACCCGCACCATTTCCGTGCGGTAGACAGCGGTGCTACGGACGTCATCAATTGGTTTAGGAGTTGCCGCAGCCAGCCGCGCGGCTTCGCGGATTACATCTGGTGTGAGCGATTTACCCTGCAAAAAGACTTCAGCGTCCGGCACGCGGATAATCGTCGGCGCAACGCTGCCCAGCGTAATCACCGCGCTGGAAATCGTATCGCCATCGAAATCCAGAATTACCGCGACATTAATCACCGAAATCGCCTGCGCACGGCGCAAACCGAGCTTGATAAACATGCCGCGTTGGGAAGCTGACATCGACGGGAATGAAATCGCCGTGAGTAGTTCGTCCGGGCGCATCACATTCTTGCGAACGCCGGTATAAAATTCACTCAGAGGGACAATCCGTTCGCCAGACACCGAAGCTAATGTCACCGATGCGGTCAAGGCCATCAGCGGTGTAATCGTATCATTCGCGGGGGAGGCCGTAATCAGGTTCCCGGCGACTGTCGCGCGATTGCGGATTTGCGGTGCGCCAAGTTCCCAGGAGGCTTGTGCCAGCGGAAAACCACGTTCGATAACCGCGCCGCTGCCGACCACATGATTATGCGTAACCAGCGGCCCCAGGCGAATTTCCCCGTCCGCTTCAGAAAAGGTGTCTAACCCTGGCACGCGGGTGATGTCAATCAGGACATCCACGCCCGGACGCTGACCCCGTTCGAGTTCGATGAGCATATCCGTGCCGCCCGCGATAATTCGCGCGCGCGCGCCATATTGAGCGAGAAGATTGAGTGCCTCGGTAAGGGTTGCGACGCTGTAGTAATGACTCCACATGGATAAATGTTACCTTTAGCTCGATGGTTTCAGCATAATAGTAACATTCTTAGGCGATTCGCTCAACGACCAGCGCTCACCGCCAATACTGCTGGATAGCTTCTTCGGCTGCTTCGCCGCCAATGCGTGACAGTACCAGATAGGCCATTTGCCGCGCATCATAATGATCTTCACCGCGCAGCACTTCGATGACATCAGGGAGCACCAGACCGGGGAAAATCCGTTTCGCCAGATGGACGAGCGCCCATCCGGCGTTCGAGCGCACATCAAATACCGGGTCGTATAATGCGCGAATCAGCGATGGAATAGTGGCAGGACTACCCAACAAATCCAAAGACCACATCGCCATCGCCCGCACTTCACCATCCGAGTCGTTTAAAGCCGCCTCGACATAACGCGCCGCCGCATGGATTCGTTCGCGCCCGATGGTCACTACGGCCAGAACACGATCATGTGAATCATCACTTTGAAGCTGCACCCGTAAATCATTGAGCGATTTAGCCATTGCGTAGCAACCCTTTATCCGCCGGGAATCGGCTCAACCTCAAGAACTGTGACAGGATTAATGTTGATAATCATGGTATCTAAATGTTGGGTACGGGTAATCGTGCGTCGATCATAGGTATGGACGTGACCGTGCAGCATATAACGCGGGCGATACCAATCAAGGAATTTGTGATAAGCCTGAAAGCCCTGATGCGGCAAGTCTTCCGCGTCGTGGATGCCGCGCGGTGGGGCGTGTGTGACGAAAAAATCAACTCCAGAACCAAAACGCATTCGGCGGTAACGCAGCCGTAAACCTGCGCTCAACACCATCCGCGACATTTCGCCTTCTGTGTATTGAATCGGACTCTCGTTGTAGCGGATGCAGCCCTCTAGGCCATAAAATGAGAAGCCTTTGTACTCGACCAGGCGACCATGCAAATCCTCGCCCCCCGGCGGCGTATTCTTGTAGCCCTCGTCGTGGTTGCCGCGCACGTAAAACAGCGGCACATTCAGCACCGACGTGATGAATTCCAGATACACAGAGGGCATATCGCCGCAGCTTATCAGCAGTTCGACATCGCCGTACTGCCGCCGCAAATTCACGGCGCTCTCCATCTGCCCCATCACGGTGTCGCTCACACAAAGTATTTTCACGCTAAAGAACCTTAAAAAGTTTTCAATTTCCAGTTTATAAGAAATGCGGGTCGCATGTTAGACCCGCCTTTTACCACATTCCTTATACCTCATGACTGACCGCTGTTGCCTTCATCGACTGACCATCACCGCCTCGGCGCAGCATAATAATTTGCGCCAGAATGCTGACGGCGATTTCCTGCGGCATTTCCGCGTTCAACTCTAAACCAATCGGCGCATAAATCCGCGCAATTTGTTCGTCGGTGAGGCCGCGTTTTTCCTGAAGCTCCTTAACCGTTAGCGCCCATCGTCTGCGGCTGCCGATTAATCCAATATAAGCCGCATCGGTTGCCAACAGCGCCGGGATCAGGTCGATGTCCACCGGCAGGCCGCGCGTCACCGCCGCGACATATGTCCGCGCATTCACCATTGTATGCTGTGTGATTTGCCCCGGCTTGCAGACAATATAGCCATCCATGCCCGGTAAATAAGTGGGGTTACAAAATTCCTCGCGGTCATCGGAGATCACGACGCGATATCCCGCCCATTTGCCCAATTCCGCCAGCGCCTTGCCAACATGACCGATTCCGATCACCAGCAGCGTCGCCGCCGCGCCCACCGGCTCGATAAATACCTGAAGTGTGCCGCCGCAAATTCCGGCGTCGCCGGCTTTAATATCGTTGAGGGAATAACTCGGCATCCGGGTTTGACCGTCGTGCATGGAGTCTAATGCTTCTTGAATCACGCGCGATTCCATCATGCCGCCGCCGACTGTGCCCACGATGGAGCCATCCGCGCGCACCAACATTTTGCTCCCGGCTTGACGCGGCACGGAACCCTGTGCGTTGATGACCGTCGCCAGCGCCGCCGGTTCACCCGCCGCTTGTGCCCTGAGTAATGCCTCGTAGACCGCCCGGTCTTCCCCCATCAATTAATCTCCACATCTCCGATAAAAAAGCGATTCAGATCATCTCCGCCCGCTGGTGGCAAGCGTTCAAAGGTATACGGATTATACAGCCCCATCGCCACCCGGTATTTCCCCGGCGGCGTTTGCGATAAGTCTACCATAATCCTATCGTGAAGTATCCCAGGTAGCCAATTTCCAGGCGGCAGCGTTCCATTCCCCGGATAAGTATCGGCCTGGGCGACAATCTGGTCATTGGCATCCAGAATATGCACGAACACCTTGTAATCCCCTTGCGCACTGCCGTCGGTGTACCAGTCGATATTAATCGGCATCTGCTTTTCGCCAGATTCATAATCCATCTGCGCCGAAGCCAGGACAATCGCGCCGTTTTGGAAGGAAGAAAGAATTCTATCTGGTTTAGGATCAACTGAAGGCGCGGCATATGCCCAATGATAGTAAGGAGCGTAATACCCGCCATTTGGCATATGCGGCACAATCCGAATATAGGTATTGATCCGCGCAATATCCTTCGGGATAAAAGTCGGAATTTCAATCCATTTCCCAGGTATCGCAGGAATAACGCGCGTACCGATCAAAGTGTCGTTCGCATAAACGTCAAACGTACCGGAGTATTGCGCGAGCACGCGCGTCACCATGACCACATTCCAGCCCAGCCCTGACTCATACCATGACCGCAAATCAAACGCCTCTTCCCCATTAATGAGGCGTCCACCATCAATCAAATGACAGCTATCAATTGCACAAGCAGCATAATCCAGTTCATGCACTTCGCTGGGGAAACCGGATAGAATCTCGCCATCCTGCCAATGATAGTTAGCTAATTTTTCACTAGCGATGTCCCCAACATTGATTTCGTCGGCTGGGATAGCAACCCCTTGACTGGATATGCCCCAATAATAAGTACCATAAGGCTGAAGTGACATCCAACTATGAGAGTTACGCCAAATCTGATCCCAATCCGGCTTATAAATCCCCTGGAAATTCGCAGCCAGCGCGACGTTGTAATTCGGATCGAGATCAACCGGGAAACCGACGAGTGGCTGCCCATATAAATCAGTATCGGCCAGCATCCCCAGGCCAAAGCCATGTCCATAACCATACGAGGCGATGTAATCCGGGCGCTTGGCGATCAAAAATTCCGCCACCGACCCCGGCCCATTGCGCCAGTAATCCGCCGCGCCGGGAGTGGTCAACCCGACCATATCGAGCGTCGTTCGCACGCCCATGTAGCGCATCATGCCCACATCATGTACGGCGATGACCGCATCTGGCGGCGTATTCGCTTCTAGCCAGCGCGCCATTTGCAACGGCTGTTGATAGACATAGCCAACATTCAGACCATAATTCCGTAAAAATTGTGCGCTTGTAAAAACCGAAATGAAGAACGCAAAAATTGTAATCAAAACAATCACACCGCGCAGTAAAGGTCGTGCGGAAAAAGTGGCAGACGAATTGTGGGGTCGCGGCACAAATAACTCAACAACGGGATCGCGCAGGGTTGTCAGGAAGGCAAATACTCGAATAAGGATCGGCATTTTGGTCTGAGCGCCTGCTGAATTCTGCGAATTTTTAGCGCCCCATAAGGCAGCTATGCCCCACCCCGCCAAAGGAAACAACAGCGCGATGAACGGCATCTGGTAACGTTTGAAATGCCAGAAAGCCGTGTCCAGAGTCGAAATCGCCAGCGTACCGAACGCCAACCAGCCAATCAACATCAAGCCAACGATACGCCACTCGCACTTCCGCAGCAAAAATAGCAGTCCAATAATCGCCAGCACCAGCATCAACGGCGCGAGATACAACCCCTCGCGTGGACTGCTGCCGGTGAAAAATTCCACCCACATCTGCGCCCAATTACTCAGGATGCGCCCGATCACTGCATCCCAATAAAACGGAATCATTCCGAATACCGATTTCGCCGCATTCCCCGACGCCACTGCCGATCCCGTCAGCAGCAAATTCACCACCGGCTGTATCCCAACCGCTAAAATCGGTATCAGTAGGGGCACGACATGTCGTGTCCCTTGTTTGCGAACCTGAAAAAACAATGCCACCATCGCCAGCCCAGCCAGAATCCCACCTTCAGGCCGAATCAGCGCCAACAACGTAGCAAAAATAATGACAGGGCGTGTGTTGTGTTGTCCCCCCTCTCCATGCAATGGGGAGGGCTGCCGAGGGCGTAGGGGGTGGGGATAGATTAGCAGGGCATACAGCGTCCCCAACGTAAACAGCACCGCCCAACCGGTTTCCATCCCACTCATGAAATGCCAAGAGACCGGCCCGCTGAGTGCGAAAATTGTTCCCGCTAAAATCGCCAACCATTCCGGCGCGTCGAATACCTTTACGAGTCGATACACCAGCCACGTCGACCAGGCCAGCGCAACCATGCCCAAAATCATCGCCCACAGGCCCAGATTCAAGCCCTGAAAACCCAGCAAATAACCGATTGCCAGCATATACGGATACAAAAAACTGGTCGCGCCGGAGGTCGCGGGCAGGCCGGGGTTGTAAATATACGGTTGGCCGAGCGCCATTTGTTTGGCGTATTGGAAGTGGATATACACATCATCCAGCGGCATGACGAACACGCCCCGCCCCGCCGCGAGGCTGGTGAGCGTATACGCCAGAAAAATCAGCCCTGCCAGGGTGCATAACCCCGCCCAGACAAAAAGCGAGCGCCTGTTATAGACGCCCGGTTGTTTTAAATGAGTCATAGCCGAATTTTACCATACGACACAGAAGGTAGACTCCCCTGCTGGCAATATATGGTTTTTACTCGGCACTCATAACTCATTACTTCAGTTGGAATAGCCGTTAGCAAACGTGTCAATCATCAGCCGCACATCACCCAACGGGTACAAAATCGGGCAGGTCGCGCCATGCTGAATGTATTCGCGTACCTTCGCCTTGACTTCCTGAGGGCTACCGGAGGCAGTAATCATCTGCACCACATCGTCCGGCACGAGGCGCATCGCCTGCTCGATTTGTTCCTCGGTAGCAGGCCATGTTAGCACCTGACCAATTTCGTCCAACAGTTCTTGTTTGACGCCGCTGGCCTTCATAATATGGGGCTGCTGGCCGAGATACTGCGTCACCAATTTGCGTGCGCCATCCAGCGCTTTTTTGCGGTCATTATCCACTGAGCAAACGACTAACTGCGGGCGATCAACATCGTCCAGCTTGCGTCCGGCCAATTTTGCGCCTTCTTCAAGCTGTGCCACTGCGCCTTCGTTGTAGCTGGGGGAAACCAGATAATTGAGCACCGCACCGTCGGCGATTTCGCCCGTCAGTGCCATCATTTTCGGGCCAGTTGCGCCAATATAAATCGGCACATTGCGCGGTTCCTTGCGACCATGTACCACATCAAGTTCGATGTCATCCAGGTGGACAAATTCGCCGTGAAATGTGACTCGTTTGCGCGCCAGCAAATCGCGCACGACAGTCACGACTTCGCGCATCGCCAACAGCGGCTTGGTACGGTTAATGCCCACTTTTTGCGCCAGCGGATCCCACCATGCGCCAATCCCGCAAATGATGCGATCCGGTGCGAGGTCATCCAGCGTCAAATAAGTCGCCGCGATGACGGCGGAATTGCGCGTCCAATTGTTGATGACGCCGGAGCCTATTTTGATACGGGTGGTGGTAGCAGCAAAGGCTGCCATTGGGACAATCGCGTCGCGGACGAGGCGGCTCTCTGCCTGCCAAACAGCTTCGAACCCCCGCGACTCGGCATATTGCACATATTTAATCGCATCCTGGAGTGAATGCGCGTCCTGAAGATATAAAGCGACCCGGTCTGCCATGTTTGCCCCCTGAGTAAATGTGCGTCAGGGCATGGCAGCACCATACCCTTAAGAGGTTTCTAGTCCCCCAACCAATGCGTTGTACGATTGTAAATCAGCCGGCACATCAATGTCCAGTAATAAGCGCTCGGAATGATATACGTGAACTTCCGCGCCAGCTTCTTCGGCCAACTGCTTGTGGCGGGTATAGCTGTCTACGCCGTAGGCATAACGAAGCAGTCCGGGCGGACGGACGAACATAGCGTTTGTACCATCCTCGTGTTGGTCAGTAGCGATCACCACAGACTGCGCGTCCTTTCCGCTCATCTCGATCATACCGGCAATATCGTCCGCCACAATGAGCGGAAGGTCTGCTGGCAGGATGAAGACCGCAGCGCCTTTCCAGCGTGCCACGACCTGGGTAGCCCGCATTAATGCGGTGTTGAGTTCGGGGGTTCCGCTTTCCTGCACGGTGCGCGCCCCATATTCACGCGCAATAGAAAGCGCCTTATTATCGCGGCTAATCACCAAAGTACCTTCCACCTGGGGAACGGTTTTCACAACGCCCAACACATGCCGCAGCATCGTTTCCGCTAAATGGTAACGCTGATCCGGGGATAACACCCCCGACAGCCTGCTTTTGGCCCGGTTTAATGGTTTAACCGGAATAATTACCCATACACCCATAGCTTTAGCGCAAGCCCGGTCTTGTACCGCTCATGCGCCCTACCTCCCTTCCTAACTGTTCGAAACTGGATCCAACATCGCCCGATGCTATATCCACTTCTTTATCCAATCTATCACATTTTGCGCCAGAATTATCTTGTCTTCATCAGTTTTCATGACGGTTTCACAAGTCATAGTATGGGGCAGTGGAATTACCAATCCGGTGTCAGTCTGGTCATAGACAAATCCATTAATGACCTCGCCATAGTAATCTACTACAGTTTCCGCCGATGGCTCATAGCCCAATTCGCCCATGAGTTTGTCGGCTGGGCCTTTTAAAGCTTTTCCCCCCACAATCGGGCTGACAGCAACGCGCGGGATAGAACGATTTGTGATGAGCGCGCGCATCCCCGGCACGGCCAGAATGGGGTCAATCGACAACCAGGGATTTGAAGGGCCAATCAGGATTATGTCAGCTTTTTGCACTGCGTCACGAACCGGCTGGCTGACTGTCGCCGCGTCGATACCGTCAAGGCGCAGCGATTTCACCGTCGGCTGCCAGCGGTAACGCACAAAATAGGTCTGGAAATCAATTTCGCCGTATTCATCTGTATCAACGATAGTCGCAACGGGTGCGTCTGTCATTGGCAAAATTCGCTGAGGAATACCTAGCTTTTTTGTCAGACGCCCGGTAACGTTGGTCAGGCTTTCGCCCTCGCGCAGCGCCGCCGTCCGCAGCAGGTGCGTTGCAATGTCCTTGTCGCCCAATCCAAACCAGGGTTCTTCTCCGTAGCGCTTGAGCGTTTCCAGCATGTTGCGGGTATCACCGCCGAGTCCCCAGCCGTTGTTTTTATCGACCATTCCGCTCAGGGTGTAGGTGATGGTGTCCAGGTCAGGGCATATCCGCAGGCCATACAGCCAAAAATCATCACCCGTATTCACGATAATACTTAAATCTTCCGCTGGCAAGACCTGCGCCAGTCCATAGGCCAGCTTTGCCCCGCCGACTCCGCCGACCAGCACCACTACTTTTAACGCCATAACACACTCGTTTCCAGAGGACGGCGGGTCTTTTCACGCGACTCCGCCGGATAACCAATTGTCAATAAAGCCTGCGGCTGCCAATCATCCGGCAGTTTCAGCGCATCGCGCACTACATCCTGGCAGAACAACGGCGCACACATCCAGCACGCACCTAATCCGGCCTCGTGAGCCGCCAGCAAAATATTTTGCCCGGCCATTGCCACGCTCTGCACCGCCATCAAATACTCATTCAAATTACGTTTTTCGTCGCTGTAAGTGTCCATATCGACCATCGATAGGCACAGCGCGATCAAAACCGGCGCGTTGGTGATGCGGCTGTAAGAGCGTGATGCATCCGCTTCGATCACCGCTTCAGCGACACCATCGGCTTGCAAATCATTTCGCAGCCGCGCGCCCATCGCACCTGCCAGCAATTCTTTTTGCGCCTGGGTTTCAATCACGGCGAAACGCCAGGGTTGTCGGTTGTGCGCCGACGGCGACCAGATGCCCGCCATCAAAATTTGTTCGATGAGCGCGCGCGGCACGGGATCGGGCTTATAACGCCGGATCGAGCGCCGCGTCAAAAGATTTTCCGTCACGGATGATTGGGCTGTTGGCAGGGTCATAGCATTTAATTCAATTTTTGCAGATTTACCTATACAAATCCTGCTCCGGTGGGCGGTTCATTTCGCTTGCATGACCCTCAATAGCCGGGAATTGCAGCCCGCGTAAATGCACTACCGGACGGCCCTCATCCGCCTCGCCCGTGAGCAAATTCGCCGCCGAGGCTACCAGATCGGCATAACCCTGGATGCTGATTTTCAACTCGCGCCCGAACAAATCCGGCTTGCCGCGCAAATCCAGCAGCGCGGGCATCCCCGCCACGCCGATTGCCACGCCCACATTACCCATACGGAACGGCCTGCCGTGCGAATCGCTGATGACAATGCCCACATCCGCGCCAGTTACTTCACGTAAATGAGCACGAATCGATTCGGCGGATGAGTCTGTGTCGAGCGGGAGCAGCAGCACATTATCGTCGCCACCTTCGACATTCGATTGGTCGATTCCCGCGTTGGCGCTCACAAATCCCAGACGATGCTGAACCACCAAAACCCCTGGCGCTTTGCGCGAGATCAAACGGCTTTCGCGCAGCACCAATTCGACAATGCGCGGGTCTTTGCGCGTTTCCGCCGCCAACCGTTCGGCCTCTTCGCTTGGTTGAATCGCCGTCAGATCAAATTGCCGCCCTTCGGCCTTCGAGACAATTTTGGAGGTGACAACCAGCGCGTCGCCGGTTTGCAAGACAATGCCAACCTTCGCCAGCCCCTCCAGGATAATTTTCGCTAAATCATCCCCGGCCTGAATCAACGGGATTTCCGGCAGCGATGTTGCAGTAAATGATGGATTTGATGTGCTCAAAGTTAGCCGATTCCGGTGATACGGATGCCCGAATGCTTGATGCCATAGGCTTTATTAATATACAGTAGTACCGGGGTCAAAGCCTCAACCGCGATGGAATTTTGCAGCGAACCAGCGTCGATCCCGCGTGTGCCGATAGCTTCTACCAGCTTCATGACCGCCGCTTTCGCGCCAGCATCGTTGCCACATATCAGTACATCGCAGTCGATCGGATGGTTCACATCAATCAACTGTTCGTGGCTCAGATGATGAAAGGCCGACACAACTTTGACGCTTTCGCCCAGCAATTCCTGGGCTTCCAACGCCGCTGACTTCCCTTCAGGCAGATGGACAGTGCGCACCTTCGGCGGTTGCAGCGGCACGGTAATGTCCACGACAATTTTGTCGGCGAGATATTCCTTCACGCCTTCCAGCGTCGATTGATGTGCGCTGTAGGGCACACTCAACACGACGATATGGGCTTCCTGTGCCGCTTCCACATTCGACATACCGACGAGAAGATCACTGCCCAATTCTTTATTTTTCTCGGAGGCGTGGGCGGCGGCGCGCTCGGCATCACGTGACCCGATGATGACCCGATAGCCATTGGTCGCCCAGCGTGTCGCCAGACCCGATCCTTCTTTACCCGTCCCGCCCAGGACGGCAATCGTCAACAGCGGTACTAAATCTTCAGTCATGAGAAATCCTTCGGTGCGAAAGAATATAAAATTTACTCAGAGTCGTTACGCGCGGAATTCGACAACTAAGAAAATTCAGAAACCAGATAGGGTAGATAACCAGGATCAATTTCAAACGCGAGACTCACTTTATAGGGGCGATACTGATTACCTACATAACGAATTCTGAGCAATTCAATGTCCAAACCCATATGACCCAATTTGTCCAGTGAAAAACATTCTAAGCGTAATTCCCTGTGTTCGGGAAGCTTATTTAAGCTCTCAAGGATAGCCTTACCCTGTCTGACTCGTTCGAGTGTAGTCAGGTCTGCCAAAAAATCTTCCAGATCGTTCAACCAAAACCCAACTTGTTCATTATGGCCGCTAAATCCGCGACTGGACACGCCAATAGAAATATTGACAAGACCATTGTGTTCGTTTACGAATTCGGCGCTAAAAACATCTCCCTGGTCTTCGATTCTCATGGATTTGAAAGAACAGCTTTCACATTTTCCGCGTAGCGTTCCCAGACACTCGGCGCGAAAGCCAGCGCTTCTTCGGCAATCGCCGCCTCGTCCAGCGTCAGTAGATGGCGATCCTTCATCAGCACATTCCCGGCGACTATTGTGGTCGTCACCATCGACGACTCAAAGCCGAACAAAATGTGCCAGGGCAAATTACCTCCGATCAGCGGCGTAAACGGATGATAATCCACGAAAATGATGTCCGCCGACGCGCCAACCTTAAGTTCGCCCAACTGATGGCCGGGGAAAAATCGTTCCGCCAGCCGCGCATTATTGTAAACCGCCGCATGGATCACATCCGCGCCATTGGCCTTACGTGGATCGCGATTGGCAACCTTGTGCAGGAAATAAGCATCTTTCCAATCCGCCCACATATTGTTGCTGAAACCATCATTGCCGATGCACACCTTCATCTCGCGCGCCATAAACTCGTCAAAAGCCATCGCCCCGACAGCATTATTCATATTCGAGCGCGGTTGGTGCGTGATCCATGTGCCGCTGTCCTGCAAAAGCTGGCGCTCGGCCTCGTCAATATGGACGCAGTGTGCCGCGATTGTCTTATCCCCCCAGA
>JBDTNB010000184.1:0-12420 GCA_039933955.1 Chloroflexota bacterium
TATCCCTTGATGCGCTCATTCAATCGTCTGGAGCTTGATCTATGAGGATTCGAAAATTCATTGCTAGCGTCTGGATAGACATTGCATCACTCATCGTCATTGCCATTATTTTTGTCGTGCCGTTCATCTTCATCCTGATGACCGCCGCCAAGACGCGCCCGGAAGCCGCCCTATTCAAGTTCAGTTGGCCGGAACAATTTCAGCTTGTGGAGAACATCCGCGAAGTCATGGCCTTTGGCGAAAACCGGATGTTCCTGGCGTTGTGGAACAGCCTGCTGCTGACCGTTGGCTCAGTCACGCTGATCGTTCTGCTCTCCGCGCTGGTCGCCTTTGTGATGCAGCGCCGCCGTGATCGGGTGGCATCCATTGTCAGTTCAATTATGCTGGCGGGGCTGATTATCCCCCCATCCGTCGTGCCGACGATATTTGTTCTACAAAAAATTGGTCTCTACAAAACCCTCCCCGGTTTAATCATGGTCGAAGTCGCGTTTGCAATGCCCTTCGCCATCCTGATTTTACGAACATTCATGGCATCCATACCCGGTGAGATTGATGAGGCCGCCATCATGGACGGCGCATCGCCGTTGCAGGTGTTCTTCTCCATTATTTTGCCACTGCTGCGGCCAGCCATTATTACGGTGATTGTCACCTCGTCTGTTGCCATCTACAACGACTTCACCAGCCCGCTTTATTTCCTGCCTGGTGCGCAGAACGTCACCGCACAGTTAACATTATTCAACTTTATTAGCCAATTCAGTTCACAGTGGAATCTACTCTTCGCCGATGTAGTAGTCATCACCATTCCGCCACTCGTTATGTTTATGTTCTTCCAGCGGCAGCTTGTATCCGGGTTGACGGCTGGGGCGATTAAAGGCTGATGTCATTAGCACCGGTTCCAGCCTTGATGACAAAATAGATTGTGCAAAGCGATGGTTTGAACGGTTAACCAGTTAACCGCAGAAGGTCACAAAAAGAGCATCCGAATCCAGCTCTCAGGGTAGGGGACGGGTAAAACGACATTTGGGGAAACCAGAACAGCCCAGGAACTCGCCGCGCGGCCCTTTACGTTTGACCAATGGTTTCCCACATTTCGCACAGACGCCGTATTCCCTATTAACTAGGGGCGGTGCTGATGCCTCACGAGGTGCTTTGCGAGAACGAGTGTGCCGCGTGCGTTTTGGGGCGGATGATTTGCTTTTGGTTGTCGAAGTTGAAGAGGCAGATTGCGCCAGGGTTGCGGAGATGACCTGTTGTCCGAATAGGGGCGATACTTGTGTCCAGAACGCCAGCAGATAATCACGTCCATTCTGTTTACCTGCAGCAATCTCGTCCAGCGTGGTTTCCATCTGGGCAGTGAAAGACATTTCAAATAAGCCGGGTAGTTTGGTTGAGAGTACCTGATGAACTTCTTGGCCCAATGCTGTTGCTGCCACTTTGCGATTTGAGATCGCTACATAACCGCGCTGCTTGATGGTAGCGACTGTCTGTGCATAAGTAGAAGGCCTCCCTACGCCATGTTGCTCCAAAGCCTTAATTAACAGCGCCTCGGTGTAAGGTGGTGGCGGCTTCGTAAAATGCTGCTGTGGGTTCAGTTTGAGCGCCTGTACCGGTTCGCCCGCCCTCAATCGGGGTAGCTGCTTGTTCGTCGGCGTCTCTTCCTCGTCCTCTTCGTCGGCGCGTTTGAAGACCTCTTTTTCTTCATCGTAGCCATAGACCCGCAGGAATCCGTCGAAGGCAAGTTGAGAGCCTTTTGCCTTGAAGATAGCTGTATCACCTGCCACACTGACATGGACTTCGTTGAATACCGCGTTCGCCATCTGGCTAGCAAGAAAGCGCTTGTAGATGAGTTCGTACAGCGCAGCAGCGCGTTCACTTTCCTTACCCAGCGTCAATCGCAAGGCTTGCGGCGATACCTCCGTATCGGTGGGGCGCACACACTCGTGCGCTTCCTGCGAATTGCCCATTGCGGTGTAGCGGGTACTGCCGAGATAGTTTTCCCCATATAGTTGACGAATAGTCGCCTTCGCCATCGTTTGACCCTCAGGCGCGACTGCCGGACTGTCCGTCCTCATATAAGTAATATGCCCATTCTCATAAAGCTGTTGTGCCAGCTTCATTGTCATATCTGGCGATAATCTCAGGTGCGAACTCGCAGCCTGCTGCAAAGATGATGTAATGAATGGGGCTGGTGGCTTCTTTTGACGCTGTTTTGGTGAGACCTCCTGGACATGGAAAGAGATGCCTTTGAGTGCTGTCAGTACGGCTTCCGCATCAATCTGATTTTTCAGAACTGGGTTCTTACCTTGCCATTGGGTCAGTTTCGCGCTGAATTCGCCATTTTCTGCTTTGAACAAACCCGTAATTGTCCAGTATTCTTCTGGCACAAACGTAGCGATAGCACGGTCACGTTCGACCACAAGGCGCAGAGCCACGCTCTGCACCCGTCCAGCCGATAACCCCTTCCCTTGCACAAACTGCCATAGGAAGCGGGAGGCTGGGAATCCTACCATTCTGTCCAATAAACGCCTTGTTTCCTGCGCAGCCACCAGACGATTATCCAGCGCACGGGGTTGATCGAAGGCAGCTTTCACAGCAGACGGTGTAATCGCATCAAAAGTGACGCGCTGCATGACCGCCTTCGGATTGGCACGCTTGATTAGGCCAGCAACGTGATAGCTGATGGCTTCTCCCTCGCGATCTGGATCAGATGCCAGATAAATGGTTTCATAGGGTTTCTTGGCTTCGCCCCGAATTCGCTTGGCAATATCGCCTTTTAATACCACATAGTCCGGTTGCATGGTGGTGAGGTCAATACCAAACGATTTGGGCGGCAAATCCACCACATGCCCCATACTGGCGATGATTTCGTAGTCAGCACCTAGGATCGCCTTGAGTTTTTTGATTTTGCCCGGAGATTCTACAATGACCAGATACGATTTGCTCATAATTCGATGTACGCTGTTTTGACAGCCTAAGCTGGCTTCAGATGAGAGAAAATTGGTAGAGAAAGTTTCGAATGGTGAATTGAGAAGGGTATTGCGGAAATATATATTGGGTAGGTTACAGATTTGATTTGTGCCCCCGACAGGACTCGAACCTGTGCTTCAGCCTCCGGAGGGCTGCGCTCTATCCACTGAGCTACGGGGGCGGCTCATCACTTTATCCTAGCAGATTTTCGCTTCCCCGGCAAGTCTCGGCTCAAGGGTCGTGAAGGTTTCAAAATTCGAACTCAATGTTCAAACAAATGTTTCACCTTTTTAGTCAAAGGGATGGCATACTGATTTAGGTCTTGGCTCATATTCAGATTGAGTGAAAAGAGGGCTATGTAGGGGCGACTCGCCGGGTCGCCCGGACGGAAAATCACTTGTTTTGAACATGAGCTTAGGTCTTTACTGCGATTGTTGCCCATAGGCTGGATAAGGTCTGTAATCTGCTGAATTTGCTGCTCGTTTTATTGGGGAATATGCTGCCAGCGCAGTATCCAGGTATCTTTGCAGCACAACCCCCTCTGCCTATCAGAAAACGCAGCAAACACGCGCGTTTACTGCGCTCGTGCGGAAGTTTCGCTCATCCGCCACCACACCCTGCGTTTCAATGCATCTGTTGCGGAAAATAGCCGAAACTTCCGCCAAAAATCAGTCTTTTCAAGTGGTTTTTTGCGGATGGGATTTTGTATTTACTCGCCCCGCATTTCCGGGAAAATGTCGAATAGGGCAGGTCGTCCGTATAATACCGCCGCAAATTCCTGTAACACGGGTTGCCCTGGTATAGCGTTTGCCCTTAGTCGTGATGCTTCTTCCGGCGTGCTCGCCATCGCTGCCCGCACCAGATTCGGATATTCGGCGCTGGTTCCCAGCAGTTCGGCGATGTTCACATCGCGTTTTGCACTAGTTGGATCAGATTGATAGGTTGCCCATGCGCGCGAAACATAATAATCACCGGTCTTTCGCGCGCCCTGGATTGCCTGACTGAAATCGTTGGCTGCTGTCGCCATATCCTGTTTCACTTGTAACGCGTATTCGCCCGCGACCCACCATTCCGTCGCGCTGCCGGGACTTGCTGGGACAAGCTTGGTCGCCCGTTCGGGGTCATGTGCCGTTAGCACCCGATATTGAATGTCTAACGGCGCAGAGCTTAAATATTGTTCCACCGCCGCTTGCCGTGCCGCCGTTTCCCACCAGAATGCCGTTAGCGGCAGCCGCCCATCGACACCTATCGCATCGGCATATGTGCTGACGATTTCATTTTCTGGCGCTGCCCGATGTTTCTCCGCCAGGATCGCCCATTGTAGCGACGCGGCATTCCGGATGTTGATTTTCCGAGCAGCATCTAAATACTCCAATGCTGTTTGCTCGTCGCCTTGCCGCAGTTCCAGTGCCGCCAGATTGATCCAGCCCGTATCCCAGGTTGGCTCTAGCTGAACCGCCTGTTGATAAGCGTCGATTGCATCCTGAATATTTGCGTTCGGATTGGTCAATACATCATGCCCGCGCACATATGCGATTTGCAGTCGGTAAAGGTTCAATCCTGGATCAATATCAATCGCGGCCTGAGCATTTGCGAGCGCCGTTTGCGGGTTACCAAAACTGCTTAGATAGCGCGTTTGGGCACTATCCAATTGGTTTAGCCAAATCCCATATCCCACGATTGCAACTAGGGCTAGCGCTGCTAAAATTCGCCGGTAAATGCTTCCCGTTTCCGCTGGTCGCAGTCCTTCATACATCATCTCTGTGGGGGTGATACAGTAAGTGACCAACACCAGCATTATCAGGACAATAGGTGTAATTGTGAACACATCGACGAGACTGTGAACCCCTAGTCCGATCAGTGCCCCTAGCGCTGCTTCCAGCCGTAATTTTCGCGATTGTGAATTCGTTTGCTTCCAGTTGCGATACCATGTGCGCAGGAATGCCATTGCCATCCAGATGTTCACTGCCACACCTAACAGCCCTGTTTCGGCAGCCGTATTCAGGTATGCATTATGAGCTGATGCCAGCTTATCTTGCACAATCGTTGGATCCCGATAGCTGCGGAAGGCTCGGCCAAAAACCCCTGGCCCGATTCCGCTGACGGGATTGTTTTGTGTGATGACGGCAGCGCTTCGCCACATATCCAATCGGCCCTCGTCCCCACTGTTTGTGCTTCGTGCCTGCGTCAGTGACAGGATCACATATCCTGCAACAATGACCACGCCCACAAATAGTGTCACGCCCGCCAATGCCCGCGCTGGAATTCGCTGTGTCACACGCGGCATTTGTGCCAATCGGAATACGCCTAGCGTTCCTACCGCTGTCAAAATCGACAGCAGCCCGCCTCGTGAAAATGTCAGAATTAGGATGATTACGAGCGCCCCCGCCAGAACCCACAACACACGCCGGAAATCCCGTTGTCTAGCGGTTAATGCCCACGCAGCAGTGATCGTCACCAGTGGCGCGACATACCCCGCTAGCAATGTGCTGATGTTCATCGCCAGCGCCAGCCGTATTGGGACGATAGGCAGCCATGCGCCGGAGCCAATAACATCAATCCAGCCTGTTTGGGTTCCTGGAATGATTCCCAGCCCGAAATACCAGGACGCGAGTTCCAACCCACTTAACATCACCACCGCTGCGCCCAGCATGAATTGCGTTTCCATAATCAGCCGCTGGCGTCCGCGTTGGAATAAATTGGCTAGTATATAAAAAAAGATGACATGAATGAACGGAAACCATAAATTTTCAAATGCCATCCGCTGGTCAATGCTCGTCGCCACGCTGATAATCCACACAATGACCGCCGCGCTAATCGGCCAATCCAGCGCCGTTCGTGGCAGTCCGTTGCGTCGAACACGAATGAGCAGCCACAATCCCAATACCACCGTGATGAGGATATGGTGTGCAATCCGCACTGGGAAAATGAGCGTGTAGTATGCGCTGCCGCCAATAAACACTAGATAAATGGCAAAAAGGATGAACGCCAGCCGTCCCAATCGCATAAAAAAGAAACCTTGTTATGGGGAAATGTTCGCTTATTGTAGCATGAGAGTATCAGACATAAGGTTGCTGATTACCGTCCATTCCCCTCGGCGGTCAATTTTATATTGAGTATAATGCCTTGAGAGATTGCTGCTTCATGAGGATAAGCCGCGTGAAATGTCTATTATGTTGCTTGCTGCTAGGTTTAAGTGCGTGTCAGGCATTTACTCGTCCCGATACTCCGGCGACCTTACGTGCCGAGAACGATGGCTACATTATGGAAGCGACATCCATCGCCCAAACGGCGCAAGCCGAAAACACAAATTTGCAGGCTACCGCTGTTGCCGCCGAAGGTACACTTACTGTTATGGATAACGTTAAACAACAGTTGATGGCTACCGCGCGGGTTGCCATTCCTCCGACACCGATTATCGAAGGTGGTGGTGTTACCGGTGTTTCCGATACAACCGGAACAGGTTCCATGCAATTTATCAATGTTAGTACCGCTAGCAGCGTGCGCGATTCAGATGGCTGCGCCACTGATACCCAATCACAATTTACATCGGATACTCAGCGGATTTATATTACCGCTCGCGCTTTGAATATAAAGGCTGGCACACTTTTAGGCGTTGAATGGCTTTATCAGGGTGCAATCGTCCATAAAGAAAATTTTGTTGCCCCCATAGATGATGACGACTATTGTTTGTGGTTCAATATCGACCCCTCTACAATCACATTTTCGCCTGGTGGTTGGATTGTGCGTTTATATGCGAACGATTCGCCTGTCGAGCCAGAGGTGGACTTCAATATTGGAGGGTAGGTTGCCTATTGGTTGAACTCGCTAGCCGTGTTACTATATGCCGCCGGTATGAAAATTGTTAAGGGGATGAATTGAAACGCCGTCTGCTATTTGCATTTATTTTGTTAGCGGTAGCTGCTGTACTCATCGCAGCGCAGACCGCGCCCACCTCGACACCATCGCCGACCCCCACACCAACTGTTAGTGTGGTCATTGGTCTGGATGTTTTTGTGCGTGGCGGCCCCGGCAGACAGTATGTCCCCGTTGGTAAATTGATCCTTGGCGATAAAGTAACGCCCTTGAGCCGCAATGAAAACGCTGATTGGGTGCTCATTACTTATAATGATGGCTATGGTTGGGTACGCCGCGATTTAGTCACCTGGGCGCAAAATATTGATCTGCTCCCGATCATGTTCGAGAGCAATCTCACCCCTTCACCTGGAAGTCCAAATCGCCCCGATCAGACAATCATATTTTTGCCAACGCCGACTCCTTCCGGCAATTGGGTTCAGCTTGTTGATGCGCCCAGCGGTTACGTCCGCGCTGGCCCAGGCCGCACCTTTTTGCGTCTCGGTCAATTGATAGTCGGAACCATCGTTGATCCAGTAGGGCGTAATTCCGATACAACCTGGATCATGATTCGCTTTGGCGACGGTTTTGGTTGGGTACGTCACGATCTTGTTCATTGGGTCGATGATCTGACAACCTTGCCCATTCTCGATGGGAATGCGCTCACGCCTACAGCCACTTTTACGGCAACCAATACCCCGACGGTCACCTTCACGCCGACCCCGACCTTCACGGCGACGGCGACATCAACTTTTACACCGACGCTTACGTCGACTCTGACACCTACCAACACGCCGTCGCCAACAGTAACACCTACTTTCACGTCAACACCCACGCTGACCAATACACCTATCCCGCCGAGCGCGACCTCGACGAGTACCACCACATTTACACCCGTGCCGCCGACCTCGACGCCACAACCGCCAGTATTGACTGAAACTCCGATAGTCCAGGCGCTTGTGCCCAGTAATACACCGCCTGCA
Source organism: Chloroflexota bacterium (assembly GCA_039933955.1). Taxonomy (GTDB): domain Bacteria; phylum Chloroflexota; class Anaerolineae; order Aggregatilineales; family Phototrophicaceae; genus CFX2. The sequence goes on from JBDTNB010000184.1 coordinate 7,806, forward strand.
ACGGCGACCCCTTTGCCATCGGCGACTTCAACCCATACATTTACGCCTGTGCCGCCGACTTCGACGCCACAGTCGGCAGTATCGACTGAAACTCCGGTAGTCCAGGCGCTTGTACCCAGTGATACGCCGCCTGCAACGGCGACACCTTTGCCATCCAATACGCCTGTATCGACGCTGACCGCAACACTGATTTCATCGACCAATACGCCATCGCCGACTGAGACGCTCGTTTCATCTACTATGACCCCAGGAACGCCGATTGCGACCTTTAATCAGGGTGTTAATGTTCGCAGTGGGCCAGGGACAGAATTCAATCCGCCTATCGGCTCATTTCCAGCGGGACAAACGGCTGAAATTTTGGCACATACACCTGCTGGTGACTGGTATAAAATCCGCTATTTTAATCAGGATGGATGGGTTGCCGCGCAGTTCGTGACAGTATCCGGTGATGCCAGCCTCATCCCTGTGGAATCTGGCCTGCCAACGCCCGTCGCGACTGCCCCGACTCAGCAAGCACCGACGGCAACTTTGACGCTGCCATCGCCAACTCCGACGGTAACTGTGACATCGAGTGCAGCTATTGCCCAGGTTCCTACCGCTATTCCGCAATCGACACCTGTGCCTGAAGCCCCAACAACCGCTCCAGGAACTTTGCCCGTTGAAGCGATTGTGGGCGGTCTTGCGCTGCTGTTGGTCTTGATATACATCGGCTTATATTGGCGCGGGCTGAACGCCGTCGAACGCTATAACAAAGGTTTCGTCGTTCGTCGCTGCCCCGCCTGTGATCGCGGTGATATGGTCGTCGAAACCAAAGTGGATCGTCTGCTGGGTATTCCACGCCCACGCCGCACTGTACGGTGTACCGAATGTCGTTCGGTGTTGCGTGAGGTGGGGACGCGCCGCTGGCGTTACGCAGTTGATCCGATGGAAAACCCGTCGCTCTACAAGCACTATAATGGTCATGAAATTGACGACGCAACCCTGGTCGAAATCGGTAGCCAACCTGTGTCGTCAGAAAACGTGCCCGCTGTGCCGCGCTCGCCGCTTCGCCCACCTTCATTTACCGATGATGAAGACCTCTGACGCTTAAATTTCGAGTTGATGTATGATGCGTAATTTTGCTTTGATCTGCTTTTTGCTGTTGCTTGCCGCTTGCCAACCAACACCTGCTGTGACACCTTTTTCGGCAACAATAGTATCATCCAATGCGGCAACACCCGTAGCACTGGCTCAAAAAGTGACTGCTGTCCCGACGGCTCATCCCATTGCCAGTCGCACGCCCACACTGCCGCCTTCGGCCACCTTTACACCGTCGCGCACGCCGACCATAACACCCACACCGACCAACACTTTGACCCCAACCGATACCCTGACGCCTACTCTGACATCGACGCCGGTTCCGATTGCATCACCTACGCCGACGAATCCGGCGGACGATCCCAACAACACCCCCGTGCCAACCTGGACGCCGCCCCCAGCCGATCCTGCACTTCAAATTGCCGACCATTATCATTTCCATCGTCCAATTTCGGATCAAGGCACTAATTATGTAGATCGCACCTATCCTTATGGAAATACTTCGGGAGGGCGTTTGCAGGTGCATCATGGCGTGGATATGCCCAATCCGCGTGGGACACCTATACTCGCTGCCGCTGATGGGGTAGTCTTGTACGCGGGCGACGATACAACCACGATGTTTGGCCCAACCAATGTCTATTATGGCAACCTTGTGGTGATCCAACACGCTTTCACCGCCGCCGACGGTCAACCCGTATTTTCCCTCTATGGGCACATGGATCATGTGGACGTGCAGGCTGGTCAGGCTGTGAAGGCTGGCGATCAGATTGGCATTGTAGGCGATAGCGGCGTCGCGATTGGGCCGCATTTGCATTTCGAGGTGCGGGTGGGTGATGCTTATAACTTCGGTGCAACCCGAAATCCCGAACTCTGGATATTTCCCTATGGTGGTTATGGGACGTTGGCTGGACGGGTTACAGATGCGAGCGGTACTGTCCTATACGATGTAACCCTACAGGTGAAATCAACCGATATTTCGCGCTATGCCTTTTCATATCACGATACATCGGTCAATCCTGACCCGGTATTCAATGAAAATTTCGTGTTGGGCGATTTGCCCTCCAATTACTACGAAGTCAGCGTGAACGACAACGGGCGTGTCCGCTTCAGGCAAATCGTATACGTCTACAAAAATCGCACAACCTGGATTGACGTAAAACTCAACTAATCAGCCAATGATGTTGGAAAGGGACACGGAGCTTCCGTGTCCCTGATCGTCGTAAATTTAGTTCTGATAGACGATAAACGTCAGCGCCAACTGCCCCGTCAGATTATCCACACGGATCACGCCTCGATTGCCATCTGCGGTTATAACCCCGATAATCGTTCCTGGCACGAGACTGCCATTCGGGATGGTAGTTCCGTTAACCACTGCTGGGTTAATCAAATCCCAGTGAACTGTGCTGACCGTGACATTCGGGATCACGCCGATTTTAGCAGTTGAAAGCGCGTTAAGCTGTGCGCCATCCCAACTTACATCGAAAAAGGCTCCGCTGCCTTCCAGATCGAGTGATTCGCCCGGATTCAGCGCCTGTGAGCCTTGCCGCAAAATCGGTTTGTTAATCCCGTAACTGAAGTTGAAGAAATTATTGGTTTCATTACCTTCGGCGACATCATTATTCAGGTCGGCTACAATCACAACTGCATAAAACCCAGTATTGGTGAAAGTTCCCGTGAGGTTGACGAGCGCACTTTGTCCCGGTGCTAAAGCTGGCGCGATGCCCGATGCATACACATTGTTCGGGGGGAATGTAGCTGCTATAGCGGATTGACCGGATGGTGCGCCGCCCGCGTTGCGCACGCTTACACTTATCGTGAATGGCTGATTGACGATGAACGGCGATGGCGCACCCGATGCCGAATCAATCACGATGTCTGGCGCGGGTGGTGGTGTCGCCGTTGGAGCAGGGGTAGGTGTTGGCGGCGGTGTGATAATCGGCAGCGTTCGTAAATCGCCGAAAACATCCAATATTGGCGCAGAAATCCAACCTTGCTGACCTCTGAACTGGACGACCAGCCATGTGAAATCCAGATTTGCGCCGATGACCTGCACCTGCTCGCTCTGGTTCAGTTGACCAATAGTCGGATAATCGGTGCTGGGGCCACTGCGCACGTTTTGCACTGCTCGCGTAATTGTAGCGACTACTCCCTGAGGAGTTGGTGATGGTTCCGGAGTGTCGGTTGGAATCGGCCCAACGGGTTCATTAATGTCTACCCGTTCATTTCCACGAAAACGGGCCAGAATATCCATACCACCAAATGCTGTGAGCCGCGTCACTGCCACATTCTCGCCCGTTTCCCCCTGGCTCAGCCGTGCTGGCGTCAGTAATCCTTGAACACTGCTCACATTATCTAATTGACGCAGGTTCGTTTGCAGTTCGCCAGGAAGTCCGATTGCTTTCGACAGCAGATAAATCGCATCGTAGCTGGCTGCTTCGACTGCGCCGGGAAGCTCCCCAAACAATGCAACATAACTGTTGCGGAAGCCTGCGCTGACCTCATCCGTCGCGCTGTACGGCCATGTCGTTGTCGATATAATGCCCGCTAATAAGTTAGCGTCAATCGCATCGTGAAATAGCGGATTGTTGGCTTGATTATAGGCAAAAAAGCCTTCCCAGCCTGCTGTTCTCAGGCTGTTATATAATTGGCTGGCGCTGGCTGGATTGCCATACGTGACCACAATTTCAGATTTTGCTAAGGCGATTTGATTAACGATTTGTGGCAGGCTGTCATTACTCTGTGCCTGCAAGATCGGTTGAGGCGCGTGTCCTAACGCCGAGGCCGCCGTCGAAAACCCGATGAGCGACGCCGAAGTATTGATGTCCAGATCAAGTTGTACGGCTGCGATACTTTGTGCCTGAAGATCATTGACCAAATAGTTGGCAAGAGCACGGCCTTGCAGCACTTCCGCAGGGCGTGCTCGGAACATCCGCCCGCTGCTATCAGAGGCGAGGATAGTATCGCCGGTTGCGGGTGTTATCACCGGGACGCTCAGATTTTGCAATATTTGGAGATTGTTGAGTACATCATCGCTCGATTCTGGCCCCAATATCGCAATGACGCTGCTTTGGCTCAAGCTGCTCGCGGCGCTCGCGACCCCATTCGTGCTGTCGATGGGTTGGATAATAAGGTCGAGTTGGAAAAAAGTGCCGTCTGCACCCCGTACACCCCCTGCCGTGTTAATTTCCTGGACGGCCAAGCGCGCCCCATTGCTGATGTGTCCATGTTCGCTGTCCAGTATCCCTATCCTGAAAACCGGTGACTGTGCGTGAACAATTAGCCCCGTTATGACTAGAAAGAGCGTAAATAACCCAATCCCGAAAATTGATCTTTTCATAATGGCGCTCCAAATGAATAGGTTTGAGATTCTAAAAGAATTCGATATTTCAACATTTTAGCATGTTCTCTGGTGTGCAATTGGCGGAAGCCCACTTACTCGCCTACGATTGGCCTCGGACTCACCACCTTGATTTTCCCCTTGTCTCTGACTATACTGACTCTTCATAATTTTCACGTTTGAGTTCGAAGTGGGATAATA
>JBDTNB010000185.1:0-12199 GCA_039933955.1 Chloroflexota bacterium
CCGTTTGCTCGGAATACGGGCATGAAGTATATGCTTACGACATTGACGAAAAACGCCTCGCGGCTTATCGCTCTGGCGAACGTGAACAAATTGAGCACTACGTGAATGAACCGGGTTTGGCGCAGATTATCGCCGAAAATCTGAATCGCTATCTGTTTTTCTGCCACGAGCGCGATGTCGAAAGCATCATCGAAGGCACGGATGCCATCTATATGTGTACGGCGACTCCGCCCAACCCGAATGGCTCATCCAACCTGACCTATTATTTCAATGCCGCCAATCATCTCTCCAAACTGTTGGCGAAACGTCAGGACAAACGGCGGGTGGTGCTGATTAACAAGAGCACCGTTCCGATTGGGACTGCCCGTAAGTTGGAAGCTGTTTTGAAAGAACATGGCGTCGAAAATGCAGGCGTGGCCTCTAATCCGGAATTTTTGCCGGAAGGTGATGCCGTCGAGAAGTCACGCCGCCCGGATCGCGTGGTGGTTGGCGCGGACACTGAAGACGATTTCCGCATCATGCGCCGGATTTATTCGCAGTTCACCAACCACGTCCGTATCGCCTACATCGAGACGACGCCGGAAACCGCTGAGTCAATCAAATACGTTGCCAATACGCTGCTGCTGACCTATGTTTCATTCTGGAACGGCGTTGGTGCGCGCTTGGGCGAGGCGTTCGACAATATTCAGATGGAAGACCTAAAGCGTGGAGTCACAGCCGATAACCGCATCAGCAAATGGGGTTCATACGTCTCAAACGGGGCGGGTGGCTCATGCTTCGGTAAGGATATTCAATCGCTGATTTATCAGCTCAAATCTAACAGCCAGAATACCAGCCTGTTAGAGTCTGTGTATTCGATCAACGAATACCAAAAGAGCTATCTGGTTGACCGCGCTATCCAGGAAGCCGGTGTGAACTTCAACCAGAAGACTGTCGCGCTCCTCGGATTGGCCTTCAAGAAACAGACCAACGACATGCGCGATTCGTCGGCCTTGAAAGTGGTCGAGGCACTGCTGGCGCGCGGCGTAAAATCCATCCGTGCCTATGATCCGCTAGCGCTGGATGAGGCTAAACATTTCTTCAACCCGGATAAAAATCATCTGTTCGAGAAAATCAGCTATCACGACAATGTGAAAGATGCGCTGGCGGGCAGCGATATGCTGTTCATCTCGACGGACTGGGAAGAATTCCGGGGTCTGTCGCGCACGATTGAGCAGTGCGCGCAGCCACCTTATCTGGTGATGGATGGCCGCCGTATGATCCCCGATTACAAGGAATTGGTCGAGCGCGGTTACGGCTATATCGCTGTCGGGTCGCCGTATTTCGCGCCAGCGCCCGTTCAGGCAAAAACTCCTGTACCCGTAGTCGAAACTGCGACTTCGAAAAACGGCAAGAAAAAGTAAGCCGTCTCGCGGAAAATAAACGCCTATCATTGAACAGAGAGCATTACGCTCTCTGTTTTATTTCCAGTTCGGAGGCTCACTAAAATGTCAGGCGCTAAGACTAATCTTTTTACCAGCCGCCAACAGTAGCAGGCTCGACTTATAATGGATAAACTTATCGCTAGGGGATGAGCTAATTTTTTGCTTATCCCCTGTTTTGTCGTATAGTGCAATAACAGGGGTTGGTTGGCGACAAAACCCATCATTAAGAATTGAGGAGATCATATGGCAGGTGTCACCCGCCACCAATTAAGCAACGGGCTAACAGTTTTATTGAAAGAGCAGCACAGCGCACCGGTCATAAGCTGGTGGGTGCTGTACCGTATTGGCAGCCGCAACGAACGCACCGGGCAAACCGGCGTATCCCATTGGGTCGAACATATGATGTTCAAGGGAACAGATCAGTTCCCGGCGGGCGAATTGGACAAAGCTATCAGCCGTGAAGGTGGAAGCTGGAACGCCCAAACATCAATGGATTACACCGCCTACTATGAGACCATGCCTGCGGATCGTATCGACCTGGGTTTGCGCTTGGAAGCAGATCGCATGGCGAACGCGCGCTTTTTGCCGGACGAAGTGGATTCGGAGCGAACCGTGATTATCTCCGAGCGCGAGGGGTCGGAAAATTCGCCCGTTTTCTGGCTAGGTGAGGAAGTGCGCTCGTCAGCCTTCCGCGTGCATGGTTATCACCATGAAATCATCGGCGATATGTCGGATTTGCATACCATGACGCGCGATGATTTATACGGGCATTATCGCAAGCACTATATGCCTAACAATGCCATCACCGTCGCCGTCGGCGATTTTGATACCGACGCGATGCTCAAGCGGATTGAAAGCCTGTATGGTGCGATCCCGGCAGGCGAACAGCCCAAATTGTTCGCACGCCCCGAACCAGATCAATTTGGCGAACGGCGTGTCCAGGTCGAACGCCCCGGCAGCACAGCCTTTTTGGAAATGGCCTACCGTGCGCCCGCCGCCACCAACGATGATTGGTTCAAGTTGACGATGCTCAACAGCGTGCTCACCGGGCCGAGCGGCCTGGGCGGTGGCAGCATCGACAACAAAACCAGCCGACTCTATAAAGCAATGGTCGAAACCGAACTGGCGGTTGATGTGGATGGCGGTTTGCTGCCCTCGATTGACCCCTATTTGTATGATCTGGTCGCCACAGTGCGCGATGGCCGAACATTGGAAGAAGTCGAGGCGGCGCTCAACACCCAAATCGAGAAAATTATGAATGAAAATATCACCCAGGCTGAACTCGACAAAGCGCGCAAACAAGCACGGGCCTTGTTCGCCTACAGCACCGAGCGTGTGACGGCGCAGGCTTTCTGGCTGGCTTTCGCCGAGAATTTCGACAGTTACACCTGGTTTGAAAATTACATTCCGCGTCTGGAAGCCGTCACGATTGCTGATGTGCGCGACGCAGCGGAACGCTATCTGCGGCCTCAAAATCGCACTGTCGGCTGGCTGATCCCGACAGGTGGCGAAGATGGGGATTATGAGGAGGACGAAGAATGAGCGTCAATGGAACATCGCTGCCCGGTTCGCACAACATCAGGCGGGTTGTGCTGGAAAACGGCATCACCGTCCTCGCTTTTGAAAATTATGCGGCGCAGTCAGTAGTCATCGCCGGGACGATTCGCGCCGGGGCATTGTACGAAACCCATTCACACTCTGGTCTCGCCAGCATCACCGCTGGGTCGTTGATGCGCGGCACTCAGAACCGCGATTTTGACTCGATCCATTCCAGCCTGGAAGACATCGGGGCTGATCTGGACATTGGCGCAGGCATTCACGGCACGAGTTTTAATGGCAAGGCGCTGGCAGAAGATTTGCCGGTGTTGATTGACCTGCTGGCGGATATTCTGCGTTATCCAGCCTTCCCGACAGCCCAGGTCGAACGCCTGCGCGGGGAAATTCTGACCGGGTTGCAATATCGTCAGCATGATACCCGTTACCGTGCCAATCGGGCTTTCCGCGAAAATTTGTATCCCGACAATCATCCTTATCATTACAGCACGCGCGGCACACTGGAAAGTATCCCGGAAATCCAGATCAGTGATTTGGGTAAATTCCACCAGCAGTATTTTGGCCCGCAGGGGATGATTCTGGTGGTCGTCGGGGCAGTGAGTGCAGCCGAGGCTGTGAATATTGCGCGGATGCGCTTGGGCGATTGGCAGAATCCAGGGCAGCCGCCGCAGCCTGTTCTGCCGCCCGTACCCAATGTTGAAGAAATCCGCCGCTTCTCGACCAACGTCTCCGGCAAAAGCCAATCAGATATTGTGCTAGGCGTGGCAGGCCCGCCGCGTAATGCCGACGATTATCGCGCAGCGACTCTTGCCAACAGCATCCTCGGCCAGTTTGGGATGATGGGACGCATCGGCGACGAAGTGCGCGAAAAACGTGGGCTGGCCTATTATGCCTATAGCAGTGTTGAAGGTGGACACGGCCCCGGCTCATGGAGCGTCAGCGCAGGCGTGAATCCAGCGAATGTCAATCAGGCGATTGATGCTATCGCTGGGGAAGTCCGCCGCATCACTAGCGAACCTGTCACCGATGAAGAACTCTCCGACAATAAATCCTATTTCACCGGGCATCTGCCGCTGCAATTGGAGAGCAATGAAGGCATCGCGGGATCCCTGATGAACATCGCCACTTACGATCTGGAACTCGACCATCTGCTCACCTTGCGCGATAAAATCAATGCCCTGACGCGCGAGGATTTGTTGGCCGCTGCGCAGCATTACTGGAATCCAGATGCGTTTGTGGTATCGGTGGCTGGGCCGGAAATCGGTGATGAGTAACGAGTGATGAGGTATGAGTGAAGGCAGAAGAATGCAAATTCAGGCTGGGTACTGTTTTCAGTCTCTTTCGAAGGGACTTGCCATCTTTATTGTGTAACTGGAGGGTTTCTAGCCTCCAGCGGCATATACCCGAAATATTTTTGCAAACACTATCATACTAATCGTGAACGAAATGGATGGAGGATTATCGGAATGCGTAAAGGATTGATTTTTAGCCTTGTGCTGCTGCTCGTAGCAGTTAGCGTGAGCATCGTTCACGGGCAGGATGCTGCCCGCACAACCGCGCCGGACGGATCAAAATATCAATTAGTTGAGGTGGCAAGCGATTTGACACGCCCGGTCTTTTTGACCCACGCGGGCGATGGTTCCGGGCGGATGTTCATCGTCGAGCAAGGCGGCAAAATCCGGGTCATGAATGATGGCAAACTCCTGGAAACACCTTTCCTGGACGTCAGCAAAATTGTGGCTCGCGATGCCAACGAACGTGGCTTGTTAGGGCTGGCGTTCCATCCCGATTACAAGCAAAACGGGCAATTTTTCATCGACTATACCGATACCCAGGGCGATACCTCCATCGCCCGCTACATAGTTTCTACCGACAATCCCGATGTCGCCGCATCGGACAGTGGCGAAGTGATTTTGCATATTCACCAACCCTACGCCAACCACAACGGTGGCGACATTATGTTCGGGCCAGATGGCTACTTGTATATTGGCATGGGCGACGGCGGTTCAGGTGGCGACCCGCAAGGAAACGGCCAAAATCCAGCGGCACTACTGGCAAAAATCCTGCGTATTGATGTGAACGGAACCGACGGCGACAAGCTCTACGCAATTCCCGCTGATAATCCCTATGTGAATAACGCGGCCCTCGCGCCTGAAGTCTGGGCAATGGGCGTGCGTAATCCCTGGCGCTACAGCTTTGACCGCCAAACTGGCGATCTGTATATTGGCGATGTTGGTCAGAACCAGTATGAAGAAGTTGATTTTCAACCAGCAGACAGCAAAGGCGGCGAGAATTTTGGCTGGAATATCATGGAAGGACTGCATCAGTATTCAGGTGCAGCCGTGCCCGATGGCCTGACGAGTCCATTTTTCGAATACAGCCACAGCGATGGCGGTTGCTCGGTGACGGGTGGTTATGTCTATCGTGGGGAAGCGCTGCCAGATTTACAGGGCGTATACCTGTTTGGTGATTACTGCTCCGGCAACGTGTGGGCGAGCTACCGCGACGCGGCGGGCGCATGGCAAACCAACCTGTTTATGCAAACACAATTTCAAATCAGTTCTTTTGGCGAGGACGAGTCCGGCGAGGTTTATCTGATTAATCATGGCGGCAGCGTGCTCCGTTTTGAAGCCGCAGGCGCATAAGTAGCATAGCTGATGAAACGGCGCTTAATTTTTGGGGCGTTTGTGGTGGGATTGATTGTGGCGACTCTCGCCCTTTTCAATGTCGTCCGTCCCTTCATCCTGCGACCTGCCAGCAGCGGATTTTATAAGCTGGTCGAGGTCGTCAATGGGCTAAAAAATCCGCTGTATGTCACCAGCGCAAAAGATGGATCAGGCCGCTTGTTCGTCGTGGAACAGGACGGCTTGATCCGCATTATCCGCGATGGCAAGCTCCTCGAAGCACCTTTTTTGGATGTAAAAGCGCTCGTCAGCCGCGACGGTTCCGAACGCGGTTTGCTAGGGCTGGCATTTCATCCCCATTATGCCGATAACGGCACATTTTTCATCAATTACACCGATACCAGTGGCAACACCGTCCTCGCCCGTTATCACGTTTCTGCGGATGATTTGGATCGTGCCGATGTGGATAGTGCTGAAATCATCCTCCATGTTGACCAGCCTTATCCCAATCACAGCGCTGGACAATTGGCTTTTGGCCCCGACGGGTATCTTTACGTTGGTTTAGGCGATGGCGGCTCGGCGGGTGATCCGCAGGGCAACGGTCAGAACGGTCACACGCTGCTGGGCAAAATGCTGCGCCTGGATGTGGATTCCGATTCGCCCTATGCCATTCCGCCGAACAATCCTTTTATTGGACGCCCGGATTTCGCGCTGGAAATCTGGGCATATGGTCTGCGCAACCCCTGGCGTTACAGTTTTGACCGCGCAACCGGTGATTTATACATCGCGGATGTCGGCCAAAACACCTGGGAAGAAATCAACTTTCAACCCGCTGGCGATCACGGTGGCGAAAATTATGGTTGGAACGTGTATGAGGGACTGCATCCCTATCAAAATGGTCAGGCCATTGGCGCAGTGCCACCTATCGCCGAGTATAACCATAGCGATGGTTGCTCGGTCACAGGCGGCTATGTTTACCGAGGCAATGCGCTGCCTGACCTGCAAGGCACATATCTCTTCGGCGATTATTGTTCCGGGACAATCTGGGCGGCCAAACGCGATGCCAGCGGCGCATGGCAAACCCACGTCCTGATGAACAGCGGCATCCCCGTCAGTTCGTTTGGCGAAGATGAAGCGGGCGAATTGTATGTCGTGAATTACGGCGGCAGTCTTTTGCGGCTGGCAGCCGGATAATCTTCTGAATTTTTCAACAATGGAATGTTTCTACTTCCGCCTGTTCAATACGAAAATCCATCCAGTTTAAACTGACCTTAACTTTTCTCGGCTATAATTAACAATCGTAGTTAAGTCCCATTAAATGGACATCTGTAACCTCATGCTACAACCCATAATGAGCATCCGGGATTGGTTGGAATTGGTACAGCAAAACTCTGACAACGGTAGTTGGATGTCCAAAAACGAAAATGACCTGCACGCAGCCCTGAAGACTGGTTTGCAAAGACCGCCTACTTTTCATGATGCAGTTGAATTGCTCATGCAGGTTATTCCCCGTTACGCATTTGTACTCTCCCATCATAAATTGTGGATGCCGTTGTTGTTAGAGGCATTACTCCAGGCACAGGATTTGCGCGACAATGGGATGCAGGTTCAAATCCTGACGCAGTTGGGTGAAGCCTATTTGTCTCTTGGAAAAAATGAAGCCGCCCGCGACGCTTTCGAAATCGCCTTAGGCCGCGCCAAGGATGGGGATGTGAAAGAAATGCTGCTCGCATCCTACATCGGTATAATCCGGATTCAATCTGTCCGCATGGGCGATGAATATGACCCTGAACTGATGGCGCAAGCCCTGGCCTTGAGCCGGGAAATCCCTGATTTAGTCTTGAAAGCCGAAACCCATCTATCCCTGGCATTGGCCTACATCCATACCCGCGAGACGGTTGCCGCAATCGAACATGGGCAAATTGCCTACATTTACTGGCATCGCCTGAAAAATGATGTGGGATTAGCCAGAACTTTATATCTCTTGTCAGCCGCCTATCGCTTTATCTGGTCGTTAAAGCGTGCCGAAGAATTGTTGCAATGGACTTCCGAACGCTTTGGCGACACCGATTACAACCGGCAGTACACCTTCCTGGCTTATGAAACCGGGGCACTGTATATACAGAGTAAAGAATATGGAGTGGCACTCCAATGGCTGACTCTTGCGCTGCGTGAGGCGATCAGCATTGATTATTTCCCTAGCATGGTGTCCTGTTATCATGCCCTGGGGATTGCCGAAACGGGATTAGAGGCCTTCGATAAGGCCGAAACTCATCTCAAAGAGGCGATTGCTGGTTGGGAGAAACTCAATAATTTCTTCGAGTTGGCGAGTGCTTATCAAGCGATGGGAAACCTGGAAAATAAGCGGAACTGTCCGAAAGATGCGCTCGAAAATCTGGAAAAAGCACGGGCATTATGTGTGAAGCTGCCAGCCGCTAATCAACGTACCTGGCTCGAAAATCATATCCAGGCGACGATTGATGAGATTGTGTGGTAACACCGGCCTATCCCATTACGAGATAGACCGGTGCTCAACCTCACATTTGCCTTATTTGGGCGGGTGTGGGCCGGGGGGGAAACCATCAGGTACAAACATGGCTGATCTCCTGAAATGCTTATCGCGAACGATGAATACAGCATCTCAAATCAGCCCTACCTGTGTCCCCAGAATCGGACACTTTGTGGACAGGAAACGGACAGCTTTAATCAGGAAATAAAAAAGGCAGTGAACACTGCCTTCAAAAGCTGCGATTTAGTTTAGAAAAATGAAGTAGTTAGCTGAGTTTCTTCTCAGCAAAGCGCTGCGCGCCATAACCCGCAAGGAGTGGCAGCAGCAGGGGCAAACTTAAAATGGCGCTCATCTGGATGGTTGAGAGCTGTTTCAGGTCGGCAGCGCTCAAAATCAGAATGCCTGCAACCCAGATTGCCCAGTAGCATATGGCGCAAAATCCGGCCAACGCCAATGATAAGTTGCGGTCATTAAAAAGGCTGGCGCATAATAACCCGACCATGCCGCTGAAATAAATTTCGACCAGCGGTTGCAAGGCGATTAGCAGCGTACCGCTAAAAATGACCAACAAGGCATGGGTGTTGGGGATTTCTCCGAACCAGAGGCCGAAAATAATGACCCCCAGAATCACCAGCCCATGCAAAACCCAATATACGGATACCATCCAGATGCGGTTAAGCTGCCACACCCCCGCTGCCCACATGCTGAGTAAAACATCTCGCCGGGAGAAGGGCGCAACCCGAATCAGATCCCAGGTGTGGACTTCCTGCGTGCGGTAGACCCGTTCCGCTGTGCCTGCCGCTAATTGAATAAAAATTAGCAGCGATAGGAATAGATACAGGATTGGCAGGCTTAAACCACCGAACATGAAAAAGAGAACCCCGGAACCGATCAAAATCAGATAACGGAAGTAGGGCTGCACCGGTTGGCGCAGATAGTGTTGTACCAGCGGATGCTCGATACGCAGGGACAACGGTATCCAATGGGTGGTTGAAAGTTGTTTTTGCATACCCACATTGTATGCAAGATAAATTTGACCTGAAGGAACCGTAAAGATTTTCGCCCAAATTAATGACAATAAGCAGACAACGCCCGGTATGCGCCTGCTACTCGTGGGGTGATCGACTTGGAAAGAAGCCTAATTCGGCCTATAGTTAGGGCAGAAATCACGTTAAGGTGTCTTCACAATGCGCAAACGCTTTCTGGTCATCCTCTTCACATGCCTCATCGCCGTCTCGGTTTCCGCACAGGATGCTACGACACCTGATTACGCCATCCGCAATATCCGCAGCCGTTTCACCGAAGAAAACCAGCAAACGGTAGTCGAATTTGAGGTCTGGAATATTGGCAGTGCGGCGACCAAACAAAGCACTGCATCGCTCAAGGTCATCTCTACCGGGCAGGAAATCGCCACCGACATAATCCCCCCCCTGAAATCTCAGGAAATTGTGACCGTATCGCTGCATTTCCCGACCAATTTATTCGCCGCCAACACCGTCGAATCGCTGCGGGCTTCGATTGGCGTGGATGAGGTCGAAGCCAATGGCAGCGAAAATATCCAGAATAATTTTGCACAAATCAGCATCACTTTCCCGGCGGTTGCTGCCCCTGAAGCCACTCCGGAAGCCCCTGCTGGGGCAGAATCCAATGGCGGCGGGGATGTCGTCAGCACGGCAACCACATTTCTGAAACAATATGGCATCCAGCTCAATCTCAATGATCCGATTCAAATTGTCGTGTTGGTCAGCGTGTGCGGCGCGGGGTTGGTGCTGCTGTTGATTCTGTTTATCATCATCCGTGTCATTTTCCAGCGTCCGCCCGATATGGGCAATTGGCAGCCGTCTTATGTGAATCTGCTCCCGCTTGATCCGAATTCAGCCGCAGGCCGCCGCCAGCAGTGGCAGGGACATGCGCAGAATAATTCGCTGCCGCCTTTTGGCGCGGAGGGCGGTTATCACGCGCGCAAATTGGCAGCGGGATCGGACGGCGTTTACCTGTCGAAATGGCGCGTCGATGCCATCCGTATGTGCCAGTATGATATGTATGGGCGCGTCGCCCGCAGCCAGATGCTCATGCCGCGTAAAGCTGCCAACCGTCTCAACGGCGTGATCCGCAAACGCACGTCGCTCACCGAGGATCAAATCCGCAATCGCTTGCGCCCTGCCGCGAAAATTCTGGTCAACAATTTTAAGAAAAAGTGGAATGACCGCAATGTCATGCTGCCTATTGCCCTGGATTTACGCTTGAAAGGCAAACATGCTGAGGTGCGGATCGTGTTCGAGCTATATCAATTTCGCGGCGCTCAATGGGCGCTGCTCGATAGATGGGAACCAGAAATGCCGGTGACCAGCAAAATGATCCAGGAAGCCTATACCTACACCCTGTATGGACAGCGCCCCAGCGAGACTACCCGCGAATTCCGCCGCCGTCTGCAAGATGATCTGGTCGAGATATTCGCCGAATTTATCGCGCCCACGCCACCCAGCCAGCCGCGCGAACAAGCGCCCACCAACCCAAATATGCAGGCCGTGAATCTAGGGTAATGGTTTGACCCCATTACGATAGAAAAGCCTAAGGGCATGTCGCCGACATGCCCCTACAAATCCCCCAATCATTCTGAGTTCCACGCAAATTTCAACCTTTCGGCTGATTCGTCAATCACCTTGTTATCACTACAATGAAACTCAAG
Organism: Chloroflexota bacterium; assembly: GCA_039933955.1. Classification (GTDB taxonomy): domain Bacteria; phylum Chloroflexota; class Anaerolineae; order Aggregatilineales; family Phototrophicaceae; genus CFX2. The sequence continues at coordinate 10,801 of JBDTNB010000185.1, forward strand.
TTCATTGCTAGGCACAAGGATTTATTCGAACATGAAAATTATCCAATGGGTGATCGTGCCGCTGATGATCGCAGTATTGGCAGCGATTGCAGCCACACTGATCCTGTATCAACTTATCGCGCTCACGCCAAGCGCCCTGCCCATGAACACTCAGGCCAGACCCGCATCGTATACCGAATGGCTGTTTGGTGGCTACAATTCGCGCGGGGTGGTCAACGGTGATTTTGGTACATCATCCTACTATGACCGTCCGGCATATGATTTGGTGGCAGAACGCCTGCCCGCCAGCCTGGAATTGTTCGTCCCGGCGGTGTGGCAAAGTTTGCTGTTCGGGATTCCGCTGGGGATTCTCTTGGCGCTGCTGCGGCGCAGACTGACCGATGGATTTTTGCGCCCGTTTATATGGTTGGGCATTTCCACCCCAACTTTCTGGCTGGCACTGATACTGGTGTGGATTTTTGCTTTCCAATGGCGCGAATTCCCTGCGGGCGGGAGCTGCAATAGTGACGGCGTGCAATGCCCCGATATTCAACATTTGACTCTGCCACTGCGGACACTGGTCATTCACTGGACGTGCATCATCGCGCTGGCGATCCGCACCGCTCTTTTGCCCCTGCTGCAAAAAGACCCACGAGGCGGTTTCAAAAGGCGTTATTGGCTAGATGGGGTACTCAATCCAGTATTGATTTTGCTTCCGGCTTTTATGGCTGGGCTAGCCAGCACCCAAATCCTGATCGAATATGTGTTTGGGTGGCCGGGTATTGGGCAAATGGCTGTGCAGGCTTTGCAAACGCGCGATCTACCCGCCATGACTGCCGTCGTGGTGGAGGTCGTGTTATGGATGGTTGCTGTGTTTTTCGCTGTGACGCTGGTGAATGGGTTTATCGGTTTGCTGCGTCGCGCCCCCGTTAAAATAGAGGAAAATCCAAAGCCACAGCCGGAAATAAACGTGCCCGAACCTGTAGGCCTGTTTGACGAACCTCGAACTCAAGCAAATTCGCTACGTCCATTCGTTGACAAAGTTTATACAGTCCTAGCCGTCATCGCCGTGCTGATTTTCCTCGGTATCGGAGTAACTTCATTCCAGCCCTCGCTCGTGACCAGCGCCGACCCGGAGCAAATTAACCTGCCTAACCGCCTGCTAGCGCCAGGTACAGTGTGGCATCCCTACGGCACTGACGACATGGGGCGGGATTTCCAGGCACGACTGCTGGCTGCCGGACAAAATACGCTGCGGATCGGGTTCATAGGTGCGCTGATCGCCTTGATTGTTGGCGCGATAATCGGCGGTATAGGCGGCTTGTTCATGGACAGTATCGGTGTGTTATTGAACATTCCAATTACCTGAGGGTGGGGCATCCAATCAGAGTAAATCCAGGATGGGTTTGACCTGGCCTAA
>JBDTNB010000186.1:0-12153 GCA_039933955.1 Chloroflexota bacterium
AACGCCGTGCGATTTTTAGCCCCTCTCCCTTGAATTCGGGGGAGAGGGGTTGGGGCTTACAAGAGTAGGTTTTTAATTTTCTCGCAAAACACGACCACCAAAACTCTCGCAAACAGCCTGTACTGGCCTTTATAGCCCCTTCAGTGGGCTTGTTTGGCAATTAGCCGGGTGGCTTCAGCCCCCGGCGGAGCAACCACACAAACCCATTCTGAAAAACCTACCTTTGAAAGGGGGTTGGGGTGAGGGGGTAACCATAAGCAACTAGCAATCAAGGTTCAATTTATGAAAATTCCTTCAGCACCATTCGCGAAATCACCAAACGTTGAATTTCGCTCGTGCCTTCGCCGATGGTCATCAACCGTTGATCGCGGTAAATACGTTCCACCGGGAATTCGCGGCTGTAACCATAACTGCCATGAATCTGGATGGCATTCCGGCACACTTTTTCGGCCATTTCACTCGCCATCAGCTTGCCCATCGCCGCCGCTTTGGAGAAATCCTTGCCCTGATCTTTCAGCCACGCCGCGCGGTAGACCAGCAGTCGTGCCGCATCAATTTCCATCGCGGCATCGGCGATCATCCATTGAATGGCTTGATGCTCGGCAATCGGTTTGCCGAACGCGCGCCGCTGCGTAGCATATTTGACTGATTCTTCAAACGCTGCCCGCGCCAATCCGATGCTCAACGCACCAATGCTGATGCGTCCACCATCCAATGTTTGCATCGTCTGCTGGAAACCGCGCCCTTCCCCGCCCAACAGGGCATCCTGTGGCACACGCACTTCGTCGTAGCTCAACATCTGAGTCGGCGAACCTTTTAACCCCATTTTTTTCTCAGGCGGATGAATCGTCAGCCCTTCGGTTCCCGGTTCGACCAGCAGCATACTAAAACCGTGTGTCCCCTCGCCCTTATCAGTGCGCACCAGTGTGATGATGACCGGTGCATATTTGGGATTGGTGATCCAGGCCTTACTGCCGTCGATAATCCAGCTATCACCCTCTTTGACTGCCGCCGTCTGCACACCGCCGCCCAGATCAGAACCCGCCCCCGGCTCGGTCAGCGCCAGCGAACCCAGAACTTCGCCGCCGGTCAATTTCCTCAGATAACGTTCTTTCTGTTCTTTCGTGCCCCAATTGCTGATCGGCCCGCAGCACAGACCATTATGGGCTGCCAACGACAAGGCCGTCGAGCCGCACGCCCAACCGAGTTCCTCCATCGCGATGACAACACTGACTGTATCCAACCCGACTCCGCCGTATTCCTCTGCCACTTGCAAACCAGTCAGGCCGAGCGCGGGCATTTTGCGGATCGCTTCCATGCGTAGTTCGCCCGTCTCGTCTACTGCTGCCGCATAGGGCTTGATTTCCCCGGCACAAAAATCGCGGACAGCACGCTGATACATGCGTTGTTCTTCAGTAAGTTCAAAATCCATGATTGAATCCTCGCTTCTGACACAATAATTTCTTTGATTGTAACGCGAGGATTGAACCCTCCACCAATCCTGGCTCGGAATTCCAGTAGACTCTTTATTATAAAAATTGTTATAATGAGTAATATACACACTTAGTTCTCTTGTATTTTACAGGATGGCATCATTTACACACCCCACCCAATAGAAAGTGCGCAAGTTCGTGCAAAACCCGTGATAATCATCAGGGTGATACATTCAATGGGTAAGATATAGTAAAATGCGGTGAGATCCTGTCCGGGAAATACATCCAAACGATAAGTAGGAATGCATGTTATGGCGCGTGTGACGGGGCGTTTCGGCCTCAGCCGTTTTGAAGCCGATGAATACTATCAACTAGCGCTTGACGCCTATAAAAAAGGCCGTTACGACGTGGCGATCAACAATCTCAATGATGCCATTTCACTGATGTCTAATCGGGCTGAATTGTATGCGGCACGCGGTTTCATTTATCTGGAAGATGGCGTGAAAGACAAAGCCCAGGCCGATTTCCAGCAGGCCATCAAATTATTTCCACTGGAAATGCTGGCGCACTACGGACGCGGTATGATCGCCTACAACGACAAAAATTGGGACGAAGCCATCGCCCACTTTACCGATGCCTACAAATCCGATCCCAAACGACCCGAAACACTGTATTACCTCGCCCTGGCTTACCACCGCAAAGGCACACATGAGGTCGCCCGACGAATCATGGAAAACGCCTACTCCGCTTTCCCGGATAGCGATAAACGCAAAAATGATGCCCAACGCTGGATGAAGGAATTCGACAAGATTGTCGGCAATAAGGATACCCCTGCTATACCACCGCCGACTACACCGTCACAACCCCTTCTACCCTGATAACGATGAGTTACAACGACTTCAAAAACGCTTTTTCCGCCTCCAACCACTGTAACAATCCGTATTATTCATGAATTTTTCGGCAAATGATAGTTACGGGCAAGCAATTTCCATTTATTATTATGAGGGTAAATTAGTGAGCAGTCACAATGACAGTAGGTGTTCATCCATGACTCAATCCAGCAAATGCTCATATTGTGGCTTCAAAAATCGCGACGGCGTTTTGTTCTGCGAAGAATGCGCCTTTCCCCTGACGGGTTCTGCTGACGAAACCGCCAAAGAATCGCAGATGGAACAGGCCATTGGGCAGTTCCGCCGTGCCGCGACTGATCATTTCGGACATGAAGCTATTTTAGTGCTGCATATCCGCAACGAAGCGGAACCTCTGGTCATCGAAATCGGCGACAGCAATCTTGCCGTAGGCCGCACAGACAGCGTCACCGGACGCAAAGTTGATATTGACCTCACACCCTACAACGCGCTGCAAAAAGGTGTTTCACGGCTGCACGCAGTATTATTTCGGAGCGAGGATGATACCTTATACCTGGCAGATGCAGGCAGTTCTAACGGCACATTTTTGAACGGTCATCAACTGCCCGCCAACGAAGCCTCTCCGGTCAGCAATGGCGATGAAATTACATTGGGCAAAATGCGGATGCACGCCTATTTCGAACGGCGAGCCGTCACCAGGAATTCGTGACCCGGATATATTCATACGCCTCGCTGATGACCTTAAAGCGCGCCTCAGCTTCTTCTTTCGGCAGATCGCTGACGTCCGGATGGACAGCGAACGCTTTTTTACGAAATGCCGCTTTGACCTCTTCTCGTGTTGCACTCCGCGCCACACCCAGCAATTCATAAGACAAATCGAGCCGCGTTTTGGGCTGTGGGGGTTGGTTTAGTTGTGGACTGCTGCCATTTTTGTGACTGTCCGATGATGGGCGCGCAGTCTCCGTCGTCGGTGGGCTGCGAAAAGCCGGATTGCGGGCGGAGCGTTCAGTCTCAAAATCGGCCATCAGCCAGTAACCTTTTACCGAGGCGTGCTTGATGGTCTGGCGCAAATAGCGTAATTGCTGGATAGGGATAATCGGGCCATATTGCAACTCCGATTCATTCCGTGTCACGCTGACAAACTGCGCCGCTCGAATTTCTACGCCATTTTTCCCCAGGCGATAACTGTATAACCGGTCATTTCCAAGCTGCTGAAAAACCAGATACCATTTATCCCCATCGATGCGTTCGCCTGGGCGCGGCAATAGTCCTGCATCCAGGATAAAGAGTGTCGCGATCCCAGCACCACTGGCATTTTCCAGAATGCGGCGCACTTTTGCAGCTTTGAGCGGCTCATCAATCAAATGAACCTGGATGATAACCCCCGCCCATGTGAAGACCGTCAAATCAATGTCGCGCACAGGATCGCCCGCCATCGAAGCTTGCGACAGGCTGACCCGCTGCACATTTACCAGGGGGATGAGCTGTTCACGCAGCCATTTTTTAATGGTTGTTGTAGCTGGATTCATAATCAACCTATCGTAACGCTAACCAGGCCAGCGCCGCGCCCAGTCCTGCCAGTCCACCTGCTATTCCCCAATAGGGTGCACGTTCCAGTATAGCCAACAGCATAGGCGTGGGGTAATCAAAAAATAAGTGGGCGTGCAGCGCATTTTTGAAAAACATCAACCCGGCGGTTGCGATGCTGCTTCCCAGCCCGACCAGGACGCACAGAACTGTTAGAAGCGGCACAACGTAACGAGCGGGTATCTGCCTTCCGCCGAACTTATTTACCAGCGCCATAAACACAACCAGTCCTGCCAGCCCCCATCCCAATAAAGTCACCGGCCAGACCTGATTATCTTCGGGTGTGAACCACAGAAAAAGCAGCAGACCGTAAGCCATCACGACCAGCCGTATACGCCGGTTTGGAGTTGGAATATGGATCATCAGTTTTTGATGTAGGCCATGTTATGATCTTTCACTATAGGGATTGTATCCTTCCTGCCAGACTTCTGGTATTGACAATCCTCTGCCATTTCCGCTCTAATGTGCTCACGAAAACAGACGGAATAGGATTAACGATGCCGCAATCCGAGCCAGCCATCCAGGTTGCCGATGACATTTTCCAGGTGCGTCTGCCGCTCCCCTTCGCCTTGAATATTGTCAACTGCTACTTGCTGCGGGACAACGACGGTTGGGCGATGCTGGATACTGGCCTGAATACAGCCTATGCCCAGGCCGCCTGGGATGCCGCCTTCGCCGCATTGAGCATCACCCCCAGCGATATTACCCAGATCATCCTGACGCATGTCCATCCCGATCATTATGGCATGGCCGGATGGTTCCAGTCCCTCGCCGCCGCTGATGCGATTCCAGTGGTCAAAATGTCCCCGCGTGAAGCCGAATTGGCGCAGTTGTTGTGGGAAGGCCAGGGCAAGCAGGCCAAAGCCTTTGACCGATATTTAGCCGCCTGCGGGATGCCCGCCGAAATGATCCCCATCGTCGTGACAAGCCTCGGCTCGACGGGCGAGATGACCCATCCTCATCCAACTCACATCGCAACACTGAATCCCGGCGACAGCCTCACGATTGGCAAGCGCACTTTTCAAGCCATTCACGCGCCCGGTCACAGCGACGGTCAGCTCATTTTTTATGACCCTGCCGACAAGCTGCTGCTCTCCGGCGATCATGTGTTGATGAAAATCACGCCCAATATAGGTCTCTGGCCGGATACCGAACCTGATCCCTTAGGGCGTTTTCTCGCATCATTGGAATCCTTACGTGATTTGGATGTCCGCCTTGCGCTCCCCGGTCATAAAGCGCTGATTACCGATTGGCGTTCACGCCTGGACGAACTGCTGCACCACCATGCACGCCGCCTTGACCACACATTGGGAGCCATCGAAGGCGGCGCAACCATCTACGAGGCCAGCCTGAAAGTGTTCAACAGCCTGACCTTCACACCACATGAATGGCGCTTCGCGATGGTTGAAACCCTGGCTCACCTGGAATATCTGCGCCTGCGGGGAAAAGTACGCCAGGAAACCGCTGCCCACGGCCTATGGCGCTTCTATCCCATCGGGACTTGAAATCTTAAGTCGAACACCCATTTTTTGGGGGAGTAGCTCTATACCTTCAGGCATAAGATAATGAAGGTAAAGTTTTGCTAAAGTAGAAGGCAAACATGGACATCATATTGCTGGTTGGGTTACTCATGTTCGCGGTCATTTGCCCGGTTGGATTGTCGTTCATACGTAACCGTGAAGAACATCTCGCGCATCGCGCATTTTATCAGGAAGGTTATATGCGCGAAGAAATTGACGCCCTGCGTACCCAGACGCAGGAAATTCCCCGCATTGATTAATCGTGTAGGGGCACGGCAATGCCGTGCCCTTATTTCACATAACTTCGCAGCGCGGCCTCAGTCTGTGTGACCAACTGTCGAAAATCAAAACGATCCATGCCCCAACTGCTCTGTGCCGCCAATGCCGCGCGTTTGCCCGGTTGGAATGCTTCGCGCAGTGTCTCGGTTAAGGCTTCGACATTGACATACGGCACGAGCAGACCATTCACATCATGCTTGACGACTTCCGGGTTGCCACCTTTGTCGCTGGCGATGACTGGTGTACCCGCCCGCAAACTTTCCAACAGCGTGTGCGACAAACCCTCGTAACCCGAATACAGCGCCAGATAATCCGACGCCTTCATATACAGCGCCATTTTTTCGCGTCCTACCCGCCCCAAAAATGTGACTCGCCCCGACATTCCGCCGGTTTCAGCCTGCTGTTTCAGGGACGGGAGTTGTTCGCCATCGCCCGCCACCAGCAGTCGCACATCCGGCACATTTTTGAGCGCGCTAATCAAATGGTCAACACCTTTCCAGGGCGTCAGCCGCGCAGCCGTCAGCAGCATCGGCTCATCCCCTAACCCCAGTCGTGCGCGCGCATCAGCCGGGGAAAGTTCCGGGGCAACATGATCCGGCGGCAGCGCATTGTAAATCACGCGCACTTTTTCGGGCGTTATGCCCCACCCGACCACCATCCGCTTGAGATACTCGCTGGGCACAATTACGCCGTCCATACCCCGCACTTCCCGCGCACGGAAGGCTTGCTGGGCGCTCACGATCAGGCTGTAAGTTTTTTTCTGAAAATCATCCACATCTTCGGTTGCCGGAATCCATCCTTTACGAATCGCGCGCTCCCAGGCTTGATCGCCCACAATTTTGAGCACACGCGGGACGTTGCGCTGCCCCACCAACGACAGCCCTAAAGTATGAACATACACCAGATCAGCCCATGCCAGCAGTGGACGAGCCGCCTGTGCATACTGTGCCATACGCAGCGGCAAACTGCGCCGGGGAATGCGTGTCAATGAGTAGGGATACGAACCAACATCACCCGTGCCATAAGTCAGCGCCCGAACATCCCATCCCATCTGCTGCAATTCAGGCAGCAGTTCATATAGATAAGTCGCGGGGCCGCCCGCTTCCGGGTGAAAAATGCCGCTGGCGATAAATAATCGAGTTGAATCGCTCATAAGTTGTTATCAAAATCAAGCGTGGTTAAGCGCAATTTTTTCGTCACGAAATGCATATTTTTACTTCACTATTCGCCATATGACCCGCCCAGAATATACCGTGCCAAAAATTCGCGCGCTTCATCAAGGGTGTTGACGAAGCGGTATGGAAAGGGTATTCCCCCAGTCATGCCGGAGAATATATAAAACATCTCACGCGCCACCGGGTTCTTCACGATAAAAACGCGATAACCGGCTCTGGGGTGTAAAAGCTGGATGATTTCTTGTAGGTTCGTCGCATAATTACCCGGTGTCCAACTGGCAGACCCTCGGTTCGAGATAACGTGTACGACGTTATTATCGACACTATCAATCATCTGATTAAGCTCTACCACCGCCGCGCGGACATCATCCCACTGCCAGCGCCCCTCATAAATCATCTGAATGATGGTTTTATCGCTATTGTCCCATTGTACTTTAACGCCCATGTTGTCCTCCGCGAAAACTGTCATTGCCTGTCCTCTTTACCAATTATAAAAGAGGTATCAAGCCAATTTATCTTACAGGACACCTTAATTCTGTTTATGTCGGGAAGTTCGCAGCATAAGCCGCGCTTCCTGGACAGTGACCGCAAACCCGTATTTGAATTTGACATGCCCATTCAAGGCACGAAAAATCTGAAATAATTCTCGAACCAGGGTGCTGCCACTCACGATGGCGATGAATCCCGCATTACCCCTCCCTGAGTGCATCTCAATACAGGGAGTTAAATGTATACTGCAATGAAACAAGTCGCAATGTAATTTAACAATTGGTTACGGCGATGACCGAAGGAATAAAATCGCGTGTGAGCGTTCACGTAGTGGGAGGTGGATTATTGGACTTCAACGTCACAGGTTGACCGCCCAGGAATGCCCGCGCGTCTTCAACCGAATTCATATAGCGGAACTTGAATCCCGTGCCACCGTTCAGCGTTCCATAATTGTAGAATCGCTCTTTGGTGAGTGGATTTTCACCCACAATCACCCGGTAGCCATCGTTGGGCGTGAACATGCTGATGATGTCGCCCGTATGTTCGGAAAAATTACCGGGTGTCCAATGACCGCCTTGCCGATCCAGGATGAAATGAACGTGATAAGGGACGGATTCAATCATTTCATTGCAGAGATTGACCACCGCCTTAAATGCTTCCCATTCCCAGTGTCCTGCGACGGTCATCAAAATGATGGTTTTTTCGGGGTTGTCCCACACAACTTGTACACCCATGAGTAATCCATACTCCGCTGCTTCAATTGGGGATACACTTTACCCCCTGCTATTTGGGCTTGCGAGTCCCATTATGCATTCGGGATCACATATTGTGGCGAATATGGACAATATCGCCATCTTTGACGATATATTCCTTGCCTTCTAAACGGAACTTACCGGTTGCCTTCAAGGCTGCTTCACTTCCCGCAGTAATCAAATCTTCATATTTCATCACTTCGGCGCGGATGAAACCCTTCTGCAAATCAGAATGGATGGCTCCGGCGGCTTCCGGTGCGGTTGCGCCAATCGCTACGCTCCACGCGCGGACTTCGTCCTCACCCACCGTGAAAAAGGATTGGATCGCCAGCAGTTCATACGACAGCCGGATGACTTTCGCCGCGCTCAGTTCGGTGATGCCGTATTCTTCCATGAACATTTGCGCATCATCGGCATCAAGCTGCGCCAATTCAGCTTCGATTTTACCCTGCAAACTCACGACGCGGCTGTTTGGGCGTTCATAATGCAAAAGTGTATTGACATCTTTGGCCTGTTCGCCCTGATTGACGACCACCAGCACCGGCTTGAGCGTCAAAAATCCATAACCCCGGATTCCTTTGAGTTCATCTTCGCTCAATTCCAGTTCGCTTAAGGGTTTTTCGGCCTCAAGCTGCGCCTTGAACTGTTCCATCAATTCCATCTGCGCGGGAACGGCTTTATCGACATTCTTGCCCTTCACCCGTATTTCGGATTGCAGCTTTTCGATCCGGCTCTCGACCACTACTAAATCAGCCAGCAAAAATTCGCTGTCCAGTGATTCGACATCGCGCTGCGGATCAATACTCTCATACGGATGGGGTACAGTGTCGTCCACGAATGCCCGCACAACGTGCAAAAAGCCGTCTACTTGCGCCAGTTCGTTGCGGAACTGTCCCTTTAGACCGCCCTCGCTGATCCCCTTGTCCAACCCGCCGATGTCCGCATAAGTCACGGTGGTATAAGCCGTCTTCTTTGGGTTATACATCGCCTTCAATTTATCGACGCGCGTATCCGGCACGTTGACAATCGCCGTATGGACTTCAAATTGTCCGCTGGTCGCCGCGCCCGTCGGCAAATTTTGCAGCGTCAGTGCGTTAAAAATCGTGGTCTTGCCGCTGTTGGGTAAACCGATAATGCCAAGTCGCATGGAATCCTCATTTTCTGATATTCATAATGAGGACAAGTATAAATTTAAATACTGTTACGGAGAAGGTAGAACTCCAGTGTCTTGGGCAATCACCCTAAAATTTCTGATCTTTTTTGGGGATTGGATAATTCAGTTATCAAAAATGCTACCCAATCTTCGGTATAAACATAGTCTTTATGTGCAGCATCATAATGACAATACAATGTATTGGTTTTTTCTGGGGAAGTGCTATTGCTTTCGGGGCGAACTTCATAAGATTTCCAACATTGGACATGATGTGAGCTAGGAGTAAATTTAATTCCTAGCGCTTGTTCTACTCTTTTACTCACAGCTCCAGCCTTTAATCCCCCCGGATTCACAACGGGTACTTGAACTCGTTTCTCCGTTATTAAACCAACCATTCTTTCATATTCTTTCATCTCTTCAGGATTATTCGCATCGTAACGCACAAATTCTATCGCTAAATCACTAGAATTTTCATGATTCCCAGTCTTAGGGATTAGAAATACTCTGAAACTATATTGAGGGCTGTTAAAAGTCTTGTTGTCTAAATCACCTCTGTAGGTATCCAAATATCGCCGAACAATATGGTATTGCTCTGATTGAAGCTCTTTTAAAATTTTGGCTTTCCATTCAGGATTTGCCGATAAAAGATGCAAAGGTATCGCCAAAGCATCATTTAAACTAAATCTTTGGCCGAATTCGCTTACTAATAATCCTTCAAAGTTTCTCAATAATGATTGGCTTTCCCCTATAATGGCAAGGTCAAGAGCGGGTAGAAACCGATGTTCAATTTTGTTCCGAAGTCCGATAAAGAATTCTAAGTTTTTTCTTTCAGGCGCATTTTCGTCACCATAAAACACGGTAACGCATTTACTTATATCCCATGCTTTTCTCTCACCATCTACAATTTCATATCTGCTTGAGTTCTTTCTTTTGTAAAAGTATTTGACACCACGCTTTTCCCATATAGCATGAAAGAGTGATGTCCAGGCAATATTCATTAATACGATATAACCATAAGAGCGAAATTTAGTTGAGGGTTTGTTATACACATCAACTGCAAGCAAAGCTGATTCTTGAGCTTTTGCCAATAGCATTTTGATTTTCGCGGATCGAATCCTCAAAACGAATCTCCTCGTTAGTGTTAATTAATCCATTTATATATATCACACCTCTTACGACTAATTAGTGAATATCCTATGAATTTTGAACTTTCTCTGGATTGCTATCATTACTAGATAACGTCGCATTACCATCCCAGCTTTAACCGTTTCATTTCCGCTGCCTGAACATCCTGTTTTGTCCAGATCGGCGCGTCGGGGTCATCCTGCACTTCCTGGGCGCTCATCCAGCGGATCGCCGCCACTTCATCAGGATCAACAATCCTGGGTTCACCCCCTGCAAAAGCACATAGAAAAATCACGTCCACAACCGGTTCATTGGCCGTGCCGAACGATTTGCTATGCACGTATTGCATCGCGCCAATTTCGACGCCCACTTCTTCCAGGATTTCACGCCGCAAGGTTGTTTCCAGGATGTCGGCGCTTTCGCCCGCGTTTTCAACCTTCCCGCCCACCAGACTCAGCATCCCGGCAGCGTGCGTTTCCCCTGGCCCACGCACCACCAATAAATAGCGCCCATCTTTGAAAATCGCCCCTTCGACATTGACGATGTAACCGTTTTCCATATCAAAAATCCTCACCTATAACATTTGAATATTCGAACCGAAAATTCGAACAAATGTTTCACCCTTAAGTAAAATATCTTGTAGAATCAGTATAGGGGACGACTGCAAACGGCGCATATTGTGCGTGCGAAAATCAACATTTCAAACAATTTTTATGGCGAATAATGCGGCGTAGTGGCGAAATTCTCACGGCGGTGGATCACTCCCCTGTTCCCGCCGTTTTCTCGCCAACGCGGCGGCGCTTCTCGTGCTTCCCGCCGTCTATTCTCGCCCACTTGGTGGCGCTACGCGGGCTTCCCGCCCTGCGCTTTAGCACACGTCGGCGGCAATATAGCGAAAATGGCGAATCTTGTGCGAATTTTTCGCCGCCGACGACGACAACGGCGACATAAAAAGATGCGAGCCGGACAGAGCCATCCGGCTCGCATCAACTTAGGAGGAAAGGGAGTTATCGAAACTTAACTAGTACCACCCTGCTTGTATTGTTTCCCTCGCCTTGAGGGAGAGGGATTAAGGGTGAGGGTTGATTTTACGCCTGCCGTTTGGATGGCATAGGCCGTGTTGTTTTGGAGAGTTCCGGCAGGTCGCCATAGCGTTTTTGCAGATGGGAACCCGACACAACCAACCAGTGTCCAAAGCCCGCCAGCACCCGATAATAGAAGCGGAAGGCCGCGATCCGGCGTCGTGCCAGTACCATCTGCGCCAGACGTTCTTCGCTGGCCTGTTTCAGCATTGCCCGCTGTTTGTATTCGACATAAATTTTGTCTTCGTGAAACGGCATCATCAAGCTGCTCCTTCTGGTTCGTGCAAGCTGCATCTTCCGATACGAAGCCCTAGCAAAGTGTATAAAGCACAGAGCCTCGACCAACTGGAGAGTCAACACGCAGGTTGTCTCTCGCAAGAAATCAGGTGTTTATCTAAACCGGACGGGACAAACCTTAAGACGACCCAGGCTGGTAAACAGTCTGGCCGGGACAGCGAACGCGCAAATAAACGGAGTATTTTGGGATGAGGGTTAGCGACCTACATGGGCATGTTCCTATTTCGCTCTCAAAAAGCGTTTCAGGGCACGCAGCGTATCGTCAACACGCTGCGGGTTCAAACTGTAGCATTTGGCGACTTCTCGCCGCCGTTCCACCAGATAGCCAGTAGCGGTCAACTGCCGCAAATGTCGCGACGCCGCCGATTGGCTCAGGTCAAGCATTTCGATCA
>JBDTNB010000187.1:0-12115 GCA_039933955.1 Chloroflexota bacterium
GACATCCGCATCGACGCGATGGGCAGCATCACGGCGGTGAAAAAAGCCAAAGGCAAAAGCCGGATGCGCGTGATGCTCGACGCCCACATGGATGAAGTGGGTTTCATGGTCACGGGCGTGGATGGCGACGGTTCGATCCGCTTCACCGGGATCGGCGGCATTGATGACCGCATTTTGCCGGGATTGCGTGTCAAAGTGGGTGATGACCTGCTCCCCGGTGTGATTATGTGGACTCCGATCCACAAAAACCGCGACCAGAATACCAAAAAATTGGACAGCCTACGCATCGACATCGGCGCAAGCGGCAAAGACGAGACCAATGGCAAGGTCAAAGCCGGGGATCGCATCGCCTTCGACAGCAGCTTCATGGAAATGAGCGACAAAATTGTGCGCGGTAAATCCTTCGATGACCGCGTGGGTTGTTCGCTGTTGATTGATGTGCTGCAAGGCGGGCCATATCCTGTGGATGTGCTGGCTGCCTTCACCGTGCAGGAAGAAATCGGCCTGCGCGGGGCGCGGGTTGCGGCGCAAATTCTGAAACCGGACATCGCTTTCGCTCTGGAAGGCACAACCGCCAATGACATTCCGAATCCTTTAGCCGACCCCGACGAAGACGCCGACGTGAATCCTACCTCGCGCCTGGGCGATGGCCCCGCGCTCACCGTGATGGATCGCAGCCTGATTGTCGATCCGCGTATCCTGAATTTTTTGCGTAAAACCGCCGACGACAACGGCATCCCCTATCAGTTGAAAACCATGCTGGGCGGTGGCACAGACGCGGGTTCGATTCACACCACCTGGGGCGGCGTACCCAGCGGCGTGATTTCGGTTCCCTGCCGTTATATCCACAGCCCAACGGCCTATCTCAACCGTGACGATTACGACAACACACTCAAACTCGTCCAGGCCGTTTTGACTGACATCAAACCGAAGGTGCTGGAACGCTAGGTCAGAGAATTTTCGTAGATACAAGGGACAAGGCACGCTTTGTCTGTCTGAAAATTTCCGTCTCATTTTGATTTGAGAATCGAATCCGTGCAGGGCAGTGGTGGAGAAAAATAATTCATGCAGACGATCAAACTCACGACCCATATCGGCAGTGATGGACTGCTGAAAGTGGAGATTCCGGTTGAGATGGCAAATGTCGATGCCGATGTAGTCATCATCTACACCCTGCAATCCAAAACGGAGTCTGTGGATGACGACGAATGGCAAAGCTTTGTCGATGATGTCCTGGGCGATGATGATGCGACGGAACCCAGCAAACCACCCTTTGATTTACGGGACTATACCCCATGAAGCACGTTTTTCTCAGTTACAGCCGCGCCGACGCCGACATGATGAAGCGCATCCGCGACACCCTGCGCGAAGAAAATTTACCGGTCTGGACAGACGAAAACCTGACTCCCGGCACACCCTCGTGGCAATCCGCCATCGAAGAAGCGCTGGAAAATGCGGGCGGTGTGGTCGTGCTGCTCTCGCCGGATGCCCGAAAATCGCAGTGGGTCGCCAATGAACTGAGCTTCGCCAGCGCGCAGGGTGTCGCGATTTTCCCGGTATTGGTGCGCGGTGAGGAAAAAGATGCGGTTCCGCTGCAACTGGCGAACACCCAGCGTGTGGATTTGCGGGCGCGCTTTCTGGTCGGGATGCAAAGCCTCGTCGATGCCCTGCGCGAACATCTCGCCAAATTGGGCGGGGGTGATGAGTCTCCACCTGACGAAACCGCCTGGATGGATCGCCGCCGCCAGTATGTGCAGTTCTGGAAGCTGCTGCAAGAACGCAGCAAAGGCCGTACCGATCTCTTCACCAATTTATCCACGCTCGATACTTATTTCCTCTCGACCAGCGCCGGACGCAAAGGGTTTAAATTCGGCTACCTGATCGCGCTGAATTGGGGCACGGTGAATATTTATATCGACATCGGCGACAAAGACCGCAACAAAGCCTTTTTTGATGCGCTCTACGCCCAACGGGAAGCAATAGAATCCGAAATGGGCGAAGCGCTGGATTGGCGGCGGCTGGACAACAAACGCGCCAGTCAGATTGGGCGCAAATTTGAAGAAGGGGGTCTGGAAAACCGCGATTCCTGGCCGGGGTTGATTGACCACATGATCGACGTTATGATCCGGCTGGATAAGGCTCTCCGTCCGCACCTGAATGATATTCAGCCGTGAAGGCGCAGCGTTTTTTCACCGTCAGGTTCGCCTGACCATTGTCGCCTGACGAGGGCTGCGGTATTATCAACAGGCTCGCTGAAGAAAATTGATGGACGCAAAAATGAATCAACTCCAGAATATTCCTCCCATAAAATGGATGTCACGCCATCCGCGTTTGGCAGCCTGGATTATCTTGTCCGTCGGCATGGTCGTGCTGCTGGTGATCGAGGCCAAAGATGTCGGCCTGCTGGCGACCCAATGGGCGGCGCTGGTGATTGCGACGGTATTGGTCGCGGGCGCGTGCGTGTGGATCATTAGCTGGGAAGACAGCGACGAAGCCCTGGAAACCAACGAATCTGCGCCTACGCCCACCGTCGAAGCGAGCCAGCCGTCGGATACCCAGTCGCCCGGCTAACCCCAAACGTATCCAGTTCTACACGCTAGCATCATCCCCTCCCCTGCCCTTCTCTGCGAAACGGGGAGGGGAAATCGAGCTTCTGAGGGACATTTGATCCCCGTTGCATAGAACGTTCACAATAAGTCATACACGCGACTTGGCCTTAGACGGCCTTATCCAGCTATCCCGAACTTTCGTAGAATGATGTTTGTCGGCGAGGATTTTTCAGGAAATCCTCGCCGACTTTTTTTGTGATTCAGGAGGGGCTACCATGTCCGTTTCGACCCGCACGCAATCGCCGCCAACCTGGCGCATCGTCCTGGCGTTCGCCGCCGTGTATCTCATCTGGGGATCGACCTACCTGGGCATCCGCATCGCCATCGAAACCATGCCACCATTTTTGATGGCCGGGGCACGCTTTTTGATTTCCGGCGTGCTGCTGTATACCCTGACGGCTGCCCAGGGTGCGCCGCGTCCGACACGGGCGAACTGGAAAGCGACGGCGATCATCGGGGCGCTGCTGCTGATGGGCGGGAACGGGCTGGTCACGTTTGCCGAGCAGCGCTTGGCATCCGGTTTGGCGGCGCTGCTGGTGGCGATGACGCCGCTGTGGATGGTAATCCTGAATTGGCTCCGTCCGCGCGGGATACGCCCCAGTTTGCCGATTGCATTGGGGCTGCTGGTCGGGCTGATCGGGATCGCGGTGCTGGTGAGTCCCGGTGAATCGAGCACAGGCGCGAACGTGCCGATTGATTTGATCGGCGTTGGGATCATTATGTTCGCGACGTTTTGCTGGGCAAACGGGTCGCTATATGCCCAGCGCGCGCCGCTGCCTGCCTCGTCATTGCAAAGTACGGGCATGGAAATGCTGGTGGGTGGTGTTCTGCTGGTGCTGGCCGGGACGCTGACGGGCGAATGGGCGCAGCTTGACCTGAGCAAAATTACACTCAATTCGTGGCTGGCATTTGCATATCTGGTGACATTCGGCAGCATCATCGCCTACAGTGCCTATACCTGGCTGCTGGGCGTGACGACTCCGGCGCGCGCCGCGACTTACGCTTATGTGAACCCGGTGGTGGCGGTGTTCCTGGGATGGGCGCTGGCGAACGAACCGCTGACCATCCGCACGGTGGTTGCGGCGGCGGTGATTATCGGTGCGGTGGTCATTATCAACACCTACCGCGACAAAAAAGCTGTGCCGCCTGAAGTTGAAATGCTTGTTGAGGGAAATGCTTGAGCCAGATTTGTTTTATGCCCACAAACATGCCCTCCCGTCAGTTGAGCAGCGGGGAAAGGCTAGGGATGGGAATTTTTATCCCCAATCCCTGCAATATTCTTGCAAAACACATGACTTGAGCACCGTTTTGCTGCAATCACTGAGGGGAAAAAATGGCGAATGTCATGCTTCATTCGTGCAATTCTACTGAAAAGCATTACGAAAAACTTGTAATAATTTTTTGTCTATGGTATTCTGTTTGAAAGCGCTTTCAAGATATTTTAAGAACAATGCGCACAAAAAATCTCACTTTAGAAAAAATTGCTGAATTAGCCGGGGTATCACCCGCAACCGTTTCACGAGTGGTGAATAATTATCCACATATTCGCCCAGCAGTGCGCGAACGGGTGCAAAAAATTATCTCCGAGACCGGCTTTCAACCCAACATGATTGCGCGCTCCCTTGCCTCAGACCGGTCAGGGATTATCGGCCTCATCATCCCCAACTCGCCCGGTATGGTTTTTGCCGATCCGTATTTTGCCAGCCTCATCCAGGGCATCACCCAGGCGACCAATCGCAGCAACATCACCCTATCGCTGTTCCTGTTCCACTCTAAAGAAGAAGAAACCCGCACCATCCAATCGATCCTCACTACCGGATTGCTGGATGGCGTGATTATTACCGCTGATCGCAAAGAGGACTCGTTTGTCCCCCGTTTTGCCGAGCGCGGTTTGCCGTTCGTGCTCATCGGCAGGCCGGAGCGACAGATGCAAATCAGCTCTGTCGATACCGACAATGTGGCCGGTGGTTTCGCCTCAACCGAGCACTTGATTACCCTGGGACATCGCCGCATTGCGACAATCGTCTCCGACCAGAATACGGCGGGAGATGACCGCTATGCCGGTTATCAGAATGCGTTGCAGGCTTACGCGATTGAACTCGATCCCTGCCTGATCGCTTTCGGCGATTTCTCTATGAACAGCGGTTATACCGCGATGAAAAAATTACTGCCAGAAAACCCGGATGCTGTATTTGTCGGGTCGGACACGATGGCGCTGGGCGCGCTGCGGGCTATCCGCGAAGCGGGATTGAACGTCCCCGACGATATTGCGGTGGTGGGTTTCGATGATTTACCGCCCGCCCTGCAAGCTGACCCACCCCTGACCACTTTCCAACACCCGATTGAGCAGTCGGGCAGGCTGGCGGTAGAAATGCTCAGTACCTTACTTAACGAAAAAGATGCTCTGCCTCGGCGGACTATTCTCCCTGGAAAACTGATTATTCGTGCCAGTTGCGGTGCGGGTCGGTCAGCGTGATGGTTACATTGCGTGTAGAGGAGGTGATGAGGGCTGCAAATCATAGTACCGCTTTTTTTGAAAGCGCTTTCAAAGTTTCTCATCAGAAATACCTACAGGGTTGGCGCTTTCCCTTTTGTCGGCTCACTTATACAAGTGAGGATGCTCGTTCCACAGACTCTTTCTCTGTGGTCTTGAAAGCGCTTTCAAACTAGCGCTGTTGGTCAGATAGTTAAATTTAAGTAAGGAGTAAATGATGCGTAAGTCAAAATTGTTGTCTGTGCTTCTCGTTATTGGACTGCTTGCAACCTTGTCTTTTGGCATGGTTCACGCTCAGGAGAAGATTAAGGTTCGTTGGTATGTCGGGTTGGGCGGTGGTACAGATCCTGGGCTGCCTGAGAAGCAGCAGGCTGTCGTTGATGCCTACAACGCCTCCCAGGATAAAATTGAACTCAGCCTGGAAGTCGTCGCCAATGCCCAGGCATATAATGTGCTGAACACCGAAATCGCCGCCGACAACGCCCCGGACATTGTTGGCCCGATGGGTGTTCGTGGTCGCGCTTCTTTCCCTGGCGCGTGGCTCGACCTAACCGACCAGATCGCCAAAAACAGTTATGATCTGACCGATTTCGATCCCGCTCTGGTTCAGTTCTATCACATCAAGGATGGCGGTCAGGTGGGTATCCCCTTCGCTGTGTATCCTTCATTCATGATGTTCAACAAGAAGCTGTTCGATGAGGCCGATCTGGCCTATCCTCCCAAGAACTACGGCGATCAATACGTAGCTACCGACGGCACGAAGAGCGACTGGACTCTGGACACCGTAGAAGGTCTCGCCAAGATTCTGACTGTTGATAGCGCCGGCAACGACGCGACAATGGACGAATTCGACAACACCCAGATTGTTCAATGGGGTTTCGGCGTCAGCCACACCGACATGCGTGGTCGTGACACCCTGTTTGGCGCGGCCAACTTCGTCGATGCCGATGGTAAAGCGGTCATCCCGGAACAATGGCGTAAGGCCGAAAATTGGTATCATGATGCCATGTACGGCAAACAAGCCTTCTATCCGAGCGGCGCATATTCGAGCAGCGACCTGCTGGCGGCTGGCAACTGGTTTGGCAGCGGCCACGTCGCGATGAACCTGATTCATCAGTGGTACATGGGTTGGGGCACTGCTGACCTGAAAGATGGCTGGGATTTGGCTCCCGTTCCGTCGGTTGACGGTGTGACCACCGCGAAACTGCACGCCGACACCTTCGGTGTAATGAGGTACACCAAGAACCCGGATGCTGCCTTCGAAGTTCTGACGTATTTGCTGGGCGAAAAAGCCAATGAACTGGCGACCATTTACGGCGGTATGCCCGCCCGTTTGAGCCTCCAGGCCGACTTCTATCCCAGCTTCCAGAAAAATCTGGAATCACAATATCCTGACGCTGACTTCAATGTGAATTGGCCCGTCGCGGTTCAGGCGTTGAGCTATCCCGACAATCCGAACCACGAAGAAGGTATGCCCAGCTTCCTCGAATCCACCGACGCTTACACGGCATACGCCCAGATCGTGGACAACAACGCCGACGCCGATGTGAACGCGGAACTCGACAAGCTCCAGGTGGACTTGCAGGCGATCTTCGACGCTGCTGCTAAGGCTACCAGCTAATCCATTTTTTAATCAAGATACTGGCAGATCATCTGATTTGCCAGTATCTTCTCTGTGACTGCTTAGTTGAAGACGGGATCAAACACGATGGACATGATCTCTGAAATGAATATCGCCCGCAGCGCGCGCACGGCCACCGGACGCAGATGGTGGCAGATGTCGTTGATGCAGCGGCGTGAAGCCAGATGGGGACTGATCTTTATTAGCCCCTGGTTGGTAGGCTTTCTGATTTTTTACCTTGCGCCGATGATTGTTTCGTTTATTTTTTCGTTATTCAATTTCACGCTCTCTGCGCCAGATCAAGCCCAATTCGTGGGTCTGGACAACTGGCGGCGCATGTTATTTGAAGATGCTGACACCTGGACAGGGCTGCTCATCACCTTCAAATTCGCGCTGATCTCTTTTCCCATCGGCATGTTAATCGCCTTTTCGATTGCCTTGCTGTTGAATTCAAAAGATTTGATCGCGCCAAACCTATTCCGCACCTTGTTTTATGCGCCGACGATGGTTCCGTTTATCGCGGCCATATTAATATGGTCACAGGTCTTAAATCCCAACACCGGTTGGCTGAACAAGATTATCGAACTGACGGGCATTCATGCTGTTGGTCAGGACGGCCTGCGCTGGATGGACAATCCCAATCTCATCTATGTCGCCTACACCTTCATTGGCCTGTGGGGAATCGGCAATACGGTTCTGATTTACCTCGCCAGCCTGCAAAACGTGCCTACCGATTTGTATGAAGCGGCGCATATTGACGGGGCAAGTTTTTGGAACCGATTGTGGAACATCACCATCCCGATGATTACGCCCGTCATTTTTTACAATTTGATTTTAAGCGTGGTCGGTTTGTTGCAATATTTCATTGTGCCATTTGTATTGAACCAGGGGAATGGCTACCCCGAAGGTGCGAGCCGTTTCTATATGATCAATTTCTACAAGCAGGCTTTTACCTTTCAAAATATGGGTTACGGCGCAGCGCTGGCGTGGCTGCTGTTCATCGTCGCACTAATTATCACCATTTTCCTGTTCGCAACGGCTCGGTACTGGGTCTATTATGCAGGAGAGCGAGAATAATATGAGCGCCATTACCAGCTCAACATCCGTGCCGTCAGACCACCCCCAGAACTCCGTCTATCAGATTGCGCGCAAACGCCGCCGGTTGTTGAATCAGGCGGGAATCACTTTTCTTGCGCTGGCGATCCTGGCAATCTATCTGATGCCGATGCTCTACGCAGTGACCAACTCGCTCAAAACCCAGGAACAGGCTGCTGATGCGCGCGCGCCCCTGCTGCCGTCGGATAATATGCATTACGAATATGAGGGGCAAGAGTACGACGTTTACACCGTCCCCACCGATGAGGGCGACAAACAATACGCACTTATTGATCCCAAACGCCGTTCCAGCACCGTGCTCGACATCAATAATCCCGATGCAGGAACCTTTGAATGGGAAGGCAACTGGCGCAACCTGAATCCGGTTACCACCACCGCTTTCCACACCGAAAATTATCCGACAGCCTGGGAAACAATTGATTTCCTGCGCCTGCTGGGGAATACCTTGTTTTATGCGATTGTCACCATGATTGGTACACTAGTCGCGTCGTCAATGGTGGCCTACGGCTTCGCCCGCTTCCGTTTTCCATTCAAAAATATCCTGTTCGTCATTTTGATGTCCACGATCATTCTGCCCCCGGCGGTGACGCTTGTACCAACCTACGCTTTCTTCATCAAGACCCTGGGCTGGGGCGGGACGTGGCTGCCGTTAATCGTCCCACAGATGTTCGGGAATGCCTACAACGTATTCCTGCTGCGCCAGTATTTCCTGACGATCCCGCGTGAAATGGAAGAAGCGGCGATGATCGACGGCGCGGGGCCAATCCGCACTTTCACATCAGTGATTTTGCCCCAGGCTTACCCGGCGCTGACCGCCGTTGCCTTGTTCCACTTTTTCTTTGCCTGGAACGATTTCTTCGGGCCGTTGATTTATCTGGCAGGCACTCCAAAAGCCAACCCGATCAGCGTCGGCTTAAGCCAGTTCAACGGTCTTTACAGCCGACAGCCGCAGTTGATCCTGGCGGCGTCCATAATTTCCATGATTATCCCGCTGACGATTTTCTTCCTGGCACAACGGGTCTTTATCCAGGGTATCGTCATTACGGGCGTTGATAAGTAAAAACAGTTAAAAGTGCCAAGTTAAAAGTGAAACGAGCATCATGACCTTTTAACTTTTCAACTTTTTCCTTTTAACTACTGTTGAGGAGTGAAGATGCAATTGAATCCCCCGCGCCTGGTCGGTAGTGGTGAGGCTGAAATTGATGGCCTTGTCGAGCAAATGACCCTGGCCGAAAAAATTGGGCAGATGACGCAGGTCGAGAAGAACAGCATCTCACTAGATGATGTGACCCGTTATTTTATCGGTTCCATCTTAAGCGGTGGGGGCGGCAACCCCGAACCCAATACGCCCGAAAATTGGGCGAAGATGGTGCGTGATTTCCAGGAATCTGCACTCAAAACCCGGCTCGCGATCCCGCTCATTTATGGTTCGGACGCGGTACATGGTCATAATAACGTACACGGCGCGACCATTTTCCCGCATAACATCGGCCTGGGCGCGACCCGCGATGCTGATCTGATCGAGCGCATCGGCAGGGTCGTCGCAGAAGAAATTATGGCGACCAATGTCCATTGGGATTTTGCGCCCGCTGTTTCCGTGCCCCAGGACATCCGCTGGGGACGCAGCTACGAAGGCTTCAGCCAGGACACGAGCATCGTCAATGAATTGGCAATCGCTTTAATGCGCGGCCTGCAAAATGGCGATCCGCGCACCCTGGCCTCGGTGAAACATTTCGTGGCCGACGGCGGCACGAAATGGGGCACAACCCAGCGTTATGAATGGCTGACCGGCAACTGGCAAACCCCCGGCGACACCTACAAAATCGACCAGGGTGACGCCGACATCGACGAAGCCACCCTGCGCGCGATTCATCTGCCACCTTATAAAGCGGCTGTCGAAGCGGGCGCTCAAAATATCATGGTGTCGTTCTCAAGCTGGCAGGGCTTGAAGATGCACGCCCAGCGTTATCTGATTACCGATGTGCTCAAGGGCGAATTTGGCTTTGAAGGTTTCGTGGTCTCCGATTGGATGGCTGTGAGCCAAATCAATCGTGACTTTGCCATCAGCGTCGTGACCGCCATCAATGCCGGTCTCGATATGGTGATGGTTCCCTTTGATTACAAGTTGTTCATCAGCACCCTGACCACCGCCGTCGAATCTGGCGAAGTACCCATGACCCGCATCGATGACGCCGTGCGCCGGATTTTGCGCGTCAAAGCATGGTTGGGCATGTTTGAATCCCCGTTTGGGCGCGAAGACCTGCTCCCCGAAGTGGGTTCGGCAGAACACCGGGCTGTCGCGCGTGAAGCCGTGCGTAAATCGCTGGTGCTGCTCAAGAACGAAGACAACCTGCTGCCGCTGGCGAAAAATGAACTCATCCTCGTAGCTGGGCGCGGCGCAGAAGATGTCGGGATGCTGTGCGGCGGCTGGTCGATTTCCTGGCAGGGCGATCATGGCATGACCACCATCGGTACGACCATTTTGAACGGCATCCGCAAAACACTGCAAGACGAGGCTGAAATCGCCTACGATCCGAATGGCGAATTTGCCGGGGCGGAACGTGCGCCTATCGGTGTCGTGTTCATCGGCGAATCACCCTATTCCGAAGGCATGGGCGACAACGGTAATCTGACCGTTTCGGCGGAAGACATGGCGATCATCCAGCGGATGCGCGAACGCTGTGCCAAATTAGTGGTCATTTTGCTATCGGGGAGACCGCTCATCCTGGGTGACGCGCTGGAACAGGCCGACGCCTTCATCGCGGCATGGCTCCCCGGCACAGAAGGCCAGGGTATATCCGACGTGCTCTTTGGCGACTATCCGTTCACGGGCAAACTGTCGTTCTGGTGGCCGCGCAGCATGGATCAGGTTCCGGTTGCAGCCCTGCAAGCCAGCAGCGAACCGCCCCTGTTTCCCATCGGCTACGGCCTGAGCTAAGTCTCGCCCCGCAACCTCCTCTCCATCTAATAGAGAGAGGGCGACACTTTTCAAAAAATAGGGGTTTTCCACGTAGGGGCACGACATGTCGTGCCTTCTTCAATCACATTTCCCCCTTAACGTCGCAAAAGTGTCGCGCTGTAAAGCCTAATGGAAAGGGAGTTAGAATCAGTCGCTATTCCGCGTGGAGTCCGGCAAATATTTTATCGACCTTCATTCCCTTTGGTAACAGAACCCTGTGATGCTGCTTCGAGCTTGTAAAGCCGCACATTCATATCATTCAGGGCTTGAGTGATAAAGTTATCAACGAACATCGAAACAACGCCCCATAACATGAGCGCCAGGCCAGCAAACAAGGCTAGAATACCCCACTGCCATGTATAGATAAAGGCGTTTGTCCACGCGAACGAAAATACAGCGGCATTGATGAGCAGAAAAATTTCGAGGAAGACGATCAGCAGAGCGCTGACCCCCGCTGCGACAATCGCTATCTGATTAGCGTTCGAGGCAATAATAAGCAGTGACGCCACAAACACTACGTAGCACAGCAGCAGCAATGCGACATGTAAGGCAGGGTCGCCGCCACCGGGCAAAGAAATCACATTATCAAATGGTTCCCGAATCAGTAAATCGCCCTTGAGATAACGGGCAGGTTGAAGGTCAAGCCAGGGTGAAATCCATCCGATGAATGAGAGAATTGCTCCCACTACCGCTAAACTAATCCCTTTCATTGTCCTTACCTTTCGATTCTGTGGTTGGTTGATGTTCCATTCCACCTTAGTCAAATGGTAAGAAACGCACAAATAAACTTTGTTACAAAAAGCAGGGATCGTCTCTTCGGCGATTAGACACACAACCCCTACCTGATTACATCCTTAACCCGCGCAGGTTAAGGCTTGGGTCGGGATTTTCACGCCTGTCGCGGGCGTAATCCGTTCACCAGACGTGAGCAAAATGTCATCGTTGGCGCACAAATCTTGGACTCCAAGCTCAAAATCTGCCTCTAAAACGCTGCAAACGCTGGTGGGAACACTGCTGTAAACCAATTCCCGTCCATCGCCGCTGTAAACCAATTCCCGTCCATCGCCGCTGTAAACCAACACCTCATCACAGCCATGCGATGTAACCCGATTATCGGTGGTAATCGCCACATAATGTTCGCTGGGCGTCCATGCGAAATAGATGCCACCCGCTAAAAAGTTCAAGTTTTCGACATCGGCGATGTTTTGGGTGTAGGCCTGCCCAGTTTGCGTGTCGGTGATTTGAAACCCCGAAATATAGTTATACGTCTAATGTGAATTCGATAGGAGAGAAAAAGACTGAACATCAATGGCAAA
>JBDTNB010000188.1:0-12115 GCA_039933955.1 Chloroflexota bacterium
TGAGTTCATCACGAAGCCAGACGCCAGTGGGTGTGCCGCGAAATAAATACCAATGATCGCAGACAGTTTGCCAGATTTTACGGTGGTCACTTTCGACGGGTGCGCCATTTTTGGTCGGGATGCCCAGCGATTCTAAGGAAATTCCCTGGGAGTAGAGCATCCGAAAAATATAGTGGTCGGGGATGATGAGTAAATCGACGGGTGTGCCAAAGCGGTAATCGGCCTGGGCGAACAAGCGCGGATCGACATGCCCGTGCGGGCAGATGAGCGGCAAATTTTTGACCCGGTTATACAGGTCAGCGGCGATGCTGCGCTGCGCCGGATCAGGTGAAAAATAACGTTCGTCCATGAAAAAACACCTTTTTGGTTATTGATAATTGGTGGTTAGTTTTTAGTAAATAACCTGAGTTTTGGATAGGTTATGCAATGGTTTCGGGTAAAGGCGCTGTTTGGTAGAAAAACGCAAGGTCGCAAGATGTGCGGTCATCTTTAGTCTCGGCGCTCAAGCTCGTCGGGCGTTGGTCTTTGAAAGAACACAATCCAGGGCTTCATCATTTCTTCAGGAATGTAGAAACTTGCTGGCGAAGACTGCGAATTTCTTGCCATAAGCCGTCGCATCAGCTCATCTGTCGGCACATCAAGAAAGTGTACTTCACTGCTGGCCCCAAGGTCCTTCGCTCGAGACCGATAGTCTTCGCGTTCCTCGCGCGCCCAAAAACCGAAATCGAGTATGACGTTCGTTCCCAATTCAAGTGCTCTACTGGCTACCTTCCAAAGCATCATCTCAATGAGAGTGTGTCTAGCATCGTGTTCCGGCTCCTCAGCATCTTGACCAAATAGACGTATATGCCATTCATCCGTTGTTAGTCGAAGGGCCAATTGTTCATGCTCAAGTTTTTGCGCAAGCGTTGTTTTTCCAGAACAAGGAAGTCCAACCATTAAATGGAGCGTCGCCATAGTTACTACTCCCGATATTTAGGTATGAGCCACCGAACGATTATATGGGCAACCTGAATTTTGGAAAGGGAAGGGCTATCTGACGCGAAACGGAGCATCGACCTTTCCGAAACTCAGGTTAAATAGTTGTTGAGCAAAATCTCACCCCCTAGCCACACGTAGCGAGGGGGGAAATACGGGAGAGCCAGATGATGTCGCGTATTGGGCACGACATGTCGTGCCCCTACGAAACCGGGAGGGGTGGTGTGGCCGCCTTCTCCGGCAGCGGGAACAGGTCGTCGATCTGCACGAGTTTGCCGGTTTTCATGGACTCGTTTCCGGCGATGCCGACGAGGATGGAAGCCGCGCCATCGATATGCCCTGCGGCGCGATGGAAGGGATCATGGGGTGGGTTGGGCGAGAAAATCTGCTCCAGCATCACGGGGTCTGCGCCGCCATGCCCACCCTCACCCGTTGATGCTTCAACTTCGTAAGGCGTCCCGAACATCGGGAACACGCGCAAGGTGGCTTCTTTGAACGCGCTGGTGCTGGCGTTGCCAACTTTGCCGTCGCCCATCAGGTGATTGATATTTTCCATCACGTCGAGTTCGACGCGGCCTTTTGTGCCAGTGATGGCGACGCGCAGCCCTTCCCAGGGTGAATAGGCGATCAAACAATAGGACAGCAGCACGCCGTTGCGATAACGTGCGGTCACGTTCATGGTGTCTTCGATGGTGATGGGTTCGCCGAACACATTGCGATCTCGCAGGTAGCCAGTTTCGGCCTCGGCGTTCAGATACAAACCGCGAAACAATTCTTTATCGTTCAGCGACAGTGCAAAGGGATCATTGGCGGCGTCGGGTTCATTGGTGTAGCGGGCGTAGTTGTAATGTTCGCCGCGCGCCTCGGCATTTTCCTTGCCGTAAAATTGCAGATCACCCATCGCGAACACCTGCTTGGGATAGGAATCAATCCACCAATTTACGAGGTCAAAATGATGGGTGGCTTTGTGGATGAGCAGGCCGCCAGTATTTTGCTTCTCGCGATGCCAGCGGCGGAAATAATCTGCGCCGTGACTGGTATCCAAAATCCAGGAAAAATCGACGGCTAAGGGACGCCCAATGACGCCCTGCATGATGATTTCACGCAAGCGAGTATAGGCGGGTGCATAGCGATAATTGAAGGTCACACGCAGCGATTTACCAGTGCGGTCAATCGTGTCGTAAATCGCGCGCAAACTTTCGACGGTGGTCGTCAGGGGCTTTTCGCTAATCACATCGCAGCCGAGTTCCATCGCGCGGGTGATATACAGATGATGAGTCGAGTCCATTGTGGTGACGATCACGACATCCGGTTTGGTATCGGCGATCATCTGGTCAAACTGCGCTGCGAGATAGGTTGGAAGCGCAGGCAGGCCATTCTTTTGCAACTGCTGATTATACCAGTCCATGCGTACCTGGCTGAGATCACAAAACGCCACCAATTCGGCAGTGTCACGATAGGTCGCGGTCACGGCCTGGACATACATCCCGGCGCGTGAACCCGTTCCGACGATTGCATAACGTTTGCGCGAAGTCATGTTTTAATCCTTAGTTCAAATCAATGAAAACGATTTTTAACCGCAAAGACGCTAAGAACGCAAAGTGAAAAGTTCAAAAACCCTTTTCTTAGCGATCTCTGCGTCTTGGCAGTTCATGATTTTTGATATTTTAATTTTGCGATTCTAACCGCGCGCGTTCATCTTCCGCTATATGTCCACGCACAATCCGCCACGTACCCCAACTGATGAACAGGGCGCAGGCCGAAACGGATGCCAGCAGCAGGAACATCGCGGGCAGCAACGTGCTCACAAACAAAATCGCGATTGTCCCCAGCAGCATCCCAATCGAGGCAAGTGGATGGGCGAATACCAATTTGACCGAGGTTTCCAGCAAATTACGGAAGGGCAAATCAAAGGTGACCAGCAGCGGCCACACATACACGTTCACCAGCAGCAGCACCAACGCGGCAAAAAAATTGATACTCTGTGACAGCAAGGCGATGGCCTGTGACATATCCATCAGACGGAAAATAGTGAAATCCAGGGCAATCAGACCGCCCAGCAGCACGTCGATCAAGCCGATCAACATGGCCTGCCGCCAATGTTCACGGATGCCGCCAAAAAAATCACGAAAGACTTCTGACGATTTGCCACGCCCCCAGGGAGCCAGCGCCGCGAATAATCCGGCAGTCGCCAGCGGCAGGGTAATGACCGGCAGCGCCAGCAGCACCCACATCATGTTCGCCAGGATGAATGTCGTAATGCGATCCGCCCAGACGAATAAGTCAGCATTGCGCGACCTACCCATGCCTATCCCTTGAGTCCAGTTGTCGAAATACCTTCGACCAGATAACGCTGGAAGAAGACGAACAAAATGAATACCGGCACGAGCGATAATCCGAGCATAGCGAAGACCGCACCCCAATTGGTGATGCCGCCGGGGTCGGAAAACGAACGCAGCGCTACCGAAACCGGATATAAATGCGGGTCGGACAGGTAGACCAACGGCGCGAGAAAATCTTCCCAGGTAAAGTAAAACGAGAAAATGGCCGCTGTCACCAGCGCGGGTTTGATTTGCGGCAAAATGATGCGGAAAAAGATGCCGGTTCTGCCGCAGCCGTCGATCATGGCGGCTTCGTCGAGTTCAACCGGGATGCCCCGGATAAATTGCACGATCATGAAGATGAAAAAGGCGTCGCCACCCAAACGGGGAATCAACAGCGGCAGATAGGTATTCAACCAGCCAATTTTGCTGAAAATAATGTACTGCGGGATCAACAGGATTTGGGCGGGCAGCATGAGCGTCATGAGCATGACCGCGAACCAGATACTCTTCCCGCGAAAACGCAGTCGCGAAAATCCATAAGCGACCACCGCTGAACCGCAAACCGTGAATAACGTTCCAACCCCGGCATAGAAAAATGAATTTTTGAAAAAAGTAGCGAAGGAAATCCCACCGAAGCCACGCCAGCCTTCAGCATAATTTTCAAAATGCAGGTTGGGCGGAATCAGAGTATTGACTGTCGTCCAGACTTCGTCGGCAGCTTTAAATGAACTGGAAAACAACCAGATTACCGGGTACAGCATGATGAGGCCGAGGAAAATCACGCCGACATGATAAATCAGTGCGCTAGTGAATTTTTGTCTGGCTTTTTCGCGCTTGAAGTTAATGTTGATGACTTGGGTAGCCATTAGCCCTCTTTCGTTTCGTAGAAGACCCAGAACGACGACAACTTGAAAGCCACTCCGGTCAGCACAGCGATTACCAGCAGCATGACCCAGGCCATCGCTGAAGCATAGCCCATCTGGTAATTCACAAACGCCCGGTTATAGAGATAGAGCGAATAAAACAGGGTGGTATCGAGCGGCGCGCCGCCGGTAACGATGAAGGCCTGCGTGAACACTTTAAACCCGGCGATCAACTGCATGATGAGGTTGAAGAAAATAATGGGCGTCAGCAGCGGCAGGGTGACGCGCAAAAATTTCTTCCAGGTGCTCGCGCCATCAATCGACGCGGCTTCGTAGAGTTCCTGCGGAATCTGGCGCAGACCGGCCAGAAAAACCAGCATGGGCGACCCGAACTGCCACACCGCCAGAATCACCAGAGTCCAGATGGCCGTCTGGGGATTGCCGAGCCATTTCACTTCGGGGAAGCCAATTGAGACGATGAGAGAATTAATCACGCCGTTGTTGCCCCAAAGCTGCCGCCACATGACGGCGACGGCTACGCTGCCACCGATAATCGACGGGATGTAATAAATCGCGCGATACCAGTATACGCCGCGCCGTTTGGCATTCATCACGAGCGCCACGCCCAACGCGAAAATCAAGCGAAGCGGTACGGAAAAGAATACATATTGAAAGGTCGCACTGACAGAACGCGCATAACGCACATCTTCAAAGAACATGCGATGGAAATTTTGCAGGCCGATGAACTGCCCGCTGGATGGCGACAGGATGTCGTAGTCGGTGAAGGCCAACCACAGCGAAATGGCGATAGGGATCAGCGCAAACAGAAAAAAGCAAATGAGCCAGGGTGAAATAAATAAATAGCCAACGATATTATTTTGTTTGAAATCTCTCGCCTTGATGCGGGGATTTGGCTCTATGCGCACAGACTCCGGCTCAATCGGCTTTGTCCCTGGCATTGCAATCGCAGGTTTTTCCATAGCAGTTCCCTAAAAATTATCTTTTGACGGAGAGCTGTGCCTCACCCCACGCCTTCGGCAGCCCTCTCCAGGCGGAGAGAAAGGCGGGAAGCGGTGAAGTTTTGAGTCAGCTCTTTAAAATATTTTCGGATGCTGCCCAAGATGACAGCATCCCTTAAAGCATAACCGATTTTTGCGTCAGATAGTCATTCAGATTTGAACCATCCAATCGATTTTGTTGGTGTAGGGACGCAGCGGCGCTGCGTCCCTACAGACATTTTCAATTGATGTTCAAACCTTAGCAGATCCCATCCTTATGAAGTCGGGTTGTTCGCTGCCAGAATGGCTTCGGCTTCTTTACGCAGCGTCGCCACGCCATCTTCCACCGAGATTTGTTTGTACATCACGGGTTGGACGAAGAGCGGTGCATATACGTTGTTCAATACATCGCTGTAACCTTTGGGGTCGGGCGGCGGAACCGGGCTGCTGTCTTCCTGCACCTGCTCCAGGAAATCGAAGGTCGCCTGTCCTACTGCGTCCAGATTGGGCTGCAAATGTGCGCGCACTGCTCCCGAAATCGGCACACCACGTTCGGCATTTAAAATGTCATTGGCTTCCGGCGAGTTGGTGAAGTTGTTGATGAAATCGGCTGCCAGATCAGGCGTCGGGCAGTTGGCGGTGATCGAGAAGAACATGGAGGGTTTCAGATAATTTTCGGGTTCGCCACCTTCCAGGCGGGGCAGCGGCCACAATTTGAAGTGGCGGGTGTCGCCAGCGGCATTGAAGATCGCAACAATCTGGTTGCTCCACTGATAACGCATAGCTTCCTTGCCGGTCACGATGGGCGAGTTTTCCGGGCTGCCATTGGCGAATTCGGCGGTTTCATCGGGTGTGCCAATCGCGCCTGCATCTTCCAGACGGACAATCATATTGTAATAGTCGGTGATGGGTTGGTCATCGGTATAACCCAGCGCCGAACCGTCAACCGTGAAGGCATTCGCGCCCGCGCTGATTTCCAGCGACTTCCACATTTGTACATCTTCCAGACCGTAAGCCATCGCCCATGTGCCCAATTTTTCATGCAGCTTCATGGCGATGTCTTCGAAGTCTTTCCATGTCCAATCGGCGGCGGGCAGGTCAACACCGGCTTTGGCGAAGGCATCGGTATCCAGGATGAAGGATTGCGAGTTTGTACCCAGGCTCAGGCCATAGACCTTGCCGTCCACCGTGCCACTGTCCAGCACGGATTGGGCGACATCGGACACATCAATCGCCTTTGA
Organism: Chloroflexota bacterium; assembly: GCA_039933955.1. Lineage (GTDB taxonomy): Bacteria > Chloroflexota > Anaerolineae > Aggregatilineales > Phototrophicaceae > CFX2. The sequence goes on from JBDTNB010000188.1 coordinate 6,405, forward strand.
GTCAAAGAAGGGGTCGAGCGGAGCCAGTAAATCGCGTTTGCTCCATTCGGCCAGATAGGCATAATCCTGCTGCATCACGCATGGCAATTGGCTGCCAGCGGCCTGTGTATTGAGTTTCGTCCAATAATCGTTGAAATTAGCGAATTCGTAGGTAATATCGAGGCCGGGATGGGCAGCTTCGTAATCTTCGATAACTTTAATAGTACGGTCATGGCGGTTTTGTGAACCCCACCACTCCACATACATGGTTTGATCCTGACCGTGTACAACGGCAGCCGACAAGAGTGTGGTGAGTAACGCGATAAGGAGGATGATACTAATTTTGGACGACTTCATTTTTCTCTTCCCTAAAATTTCAATTAAACGATGTGTTTTGAATGACGACTGTCTTTAGTCTGGTTCCGCACCCCTTTCACTAGGTACTTGGCAATTGGGTAATTGTCATATATCCTATAGGATATATGATTTTTTCAGAAATGCAAAGGTTTTCTTATGCGCCCTACTTTTCGAAGTAAGAACGAAGCCGTTTACGACGCCTTACGGCAGGCGATCATCCAGGGCGAATATAAACCGGGTTCGCGTTTGGTGATTGACGATCTGGCCGAGTCGATGGGTGTCAGCCAAATTCCCATCCGCGAAGCCCTGCGCCAGCTTGAGGCCGATGGGTTCATCACGATTGAACCGTATGTGGGCGCGACCCTTACCGACATCAACGCCAACTTTATCTTCGAGATTTTCGCGCTGCTCGAATCGCTGGAAGTGATTTGCAGCCGCACGGCCAGCCGCTGTATGAGTGACCGCGAAATCGAGACGCTGGCTGAACTCATCGACCAGATGGATCGCAGCCTTAATGATCCTGAACGCTGGTCGCAGCAAAACAAGGAGTTTCATCTCTTCATCTGTGAATGCGGTAACAACGTGCTGACGACGAAGATGATGCAAAAAGTGCTGGATCATTGGGATCGTCTGCGGCTGCATTATCTAAAGGATGTTTCGGGACGCCGCATCGGCGACGCCCAGCGCGAACACAAAGTAATTCTGGCGGCCTTCCGTTCCCGCGATGCCGTTGAAGTGGAACGCGCCATCCGCGACCATAACCAGAGCGCCCTCAATAGTTACATCCAACATCTGCAATCTACAGGTGAAATTCAGATGGAGGCGGACTGCCCATGATTGAAACCGCTCTCAACCCCCTGGCTTTGCTCACGCCGGGGCGCATGATCACCGGCATATCGGCGATTTTGCTGCCGTTTCATGAAGATGGCGCTGTCGATTGGGACAGTTTTTGCGCGCATGTCGCCCGTACCGCCCAGGCTGGACTGACGCCCGCCGTCAATATGGATACGGGTTATGTGAATTTGATTGACGCGGAGACTCGCCAGATGGTGCTGGAACGGACACGCGAAACGCTGTCCGGCGGCGCGTTCGTGGCGGGAGCATTCGTCGGCGATAAACCGGGTGATGTCTGGAAGTCAGCCGAAACTTTTGAGCAAATCGCGCTGATCGAGGCACAGGGTGGCACGCCGATCATTTTTCAATCGTATGGGCTGACCGGGCAAAGCCCAGCAAAAATTATCGACTCGTATGCCGAAATTGGGCGGCACTGCTCGCGTTTCATCGCGTTTGAACTCGGCAAAATGTTCGCGCCTTTCGGCCAGATTTATGATCTGGATACGTATAGCGGGCTGCTGGACGTGAAACAGTGCATCGGCGCGAAACACTCGTCATTGAGCCGTTTGCTGGAATGGCAGCGTATCGACCTGCGTAATCGCCAGCGCCCGGATTTTAAAGTGTTCACCGGCAACGATCTGGCAGTCGATATGGTGATGTATGGCAGCGATTATCTGCTGGGTCTGAGCACCTTCGCGCCAGATTTGTTCGCCAAACGGGATGCGCTGTGGGCGTCCGGCGATCCTGGCTTTTATGAACTCAACGATTTGATTCAATACCTGGGCTTTTTTGCTTTCCGCACACCCGTCCCATTATATAAACACAGCGCGGCACAGTTCCTCTGTTTACGTCGCTGGATTAAATCTGACATGCCGCATCCAACAATGGAACGCCGCCCAGCTTCAGACATGGCGATCCTGCGCGATATTGCGGATCGTCTAGGTCTAGTGGAGGGACACTAATGTCGTATCGCCGTATTGCCCAACTACGCACGCCGGACGATTTCCGCAAGCACCTTCAGGACATCGGCGCCGAATTGGATTTTGATGACGAGATGCAGGTTGGCGCGGATGCTCCACTTTCGCAGGCTGTGACCTATAAAGGAAAAACGCTCAGCAACCGTTTCGCTGTCCTGCCGATGGAAGGTTGGGATGGCAGCGACGACGGTCATCCGACGGATTTGGTGCGGCGGCGCTGGAAGCATTTCGGCCAGAGCGGGGCAAAATTGATCTGGGGCGGCGAAGCGGTTGCCGTGCGCATGGATGGCCGCGCCAACCCGCGCCAACTGGTTCTGAATGAGCAAACCTGCGGCGAAATTGCCGGACTGCGCGAGATTCTGGTATCCGCCCATGAGGAAAAATTTGGCAACGCCGCCAACCTGTTGATCGGCTTGCAACTCACACATTCAGGCCGTTTTGCCCGCCCGTATGACAACAGCAAACTCGAACCGCACATCCTGTATAACCATCCACTGCTGGATCGCAAATATCATTTGCCACCCGACCAACTGCTGATGACCGATGATGAAATTGCCCGCTTAATCGAGGATTTCGCCAAAGCGGCGGTACTGGTACAAAAAACCGGTTTTGATTTCGTCGATCTCAAGCACTGTCACGGCTATCTCGGTCACGAATTTTTGAGCGCAGTAGACCGCGAAGGGCGTTACGGCGGCAGTTTTGAAAATCGCACTCGCTTCCTGCGTGAACTCGTCTCGGCGGTGCGCACCGCAGCACCGGGTTTAGACATCGGTGTGCGTCTGAGTGCGTTCGATTGGATACCGTTCAAACCGGGCGCGGATGGAACCGGTGTGCCTGAATCATGGGGCGACCAACCGTACCGTTATGCCTTCGGTTCAGATGCAAGCGGCACGGGCATTGATTTGACCGAGCCAAAAGCCTTTCTCGATATGCTGCTGGCGCTGGACATCAAACTTGCCTGCATCACGGGTGGCAGTCCGTATTACACGCCGCATCTGCAACGTCCGGCTTTGTTCCCGCCATCGGATGGTTATCAGCCGCCGGAAGATCCGCTGGCGGGTGTCGCGCGGCATATCAACGTCGCCGCCGAACTCAAACAGCATTCGCCAGAACTCATCATCGTCGGGACAGGTTATTCTTATTTACAGGAATGGCTGCCGCGTGTGGCGCAAAATGTCGTCCGCAGCGGCAAGGCCGATTTTGTCGGCGTCGGGCGCATGATGCTGTCGTATCCTGAACTGATCGCCGATGTGCTGTCCGGCGAACCGTTACAGCGCAAACGTCTGTGCCGCACCTTCAGCGATTGCACTACTGCGCCGCGCAAAGGGCTGCGCTCCGGCTGCTTCCCGCTGGATGATTTTTACAAACAGCATCCCGACGCCGAAGTATTGGCCGCGTTCAAAAAACAGGAAGATGCTGCCCAGGCGGCGAAGTAGCGTTGAAGAAGGTGTCTTGTGCCTCTTAAGCAACCTTGATTGCAAATGCGTCGAAGAATTGGCGAATGTCTGCGTATAATTTTATCGAATGAATTAGAGAAACATGAATATAAAGGCGACCTTTTTTATAGCTGCTCTACTGCTCTTCGGTTTTATCTCAGCATTTTCATTAGCATATGACGATTTGCCATCCATAATCAAAACAGAATTACCGGGCAAAATCGTAGTTGTGTTCAATGGGCAATTAGATTTAATTAACCCTCAAGCAGGAACACAGCAAATTTTGAGTACGAACCAGACCTTGACGAGCATCAATAATCCTGTGTGGTCGCCGACGACTTCATACATAGTGTTTGAAGCACTCCACTGGACGAATTCGGATACTTCATTCCCCTCTAGTGATATTTTTCGACTTAGCTCGGATGGAAGCGATTTTGTCCAGCTTACTCAAAATATGGGGATGAATAACTACCCGCTATGGACGCCTGACGGGCAAAAAATCATCTTTAAATCTAAGCAGGACGGCATTAGTAATATATTCTCGATAGACTTTGACGGAACCAATCTGACAAAACTAACTGACTTTGAATCAGCGGATTGGGATTTTTGGGACTTAAATTTATCGCCCGATGGAAAACAAATTGTGTTTGTAAGTGATCGGGAATATCGAGTTCCTCAACCTGATGGATCATTCTTTTCCAAATCAACTCGTGTTTCAATTGGGATGGTCGATAATGGAAAAATTGGGAGAATTGAGGATATTACAAGTGGCAGCGATTGCGGTGTAGGCGATTTTTATCGCGCTCCTATGTGGTCGCCTGACGGAAATTATCTCGCCCTTTCATTTGGATGCTCTCAAAATACAGGCGAAATTTATCTTTTCGATAGTGCAGAAATGAAGGAAGATAGTTCAATCGAAGCCGCACAGAAATTGATGTTGGCAGAAAACAAAAATCAGGTTATCAACGGTTTTTCATGGTCGCCCGATGGTGCAAATATAGTTTTTGTGAACCAGACATTATTAGACGACTATAGTCAGAACTACGATAATCTCATGGTTGTAAGCATGAAACAAATACTTGAATTAGAACCGATTTTAGCAACGTCACTTACGCTCAATGAGAATCCAGAATTTCGCTATTCTTCACCTTCTTGGAAGTAGGTGTTATTCCAACTTTTGCATAGTTTAGGGAAATTCATTTGGCTGGTGATATTGTTAAGTCCATTTTGCGATAACAGGGGACAGTATTCATCATGAAAACGTATCGTGTTGCCATTGTCGGGACGGGCGCGATTGTCAGCAGCCACATTGAGGCCATACGGCAGGCTGGAGAGCGCGTGGAATTGGTCGCGGCGGTGGATGTCGATGAGGCGCGAGTCAAAAATTTTTGCGAACAGCAAAACGTGCCGCGTGGATTTACGAATACGACGGAAATGCTGGCGGCTGTGCAGCCTGATCTCGTGCATGTGCTGACGCCACCGTTCACCCATTTTGATTTATGCAAAGCATGTATGGAAGCTGGAGCCTGGGTTTACTCTGAAAAGCCGCTGGTTGGCTCGCTCGATCAATTTGATCGGCTGACGGCTATCGAAGCTCAGACCGGGCGCTACGTGAGCAGTGTTTTTCAATGGCGCTTCGGCTCGGCGGTCAAGCATCTGCGACGGTTGATGGCAGCCGGTGAACTAGGCGCGCCGTTGGTGGGCGTGTGCAATACGTTGTGGTATCGGGCGCTGGCTTATCATCAGGTGGCATGGCGGGCGAAATGGGCGACGGAAACCGGCGGCGCAACCGTCGGACATGGCATCCACATCAACGATTTATTTTTGTATTTGTACGGCGATTGGCGCGAACTGCACGCCTTCGCCGAATCTTTGGATCGCCCGATTGAAGTCGATACGGTGTCGATGGCGGCGGTGCGCTTCGAAAATGGCGCGATGGGTTCGATGACCACCAGCACAGTATCGCCGCGCCAGGAAACCTATCTGCGTATGGATTTTCAGCGGGCGACGGTTGAGTGTACCGCACTGTACCGTTATACCAACGCGAATTGGCGCTTCAGCATTATGGATAACTCGCCCGATGAGGCCAATTTGAATCGCTGGCAAACGATTGAACAGGATACAATGG
>JBDTNB010000189.1:0-12109 GCA_039933955.1 Chloroflexota bacterium
ACCTGCCCGCCGCGCAAATCAATCGCGGGATAAATAATCACGCGGCCTCCTTGAGAAAATTGGTCAGGATTTGTAAGCCAACACGCTGGCTTTTCTCCGGGTGACATTGGATGCCGTAGATATTGTCACGCTGAATCACGGTTGTCAGCGGGATGCCGTAATCGACTGTCGCCACCACGTCGGATTGATCCGTCGGGACACAATAATAGCTGTGGACAAAATAAGCATAGCTATCCGGCTTTAGATCATTCAGCAAAGGCGAAGGCTTGTGAATTTGAAGGTTATTCCAGCCCATGTGTGGGACTTTCAATCCCAGATTGTCGGGGATGCGCGTCACGTATCCAGGCAGGATGCCGAGTCCTTCGTGGTCTCCCATCTCGTCGCTGCGCTCGAACAAAAATTGCATCCCCAAACAGATGCCCAGGTAAGGTGTCCCAGCAAATACGGCGTCGCGGATGGGCTGAATCAAATCTTGCTCACGCAGCTTTTGCATCCCTGCGCCGAACGCGCCAACACCGGGGAGGATGATTTTGTCCGCGCCTTTCAGGTCGTGCGCATCCTGGACAAGACGCACACTTTCCACTTCGAGGTGGTTCAGAGCATGGAGTACACTGCGCAAATTGCCTGCACCATAGTCGATTACTGCCAGCATGTTTCCCTCCTGTAAAATAAAAAACCCCGCTGGGTGCGGGGTTATGATGCGTCAAATAAAACGTGACAGTCTTGAAATCAGGCCAACACCGGGTGGTTCCTATGTAACTTGTGATGATGGTGGTGGCGCAGCACAGCTCAAAACCTCACTTTAATCGGTTGGTAGCCAGTATAGCGAGGGATATAAACCTTGTCAACGCTTTCGCAGCGGTTACAATACGATCTGTAGCAAAGGATATTTTGATGGATCGCACAATCGCTTTATTAACTGATTTTGGCACAACCGATACTTATGTGGGTGTGATGAAAGCTGTGATGACACGGATATACCCTGCCGTCCGTTTCATTGATCTAACGCACGAAATTCCACCGCAGCATGTCCAACAGGCGGCTTTTACGCTGCTCAAAACCTATCGTTATTTTGCACCGGGAACTATTTTTCTGGTGGTGGTTGATCCGGGAGTGGGCAGCGAACGCAAAGCTATTGCCGCACAAATCGACGATTATTTTTTCGTCGCACCGGACAACGGCGTGCTCTCATACATCCTGGACGAGGTGGTCTCGAAAACTGTGGTCGAGCTAACCAACGTTTCCTATCAATTAGTCCCAGTCAGCAACACGTTTCATGGACGCGATATTTTCGCCCCGGCTGCCGCACACTTAGCCGCTGGAATTTCCCTAAGTGAGTTTGGTGCGCCGGTTGAACAGGTTGCGCAGCAGCTTAATCTATCCCTCAATATCGAAGAGAAAGAAATTACAGGTCAAATCATCAGCGCTGACCATTTTGGGAATGTCATCACCAGCATCGGCGAGTTTCATTGGATCGATGACAATCACCTGGAACTTCATCCGCGTTTTGGCAAACCGCTAGAAAAACCCATCCGCTTTGCTGCCGATAAGGCCACGATCAGCGTCAACGACCAAAAAGTGACGCGCATCCGGCGCATTTATGGTGAGGCGCAAGCGGGCGACTTGATGGCGCTGGTGGGCAGCGGTGGTTATCTCGAAATTGCCATCAACCAGGGAAACGCCGCGCAATTCCTGAAAATCACATCCGGCACACCGGTTGTGCTCCAGATAGGATAAATATCATGCATCAATTTATCATCGAAGGTGGACACCGGCTGTCGGGTACGCTCAAAGCGGGTGGGAATAAAAACGCTGCCATTAAAATGCTGCCCGCCTGCCTTCTCACTGATGAGCCGATTATTCTGCACAATATGCCGGACATTGGCGATGTGCGCACGACGATTGAAATCTTGGAACGGCTGGGCGTGGACATCAGATGGGAAGGTGCAAACACGCTGCGCGTTCATGCGAAAGAAATCCGCACGACCAGTGTTGACGCCGCGCTGGCACAAAAAATCCGCGCCAGCATTGTGTTAGCGGGGCCGATGCTGGCGCGCTGCGGTCAGGTTACGCTGCCAGTTCCAGGTGGAGACAGCATCGGCGAACGGCGGCTCGATTCGCATGTTTTCGCGCTGCAAAAATTAGGCGCAACGATCAATTATCAAAACAGCGCACTGGTGATGCAGGCAGATGGGTTAAAAGGTGGTGACATACTACTGCCAGAAGCCAGCGTTACCGCTACTGAAAACGCGGTTATGGCCTCTGTCACCGCCAAAGGCACAACAACGATCCGTAATGTGGCGTGCGAACCGCACATCCAAAACTTATGCGAGATGCTCATCAAAATGGGCGCGCAAATGGAGGGCGTTGGCACGAATCGACTCACAATTCAGGGTGTCGATCGCCTAAAGGGGTGTGAAATCCGAGTTGGCGCAGATTACATGGAAGTGGGCAGCCTGATTAGCGCGGCGGTTGTAACCGGGGGCGAACTCTTACTTCAAGAAGCCGACCCACAGCATCTGGACATGATTGCACTGACATTTGAGCGTCTGGGGGTGAAATGGGAAGTGCGTGGACAGGATATTTTCGTACCCTCCAGCCAATCGCTGACGATTGTGCCTGACCTGGGCAACCGTATGCCAATTATCAAGGCACAGCCCTGGCCGGCTTTCCCACCGGATTTGATGAGCATCGCGCTGGTCATCGCCACCCAAAGCGCCGGATCAGTGCTGTTTCACGATTGGATGTACGAGAGCCGCTTTTTCTTCACCGACAAACTCGTCCGCATGGGCGCGCGAATTACGCTGTGTGATCCGCACCGCGTTCTCGTGCAGGGGCCAACCGCACTGCATGGGGTAGCGAACATTACCAGCCCGGACATTCGGGCGGGCATGGCGATGCTGCTGGCTGCGCTGGCTGCCAAAGGTGAAACTAGCATTTTCAACGTCCAGCAAATTGACCGGGGCTATGAAAATGTAGAAGGCAAGCTGCGGGCATTGGGGGCGCAATTGCAACGAGTCGAAGTCGATATGCCGACGCCTGAAGAAGCGATGGAAACCGAGTCGGCAGGGCGTTAAATGGGAGTTGGTGATTTTTCGCTCACATCCCCTCCCCCTAACCCCCTCCCCGCTTCGCAGAGAGGGGGATTAAGAGAGAGGCAGCGCAGTTCTAAATGACAACTGCAATCGGGGTTTTAACTGCCTGATCCGTTGGTCGTTACGGGCGGCATGGGTTTGGTTGGTGTGCTCACTTTTGTGCCGGTGTCATACTCCAACATCATTGCCTGATAACGATCCCGATAAAGCTGCGCGCGTTCGCGTTCCAGACTCCAGAGGCGATTAATACTTTCCGCAAGTGCAGGATACGAGCCTTCGAATTCGGTCATATGCTGGACAAAACGCTCAAATTCCTTGTCATGGCTGCGCCAAACTTCGTCGTTGGAAATCGTAAACTGCTTCCAGCGTTTCTGATCGTCAGATGTCCAGTCGTTCCATTCCTGGCGGAAGCGTTCTTCACTCAAGCGCTGCATTTCGGCGACTTCATTGATGCGGCGTTCGAGGCGATCCCCGATGCGCTCAAAATCGTCAATGATTTTCTTCATGTTACGATAGGCTTCTGACCAGGTTTCAAAGCGCTCGATATTGCGCTGCATCACGCTGTCTTGTTCGCCGAAGCGTTTCACCAAATCACCGATTTGCTGGTCGCGCTGCTGGATGAGCAGGGTTTGCTGGTCGATAAACTGCTGGATTTGTTCGCGGCGCTCACGGTCTCCATTTTGCACTTCCTGGACGCGGCGTTCAATACGCAGCGCCAAATCTTCCAAGAGTGTGAGCTTGGGGCGAATGCTATCGACTTGTTTCTGGGTTTCGGGCAGTTCAGATTGGACTTCCGAAATGCGGCGGGCATCCTGACGGCGCTGTTCTTCCAGGAAGGCCAAACGACGATCTGGTTCTTCCAGTTTCTTGAACAAGTCATCGACGCGCTGTTGCAAAGTCGCAACGGTGTCGGCGACCCGTTCACGCTCAACCTGATACGCGGGGATTTCGCTGGTCTGGCGTTCAAGTTTTTCGGCTTTTTCAGTGAGTTCACGTACCGGGCGCAAAATGGTTTCGCGCGTCAGTTCTGCGCGGCGCTCGGCCTCGCGTTCGGCGGTCAGCCGTTTTGATTCGGCGTTTTCGATAAGCTGCATCATCTCTTTACGGACTTGCTCAATCAAGTCACTCTCGCGGCCATTTGGCGCGACCTGTGTCCGCATCACGGTCTGATCGGACTCCATGCTGTTCAGGCGTCGCGAAAGGGTTGTTATGGTATCCTGCTGCTGCGCCAAGCGTTCTTCTAACGTGGCGATGTTCGCTTTATCTTTACGGCGTTCTTCATCAAGCCATTCGATCATACGCGCGGCCTGGTTAATATCCATGATTGACTTCCTCCAGGGCAACAGCCTTGCCCCAACCTCCACATATTCCCGCAATTATAACACAGGGTGAGGCAAGTCTTGAAAGTTTACATCTGTATTCTTGCCTGCTATCCTAATAAACATTTCAAATCAACCTGGGAGAGAAATTTTGGCTCCAACAGATCGCTTCGTAGCCGAAGCCAGTTTTTATGTACGTTACGCTGAAACAGACGCAATGGGCATCGTGCATCACGCCAACCATATTATCTATTTTGAGGAAGGCCGATCAAATTATGGCCGACAGCGTGGCAGTGATTACGCCAGTTTTGAACGCGGCGGGCATTACCTGACCGTCACCGAGGTAAGCGCGCGCTACGCGAAGCCCGCACAGTATGGTCAATTGTTGACGATCCGATGCTGGATTGAAGAGATGAAAAGCCGCGCGCTGACCTTCGCCTATGAAATTGTGGAAAACAGTTCCGGTGATCTGTTGGTCACGGGATGGAGCAAGCACATTTGCATCACGCATGAGGGGCAGGTTACAAAGTTACCTGAAGCATGGCGAGCGTGGGCAGGTACGTAAAGTGAAGACGGACACGGTAGTGCCGTGTCCCTATAAAAATCCATTTTCTGAATAGGCGGCGTGTCGTTTGACATGGACTTCCCCACCGTTATACTTGTGTTATTAAATGGATATTCAATTTTTGATAAGTAGATTCATGGAGAATACGAGATATGGTGACTTATGCTGATCGCCCCTGGACAAAAACTTACGATCCAGGAACCCCCAAAACCCTCGAACCTTATCCCGCAATCACCGTACAGCAATTTCTTCAAGACCGCGCGAAAAAAACACCGGATCATGTTGCACTGGTCAGCAGCGCGCATTTACCCGTATTTGGGCGTGTTGCCAGTTCAATCATTTACTCCGAACTTGACCACCAATCAGATGCACTGGCAGCCGCCCTTTTCGACCTGGGCTTGAAAAAAGGGGATCGCGTCGCGCTGGTGATGCCCAACATCTCAGCATTCGTCATCAGTTATTATGCGGTGCTCAAGGCGGGCGGCGTGGTCGCAGCCACAAATCCCACCTATCCGCCAGACAAAATGCAGTTTCAAATCAATGATTGTGACGCGACTATCGTGATTACCATGAGCCTGTTTTACAACATGCTCAAGCAAATCCAACCCAAGACGAAGGTGAAAACGATGATTGTCACCAACGTCAAGGAATATTTGCCACCTCTAGCGAAATTTCTCTTCACAGTGGCAAGAGAGAAAAAAGAGGGTCATCGGATTGAAAGCCTCGCTCCGGATGACGTCTGGTTCCAGGATGTGCTGGCGAAATACGCTGGCAAAAAGTCAACTGTAAATGTAACCCCTGAAGACCTGGCGTTGTTCCAATATACCGGCGGAACGACAGGTGTCTCCAAAGCAGCGATGGCGACTCATCAAGCACTGGTCGCCAATACACTGCAAATGCGGGCATGGTTGTTGGGCGATGACCCGGACGGCGGCGAAAAAGATTCGTTCCTGGGCGCAATCCCCATGTTTCATTCCTTCGGCATGGTCGCGGTGCTCAACGTCGCGATTGGAATCGGCTCCCAAATTATTATGGTTCCGAATGCCCGCGATCTGGGCGATTTGCTCGACTGTATCAATATCTTTAAGCCCACGCTTTTTCACGGCGTTCCCGCACTTTACAACGGAATCAATAACCATCCTGATGTGAAATCGGGAAAGGTAGATTTGAAATCGATTCGGGTATGCGTCAGTGGTTCCGCTCCACTTCCCCCAGCGACCAAACGCGAATTCGAACGAATCAGCGGCGGTACACTGCTGGAAGGCTTCGGCATGAGTGAAGCCCCTACTGCATCGCACTGTAATCCGGTCAAAGGTGAAAATCGCGCAGGTTCGATTGGGCTGCCCCTGCCGGATATGGATGTCAAAATCGTTAGCCTGGACGATGGTGAGACGGAAGTGCCTTTCGGCGAAGTGGGCGAACTGATTATGAGCGGGCCGCAGGTCATGATGGGGTATCACGGAATGCCAACAGAAACGGCCAACGTACTCCGCGAAAAAGATGGCAAACGCTGGCTCTATAGCGGGGATATTGCCCGCATGGATGAAAACGGCTATTTCTACATCGTTGACCGCAAGAAAGATATGGCGTTGATTGGCGGATTTAATGTCTATCCTAATACCATCGAAAAAGTGCTGACCGACCATCCGGCGGTGCTGGAAGCGGGCGTGGCGGCTATTCCCCATCCTGACAAGGACAAGGCTGGTCAAGAAGCCCTCAAAGCCTGGATTGTGGTACGCCCCGATCAACAGGTGACTGAGAAAGAATTAATCGCTTATTGTGAAGCGCATCTTGCACGTTATGAAGTCCCAACGCGGTTTGCGTTTGTATCCGAACTCCCCAAAACGACGGTTGGCAAAACCCTGCGGCGGGAATTGGTTCAAATGGAGATGGCTGACCGAGAAAAAGTAGCAAAGTAAATATTAGGCAAAGTGGGCGTGGTCGTAAAATAAGATATTTCCAGACGAACAAGGCGTGCCTTGTCCCTACAGAAATCCAATTTGGGCGATAAGCCGGGACTATCTCTAAACCACGCCATCACTCAGCCAGTTGGTTATTTTTAGAGGGAGAAACTTAAATGGCTGTCGCAAAAGAAGCTGTCGAGCAGGTGCTTGGGTATGAATTTGAGCCGCTCACTTTTGATTACACGAACCGCGATGTTTGCTTATACGCGCTTGGCGTCGGCGCACCCAGTGATACCCTCAACCAGGACGAGTTGCAGTTTGTATACGAATTGAGCACTAAAGGGTTTAAAGCCCTGCCGACATTTCCCGTTTTGTATCCGGGCAAAATGATTGATCTATTGGTCACAGGTCGGATTGGGCCGATAGAATTCAATCCGATGATGCTGGTACATGGCGAACAATATCTTGAAATCAAGAAAGCGATTCCGACTGCCGCGCACATCACCTGTTATCCGCGCATCGCGCAGGTGTATGACAAAGGCAGCGGTTTGTTGATGGTCACGGATACTGTTTGCAAAGATGAGATGGGTGATGAGGTCAGTTTCAGCCAATCGTCGATGTTCATTCGGGGATTGGGTGGTTTTGGCGGCGAACGAGGTTCGTCGGTTGATAATAATGTTCCCCCGGATCGCGCACCAGATGCCGTTCAGAGCGAGAGAACCCTGCCGCAGCAAGCGTTGATTTACCGGCTTTCTGGCGACATCAACCCGCTCCATGCTGATCCAGCGATGGCGGCGGTGGGAGGATTCAACAAACCTATACTACACGGTTTATGCAGCTTTGGATTCGCCGGACGCGCGGTGTTAAAACATTTTTGTGATAGTGATCCGTCGCGTTTCAAGAGCATTAAAGTGCGATTCTCGAAACACGTTTTCCCAGGCGAAACATTGGTGACGGAAATGTGGAAAGTCAGCGACAACAAAATCGTGTTCCGCTGCAAGGTTGAAGAACGGAGCGAAATCGTTTTGAGCAGCGCGGCGGTTGAATTGCAGGACTGATATTCAAAACGGGTCATTTTCCATAGGGACACCTGACGGGTCGCCCTACGAGGATGCATTTCAACAAATCCAGATAGAATCTAAATTTTTATAATATTCCTTTTGAGGGTATGAGGCATGACTTACGCGGAACGTCCCTGGACAAAAAATTATGACCCAGATGTCCCGGCAACATTAGAGCCTTATCCGGCGATCCCGCTGCATGAGTTTTTGCGCGAGTCGGCTCGAAAAGCACCAGACAGCGTCGCGCTGATAACCCCAGCAAAAGTCCCGGTTGCAGGATACCTCTCACGCAGCATCACTTACGGCGAATTGGATCGACTTTCGGATGCGCTGGCGGTTGGTCTTATCGAGATGGGTTTGAAAAAAGGGGATCGGGTCGCGGTCATACTGCCGAATTCAGTTGCCATAGCAATCAGCTATTTTGCCATTTTGAAGGCAGGCGGCACTGTAGCCGCCACAAATCCGGTGTATCCGCCGCCTAAAATGCAATTTCAGATCAACGACTGCGATGCGGAAATCCTCATCACATTGAGTTTGTTTTATGCGCGGTTCAAACAGATTCAGAGCGGCACAAAAGTCAAAAAGGTGATCGTCACGGCGATTAAAGAATATCTGCCAGGGCTGGCGAAAACACTTTTTTCGATGACAAAAGAGAAAAAAGAAGGTCATTTTATCGAGTCTTTAGCCAGCGGCGATGTGTGGCTTCAAGATATTCTCACTCAATATGTCAACCGCAAAGATGAGGTGGATGTAAAACCGTCAGACATTGCGCTGTTCCAATACACCGGCGGGACAACCGGTGTCTCCAAAGGGGCGATGCTGTCGCACAGCGCGATGGTCGCCAATATGCTGCAAATCTATGCGTGGTCGAATTCGCTGGAAAAGCAGGCAGCAAGCGGTTGGAAACGAACCGAGATGGTTTACCTGGGCGCAATTCCCATGTTCCATTCGTTTGGACTGGTGGTACTTTTGAGTCAAGCCATCGCAGCAGGATCGAGTATTGTCCTGGTGGCAAATGCGCGGGACATTGACAGCATGGTTGGCATTATCGCGCACTATAAGCCGACAGTGTTCTTGGGCGTCCCGGCCATGTATAACGCTGTCGTGAATCATCCCGATGTGAAATCGAGAAAAGTGCGAATGGATTCGTTTCTGTTATCTTCCAGCGGCGCAGCACCACTCCCGCCCGCTACTAAACGTGAATTCGAGAATGCAGGCGGCAAACGTTTGAACGAAGGTTATGGCATGAGTGAAACTGCTGCACTGGCTATCTCCAATCCACTTGTGGGAGAAAATCGTACTGGCTCAGTTGGCGTGCCTGCGCCGGATATGGATGTTCGAGTGGTGAGCCTGGACGACGGTGTGACTGATGTCCCTGTCGGTGAAATTGGCGAAATCGTGATGGCAGGGCCAAACATCATGACAGGGTATCATGGGATGCCAACAGAAACCGCGAATACACTCCGCGAACAGAATGGCAAAATGTGGTTATTCAGCGGTGATATTGGCTACATGGATGAGAGTGGTTACTTCTACATTGTGGATCGCAAGAAAGATATGGCGCTCATCGGCGGCTTCAACGTGTATCCAAACAACATTGAGAAAGTGATAAAAGATCATCCGGCGGTATTGGAAGTGGGGGTCGCGGCTATCCCGCATCCAGAAAAACAGGGTGAAGAAGCCCTCAAAGCCTGGATCGTGTTGAAACCAGGCGAGCAAGTCAGCGAACAGGAATTAATCGCCCATTGTGGGCAATTTCTGGCCGGTTATGAAGTCCCGCGCCGCTTCAGCTTTATCGTAGAACTTCCCAAAACGATGGTGGGCAAGACATTACGGCGAGAACTCGTCCAAATGGAAATGGAAGAACGCGAAAAACAGCTCGTCTCCAGCTAATCCAGTGTGCAAGTTTCAACTATTATCCCCTATCCCCCAGCCCCCTTTCCCCACTTCGTAGAGAAAGGGGGAGTCAGACTCTCCGCTCTCTAGACAGGCTATTCAGTGAGAAAAGCAATACATCTACATGAGGTTAGCTAGGTTTCCGACGGTACAACGGCTGGATCAGGCAAATAGTAGCCCCGGTAAAAAGCCCGCGCAGGGCCGCGATTCATGTACCAGACAACATAGAGCAGGATGAAAAAATCAAACACAAATTGCCCTGCCCCAAGCGAGTTCAGGACGCCATCCAATGAACTTGTGCCTTGTTGAAAATCGGGTTGACTGAGTAAAGGCACAAGTACGCTCACAAATTTCACTACGGTCAACAGGACGACGGCGGCAATCATCATAAACCTTATCGACGACGGTTTGCCGCGCCAAGCCATTATCCCAATCACCAGAAACGCGATGCTCAAAACTGATTGCAGGATAAGACTGCTTTCAGGCACGCCCAACAAATCCCCACCCATAGCAATCGTATCCAAGCCACTATCCTGAAAATTCATATTCAAGAAATGCTGGCGCACAGACAAAACGAGACCGACCTGAAGCAGGGGTAAAATCGAAAATAAACAAACGCTGGCAACAATCGCCAGAGTTACGCCAAAGGGTCTTCCCGGTTTATTCATCAATAATCCCCCAATTAATCCCTAAATATCCAGAGTAGTAGAGAACCACACTTAACTTTGTAAGCGCAGGATACGATTACATTAGCAATTATTATTATAGCCGTGCTATAATCGCAACTATTGTCGATATTCCTTAAGGTTAAGGTCACATCTCATATGCAATTACACGACCTCATTAATGACTCTTTCTCAATTTTCCAGGAAGAAGCCCCGAATGCCCGCGTGATTTTGCTTCATCCCAGAAGCCGTTATCGTTCTGTACTCATCGCACGGCTTATCAATTCACAGGATTTGAAAGTCTATTATTATGCGATGGGGCCAGATGATATTAATGTGCAATCCTTTTTGACCGGCATTACTCATGACCTAGCGAACCAGCATCCCACTTTTGGTCGCCATACTAACATCTTACCCCAAAAC
Organism: Chloroflexota bacterium; assembly: GCA_039933955.1. GTDB lineage: Bacteria > Chloroflexota > Anaerolineae > Aggregatilineales > Phototrophicaceae > CFX2. Next base: position 10,929 of record JBDTNB010000189.1, read on the forward strand.
GCATATGAGAATTTCGATCTATTGCTTAAGACCTTTGCGCAGGACTTAGCCGAAATCGCGGACGAACCCTATCTGCTCATACTCGATGAATATGATCGCAGCGACAGCGCCGATGATATTCAGATGTTCGTGGAAAAGTTGGTCGCGTATCTACCGGACAACTGCCGCCTCGTCATCAACAGCCGGACGCTGCCACGATTGCCCTGGGTTTCGCTCATCGCGCAGCGGCGCGCCGTCCTGCTGGAAGACGACAAACTCATACGGCATGACTTTTACGAAATTGAAACCGAAGGCAAAAACAAGCTCGATGTATTCGCCCTCGGCCCCGGTTACGTGCTGATGAATGGCAAGACTATCGACACGTGGGAAGGCCACCTGCCCCGCTTATTGTTCTTTTTCGCGCTGGATCGCCCGATTATCACCCGTTCAGAAATTTGCCAAGCCTTCTGGCCGGAATTAGATACCGATCAAGCCGTCAATGTTTTCCATGTGACGAAACGCCGTTTGCACAAAGCGCTCGATATGGATGTGCTGGTGCATGATGGCGGTTATTACCGCATAAACCCTGAACTCGCGATTCATTATGATGTGATGGACTTCGTAGGCGCACTGATGGAAGGCCGCGACGAAGAAAATACAAATCGGGTTGCCGCGTGGGCGAAGGCAATCGAAATTTATCGCGGCCCGTTCTTACAAGGCCATACTGACAGTTGGATTGTTGACCGACGCAATGATTTTCGTGTGGGTTACATGGAAGCCCTGACCGAAATGGCGCATGTCCGACTGGGCGAAGAACGTCTCGAACATGCACTCGGCCTGTTCCAACGGGCGCTGGCTGAAGATCCCAGCCGCGAAAATGTTCACCGCGATGTGATGAAACTCTACGCTAAGATGGGACGGCGGAGCGAAGCGGCAGCACATTATCAAAAGCTTGTCGAAGAATTCAAGAAAGAAAGTCGCGAACCTTCGGCTGAAACTTCGGCAGTGTATAAAGACATCATGTCTTAACAAAACAAAAGCCCGCTAGTTGATATAGCGGGCTTTTGTCGCTCAGCGCCCCCGGAGGGATTCGAACCCCCGACCAACGGTTTAGCATCCAGCATCGTGTTTCCACGACGGCTCCGAAGAGTTTGCTGGCTGGACTATGTCTTCGCCATCACAGGCGGCAGGCGTATAGTCTC
>JBDTNB010000190.1:0-12043 GCA_039933955.1 Chloroflexota bacterium
TTTGCTACCCTTCGTCAATTACAGCCTATTCATTTGCCTGCGTAAGGTGAGTTAAAAGCTAATTGTTAAGTGACGTATCGAAAAGATTTAGCAATAAACTGCCCTGAATTCGCTTGGTTAAGTGGCGAACTTTCCCTTAAAGTGACCGTTTTTGTCTTTTAGCTATCGACTTAACAGCTAACGACTAGAATAACTTTTGAGCACCTCATCAATAAACCAACTGGTTCGGGCGGCGGTTTCGCCAGTGCTAGGGCATTTCCCTTGACCATTGAGTTCCGCAATAATCGTTTCTACCAGCGGTTGGTGGACATGCTGTGGGTAGTTGAGGCTGATAGATTGCGTGCCTTGATTAGTCGTCAACATGACAGGTGAGACATCAAATGTCGCGAAGCTGAGTGTTCCCTGCGTTCCAACCAGCATAATTTCGTCGAGATTGTAGCCCGCCGAAAAGCACCAGACTCCCGACCCCAGCACACCCGATGGATATTGAAACGCTGCGCTCACGGTATCCTCTGCCGGATAAAGTCCTTCTTGATTGGTCGCACGTCCTGCTACCGATTCAACCGAGCCAAGTACATAATTCAGAAAATCAATCTGGTGGGCGGCTAAATCGACAAAATGTCCCCCGCCAGAAATTTTCGGCACGACACGCCAGGGTAATTCATTGGCGGGCAGATTGGGTGGGACATCCGCTTTCTTATATAGCCGGATTGAAACCGCCCGGATGTCGCCGATGGATTTGCTGTCAACCAATTCCTTGATTTTCACAAAACGTGGCATCGCCCGCCGATAATAGGCGACCCACAACGGCACATTCACCTGTTTACATGCTTCGATCATCCGTTGACATTCAGCATAATTACGTGCCATCGGCTTTTCGCAGTAGACCGGTTTGCCTGCGGCAGCCGCCTTGAGCGTATACGATTCGTGGGTGTCGGGTGGTGTCGCGATATAAACCACGTCAACTTCCGAATCCCGGATAAGAGCATCCCCATCATCGTACCAGCGCGGGACATGATGCCGCTCAGAGTAATCGCGGGCTTTATCCCCACTACGTCGCATCACCGCAACCAACTGCGAATGATCTGCTTTATAAAACGCTGGCCCGCTTTTAATTTCTGTAACATCCCCAACGCCAATAATGCCCCAACGGATCGTCTTCATATAAAATCCCCTCTAATTTGAAAATAATCCAAACCGGAATTTTAACATCATATGCACCTTAAACCCGAACTAAGGTGGTATGGGTGCTGAATTTTCACACAAATAGCCATCTGCAACTGGGTCACACTCACCCAAAAGTGGTTTTAAGCCCCCTCTCTAAGAAGTGGCTGAGGGGCGGACATGTTTGGGGGCATAAAACATATTCGGCTCAAGCTTTTCCCTCATTCCCACCCCCCAACCCCCTCCCCACTTCTTAGCTGAGGGGCGGACACCTTTTAATTCCTCCCTCAAAAATTTCTGTATTGCTCCCCCTCTTTGCGCAGCGGGGAGGGGGTTGGGGGGTGGGGATAGCTCATAAATCCACACAAGTAAGGTGCTGCTTCAAAGCGAATTTACGCAGTTCACGCGCTATCCCCTAGATTCGAGGGGGTAAGCTGCTGATACAAAGGCTTATGATTCGCAAGATTTGAGTCTTTCGGAGAAAATCGTGAGCAAACTAAAGCGTAAATCAAAGCTGGTGGAGTACGAATTGCTGCCGCATGAGGAAATTCTGTGGCTGGGTTCGCCTGTGCAGTGGAAGTTGTTCACAGCCCAGGACGTATTTTTGATTCCCTTTAGCCTGTTTTGGTGTTCGATTGCTATTCCCCTCTTGATTAGCGGCTTTCGCAGCGGGAATTTGCTGTTCATTTTGCTGCCGCATGGCTGGATCGGCTTATATATGCTGTTTGGACGGTTTATCTACAAAATCATTCGTAACCGTCACACCACTTATGTCATCACCAATGAGCGTATCTTGATGATATACAATCTCTTGGGTAAGCATGTCCAAACCCATAATCTCGATCATTTGCCACACCTAGGGAAAGTGGTCGGTATCGGTGGCATCGGGAATATTACATTTGACGATCCAGCCAAAAAGTCGCGCTGGAATCGGCGCCAGACCAACTATTCCAATACCGGAATGGACATCTTTGGGCAAACGGTTTCGGGTTTTTATGACATTCGCGATGTTGAAGAAGTTTATCATCTCCTGCTCGAACGGACTTATCAACCTGCTTGGGATGTAAGCGAAAAACAAAAACCAGCTTATCAACCGCGTTAACGGCATGGATTTTCAAATTGCAAAGTATTGATGCCCTGAAGCAAGCTGTTCAGCAAGCCATCGGCAGTCCGGTGGCAAAACTCACACCCCTCATGGGCGGATGTATCGGTGAGGTCTATCGTGTTGACCTCCCTGATAATACCGCCCTGGTAGCCAAAGTTGCTGACGGCTCAGGTGTGACTCTCGAACCCGAAGGCTTCATGCTGCATTATCTGAAAACCCACAGCAGCTTGCCCGTCCCGGTGGTAATCCATACTTCCGACATCTTGCTGCTGATGGAGTTTATCGAAGGTGACAGCCGTTTTTCCGTATCTGCCGAGCACCACGCGGCGGAATTTTTGGCAGCCTTGCACACGGTTCACGCTGAAAAATTTGGCTTCGAGCGTGACACGCTTATCGGCGGTCTCCATCAACCGAATCCACATTATGATTCCTGGATCGAATTTTTCCGCGATCAACGCCTGTTTTATATGGCAGGTGAGGCCGCTCGTGTGGGGCGCTTACCGGGCCATTTTCTAAATCGTTTTGAAAAGTTTGCCGCTCGTCTGGGTGACTGGCTGACCGAACCGGAGTATCCCACCTTGATTCACGGCGATGCCTGGACGACCAACGTCCTCTCATCCCATGACCATATCACCGGTTTTCTTGATCCCGCCATTTACTACGCCCATCCCGAAATTGAACTGGCTTTCATCACCCTCTTTAACACCTTCGGCATGGGCTTTTTCCAGCGCTACCACGAAATGCATCCGATTGCGCCTGGATTTTTTGAAACCCGCCGCGACATCTATAACCTGTATCCATTATTGGTACACGTTCGACTATTCGGTGGTGGTTACGTCGCTTCTGTTGATTCCATCCTGCGCCGCTTTGGATTTTAGAGGAGAATTGTTTTGCGAGGATTTGATTCAGACGGTAGATCCTGTAGGGGCACGGCACGCCGTGCCCTGAATTGGAAAAGGGAAAGGGTTTAACTGACCAATTTTGCATTGAGCGTAATCGCAGTGCTGGCGAGTGCGCGTGAAATCGGGCAGCCCGCCTTCGACTTTTCCGCCAACTCGTCGAACTGTTCCGCGCTCACACCGGGGACAACCGCCTCGACATCCAACACAATGCTTTCAATCACCGGCCCCTTATCATCGCGTCCCAGCGCAACCGATGCCGTCGCGTTGATGCTGGTCGGTGTGAATCCGGCTGTGGTCAGTTGTGCCGACAGGAACATCGCATAGCAGCCTGCGTGCGCCGCACCCAGCAGTTCTTCGGGATTGGTCTTGTTGGCTTCTTCTTCGAAGCGAGCTTTCCAGGTATACGGCAGGTCAAATGTTCCGCTGCCGCCCTTGACCGTCCCCGCGCCTTCCTTCAAAGTTCCCTGCCAAACGGCGTCTGCCTTACGTGTAGGCATAGTGATTGCTCCTTATATAGTTTTGGAATAAACATGATACAGGTAAGAAAAATACCACATCTGATCACCAATCGCCAGACTGATACATCGCCACTGACCTCGTTTTGTGGTAGGCTTTTGGCACGAAAATCATTACGCGCAAGAGGGTTTATTTTATGCGTTTAGCAGTCTTATCCGATATTCATGGCAACTTGATTGCGTTGGATGCCGTGCTTGCCGATATTCAAGCCAGCGGTGAGGTCGATGTAACCTGGTGTCTCGGCGATATTGCCGCTTTTGGCCCGCGCCCTGCTGAATGTATCCGCCGTTTGAAGGCGCTTGCCGAAGCCGACGAAGGTAAAAAATTTAAAGTCATTGGCGGCAACACAGACCGCTATTTTGTGACCGGTGAACGCCCTCGTCAAGAGCCTGCTAAAGATGCTGAGTCGTTCAAAAAAATGGTTGCTGAATGGGAAACCTTTGACGCGGGGATTCACTGGGGATTGGAGCATTTGTCCTTTGAGGATTACGAATATCTTTCAAAGATTTTGGGGCATGAACTTTCCAAAGAGGTGAAAGACTATGGCGCGGTCATCGGCTATCATGCCATTCCCGGTGACGACGAAGCTCGCCTCACGCCAGAAACTCCCGCTGAAGAAGCCAATGACGCACTTTTAGATCGCGAAGGTCGCCTGGGGATCGGTGGTCATATTCATCGCCAGTTTGATCGCGATCTCGGCGCATGGCGCATCATCAATGTCGGTAGCGTCGGCATGTCTGCCAATAATCCTGGCTTCGCCGAGTGGGGACTTTTCACGTTTGATAACGATGTACTCACTGTCGATTTTCGCCGTGTTCCTTACGATGTCGATGCCCTCGTCGCTGATTTTTACGCGGTGGGTTATCCCGGCACAGGCTGGACAGCCCGTTATTTGCAACCTGATAAACCGAAGGTTTAGCCCATGCCCAAAACACAGCAGCTCCTTGACGACCTCCAGGGTGAACAGGATTACGGTATTTTCCTCGCCGCGCAAATGGGTGGCGTGCCCAACGAATTACAGCTCATCATCCAGACCGCGCAGTTTGATGCTCAGGCACAGGGTCTGCGCCCTCGCCGCCAATATGTCATTCGCATTCTGGGCGTCGAAGAACATCGTGTCAGCCTGGGTGTATTCGGACGTTTATTTTTTGCCGACGAACATCCGATTCTCTATCATCACAATCTGCCCCGCGCCATCATCAATTTTGAAGGCACGCCCAAAGATGTGAACGAACTCGTCCTCGACATTCATCAGGCCTATGTCACCACTTTTGGCCCCTGGCGTGAACTGGCGACGGACATCAATCGTTCCCAACCCTTAGTGAACTTGCTGACTTCTGGCGCAGGCCAACTTGGAATTATGCCCAAGCCCGCCGCCGAACGCATGGAAAGAGTGCTTACTCATCACGGTCTGAAAGTGACTCTCGACGAAAAATCGCTCTACGCCGACGAAGATGAACATGGGCGTTCGCGTAACTTCAAACTCCTCGGCATCGACGATTCCTATTTTGTCGCCCTGGCCTTCTCCGTCGAAGAAATGGGCAAAATCTGATCGTACTTATGAATCGGAGTGATGAAATGTGTATTGAAGTTTTGTTCTAAATGCTTTTGCATTTTTCTTTTACTCATTACTCATACCTCATCACTCGTTACTTTTTTTAAGGGAGCTTATTATGGAATTAAAAAATGCCATTGCACTCGTGACTGGCGGCGCATCCGGCCTCGGCGAAGCCTGTGTGCGCCGTTTCTTCGGGGCAAGTGGAAAAGTGATTATTGTGGATCGTGATGCTGATAAGGGCGCTGCATTAGCGACGGAACTCAGCGAGAATACCCGCTTTATCCAAACCGATGTCACCAGCGAACCCGATGTGACTGCTGCCGTCAATCTCGCTTATGACGCCTTCGGCGGTCTGAACATTGTGGTCAATTGTGCTGGTGTTGGCTGGGCTGGGCGTACCGTCGGCAAAGATGGCCCCCATTCGCTCGATCTCTTTGAAACCGTCATCAAAATTAATCTGATTGGTACATTCAATGTGATTCGTCTCGCCGCCGCGCGCATGATAAACAACACGCCCAACGCCGAGGGCGAACGCGGCGTCATCATCAACACAGCTTCGGTTGCCGCCTATGACGGCCAAATCGGGCAGGCTGCTTATTCAGCTTCCAAAGGCGGCATCGTCGGCATGACTCTGCCCATCGCCCGCGATCTTTCCCGCAATGGAATTCGTGTCATGACCATCGCACCTGGATTGTTTGATACGCCCCTGCTGGGGATGCTTCCGGAAGAAGCCCGCATTTCGCTTGGTCAGCAGGTTCCATTTCCGTCGCGCCTCGGTCAACCCGCCGAATACGCCCAGCTTGCCGCCGCCATCATCGAAAACCCCATGCTCAATGGGGAAACGATTCGTCTGGACGGCGCAATCCGCATGGCCCCCAAATAACCCCTAACCTCAAACCATCTTGTCTTATTCCCCCTCTCTACGAAGTGGGGAGGGGGTTAGGGGGAGGGGACGTTATTTCACACTCGCCGCGCTGTAAATCGAGTGCAAAAATCGGCTGGGGCGATCCGCCAGCAGGCGCGTATCTTTAAAACCGGCGCACCCAGCCAGTTTTTCCCAGGTCGGATACGATAGCGGATACGGAACCCAGGTGTTCCCTTGATCGACATTGTATTCGACTAAGAGCAAGCGCCCGCCCGGTTTCAGATAATCCTGTACCAGCTTGAGGATTGGCTCTTTTTGGCGCTGAAAATGCAGTGAATTTGCCATCACCAGACCATCAAGTGCTGGCAAATTCAGCCGCTTCGTAAAATCCGCTTGCTGATAATGCACCACAACTTTCGGGAAACGAGTTTGCATCTCCCGCTTTTGTTGTCCCAATGCGCCGCCATCCTGATCGACGGAATAAATCTCGCCTGTTGTACCGATTAATTCCGCCAACGCCATCGTGAACGCCCCCGATCCTGATCCCAGGTCAGCCCATACCCCGCCCGGATTGGTGATACCCCCGCGTAGCAAATTGACGTGATCGATATGATTCATTGTTTTATCCTAAGGTTATCTTTTGTACCAGATTTTGTCTTTCTCCCCCTTGCTATTTTATGGAGAGGGGGCCGGGGGTGAGGTTCAGGGGATAAATTAATGTAAACCTTCGCTGATTGGGACAGGCTGTATAGCCCCCAGGTTCACGCGCCACCGCCGCAGTTCGCCTCGGAAAACCAACATGATAACCGCGCCTGCAAAGAGCAGCACCGCATTAATTTGGATTGCGTGTTGGATACCGAAGTGTCCTGCGCTGAAGCCCACCAGCAGCGACGCAATCGGTTGTAATCCAAAACTGACCATCGTGAAGAGACTCAATAAGCGCGCCCGCATCGCCGCTGGAGACATCAACTGCACCAACCCTAATGCCAGCGTAAGCACTGTCGGTGCGCCCATGCTCCCGAAAAACAAGCTGATGAGCGAGAATGGCAGAGTCGTCGCCATCGGAAACACCAGCAGCCAAATGCTCATCCATGCGGTTGCTAGGCCCAATACGAGACCGCTTCGCGCCATCGCTTGTGTGAGCGGCACAATCAGCAGCACGCCGACCAATGCCCCCGCGCCCGAAGCGGACATCAATGCGCCTAATGTTTCGGCGTCACCTTTCAAAACTTCGCTGGCGACGGCAGGGAGTTGGCTCAAAACAATCGATAGCACGAAGAAAACTACCATCCCGGCAAAAATATACAAATCCAGCATAGGTGGCTGGGTGCGGATGAATTGAACGCCTTCCCAGGCCTGCTGAAGCGGTTTGCCTTGCGATGTGCTTTTGACCTGGCTGCTGCGCACCGCCACGAAGCTCACGACCACTGCCAAAAAGCTTAAACCGTTGAGCCAGAAGGCCGGTGCTGCGCCCAATCGCGCGACCACGAATCCGGCTAATGCAGGCCCAACCAACCGGCTGACCTGGATAATCATACCGTTCAGGTTGACCGCTTTCCGGATCTCGCTCATGCCGGATAAGTCACCCAGGAATGCTTGCTGCGCGGGCATATCCAGCGCCGTGACGACACCTAACAATAAGCTGAGAATATAAACGTGCCAGAGTTGCACCGAATTGGTTTGCACCAGAATTGCCAGCGTGATCGCCAGAATCATCGCGCCGATTTGTGTGCCGATCAGCAGTTTGCGCCGGTCAAACCGGTCTGCCCATACCCCTGTCCACAAACCGAGCAGCAGAATCGGCAGCGTGCCCAGCATAGTGACGACCCCCAATGCCTCTGAGGATTTTGTGAGTTCCCATACGACCCAACCCTGGGCCGTCGCCTGCAACCATGTTCCGATCAGCGAAACCGCCTGACCGCCGAGATAAATGCGAAAATTTGGAATACGAAGCGGTGAAAAACTGCTGCGCAACGTTGAAATAACACCACTCACAAAAACGCCTCCACCATGCTTTGATATATTCTTGATACGCCGATGTGAAATTAGACGCCTGACCTTCCCGGTTTCGTACTGTACCAAAGACCAGAAAATCCCTACTGCTTTAGACCCAAACATATCAACCGTCTTTTAATATTTATTCACAATCGGGAACTTTGTAGGGGACGATCTATGTATGGCAGCACTACACTAAACCGGGGAGAGCATAATCTAAAGTATTTCGTTGGCGGAGTGCTATATAAAAAACCGTCTTGATCTTTTAGCCTCTTCAGTGGGCTTGTCTTGACGGTAGCCGGGTGGCATCAGCCCCGGCGGCGCTTAATGTAGTCCTACCCTGCGTGTCATCCCTTCTGCTGTAAAAATTGTATCTTTGCTGTTGCCGCGTTCTACAAACAAAAAGCGGCGTGGTCATCATAACCACGCCGCTTTTCATTCAATTTCTGTGCTTTACACTGCCACTTTTTGTGCGCCCAGTGCTTCCTTCAGGAAGGTTTTGACCACCTGCACCGGGATCGCGAATCCCACGTCTGGCCCGGTAATCATCGTGTTGATGCCCACCAATCGTCCCGCCGAATCCACCAGTGGCCCGCCCGAATGACCGGGGCGCATGTGCAGGTCGAGCGCAATCCATTCCCGGCCTGTCCGCATTTCTGGCAGATCGCCGCCCGCGCCGATGACCACACCCGAAGTCACTGCGCCTGCTACGCCCCAGGGATGCCCAACAGCCATTACCCATTGTCCCGGTTTCAATGCCCGCGAATCGCCCGGTTCAATCGTTGCCAGGCTATCCGCATTGACCGATAACGCCGCTAGATCGAGGTCTTTGTCATACGCGATAACCTGCGTTGGCAGTGTCCGTCCGTCGGGAAGGGTGACATTCAAATGATTGTGTCCGTGTACGACATGCGCGTTGGTGATAATCAGCCCATCGCTGTGCCAGATGGTTCCTGCGCCCGCGCCACGTCCATTGCTGATTTGCACTAGACTCTTGTGAACTTTTTCAATCACATCCGCGACATTGTTTTGCAGGTCGCGCAGAAGATTTAGGTTTGCTTCGTCCATTTACGCACGTTCTCCAATCGTGACCGAGACCTCTTGTACCTGTCCGCCGCGCACAATCCGCACCGGCACAACCGCGCCAATACGTGTGCCGCTCAACGAGGCCAACAGGCTGTCCATATCTTCGATGTTGTGTCTATCCAGCGCCACAATCGTATCGCCCATGAACAGTCCGCCTTTATCAGCGGGGCTGTCGGTTTCAACCGATACAACCAGCGCACCGGTTTTCTGTCCCAGTTGCTCGGCGAGCGCGGCGGGTAGGCGGGCAGGCTGTACGCCTACGCCCAGGTAGCCCCGGCGCATCTTGCCGTGTGTCAGCAGATTTTCGACCACGAAACGGATTGTCGGGGTTTGAACCGCGAGGCTCACACCGCGCATCAACGCCGATGAATTGAGTCCCAGAATTTGCCCGGTGACACCCACCAGCGGCCCGCCGGAGAATCCTGGATACATAACGACATCGGTTTGCGCGAAATATTTCTGATCGTTGTCGCTGTGGCTCAGGGCGCTGACCACGCCCAGAGTGGCCTGCACACTGTCGCCAGGGCGTCCCAAAGCCAGTCCCAGATGACCGACACGCACTTCATTGAGTTCCGCCCAATTCGGGACGGTCAGGCCGCTGGTGGCCGCGCGTAACACTGCCAGATCAGTGCTGGGGTCGCGTCCCACTAGCGTCGCGCTGACCGTTTCGCCATTCGGCAGGCCGATGCGAATGGTTTCGTCATTCTCGACAACATGATGTGAGGTGACAATCACGCCATCTGCTGACCATACCACGCCGCTGGCCGGTAAACGCCGCCGCGCCGCCACTTGTACAACACTCGCGCCAGCCGATTCAACGGCCTCTGCCATCGCATCCGAGAGGGTTTGCAAAACGTCTGCCATACGATACTCCTTGATATTTTGTAGGGATAGGCTTGCCCTGTCCGCTTTACGTTTTCATAACTTGATGATGAGCTTATCATCGCATAGTCGCTTACAAAAGACATTAGCCCTTCGGAGAGGATCAAACTACCAAAAAGAGTAGGCCGAAAAGCGTGATCGGTCTCAATTTCGCTTTTTATGGATATACCATGAAGCCCTGCCCGGATCACAATCATCTCCCCAAAATCTTCTCTCAAAATCGAAACAAATTTTAGAACAAATGTTCCACAATTAATGCTTGTTTTGTGGCATCATGATCGTATAGGTATCGGTGGCTAAATAAATGTAATATAGAGGTGAAATGCTCCATTGCTCAAACTCAAAAACGGCTTGTGTAGGGACGAGGCACTGCCTCGTCCGTAATGTTTTGTGCCTGTAGTCTCGCCGCCGCCGACAACCAGAAATTTTCAGGATGGCAGCAGCCGCAGCAGCAAGTATTGGTATTTCACTTTACACGCTGTACTTTGAACTGCTTCTGTGGCACTGGCACAAATTCCGCCACTGCCGCCACCGCCGAAAATCGCGAAAAATTCGCCGTTTCGTTTTCGTCGCCATTTTCGCCTTAGCCGGTTGATTCTTGATCGAATGTCCGGCAGCGAAATGAAAGAATCGAGAAAATTTTCTCGATTCTCATTCTAATCATCTGTATCACATCACGGGAAAAACCATCTCATAACCCATCCCACTTATTCCCGTTTTCACCCTTTTACTCACGACTGAGAACTTGGTACTCAGAACTTTCTTTTGTCTTTGCTCATTACTATCTTTTACTGGTGACAAGAAACGGGTAACTGGCAACTTGCTCACCATACCAACCCGCGCGCGGCCACCGGCCACACCACCTCGACATCCTCGCCGCGCACGCCGTAAATCTGGTTCTGTAAGTTGGTCACAACACAGGTATGCACCGGGATCACATGCACGCGCTCGCCGATGACTGGTCGATCCGTGCATTGGCTCATATCCACATGACCATGTTCTTCGCTCACTTGATAAATACGGGCTTCAGGATATTCGAGGATAAAACCATGACCCTCATTCACCCGATCCGCCGCCAGCGTTTTTCCACCCGCATCCAGGATCGTCCGGTCTTCTGTCGGGCGGCTCACAACCGTCGCCATGATTCGCATGGCGCAGTCGTCCAGGCTTGCCCATCCTTTGCTCACGCAGTTCATGTCGTTGAACACATACGTCCCGACCCGCAGTTCCGTCAATTCAGGCACTTCATGAGCATGATGCGCCGCGCCGCTGCCGCCGCCGCTGACCGCATCCACACCGATACCAGCCTCATTGAGCATTTGCAGCGCCTCTTGGATCGCCGGACGCATACTCGCGTTGCTTGGGTACACCAGCAAACCCGCGAAATGCAGGTTTTCGTCGTCGTCAATCCGCTTCGCCAGATTGACCACTTCTTCAACCGGCGCGCCCGTCCGCTGAATATCCGTCACCAGATCGACCATCACCCGGATCGTCATTTCATTGGCTTTCGCGGCATCCGCTAACCCGGCAATCACAGTAGGGTGGTCAGCCGAAACCGTGACCTTGTTATACAGCGCCAAATCAGCCAATCGAGCGGTTTTCATCGGCCCGACGATATTGTACGGAATCTGAATATCGTTGATGCCTGCGCCGGTGAAAATTTCCGCCTCGCTGACCTTCTGACAGGCGATACCGACTGCGCCCGCCTCAAGCTGCATTTTAGCGATGTCCGGGATTTTGTGGGTTTTAATATGGGGTCGAAATGCCAATCCGAGTTCGTTGCAGCGGGCTTGCATCCGCTGGATATTGCGTTCCATGATGTCCAGGTCAATCAGGACGCTGGGGGTGTCCAAATCATAGATTTTCATCGCGTCGTCCATCCTGCTATGTCGAGAGAGTGTCTAATGTGTAAGTGATAACTCACCTTACGCAGGCAAATGAATAGGCTGTAATTGACGAAGGGTAGCAAA
>JBDTNB010000191.1:0-11970 GCA_039933955.1 Chloroflexota bacterium
CGGTTTTATGGGCAAAGGCAACGCTTCCACACCGGATCCTTTGCGCGAACAAGTTGAAGCCGGGGCGCTCGGCCTCAAACTGCATGAAGATTGGGGTACAACCCCCGCCGCAATTGATAATTGTTTGTCGGTTGCCGAGGAATACGATATTCAGGTCGCTATCCACACGGATACGATCAACGAGTCCGGTTTTGTCGACGACTCGATTGCTGCTTTTAAAGGCCGGACGATCCACACCTTCCATACTGAAGGCGCGGGCGGCGGTCACGCCCCGGACATCATCAAAGTCTGCGGCGAGTTGAATGTGCTGCCGTCATCCACCAATCCGACTCGACCCTTCACCATCAACACGATTGATGAACATCTGGATATGTTGATGGTTTGCCATCATCTCAGCCCGTCGATTCCTGAAGATTTGGCTTTCGCCGAGTCGCGCATCCGCCCAGAAACGATTGCCGCCGAAGATATTCTGCACGACATGGGCGCGTTGAGCATGATGTCATCGGATTCGCAGGCGATGGGGCGTGTGGGCGAGGTCATCATGCGGACGTGGCAGACTGCCCACAAAATGAAAGTCCAGCGCGGTAAACTGCCGGGAGACGGCGAAGGCAACGATAATTTCCGCGTCAAACGCTATATCGCCAAATACACGATTAATCCGGCGATCACACACGGACTCGCTGGCTATGTCGGCTCGATTGAGGCTGGAAAAGTCGCCGATCTGGTATTGTGGAAACCCGCATTTTTCGGCGTCAAGCCGGAGATGATTCTCAAGGGCGGTTTCATCGCCTACGCGCAGATGGGCGACCCGAACGCCTCGATCCCCACGCCACAGCCGGTACATGGCCGTTATATGTTCGGCAGTTTTGGACGGGCACTCAACAGCACCAATTACACCTTTGTCTCGAAAGCCGCCTACGAGCATGGCATCCACAAAGAACTGGGCTTGCAGCGTTTGGTCGTGCCGGTTGCGAACTGCCGAGGCTTGACCAAGCTCAACATGATTCACAACGACTTTTTGCCGAAAATCGAGGTTGACCCGGAGACCTATGAAGTGCGCGTGGACGGCGCGGTCATCACCTGTGAACCGGCGGCGATTTTGCCGATGGCGCAGCGCTATTTCCTGTTTTAATGATGAGATTTGAGTCGGCTCAACTGTTGATGCTGCTGCAATGGACGGACTCCGCCTTTCCGACGGGTGCGTTCGCTCATTCCGGCGCGCTGGAAACTTATGCCCAGGACGAGATAATCCGCACGCCCAGTGGTCTGGCAGAATTGATTGCCATGAAACTGGAAAGCGCTGCCCGTACTGACCTGATCGTCATTCATACTGCGATGTCAGCTTATGCGAATCGCGACGAATCGCAAATTGTCGATCTCGACCAATTATGTTCGGCCTCAAAATTGGCGCGGGAAACACGGGACGCCAGTGAAAAAATCGGGCGGCGGATGCTGGCGAGTGTCTTGAATTTGATGGATGATTCGTTGCTGCGTTGGTATCAGGCGGAAATTGCGGCGGGGCGCTGCGCCGGACACCATTCTGTCGTGCATGGACTAGCTTGTGCGGCTCAGAATATTGAACCGCGCACGGCCTTGCTGGCCTTCGTCTATGCGCTGGCCGCCAACCAGACGATGGCCTCGCTCAAGTTGATGAGCATCGGTCAGACGCAAGCGCAGGTGGTACTCGGCGGCTTACATGAGCAGATGGCGGTAGTAGTGGACGCGGCGCTCAACCGCACGCTGGATGATTTCGGCAGTTTCACGCCGGGATTAGACATCCGTGCCGTGCAGCACGAGCATTTGTTTCGACGCTTATTTATTTCGTGAGGATTTTATGGTGAATCTGGATTATGATGCCGACTCGGACGTTTCAAGCGCGGCTGGGATTAAGCCGCTGGTGATCGGTGTCGGCGGGCCGGTGGGATCGGGCAAAACCACGCTCATCGAAAAATTGTGCAAAGCCATGTCTGGCGATCATCAAATCGCGGTTATCACCAACGACATTTACACGCGGGAAGATGCCGCGATTCTAACGCGCTTGAGCGCCCTCGAACCCGAACGCATCTATGGTGTGGAAACCGGCGGCTGCCCGCACACCGCCGTCCGTGACGACATTTCGGCCAACCTGGATGCGATTGACCTGATGATGGAACGCTTCGATAATCTTGAACTGATTTTTTTAGAAAGTGGCGGCGATAATCTGGCGGCCAGTTTCAGCCCGGAATTGGTCGAGGTCGAATTTTATGTCATCGACGTGGCGGGCGGCGAAAAAATCCCACGCAAGGGCGGGCCGGGGATCACCCGTTCCGATTTGTTGATGATTAACAAGACCGATCTCGCCCCGTATGTCGGCGCGAGTCTAGACATAATGCAGCAGGACACCGAACGGATGCGCCGGGATCGGCCTTATGTGTTCACCGATCTCAAAAGCGGCGCGGGTCTGCCGGATGTGATCGCTTGGATCGAAACCCGCCTGCAAACGCGCAAACTTGTAACAGAATAATGGTTCAATAGGGCTTGTCAGCGACAAGCCCCTACAATTCCATTTTTTGTTCGCTCAAGCCCTGCGCCATGCTCATCAAATGATCGTGATATTCGATGCGTTCGACCCAATCCGCAGGCCATGCGTTGATGCCGTGATATGTCCCTGCGAATGACCCGGCGATGCAGGCAATCGAGTCCGAGTCGCCGCTGGTCACAACCGCGCGTTGTATGACGCCTACCGGATCGTCGGGAAACATCAGGAAACAGAAAAGCGCTGTCGCGAAGGCTTCTTCGGCGATCCAGCCCGCACCGGTTGCCAAGCACGGATCAGTTGACCGATCCATTTTCAGCAGCGCCGCATCCAGCTTATCTAAAACGACCATGCATTCTGACCAGCCATGCTCGATATAGGCTTGGGCGGTGGGCAGCATAAACGCCCGTTCCCATAATTTACCCAACCATTTTTCATGATAAATTGATCGCCGCGACTCCGCATAATCGCGCACACGCTGCGCCAATCCACTCGCTTTGCCACCATTGCCCAGGTCAGCGATCACGAAGGCTGTCAAATCGGAGGCCGCGAGTCCGGTTGGATGCCCGTGCGTAATACCTGCCTGTAGCTGGGCGATTCCGGCGCGAGTCGCCGCGTCTACATTCAATAATCCAACCGGCATGACGCGCATATTTGCGCCGCAGCCTTTTGAACTAATTTGCGAGGCTTCAATCCATGTTTTGTCCTCGAAGAGTTCTTCACAAGCTCTCAAGCAGGTGTTCCCCGGCGCGCGATTATTCTCAGGATCGTCGTACCAGGCCATGAAGGTGCGGGCGAATTCCGCGCTGAGTGTGTCGAGCGAATAGGGGCGGGGCGCGGCAAGTAAGGCGTCACCGACGGCCAACGCCATCTGGGTATCGTCAGTCACACGCGCTGGATTGCCTTTCAGCGCTTGCGGGCCTTTGGGTGGATAGCGTTGCAAAATCTCCGCGACATTCAAAAACTCGGTATCCGCGCCGAGTGCATCGCCCAATGCCATACCGATCAAACAGCCTGAAGTGGTTTTAATGTCCATTATTTCCCTCTATCCCGAAGCCTGATTTTCAGGGTCGTCAAAAAAAGTATCGGGCAGTGCCAACAGCCCCGCCAAAACCTGATCGCGCACTTCACTTTCCTGGAAGGCCAGTGAAAACATATAAGCGTCGATGCTCAGAGTCGCTATGCAATCGGATATTTCAAAATCGGCGGCATATCCATCAATCGTATCAATGATGCGCGGCATGGGAAAGTTGTAAGTCACGGTGAGATAAATGAGCACACGAAAGAACAGCGTTTGATCCATCGGTTCGATGTCGATGCTCGGCCAGCGGCTGCCAATCCATTCATCTTTGCGGAAATGCATAATAAAAATTAGCCGGTGATGACGCGAAAAGTCAGGTTGATGCGTGCGCTGGTGGGTTTGGTCGTCTTGGGGATTTGATGCTTCCAGAAATGCTGGGTCGTTCCGGCCATGAGCAGCAGGCTTCCCGGAGTCAGATCAACAGCCGTGCGCAGGTCAGGATTGGTTTTGTGCTTGAATTGGAATTTGCGCGTTGCCCCAAAACTGACTGACGCGATCACTGGATTCTTGCCGAGTTCGGGTTCATCATCGCTGTGCCATGCCACACTGTCCCGTTCGCCACGATAAAAATTGAGCAGCACACTGTTGAAGGTTGTGTTGGCGGCAGATTCGACGCGCGTTTTGATTGTCAGCAAAAGCGGTGTCCAGGGGATTGGTTCGACGGTAATGCCTGAGTAGCGATAGGTTTTGCCTGCATCGCCATACCACGCCGTCAGACGCGGCAGGGGAACCGCCTTCCCGCCGAAGCGTGCTGATTCCTGCTTCCATTGGATAGTATCCACCAAATCCTGGAATAATTTACCACGCTCATCTGCGCCGAAAAAATCCGGGTAAAAGGTGACTTCGGCGTCGGGCATGGAGAGGCGTTCGGAAGGATTCATGAAGTGTATTTAGACTGGGAAAATATCTTTGACGGCCAATGTAAATCCGGGCAGGACATCGCCACCCTCCAGCATATGGTCAATGCCCAGGGTTTTAGGAGGTGCTTTTGGTGAATAGACTTCAACAGCTTGGTTATCAGGATCAACCAGCCAAACCGTCGTCCCTGCGCGTAAGTAGTTGACTATCTTAATGCGCATGTCGCGCTCATCGTTGCCAGGAGATAGCACTTCGACTGCTAAATCGGGTGGGTTTGGATTATAGGCTTCACGCGAAGGCTCAGGCTGCTTGATTTTGGAGATAAAGCCAACATCGGGGATATAGCGTTCGCCGGAAACGCGATAACCGCCATCTGCGCCTGTCACACGACCCAAATCATGCTGACGCACAAACAAGCCGACGAACATCAAAATTAATCCCGCAATTTCTGATGACAGGTTATTGGAAACCACTTCGACAATCTCTCCCCCGATATATTCATATAATTTGTCGGCATTTTCCGGCAGCAGCGCAAATTTATCGAATTCCTCAACGGGTAGATGCTCAATTTGCAGCGCCATAACCTGATCCTCGCTTAATTGAAGTCAATTATAGCATGACCATCTCATACCCGAACACATCGCCGAAATGTTGGACGATGCGGTCTGCAACTTCAGTTTCATCAACGGGTTTGCTCAATAATTTTGCGAGGCTGGTCACGCCTTTGTCATTTATGCCGCATGGGATGATGCCATCAAAATAGCTGAGGTCGGTATTCAGGTTGAGGGCGAATCCGTGCTTGGTCACAGCGCGGACGTTGATGCGCACGCCAATCGCGCAGACTTTCGCCTCACCCTGCGGGGTATCGACCCATACACCCGTCAGTCCTGAAATCGGTTTTCCCACGATGTCGTAATCCGCCAGCGTGTGGATGATGACCATTTCCAGATTGCGGACATAGCCGGTCACATTCAGGCGCAGTGAATCTGATTCACGCAGGAGTTGGATAATCGGGTAGCCCACTAACTGTCCCGGCCCGTGATAGGTGATGTCGCCACCGCGATCCACGCGAAAGAGTTCAATGCCTCGGCGTTCCAGTTCCTCAGTTGAGAGCAGTAAATTTTCATCGTGGCCGGATGTGCCCAGCGTGTAGGTATGCGGATGCTGGAGCAGCAGCAGACGATCCCGCGTTTCGCCGCGCCCGCGCGCTTCCGCGAGTTGATTCTGCCGTTCCCAGGCTTGCCCATACGGTACACAGCCCGCTCGAATCACTTCACACATAGGGGACATTTTGAATCACCATGATGCTGGATACTCTACAACTTAGATTAGGAAGGCAGCAGATTTCTTACAGGCAAACGGGTTTCACTAGCGGGCAGAGGATTGGCGCGATGGCCCTTTGAGGTGCTGTTCCAGGAAGCTGAAGGTCGCGCTGAAGGCCTGCTTACTGCTTTCCTGATAAGCTTCGTTGCTGTCATCCAGAAAAAAATCGCGCGCGGTATTCGGGAGAATTAGCACTTCATTTTTCAGGTGGCGTTTTGAATGCGCCAGTTCACCCCGCAGTTTGCCGATCATATCCGGCGCGACGAAAGGTTCGTGATCACCATAAACGGCCATAATGGGGGTAGCCGCGTTGGCGAATCTGCCGAAATAACGCTGCGGGAAACCATAATACGACACTGCTGCTTCCAGGTCTTTGCGCACAATTGCGGCTTCAAATGCCAGGCTGCCCCCCATGCCAATGCCCACCGCCGCGACATCGTGGTTGGTGTTGTGGTGGCGTTCAAGGACGCCCAGGGCAGCATCCACACGCGGATAGCCCCGGTCTCCTAATTGGCGGACGAGTTCCATTGCTTCCTGGGGCGTTTTGGCGACCTGGCCTTCGAATAAATCCGGCACGACCACATAATAACCGGACTGGGCGAACAGGTGCGCCATGCGCCGGATGATTGGCGTAATCCCCCACCAATCATGGATTAACGCTACCGCCGGGAATAACCGTCCCATGTTCGGATGCGCCCAATACCCCGGAATCGCCGTACCGGATTCATCCACAATCTGAATGTGTCCGTTGGTGATGCCATATTCGACGTTACTGGGTTCGTAAACCGGCATGGGTTCATCCTTATTTCGCGATACCTATGGCTATTATAGCGGATTTCGCAATGGATTAATCGCCATTCTGGGGCTTATCATGAGAGTCAGGTTAACTGAATTCCTATTGCCTTTCGCGCACATCGTGGTGTTCAATCACACTATTCAACAACGCAGAACGGAACATTATGAAACGAATCGCCATCCTTTTACTCAGCCTTATGTTAATACTGAGCGTCAGCCTCGTGCAGGGGCAGGGGGCTGGCCCCGCCTTGCAGGTGGACGCCAGCGCCGGATTGCATCCTATCAGCCCGAATATTTATGGCATGAACTTCGCCGATCCAGCACTGGCGGCGGCGGTTCGGCTGCCGATTAACCGCTGGGGTGGCAACAGCACCACGCGCTACAACTGGCAAAACGACGTGAGCAACCACGCTTCCGACTGGTATTTCGAAAATATCCCTGAAGACAATGCCAATCCGGGAGCACTGCCCAACGGTTCGGCGGCTGACCGTTTTATCAGCGCGAATATGGGGACGAACACCCAAACTTTGCTGACGATCCCGATGATTGGATGGGTTCCCAAAAGCCGTACTGCTCCCGGTGCGCCCTATGATTGTGGCTTCAACGTGGACAAATATGGCGAACAGGAGGACACGGACTGGGAGTGGCAGCCGCAGTGTGGTGACGGCAAGGATATCAATGGCATGGTTATTACCGGCAACGATCCGACGGATACCAGCATTGCTATCACGCCTATGTTTGTGCAAGCCTGGATGAATCACATCACCAGCCAACTTGGGGCGGGCGCGGTGCATTATTACAACCTCGACAATGAACCGTCTATCTGGCACGAGACTCACCGCGATGTATTCCCCATTGGCCTGCACGATTATGATCTTCGTGACCGCACTTATGCCTATGCGGCAGCCATCAAAGCGACTGACCCCTCAGCACTGACCCTCGGCCCGGTGGAATACGGCTGGACAGGCTATTTTTATTCGGGATACGATCAGTCGCAGCCCGGTAATTGGTGGGAAAACCCGCCTGACCATATGGCGCATGGCGATCTGGTGCAGTGGTATCTCGAACAGATGAAAGCCTATCAGACGGCACATGGTGTCCGCATCCTGGATTACTTTGATCTGCATTATTATCCGTCTGCGGATGGTGTGACCTTAAGCCCCGCTGGCGATGCGGCGACGCAAGCGCTGCGTCTGCGAACAACCCAATCACTTTGGGATCCAACTTATCTTGATGAAAGCTGGATCGGAGATGATTTAGGTGAGTCAGTCTATCTGATTCCGCGTATGCACGACTGGGTGGATAGCTATTATCCCGGCACAAAACTCGCGATTTCTGAGTACAACTTTGGCGGCCTCGAAAATATCAATGGCGCACTCACCCAGGCTGATGTGCTCGGCATATTCGGGCGTGAGGGGTTGGATTTGGCGACGCTCTGGGATCCGCCTACGATTTCCGAACCAGGAGCTTATGCTTTCCGCATGTACCGCAATTACGATGGCGCGGGCAGCGGCTTCGGCGAAACCGGCGTATCGGCGACCAGCGCTGACCAATCCAAATTGTCAATTTATGCGGCTACCCGTGCCGACGGTGCACTGACGATTATGGTCATCAACAAAACGGGCGGCGCGCTGACCAGCCCGTTAAATGTCAGCAATTTTGGCGGCAGTACCGTAAATGTGTATCGTTACAGCGCAGCCAATTTGAACCAGATTGTGAAGCAGCCCGATCTGACCATGAGCGCGGGCGCTCTCAGCACGACGTATCCAGCCAATTCGATCACGCTGTTGGTGGTAAATCCGGGAGATGCGGCGAATGCCAAACCCACGCCCAATTATTTCACGACTTCTACGCCCAAACTGACCTGGAATCCAATTTCCTGGGCTGTCCGCTATGATGTGCAAATCGCCAGCGACAATGGTTTTTCGCAAGACGTGCAGAATGGCAGTGTCACGCCTAGTTTTCTATCGTATCAGGCCACGACACTCACAGCAGGGACATGGTATTGGCGTGTGCGTGCCGTGAATACGCTGGTTCCTTTGAGCGTCAGTGCATGGAGCGCGCCACAATCGTTTGTGGTCGCATCTCCCTGATGAAATTCGTGGTTTTTTGGAAATGAGGGCACGACAGGTCGTGCCCCTACGTGAATTGTTTGCGGTGTATTGATTACACATCCACCGCGAATACATCCTGATAATAGCCATCTGCCTCAGCTTCGGGGCCAAGTGTTTTGGCGGTTTCCTCGGACACGAACATCACCAGTGTGCGATAGCCTTCGCGGTGTGTCCAGTCACGCAGGGCAGTCAACATCTGAGTGGTCAGCGGCTTGGGCGACCACAGATAAATATCGGCGTTGCGCGGTGCATATAATCCTTGCTGGCAGCACAAATAGGCTTCCTGTCCGGAGGCTGAAAAATGGACGCGGTGGGTGCGCCGCACGGCGATTTCCGGCAGGGCGTTCCAGGTGCGCGGCCACAAGGATTCCCACTGTTGGCGGGCACTGCCCAACCGTCCGACAGGCATAAACCAATCACTGATTTGCGCCGGGTTTGCGTTGAAATGCTCGACAACTTTATAGAATCCCTGGCCGGATTTGGCCGATAAGGTCAGCCGCGACCACCGTCCGACGGTCTGCATCCCATGACGTTGATAGCGGGCGCTGGCATCAGGATCATTGCCCACACAGTTGGCGGTGAGGCGCTGGCATTTATACAAACGTGCCTGTTCGGTCAAATCGGCAAGCAGCGCGTCTTCCAGTCCATCCTGGGCATGATCGGCGTGGACGACCAGATGCGCCAGATGTAAATGATCGCCAAAAGGAGCCGGTTCAACGCCATGATAGGCCTCGGCGTAGGCCACCACCGCGCCACCACTTTCGACCACCAGCGGAATACCCGCGCCGCGCAGCAAATGGCTCAGGTGAATCGCGGCGGTTTCGACGCTCATCCAGGGGCCACCGTGCAGCCAGCGTTCGTAAATGGTAAGCGAGTCATACGCCACATCTTCGACTTTACCTTCGGAATTAACCCGCTGCCAGACTGTGATATGTGACCGCCAGAGTGTACTGATCGCCAGGGTATCATCTAACGCGGCGCTCCGAACCTGAATGCTTGTCATGCCCAATTGATCTCCCAAACGTACTTGACCCGATATTGTAGCATCTGCCGGACGGGAGGCAACACAAAAGGACGTGATGAAAATCGCGTCCTTTTGAGATGTAGGAGCATGTTGCCAAAGACAGATGCCCCTACGCATCGATCAAATTACAAATTTACGGGGCAGCAGTCGCTTCTGGCTGGGCAGCCGGTTGGACTTCCACGCCATCCGCATTCACGAAGGGCAGGCTGCTCAGGTTGCCCTGGGTGAAGCGCAGCACACCCGCTGAAATCCAGCCGGTTTGGCCGTTGTAGGTCACACGCACCCAGTTATTCTTTTCGGTGCGGGCGGTCACGGTCAATTCTGTGCCAAAGGGGATTGTTACCAGGACTTTGCCATCCGTATTGAAGGCATCGCGCAGGTTGGCGTTCAGGCGGGTCACGACGACGACTTTGCCCAGCTTGACGACATTGGTGTCGCCAGGGGTTGCACGCAGGACGGCGCTAGTGCCAGCCTCGGCTTCCGGTGCGCTTTCTATGTCTCCCGTAACTTCCACGAGTCCGAAGGAAACCCAGCCTTCCTGCCCATTGAAATTAATACGAACCCAACTGTTTTTGGAACCGCGCCCGGTGATGTCCACCGAGTCGCCAGCTTTCAACTGTCCAATAACGGTGTAGGCTACGCCGGGGCCGCTGCGCACATTCAGACGATAATTCGCCTTTGCGAAAAATTGTGTGCTGGCGGTCAGCGCGGGTGTGGCCGGTTGGGGGGTGGCGGTTGCACTCTGGGCCATCGCCGGGACGACAGCGACCAAAAGCAGCGCACAAACAATACTCATCAATAAAACGGTTTTGCGATTCATTTCTTCTCTCCTTACGAGAATATCAGGATCGACAGGTCGATTATAGGCGGGGTTTATCAAAAGTGTGTTAGCGGGAATGTACTACTGGGACTTTTGTACCCCTTTGGATATTATCTGTGACGAAAGTTTTTGAAGCTGTTAGCAGTTGGCAGTTAGCCAAGAAAGCCGTCTCCCAAATAATGATTGTAGTCGGCAGAAACGGACATGATGTATCATGTCCCTACGAAGTGTATTTGTGCCAGGAATCATTGTGGCTTGTTTTCATCCTTTGCTAATTGCTAACGGCTTTGTTTAGAACCTGAGGTCATATCATGAAATGCTGTAACCAGTGCGAGGGTCTTGAAAATTTTTTTGACAAGCGTTCCGCCGAGAATGATCTGGCGGATTACCAGCGCAAAGGCCCGACCAAGCAAACGCGCTTGTTATTGAATGTGCTGCGCGAGGTCGGTGTGAAAGGGCGGACACTGCTGGACATCGGCGGCGGGATCGGCGCGATCCAGCATGAGCTGATGAAGAGCGGCCTGGGTGCGTCGACGGATGTGGATGCATCGTCCTCATATCTGGCGGTAGCGCGGGAAGAGGCCGCGCGCCAGGGTTACGCGGATCGTGCCCACTATCTGCACGGCAATTTCATCGATCTCGCCCCACAAATTGAGGGCGCGGATATTGTTACACTGGATCGCGTCATCTGCTGTTTCCCGGATATGCAGGCGATGGTGAGCCTGTCGGCGGCGCGGGCGAAGCAATTTTATGCCCTGGTTTATCCGCGTGATTCGTGGTGGACACGCCTGGGCGGGCAGGCTGGGAACGTGATGCTGACCTTGCAGCGCAACCAATTTCGCTTCTTCGTGCATCCGGCGCAGCAGGTGGATGCGCTGGTTCGGGCGGCGGGTTTACAACCCAAGTTTCAGCGGAATGCCGGTCTTATCTGGCAGGTGGTGGTTTACAGCCGGTAGTCAAAAGATAAAAACATCGGCGGCGACAGCGGTAATGTCTGCCGTCGCTGATTTTCCGGTCATCATCGGCGGCGGAAAATTCCTGACTCAAAAACTTTACTGCACAAAGTGGCGGAAAAATTGCAATAACCTCGGCTGTTTTCCGCAAAAATTGACCCAAAATGGCAGGTATGGCAGCAAATGAGGGAAGGTATTGCAAAAATGCTCATTTCTGGCATGAAAACGGCGACAGTACGCGGGCGATTTGCCGTAAAATGGTGCGGGTGTCTGCTGCCGCCATAGTTGCTAAAAGAGAAGGTATGTGTGATGAACGAGTGAAAATCAAAGAGAAAATCCGATTCAGCCTGTACTACATTATACGTACATTTGTTCTGTTTGTCAGTTCGAAGATTCAAACTTTGTGTTTCGCTTATCCCTCGTATCTGATCCCTATCTTTTATTCCACAGTGTGTACTATTTCTAATCCGCCGCCATTCCTTTATAA
>JBDTNB010000192.1:0-11907 GCA_039933955.1 Chloroflexota bacterium
ACTCAATCGTCCCCGGCGGTTTGCTGGTGATGTCGTAGGTGACACGGTTGACGCCGCGCACCTCGTTGACGATGCGGTTGCTGGCGCGTGCGAGCAGATCATAGGGCAGACGCGCCCAATCAGCGGTCATAAAATCATCGGTTGTGACCGCGCGCAGGGCGATGACTTCCTCATAGGTGCGGTAGTCGCCCATCACACCGACACTTTTGACCGGCAGCAGCACCGCGAAGGCTTGCGCTGTGCCATTCCGCAGCATCCCAGCCTTGTCGAGTTCCTCGGTGAAAATCGCGTCAGCATCGCGCAGAGTTTCCAATCTTTCCCAGGTCAAATCGCCCAGGCAGCGGACGGCTAATCCAGGGCCGGGAAAGGGCTGCCGCCAGACAATGCTGTCCGGCAGACCAAGTGCGCTGCCCACTTTACGCACCTCGTCCTTGAACAAATCGCGCAGCGGTTCGACCAATTGAAATTTCAGGTCAGGTGGCAGACCGCCAACATTGTGGTGGCTCTTGATGACATGCGACACTTTGCTGCTGGCGGCGCTTTCGATCACATCTGGGTAAATCGTCCCCTGCGCCAGAAATTGCACGCCTTCCAGTTTACGGGCTTCCTCGGCAAAGGTGTCGATAAACAGCTTGCCGATCACTTTGCGCTTGGCTTCTGGCTCGGTAACGCCCCGCAGCGAATCAAGAAAGTTCTCGGTGGCGTCCACGCCGATCAGGTTCATTCCCTGTTCATCACGGAACACATGCATCACGTTTTCCGGCTCATTTTTACGCAGCATCCCGGTGTTGACGAAAATCGACGTGAGTTGGTCGCCAATCGCCCGCTGAATCAGCGCGCCCACCACCGCCGAATCGACACCGCCGCTCAAAGCCAGCAGCACTTTTTCCGCGCCAACCTGATCGCGGATGGCCTGAATCGCGCCTTCGATAAATGCATCCGGCGACCAGTTAGCCTCGCAGCCGCACACGCCAAAAATAAAGTTGCGCAGGATGTCCATGCCACCCTCGGTATGGGCGACTTCGGGATGGAACTGCACGCCGTATAAACCGCGCGCCGGGTCGCCCATCGCCGCATAGGGCGCATTATCGGACTCCGCCAGGGGCAAAAAGCCTTTGGGCGGCTGTTCGATGCGATCCCCATGCGACATCCATACATTCAATTCGGGCGCGACACCATGCAACAGCGGGCTGTCCTGCGTCCGTTTAATCTGCGCGGGGCCGAATTCGCGCGCACCATGAGGCGCGACCACGCCGCCCAGCGCATGAGTCATGGCCTGCATCCCGTAGCATATACCGAGGACTGGAAACGAATCTGTTCCCCCTCTCTGTGAAGCGGGGAGGGCTGCCGAAGTCGTGGGGGGTGGGGATTTATATAACCATCCCGGCATTTGTGGCGCACCGGGTTCATAGACACTGTTCGGCCCGCCCGACAAAATATAACCGCGCGGCTCATTGCGGTTAACTTTTTCCGGTGCGGCATCGAACGGAAACACCTCGGCATACACGCCTAACTCGCGCACGCGGCGGGCGATCAACTGCGTGTACTGCGAACCAAAATCCAATACGGCGATCCCGCCGTGACGAGGGTCTGTCATGCTGTTTTCTGCTTTCTGAGGCTCATGGTCGTTGGTGATTAGTTACTGGTTTTTAGAATACGGATACGATAATCACGTTTAACATTTGAACACGGATACACAAATACCTTGTCTTTTCCCCTCCTTGCGAAGCGGGGAGGGCTAGGGGTGGGGATTTTTATCCGAATTGCGTATTACACTCGCCGATGATCCATTTTAAGAAGCGGTAGGCGTCGAGCGCACGCAGGATACCCAACGGATACAATGAGTCGTATCCCTGACGCCGAATGTTGACCGCTTCCTGAATTAGACGATGCCACTCGCTAGGGAGATGCTGCAACGCATAATCGCCCGCCCCAATTTTGGAGATGATACTGCGTTCTTTGAAAGTATAATATTGTCGCAGCACACCCAGCACCGTCCATTGGATACCAAAATCGCTCAACAACCATAGGATACGGGTGGGATTGTCGGCATAACGCGCCCAATAATCGTTGAGGTTTTTCAATGTGTCGGCAGCGAGCGCATCCCAGTCAACCGTGAAATCCAGATCGCGGGCGTCTGTCCCCAGCAGCGTGATACCGCGATTTTTCAGTATCCACCACGTCACACGGTTGATGTCGAAGTCGCCCTCGGCTGTTAATTCGTCATCATGAATATAGGGGGAGAGTTGGAATTCAGGTTTCAATTTCCCTAAATCGGATGGCTGCACATAACTGCCTTCCAGCGGCAGGGTTGGATACAGCGTCATAACTTTTTCATGGACAATTTTCAGGTGAGCGATGTCGTCTGGTGTGGCACGGCGGCTGATGACGGCAATGAAGTCGATGTCGCTCTGGCCGGGGCTGAACGCGCCCAGGGCAATCGACCCCTGAATATAAAGCCCGCTCAAAAATCCCGGCAGGTCATCCTGCATGAACGTCATATAGTCGTCCATCACCCAGCAGACGGACTCTGGAATCGCAGCCGATTTTTTGCTTTCAGCCAATCGCACCCCCTCAGCTAATTGTAGGGGGTTGTCGCCGACAAACCTCTACTAATCCGATCACACTCAACCAGCAAGGAGTCTCATTACTTTTTCTCAAAACTCTCTGTGTTCTCGGTGTCTCGGTGGTTCAATTTTTCCTAATCCCCGATGATGATTTTGCCGTCTTCCATGCTGGTGATGACTGCCAGCGCCTCAATCGGAATATCGGTGTATCCGGCCTGCATCATCAGGTTGCGCCCGCCCTCGAAGGTTTTCTCGACAACCACGCCCACGCCGACGATATTGGCCTTCGCGCTTTTGACCATACGTGCCAGCGCCAGCAGCGTTTTGCCGGAGGCTAAAAAGTCGTCAATGATGAGCACATTTTCGCCCGCGTGCAAAAATTCTGACGAAACCAGCAAATTGACCTCGCCGCCTTTGGTATGGCTGGGCGCGGTTTCCAAAAACACCGGCCCGGACATGGTGATTGGCTTGGTTTTGCGCGCGTACACGATGGGTACGCCCAATACCACGCCGGTAGTCAGCGCCGGGGCAATGCCGGAAATTTCCGCCGTTAGGATGCGGTCAATTTTCATCCCAGAAAAGCGCGCGGCCATCTCTTTCCCCATCTCCATCATCAAATCGGGATAAATCTGATGGTTGAGGATGCTGTCAATTTTGAGGATGCCGCTGCCCAGGTTTTGTCCCTCGGCCAGGATGCGGTCTTTTAAGGCTTTCATATACTATCCCCTGCTTTTTGAAAAATTCGCTCATCACGAATAAGAGTTTGCGTTTTTGTTTTTAACTGGAAACTGGCGACTGGTAACTGGCAGCTTATACGGGTGTGCTGCCACCGGCTTCTTCGTAAACCTCGGCGAACATGGCCTCAACCGTATCCGCCGGGAAGACCCGCGATAGCTCCCAGCCCGCTTCCTGACCGGCTTTGGAGCGCAGCGACTCTTCCATTTGCGCCACATCGTTGAAGTAAATTTCCAGAATCCGGTAATAACGCGGCTCGCCGATAGGGCTGCCCAGCACGTTAATGACCTGCCGCCGTTGGATGTCCGGCATCCGCTCGATGAGCGACAGAAACTCGTTATAACGGCGCTCAAAGGTGTTGATGTCACTTGGCGAGTGGAACAGAACCATAAATTTGACCATATTCAGTGAGTTATCCTGACTGTTTCTTATCGGATTGAGCGGCTTGTTGAACCTGGGTTTCAAGGTTGACCCGCGCCTGCAAATTGCGATTATGTTCGGCTAGCGGTGGCAGCCCAACCGCTTGACGCCGTGCTTCGACCTGATCGGGGTCGGCGATTGTCCAGGGAACCAGACCTCCGTCCGCGCCGCCCACAAAAATCGAGCCATAAATCTGCGGTTCGCCCTTTTCCATCAAAACGCGATCCGTCAGCATCGCCCAATGCTGTCCTGGCGCATCGCCCTCGGCAACTGCTTTCTCTAAAAGCGAAACACAAAAGGCTTGCAGCGCCGGGTCGAGCACCGCGTGTTGGGCGATTTTCCAGGCGGCCTCGCAGCCCTCTTCGCCGACCAGCGCCCGTCCCGGCCAGCCGTATTCCCGTACAATTTCCCACAGGCGCGCGTTATTTTGATGGTGAACCGCCGCCATATCGGGATGATAGAATCCTGGCGGGATCGTCGGGCCGTAGAGTTCGCCCGCGTCAATCAGGCGGCGGCGCGTGACCAGATCGGCTTCCTGCATGGCGAGTAATTCCGCGCGGAGCGCGCGCAGTTCAGTATTCAAAAGGGAGTCCCCGCATAGCCTACAAAAACCGGGTTTGGCACTGTCAGGCCAACCCGGTTGCGCATTATACCCGATTCCTGGCCGGATGCTTTAGGCACATCACCCGTAACGGCTTGGAATAAGGCTTATAATCAACACACAAATCTCCCGCTTGATTCCCCTCCTTGCGCGGCGGGGAGGGGCTAGGGGTGGGGATACAAGCATATTGCGAGTAAATGAATGTCCAAATTAATCGCCTTCATCGTGTTTGCTGCTATTTTCAATATTCAGGTAACACTGTCTCCAACGTCCGACGAAAATCAGGTCAAACGGCTGCTGACTATCTACACCCCGGCGGACGGGACGAACATTGACCAGAACGCCGACGGCAGCCTGATCCTGACCGGCGAACGTGATACGATACGACTGTGGGATGCCACAACGCTGGAAGAAATTTACAACCGGAAGCATGGTCAGAGATTGGACGGGGTTTTGTTTAATGCTGCCGGGGATCGCTTTATTACCTGGTCAAATGAGATTGTCCACACCTGGGATACAGCAACCGGGCGCTTGCTCGGCACGCTTTCCATTGATAGCAACGTGGGTTATCGAGGTGCAATGTGGCATGGCGATCAGGTTATCGACGTACTGGGCGGCACAATTAACCTGTGGGATGGCGCATCGCCGGAGAATAATCACGGGTTCCTTGTCGTCGGCGAGAATTTCAATTCTTACCCTGGCAATGCCGCCTGGGATCACGCTCAGACCCATTTTTTAACCTGGAACGCAGCCGGTGAAACCGTGCCGATGGTGCGGATGTGGCAGGTCGCTGATGATTTCGAGAGTGCGAGTCAGACCATCGCGTTTGAACATGGCGGCGATACCTCTATCTACGGCGCGGCCTGGAGTCCCGACGAGACCATGATCGTGTCCTGGTCGCAGGATCGAGTAAATATCTGGGATGCCACCAATGGTGCGCTGCTGCATACCGTCAACATGGATAGTTATCTCACCCACACCTACTGGAGTCCCAATTCGCGCTATGTCCTGGTGGAAGATATTCGCGAACAGGAAATGCGGGTCTGGGATGCGCAAACCGGTGAAGAAGTGCTCACCATTCCCGGCACGGACGCCATGTGGGATACCACCGGGGATCGGCTGCTGGTTGGTCGTGTACATCCAGAGTTGGTAGCCGTGCCGTCCGGCGAATCGCTGGCGGAATTTCCATCCAATTTCGGCCTGGGTTACGGACGCTGGAACGCCGATGGTGTACGCCTGCTGGTCATATCGCGAGCCAGCGTGCAGGTGTGGATTATTCCGCCCCAGGATCGCTGCGTGGTTTATGCCTTATCGTCCGCCAACCTGCGTCCTGAACCTCGCGCCGACTCCAATCGCTCCGACATTTTGCCGCCGCAGCGCCTCGCAACGGTTATCGACCATACCATCGATGCCGATGATTTCGTCTGGTGGCAGTTGGAGAATAAACTCTGGGTACGTTCCGATGTCGTCGAGGAAACCGGAAAATGTTTCCCCTCCGCCGATAATTGAATCTATTTCCCTACGATCACGGACGAGATAATACAGATTGATTTTTTAACGTGGCAATCCATTTGGGAAATATAGAACACCGGATTTGGACAAGGCACGCCTTGTCCGTGAACAATTGACCACATCATTTCGTCAATCATCAATATCTTGTCCACTCCCATTTTGCCCTCAGCAGAAATAAAAACAGCGGGCTTCAAAACCCACTGTTTTTTGCTTTAAATCTTTTAGCTAAAAGCTATCAGCTAACGACTACTTATTATCGCCGCGCATCACAATGCCGATGAGCAGCCCGACGATAAACGTCACAAAAACCGCCCGCATCGGATAACGCTGCACCACACGGGTCGCATCGCCGCCCATCTGCTCAACCGATTTGCTGTTCAGATAGGACGCGGCTTTTTCCAGCCCCTTCGCCAATTCATCGGCGCTTTGGGTGGCTTCTTCGCCCGCATCGGCCTGCCGTACTTCTTTGCGGATGGTTTCCGCCGCCGTGTTCAACTGCTTGGCAGCTTCTTTACGCACACCGTCCGCCCGGTTACGGAGTTCACGTCCCAATTCGCGCAGTTCTTTGCTGACGTCCTGCGCGGCCTCTTCGACTTTTGCTTCTGTCCCGTTATGTGGAGCCATCTTCTATTCCCTCCAGGTGTTTGTTAAAACGAACTGTACACCAGATTGTGATAGAAATTTGTTGGCAAAAACCCAACCTGATTGCGCGTAGTGTAACACAAATGCGGATAAAGGGGGCAGTTAATAAGGTAAAAGAGATTAATGTCATCTCCTACAGATGATACGGTTGCGATTTTATTCAAATTCGAACCACTCATCCACAACGACCAGCCACAGGATGCCAAAATGCGCAAGCGGGAGTAAGCAGTAAAAAATATTGAACTGGGCGAAGATAGCCAGTGCAATGGGCAGGCCAATATCCAGCGCCGCAATCCCATACACCCCCCAGCGCTTCCAGTCCCAGATTCCTTTTTGGCAAATCAGTAGGCCAAGTACGAACACACCAAAAATGATTACTTCTCTGGCGGCGATTGGGTCACTTCGATTTCCCGTTGACCCGCACAGCCTTAAAAGCACATACAGACAACCGAATGCCGACGTGAACAGCCAGCGGGTCAGGTATCGCCCCCGCTGCCGCTCAGAATGATGTCGGACATTTTTATTGTTGTTTGATTCGTTAGAAGGTGGTTTATACATGGCGTCGATAACCCCCTATGTGCAATAGTTATGCTGATTTTACGCCTAACAGCCGCGTCGCCCGGTTGACGAACAAATAATAAATCGCCAGCAGGCCGCTGTAGGTCACGACCACGAGGTAAATAATCAGGCTAATTTTGAATTCCGGCGCGATAGTCGGCAGCCGTTGCAAAAATGGGATAATCAAAATCACGTCATACGCCAAAAACCCCGCCAACTGCCCGACAGCATTCCCCCAACTCGGACGCGCCAGCCCATACGCGAAATAGGTCGCCGCCCCCAGGAACATCCAGCCGCACACCACCGATAATTCCGGCGTCAGTGCCCAGGGCAGGATATTGGGCGTTTTGAAAATCAATGCCCCGCCCGCCAGGATCAACGCGACGATAAACACCATGAAAGAGCCATAAACCACGCGCGGCATCCGGCGCGCATCGCGGATCGGGATTCGCTGGCTCCACAGCAGCAGCCACAGCCCAAAAATCGCGCCGATGACGCAGGCAATCGCAAATGGAATCGTCCCGGTCTGAATCGCAAAAATTGCCAGCGGCCCGAAAATCGTGATGTAATCGCAGCCGATTCCACCCAGCGCGCCCGCTTCATTTTTCCAGGCACACCAACCCGTCGAGACGCCTGCGGCAGCAAAAAATGACGCCACTAAAATGTAGGTCATGAAGCTCGCCGCCGGGAACGGCCACATTTGGATGGCGAACGGCGGTTGGATCAGGTAGAGGACGGCGAAAATAAGCTGCACGGCGCTGATGATGAACATCCAGGAACGCACAGAACGATTCATGAACCATTTCCCCTTGTGTGAGCGCTGTTGAACTTCCCATTATAGTGATTTTGCTGTCGGGCGTTTGTGTGCAGTTTTTTATTAGAACCCCGTTAGACCATATGCTCCTGGCCTTATGCTAACGTCCATCCAACACATGACCTTTAGATTAAAAGTATCAGTTGACGAAGGCTGACCCCGTTGTTCCCCCGGTTCGCACGTTTTCCGCTTGCAGCTTTGACTCGAAGCCTCGCTAATGCGCGGATGCGGCAGTGCAGTCTGTGGTTAGTCGAGGAGGTATTATGAAGACCCATTATTTCAAATCGATTCGCTTGGGATGGCTGGTTGGCGCAGTCCTGGCGCTGGGCTGCGCACTGCTCATCCAACCGGCTGCCGCGCAGGCCAACACTGTATGGACGGCTGATTATTTCAACAACGCCTATCTGATTGGCGATGCAGCCGTCTCCCGGCAGGACTCGGCGGTGGCCTTTAATTGGGGTTCGGCAGCGCCCATGTCGGAGTTACCTGCCGATAATTTCAGCGTGCGCTGGGGTGCAGACCCCTATTTCGCGGCTGGAACCTATCGCTTTTATGCGCTGGCCGACGATGACGTGCGCGTGACTGTCGATTTTGCCCTGCACCCGCAGATTGATACCTTTAACAATCCGGCAGTGGGGCAGACGGTATCCGGCGATGTGACGTTGGCGGCAGGCACGCATCATGTGCAGGTTGATTATCGCGAAGTGACCGGTGACGCTTATGTATATGTGACCTGGGCGAACCTTGCGACCAACCCCATTGGGCCGAACTTCCCGGTTCCTGTGCCGCAGCAGCCCGTTCCAGTGGGCGGCGCGTGGACGGCGCAGTATTTCGCCAACACGGCGCTTTCTGGCAGCCCCTCGCTGGTGCTGTCCGAAGCATCCCCGACCCATAATTGGGGTGTCGGATCACCGAGCGCGGGTCTTCCCGCCGACAATTTCTCGGTGCGCTGGACGAGCGTGCAAACCCTGAACGCCGGAACCTATCAGGTTTCCGCGCAGCCTGACGACGGCGTGCGCGTATATGTCGATGGCGTGCTGTATATCAACGAATGGCACACCGCGACTGGCGCGATTTATACCGCCGATCTCACCCTGTATGGCGGGCAGCATAATTTTCAGGTGGATTACTACGAGGCGGGCGGCAGCGCGTACCTGAATTTCGGACTCGCGGGCGTCAGCACCCCGCCGATTTACACGCCGCCGGTGGTCAATCCGCCAACATCTGCAGCCGGTACAGTCGTGACCGCCCTGCGCCTGAATGTCCGCGCCGCGCCGGACGCTGAAGCCGCGATTGTGACCAAAATCAACCGCAGCGACACCTATCCGGTGCTGGGGCGCAATGCCGACAGTTCCTGGTGGCAAATCGACGTGAATGGCACAGTCGGTTGGGCTTACTGGCGCTTTTTAGACATCGCCAATGCCCAGACCGTGCCCGTCGTGACCGCTTCAACCGGGCCAAGCCTCGATCAACCCCTGCCGACCCAGTATGACGCCTTCACCCTGGCGACGGTGAATGTCCGCAGCGATCCGACGACAGCGGGCGCGATCCTGGCGCAAATCGCCCGCAATAATCAGGTGTCGGTGGTCGGGCGCGACAGCAGCGCGACTTGGTGGCAGGTCAATTTTGGCCGCATCACCGGCTGGGTGAGTTCGCGTTACGCGCCGCTGACCGCTGGGGCGGTCTGGCAGAATATCCCGATCACTGGATAAGCGCCCAACCGTCATGCGGCAGATGAAGCCTGCCTGACGCTTGGCCTACGCGGGGTAGGCAGGTGAGCGACAGCGGTTATAATCGTCTCCATATTTGGTGCTGGTTCGTCGATAAAATGGCGAACGCCTCACTTGATTCCCCTCTCTGCGAAGCGGGGAGGGGTTAGGGGAGGGGATAGCAGTACAAGTGGAGACTGTATGACTCGATTGACCCTGAAAAAAACATCACGCGGACTGCTCATCGCCGCCGGGATACTCATCGTCCTCGCCGTTTTATTAGGACTCGACCTGAAAAATCACGGCGCGGTCTGGAATGGGCTGTGGAATCTCACGGGCGAGGAAACCCCGTTGGCGCAGATGCGCGGCTTCGTCGAATACCTGGGCAATTTTTTGCGTCCGCCGCCCCAACTCGACCCGATCACGCCCATCGACCACACCGACGTGACGCCTTACGGGGTCAATACCTTTTTGCAGCAGGAAGTCGAGCCGGAAAAGCGCGAACGTCAATTACAGATGATCGCCGACGCTGGATTCGGCATGATCCGGCAGCAGTTTCCCTGGGAAGACATTGAGATTGACGGGCGCGGCGATTTTGTGGATCGTCGCAACGACCTCAACGGCGATGGTAAACCTGACGAAATCGACGCCTGGGCGAAGTATGACAACATCGTTGACCTCGCCGAAAAATAT
This sequence comes from Chloroflexota bacterium, assembly GCA_039933955.1. Taxonomy (GTDB): domain Bacteria; phylum Chloroflexota; class Anaerolineae; order Aggregatilineales; family Phototrophicaceae; genus CFX2. The sequence continues at coordinate 10,252 of JBDTNB010000192.1, forward strand.
CACATTCAAATTCAGGCGCGGCTCGATAACCCGCCCAAATGGTCGAACGCCAAAGCCGGGGGATTCGGCCCGCCCGATGATTACCAGGATTTTGTGAATTATGCCGTCGCGGTGGCCGAGCGCTATAAAGGCCGCATCCGCTACTATCAGGTGTGGAACGAACCCAACGCCAACGGCGAGTGGGGTGATAACCAGCCTGTCAACCCGGAGCAGTACACCGATTTGCTCTGCCAGACCTACAAGGCGCTCAAAAAGGTTGACCCGAATATTGTGGTCATCAGCGGGCCGCTCTCGCCGACGGTCTCGCTGACGGATCGCAACCTCAACGACTTCATTTTTTTGCAGCGCATGTACGACGCTGGCGCAAGTAAGTGTTTCGATGTGATGTCGGCGCAGGGCTACGGCTTCTTCAGCGGCCCCACCGACCAGCGGATGCGCCCGCAAACCCTGACTTTCGCCCGCAATTTGTATATCCGCGACATCATGGTCGCCAACGGTGACTCGCATAAGCCCATCTGGATCAGCGAGGCGGCCTGGAACGCTCAACCGGAAGACCCCAGCATCGTCACCTCGCAGTACGGCGCGTTCGGCATCGGCACGCCGGAAGAGGCCGCGCGTTATATGCCCCTCGGCTACCAACGGGCGCAGCAGGAATGGCCCTGGATCGGCAACATTTCTTACTGGTTTTTCAAACGCGCCGCCGACTACGAAAAAAATCAGGCGTTTTACTACTTTCGCATGGTCGAGCCGGACTTCACCCCCCTCCCGGTCTACGACAGCATGAAGCAGTTCATCACCACCCAAACGCCTGTCCTCTATCCCGGCGTCCATCAAGCCGAGGATTGGCGGATTACCTTGAATCCAGAAGCCAAAATTATGACTTTCCCATTATACAGTGCCGATCCAGGGATTATGTCTGTATTTGAAGGCGTACAGTTTCATCAGGCCATGAGTCCAGTTCGGTTTGCACGCTTCAATATACATGGTACAGATGTACGTCTGCGTTGGATCAGTGGACTAGGCATTTCCGTTTATATCGATGGAAAGCTTTATATTCCTGAGTTAATGGAAAACATGCCATCGATAGATGGGTGGTCAAACGGATGGTATACCCTACCAATTTTCCATTCAACATTGCCAGAAACGCATACGATAGTTCTTGTATCTCCCTATGAACTTGGTTTTAGCTTTGACTCCATCACAGTCCTGGATCGCACCTTTGAGAATATCTTCCCCTACATCGCAGCCATCGGAATCGCCCTCGGTATGACGCTGTTCGTGGTCATCTCGGCGCTGCGGGAACGGTGGCGGCAATGAACCCCTCCCCCCACGCCTTCGGCAGCCCTCCCCGTGTACAGAGAGGGGGGGCAAATCGTTCGTTTTTTTCAACTCTATGCGTGCTTGGCGTCCTGGCGGTTTTATTAATCGCCTTTTTTCTGCGCTTCCACAACCTCGGCGTGCAGTCCTTTTGGAATGACGAGGGCAGCAGCTACGTCCAGGCCACGCGCTCGTTTGCCGACATCGCGTCCAATGCCGCCCGCGACATCCATCCGCCTGGATATTATTGGCTGCTGGCGATCTGGCGGCAGTTTTCCGGCGACTCGGAATTTGGCCTGCGGGCGCTCTCGGCCTTCGCCAGCCTGTTGACCGTCGCCT
>JBDTNB010000193.1:0-11843 GCA_039933955.1 Chloroflexota bacterium
GCTTTACGCAACCATTCGAGCTTGATATAAGCACAAAGCGATGCAAACAGATGGTTAGTCTGAGTGGTGACGGTTTGAGTCGGCGATTTTTCCAAGGACGCATTCTGTTTGAGGGATTTATGATAGGGTTCCACGTTCCATCGTTTGCGATAGATAGCGGTCATCTGGTCAGCGGTCAGGGTTGTATCGCTAGACACCAAATACTGAATACCGGTGCTGCCATCTTCGTTTGCGAAGACTTGCTTGACCAGCAAGAGCGGGAAATCGACACTTTCCAGATAGATTTCCAGCGGGGTATTGGCTTGGAGGGTCACAGCGTCCAGTCGTCCCCAGTGACCGTCGCGTTTAGCCTGCTCATTGAGGGCAAGTTTGCGATTAGCCTTCAGCGGCATGATAAAGTCTTTGTCCAAGTCATGCTTGATAAACATCATGTTCTCGGCGGCGCTATACCACACATCACTCAACACATACTGGAAGGAAATCTGGTTGCGCTTGGCGGTAGTCAGCAATTCCCGGTAATACTGGTTTTTGCTGATCGGCGAACGCCGTTTTTGTTTGCCGTCCTTTTTATCCACGTAGTATTCCGTTTTTGCCACAATGCTAAACCCAACCGGCAGCGAATAGCCGCCTGCATGATACAAACAGGTCACGAAATTGATGCCTTTCACGCTCCGGTCTTGGCTGTGGTCGTAGTGCCAGCAGATGATCTCGTTCTCGTCGGTGTACGGCTTTTCAGCAATACTGTCATCAATGATGAGCACACCATCTTCTTGCTCAATTTGTCGCGCATACGGTTTCACAATCTGCCACAGATTAGCCGCGCTCAACTGCTCTTTCGACAACAACCGTTGAATCCGGTCATGACTCACGATGCCTCCCAGCAATTCGGCCAAGCCCGTTCCGGTAGTCTGTCCGAAGGCACTGATGAGATAATCGCTATAGATGTCCAGCAATTCTATATTTTTCATCCCGTTAGTTTACCTCACCTCTGCGTAAGGTGAGTAAGTAAGCCAGTTGGCCCATGCATAAATAGGCCGACTGGCCTAATTGTACAAAAATATGGAAATAATTTATGCTTCTTTGTAAGAAATGAAATATGATGATGGTATGTAATTCAATTTTAGTGCATTTTCATACATATAGCATTTTGTGACAGCTTAAGAATGTTAACTGTCACGCCCGAAATAGTCTGTTGGTCGAGAAATGGACAAGCAAACAACAAAGCTACTTAGAAGCAAGCGACAACAAGTCATGTTGCATATTCTGAGTAGGTTCACACGCCCCCAACAATCCTGCGAAAGTGAGGATCAGCCTTATACCAGGTTAATCGGCATGACCTATGATGAGGCGATTCAAAGTCTTATTCTACAGGCATATCTTCGCATTTTTCGTCCTATCTCGCCAGGGACTACTGCCCATACATTGTCTTCAGACAAAACGGATATTCCCTGGTATATCGTCACAGAGAAAGGGCTGGAAGCAGTCAGGCTTTACCAGGATCAGCTTGTTAAAGAGAAGAAAAGCGCACAAGCGGCTCTTGACCGTTATCTGGTGCAGGGTGATATTCCTAAAGCGATTCAAATCATCAGAAAATATGATGCACTTCAGTTGTTTCCAATTGCGCAACTCTGGCAGGGTGAAAATCAGCCCAATGAAGCAGCGATTCGCGCAACTGAAATTTTGCTTAAAGATAAACTTCCGCTTGCTGGCATTGATAAGGTTCAACCCAAAAAACTACGGGCTTTAAGGTTGCAAGCGGCAGAATTTGTCCTCGCGGGAGTGATGCTTTTTGATCGGCTTGGCCCCAAACAATTGCATCCGCGCGGCAATGCATGGGTCATAGATGCGCTGTGTTCATACGCCCTCGAAAAAGCAGAGAAATCTATAATAGCTTCAGGCATTGTGAACGAGCGCTCGAACGGTAGGGGGACTATGCTTCCAACCTCTCCTAACGGGGAGTTGCAGCAGGGAAGTATGGTCTCTGAGACAAGTCTTCACATAATCCCACAGTTAGTAATCGTTCCAGCCAATCTCCCCCGTGTGCGTGTGCCTATTGGGATCAAGATAACTATTCCCTTTATCTTGCTGGCGCTAACGCTTGCCATTGCGGGCGCTTATGTGGTCAGCCAGATTGTCTTTGAATCGCTGGATGATCGTTTTACCAATCAATTGATCGAAGTCGGAAAACTCGCCTCAGATCGGATGGTGCAGGAAGAACAAGAACGACTGAAAACCTTGCGCCTGCTGGCGAACACAAATGGTGTAGCAGCAGCCCTGGTACTTGAAGACTCTGAACAGTTGCGCACGTTGGCATTGCCGATTGCGGTAAACGCCCACGAAGAGGCGATTGAATTCATCAATATGGCGGGTCAAAGCATTCTATCTCTGCGGCATAAACCGGGGCAATCGGTGGAAGCGTATGATTTTACAACCGGCGATACCGCTTTTGCTCAATGGCCGTTTGTTCAACAGGTGTTGGTTCATCAGGTCGATCAATTGGGTGACAAGTACGCTGGAGAAGTCGCTGCGCCCTGGGGGAATTACTTCTACGTTTCCGGCCCGGTCTTTGATGCGAATGACCAATTAATCGGCGCAATCCTGATTGGAAAGTCACTCGATACGATGGTGAAAGAATTTCGCCAGGATACCCTCGCTCAAACTACCGTCTATGATAGCGGTGGTCAACCGCTTGCGTCGTCTTTATTGGGAGGAGAGTCTGTCAATGTTCTAACCCCGCAGCAGGTCAGCAATGCCCTTGCCCAGCAGGATAAGCTTGGAATGCTGCGCGCGATCACTGTCGGTAGCGTTCGCTACAGCGAGATATTGGGGCCGTGGGAAATACGGAGCGGCAGCGATATGGGTGTCATTGGGGCGGCACTACCGCAAAGTTTTCTGGTACAGGCCAGTAGTATCACACGGCTTCAAATCTTTGGCATACTCGCTGTCGGCCTGTTATCAGTGATTGGAGTCGGTGTCTACCTTGCACGCCGTATTACTCAACCGCTGCTGCGTGTTGTGCAAGCGTCCACGCATGTTGCACAAGGTGATTTGGATGTACGGGTAACAGCGACGGGCAATGATGAGATCGCGGTACTGGCGTCTGCCTTCAACCACATGGTTGCCGGTCTACGAGAAGCAACCGAACGCAGGCTGAGAGAAATCGAACTGCTCAACGATTTAGAGCGTGAGAAAGAGTTACGTGAACTGAAATCACGATTTGTTTCGATGGTTTCACATGAGTTTCGTACCCCCTTAACAACCATCTTATCGTCCAGTGAATTCATCCGAAATTATGGTCAGGATACGGCTGAAGAAAAGCGGGCAAAGCATTTTGACCGCATTCAAGGTGCGGTCTCTAACATGAAATCCCTCATTGATGATGTATTGTTCATTGGCAAGACCGAGTCGGGGCGATTGGAATTTAATCCGGCACTGACTGATTTGGAAGCTTTCTGCGGCGACCTGGTTGATGAGATGCAAACTCAGGCTTCTGCCGCTCATGAATTACGCTTTTCATGTGAAGGTCTGAACCGGTCTGCGGTTATTGATATGAAATTAATGCGGCTGGCAATCACCAATTTATTGTCCAATGCGATCAAATATTCACCGGATGGCGGCAGAGTCTATCTCAAGCTGATTTGTCGCTCTACCCATATTATTTTTGAGATCATTGATGAGGGGCTGGGTGTACCAGAGAAAGACCAGCCGCGCCTCTTTGAAACCTTTCATCGGGCGGCCAATGTCAGCAATATATCAGGCACGGGGCTAGGTCTTTACGTGACGAAAATGGCCGTTGAATTGCATAACGGGACGATCAATTTTACCAGTCAAGAAGGTGTCGGGACGACTTTTATCATGAGCATACCTATAGTGTAAGAAGTGGATTTTTAGATGGCAACCATTCTCGTCATTGAAGACGAAGCGGCGATTCTCGATAACATTGTTGATACCCTGCAAGCAGAGAAGTTTGACGTACATAGTGCGGCCAATGGCTCTCTTGGTATTGAATTAGCCAGAAAACATATGCCCGACCTCATTATTTGCGATGTAATGATGCCGCTGATGGATGGCTTTGAGGTATTACGACAGCTACGAGATGATCCAAAAACCGCGACGATTCCTTTCATTTTTCTAACGGCCAAAGCAGAACGAGCCGATCTACGCAAAGGCATGGAACTGGGTGCGGATGATTACGTTAGTAAACCCTTCATGCCCAAAGAATTGTTGAAGGCGGTTGGGACTCGACTCAAACGACAAACCGATCTCGTTAAAAAATATGAAGAGTCTTTAAACGAGTTACGCAAGAATATCATCTATGCCCTTCCCCATGAACTCAATACCCCACTGGTGAGCATCCTCGGCTTTGCCGAGATGGTGAAGCTGGATGCTGATACGGCTGATCCCGATCATATTCGCCAAATGGCAGATAATATTCTGGTCGCCGGAAAACGCTTGCATAGGCTCATTGAGAATTATTTAGCGTATGCCCAGATTGAAATCATGGCAGCAGATGCGCGCCAGGTCGATGCGCTGCGTAACCACAGCATTGCCGATCCAACGACCATTGCTATGACCATCGCCAAGCAAAAGGCTGAGGAATATGAGCGGCAGGCCGATTTGATTCTGGAGCTTTATTATGGCCCAGTTTTCCGCATTTCAGAATCAGATTTCAAGAAAATTATTGAAGAACTGGTCGATAATGCGTTTAAGTTTTCTGAGGCGGGCAGTAAAGTTCTGCTTCGATCTACTGAGGAAGGGGAAAATTTTGTCCTGCATATCCGGGATCATGGTCGTGGCATGAGTGGAGAGCAGCTCAAAAGTCTGGGTATCTATATGCAGTTTGAACGCGCACTCTATGAGCAGCAGGGGTTAGGCATGGGCTTTACGGTTGCCAAGCGGCTGGTTGATATACACGGAGGGCGTATGAAAATAAAAAGTGATCCACAAAATGGAACGTTGATACAGGTCGGTTTCCCTTTGTAGCGGGTGGGGCAGAACAATTTGAATGGAACGATGAAGCGCACTATCCTCGTGGTCGATGATGATCCAATGTTTTATTTACTGATGGAGCGAGTTTTCCGTCCACTTGATTTTCAGCTTGCCAGCGCCCTCAACATCGAGGATGGAATGCGGCTGGCGCGAGAACTGAAACCTGTGCTCATCGTAATGGATGTGTATTTACCGGGTGGCGACGGATGGACGACACGTCGCATCAAAAACGAACTCGAACAAGTCCACATTGTGGTTGTGAGTGCGGCTGGCGGGATGGTGGATAAAACCAAACTCGCCGAATTTAAGTGCAGTGGTTTTTTCAAGAAACCATTTCATATCAGCGAGTTTATGGCTTTTGTAAAGCCGCTGCTTGAGTAAATTATTAACGAGGGACATGCTTGTTCTATCTTCCACGCCACAAGCAAAATAACCAGGAGCGTGATCGCCGCTGGGGCTTACTTTTATTTCTGCTGTCAATGGGCGGCATGTTTTGCCTGTGTTCAACCGCGCTTCTCACCGGGGTGAACCAGAATGAAATGCGTTTCGTTCCCATAACCTTACACTCGACACTCGACGCCGATTATCAAGCAGACCCGGATTCTGACCCCCTCGCTGAAATCCAATTCAACGCCATCCAGGACACCATCCACGATACTGAGCTAACACCAGCCAATGTTACTGCAAGGGTCGCTACGCTGGTTGTGGAGCTGCAAACGCCCGTTCCATCAATCACGCTGCCTCCGACAAATGATCCTAAAATTGCTACCCCAACTGTAACGCTCACGCCGACGCTGCTGCCCAGCGTCACCCCTTCAATCACTTTTACGGCTACGGAAACCATAACCCTTACCCCAACGTCCAGTCAGACGCCCACCGCAACCAATACACCTACTGCTACGGTTACACCCTCGGCCACATGGACGCCCACCGCCTCGGCAACCCCTACTGCCGGAGCATTACCAACTGTTGGGCAGCTTCCCACTCAAAGCCCGACAAGCACACCAACCAGCAGCCAGACGCCAACGGCCACACAGACAGCCACTGCTACCCGTACCCCAACAGCAACGACTACGCCTTCCCCGACTTTCACGCGAACGAGTACCGCCACTGCTACGGCAACACCGACTAAGACTCAAACGCCAACGGCAACCAACACGTTGACAAGTACCTTTACCCCAACGATCACGCTGACAGCAACGATTACGAATACGCCGACGGTTACACTCACGCCAACCAACACCGCAACGGCAACATTGACAGCAACGTTTACGCCAACCAATACCGCCACATCAACGGCGACCAACACACCTACCGCTACGCCGACAGCTACGGCAACTGCCACGAGTACACCAACCGCCACGCCGACATCTCCTGCACTTGCGGGTCAATTTTATTTGCACAACAATCCCAGCCCGCCATCAGGAGATACCGCATCGCAGTTGAATTTGCCTCTTGATAGCACAGCACCTACAGCAGGAACACTATTTAACTACGATAGTGATCGGGACTCTTTCCCTGGTTTAGAGATGAAAAAGGACGGCACAGGTTTTGGCGAAACTGATCCGAGTAAGTATCAAAAGTGGGTATCAGCGACCTTTAGCCTGTCAACAAGTATCTCCGGCGCGCCACAGTTAGTATTCTGGAGTGCAAGTAAGGATTTCAATCCAGGTAAACGCGGCGATGTCGCCGCCTATCTGGTGGCAACCAATGGTTCTTCTACGTACTGGTCAATTTCCGGCAGCCTGCAAAATTCGGATTGGCAGGGTGGTTCTGGAACTTGGGTACAAAATACATTAACCTTTACTATGCCTAGTCCGGCAGATATTCCTGCAAGCTATTGGTTGGAATTGGTCATCGTAGTTCAAAATCCATCGGGAGGCGATATGTCGTTCGCGTATGATACGACTTCTTATGCAAGTTATATTGTGTGGCCTTGATCTCTTTATCTTGAGTGCGGCTTTCAGTATTGAAAGCTGTATATCGTCAAAGCCTCTGAGACGCTTTAGGGACGTACAATGATTAGAGTATCCCTAACCGCTTCAAAATAATATACAGGGCAAGCCAGATTTTATTCTTAGAAATTAACGTTATTCTAGCAATACATTACTACCTTAAAGACAGGTTTAATGGAATTTAAGGAGATGGTTTAAATGAAGATGGAAAAGCTGCAAGACTTATTTGTCGATGTACTCAAAGATACCTACGATGCTGAGAATCAGATTACTAAAGCGCTGCCTAAATTGGCAAAAGCAGCCCATAATCCTGATTTGAAAGCGGCCTTCGAAAAACACCTCAAACAAACTGAGACCCATATTCAACGCCTGGAAAAAGCCTTCGAAACACAAGGTAAAAAGGCGACTCGCAAAACCTGCAAAGGGATGCAAGGTTTACTGGAAGAGGGTAGTGAATTGATAAAAGAGGATGCTGAACCTGAAGTTCGGGACGCCGGTCTGATCGCCGCCGCCCAAAAGGTTGAGCATTATGAAATTTCCGCGTATGGAACATTGAGTGCTTATGCCGAACTGCTTGGCGCGGGCGATGCGCTGAAGCTATTCCAGCAAACACTGGATGAAGAAAAGCAGACTGACAAAGACCTCAGCCAATTAGCTGAAGGCAGCGTCAACCTGGAAGCCGTGTAATTAAAGTTTATGATATAACGATCTGCCGATATTCTAAGGAGCGCTTATGACGCTTGTCAATTGGATGTTGTAGCAGGTCAAAAGAACCCGGTCATGTGCCGGGTTTTTGCTGATAGAGGTGACAGACGAAGGTATATTTTTCAAGTTTAAGAATACCTACATACCGTTATGTCCCCATCGCTTTCTTAAACGTTGTCTCGATTTACAGTAACGGCCAAAATTGCTGCTTTAGTTTCCCGCTTTATCTTACCTGGTACGCACTTTCTATTTTAGTTTAGGAAATCTCAATCATGGCAAAGAAATCCCGCCGCAAGCAACCGACTTCACCAGGAAACGGCGTTCTGGCTCAGTTCGGCGATCAACAAGTTAAGATTGGGAACGGAGGGGAGACCCACCAGGAAGCCAACGAAAATAGCTCGATTTTGACCACACAGCAGGGAACCCCAGTCTCGGATGACCAAAACTCTCTTAGAGTAGGTACTCGCGGCCCAACCATAATGGAAGACTTTCACTTTAGGGAAAAAATCTTCCACTTCGACCATGAGCGTATCCCAGAGCGCGTGGTTCATGCGCGCGGTTATGGCGCACATGGCTTCTTTGAGACCTATCAGCCACTTACTGAGGTTACTTCAGCGGATATTTTTCAGCGTGCGGGAGAAAAAACTCCAGTATTTGTTCGGTTCTCAACGGTTGCTGGTAACAAAGGTTCGTCTGATTTGGCGCGTGATGTACGGGGCTTTGCAGTCAAGTTCTATACCCAAGAAGGCAACTGGGATTTAGTCGGCAACAATATTCCGGTGTTCTTTATCCAGGATGCTATCAAGTTCCCTGATCTTATCCACGCGGCAAAACAGGAACCAGATCGCGATTTTCCACAAGCGCAGACTGCGCATGATAACTTTTGGGATTTCATCTCATTGATGCCCGAAAGTATGCATATGATTATGTGGACGATGTCGGATCGCGCCATTCCCCGGTCATTCCGTTTTATGGAAGGCTTTGGTGTGCATACCTTCCGTTTTGTGAACGCCAGTGGTAAATCCACGTTTGTGAAATTCCATTGGAAACCAACGCTCGGTTTGCAATCGGTGGTATGGAATGAAGCCATAAAAATCAATGGTGCTGACCCTGATTTCCATCGGCGCGATTTGTGGAAAGCCATCGAAAGCGGCAATTTTCCCGAATGGGAACTGGGCGTTCAGCTCTTTGACGAGGATTTTGCCTCAAAATTTGCGTTCGATGTTCTGGATGCAACCAAACTGATCCCGGAAGAGGAAATTCCCATTCGGCGGGTAGGGCGTCTCGTTCTGAATCAGCTCGTTGACAACTTTTTTGCGGAAACCGAACAGGTGGCCTTTGGTACGAACAATATTGTGCCAGGAATTGATTTCTCAAATGATCCTCTGTTGCAAGGGCGCAACTTTTCCTACCTGGATACACAACTCAAACGGCTGGGTAGTCCAAACTTCACCCACATCCCGATTAATGCACCGAAATGTCCGGTTCATCACTTCCAGCAGGACGGTCACATGGCAATAACTAATCCGACAGGGCGTATCAACTTTGAGCCGAATTCGTATGGTGTACAAGACGATCCACGCGAGTCTCCAAATGGCTTCCATTCTTATGCCAGCCAGGAATCGGAGGAAAAATTGCGTATTCGTTCAGAAAGTTTCGCCGATCACTATAGCCAAGCGCGCCAGTTTTTTATCAGTCAGACCTCCACCGAACAAAACCATATTATATCGGCACTGGTCTTTGAATTAAGTAAGGTGGAGCAACCCGTCATTCGCAGCCGTGTCGTTTCTCACTTGCTTAATATTCATGATGATCTCGCACAAAAAGTTGCCGATGGACTGCGCTTGAAAGAAATGCCCGCGCCTGCCATAGCCCGTGTAGCGATCCGTACTGATCTGAAACCCTCGGACGCCCTCAGCATTCTGAAGAATGGCCCAAAGAGTTTCAAAGGACGCAAATTGGGTATTCTGGTCACGGATGAAACTGACATCAAATTGTTTAATGCGTTTGTCAAAGCCGTAGAAGATGAAGGCTCAAGCTTTGAGGTCATTGCACCTATGATTGGTGGGGTACAAGCCAACGACGGCAGTTGGATTGATGCCTCGCAGAAAATCAACGGTGGGCCATCTGTATTGTACGATGCGGTTGTGCTACTGCTCTCACCTGCTGGGGCAGAGTTGCTTGCACAAGAATCCACTGCCCGCGATTTTGTGGCCGATGCCTTTGCCCATGCCAAATTTATTGGCTACACCCAGCCCGCAACAGCTTTGTTTGATAAAGCAGGGATTGGTCAGAATTTAGACGAAGCCTGTATAAGCATCGCTAAACCGGCTGATGCCGCAAAGTTTCTAAAAGCTTGTAGTGCGTTGCGTTATTGGGCCAGAGAAAGTAAGGTAAACGTCGTTTAACGTTAATCCTTATGGCCTGCACTTCATGCCCTATCTGGACAGGTAAGTTTTAATAATCTCAAGAAGCAAAACGCCCCGTTATAAGATTTCAACGGGGCGTTTACTCAAGGATTAGACTGATTGCAATCACGATGATTGCCCAGTGGCGCAGGGCGTGTTGCTTGCGCATGGGGTGGTATATTCTGCGATTAGGTGTTGAGCTGCAAATGTAAGTCCCTCCTAAAATCTTCAGATGAGGACAAAGACCGCCCTCGTAAGGGGCTGTACCAAAGAGGAAATGATGGTCAAAAAAGACGGACAGGCTGTCCAGCATCGTTTTGTCCTGCTTATGACCTTGATCGCGTTTTTGTTAGCGACAGCGCTGGCTGTGTATAGTACCCAGCGAATCAGTTCAATTCCAATGCGGAATGCGGGTCATACCTCCATCTCCTCAATTCTGACCCATGCAACCATACTGGTTAGCCTTATGGTGACGGCTCTTTCCCTGCGCCGATTTAACCCCGAATACTATGCAATCAAACCAATGAATCAGTTGGCGGTGATTTTTCGGTGGGGCAGCCGCGCGGGCATTCTGCTGGCAGTTGTGTTTGTGGTGACTTTGCTTGCGACTCTATTACTTTATCTGATTTCCAATTCAATGGCAGATCGTTCCCTATCGACCCAGGCTGTGATTGGCATAACCGCAATTTACGGTGCTGTATTGGGTTTCGCTTTGGCGAACTGGACATCCAAACTGAATTACCAGCATTTGTTCTGGTTGACCGGCACTGCAATGGTTGTTGGGTTGAGTGGGGCCATTGTTCTCGCGCCGGATAACGCCTGGTGGACGGGCGTCCTCAGCTTTTTGGGTATCGGGCCATCCGCCTGGGTTTTTGACCTCACCTTCATCGTGGGTGGCTTGCTTTTGCTGATTGTCATTGACGATAAACTCGATGATCTCGAAATCCTGCGGGCTAACGGGCAATTTCAGTCTTCTCATTTTAAAAGCTATCGTATTGTCCTGACTGCCTCCGCCATTGCCATGATGGGTATTGGCCTCTTTCCCTTTACGGGACTTACTTTACGGCTGCACCAGATTGCCTCTACCTATGCTGTCTTATCCTTCCTCGTCATTTCTCCTGCCTTCATCTGGGTACTCCCTATTTATTCGTCGCTGATTCGCGTTTTATCCATTCTGCCGTTATTGATGGCTTTGATGACTTTTGCCGCATACTTTCTGATGCACCTGAAGTTTTCCCTGCTTGAACTCATCTTTATCGGGCTGATTATGGTATGGGTGATGACTTTCTATTACACTACACGCACGTACATCCTAAAAATGAACCCCGATTTAGAGCGTGACTAGGAATGGGTATCAACACTCCTACGCGCGGGTGATCCGGGTTGGGTGCGGTTTCCTCACTGCGTTCAAGCCGGAAATGTTATGCGATTTATGGCTCTCCTGGCTTATTTTCCATGAAGCACACATAAACATAATTCCATGCTTCATCCTCAGAAAAGGCTCTAAAGATTGGGCCTTTGCCGGGTTCAATCACTTCCCAATGCTGCCAGGGAATATCAACATCAACGCCTTTGGCTCTTATATCTCTCACAGTCCATCCCTTATCCCTGGCTTCTTGGATAACCTGTTCCCTGTCCATATCATTATCCTCAAACCCTACGTATCATCTTGAAGCTTCCAGGTTGTCGCGGACAGTGCAAGAACCCAATCGCTTGCATCTGCATTCACCCTATATCCCCGCGCTTCTAGAGCTTTGCAGATTATCGCTAGCTCGTCAGTTTCAGC